>NZ_BKAJ01000036.1 GCF_007992495.1 Reyranella soli
GATGCGCGCAGGATGCGCGCGGTCCGGAAGAGCATGAGTTTGCTGGACAGGCGCAGGTCGCTTTGCATAGTTTGTGCATGGGATCGGGGAGCTTTAGAGGGACTCAAATGATATTCCGGGTAATGGCCGGCCTTGCTGCGCTCGCTTTGCCGTTTTCGGCGATGGCGCAGGAGAAGGTGCTGAAGGCGGTGATGCATGCCGATGTGCGTGTCATCGATCCGATCTGGACGACCCAGACGATCGCCAACATTCATGGCGCGCTGGTCTACGACACGCTGTTCGGCAACGACGCCAACCAGAAGCCGCAGCCGCAGATGGTCGGCAAGTACGAGATCAGCCCCGACCGGATGACCTATACCTTCACCCTGCGCGACGGGCTGAAGTTCCACGACGGCTCGCCGGTCACCACCAAGGACGTGATCGCTTCGCTGAAGCGCTGGGGTGCCAAGGATGGCGTCGGCCAGCGCCTGATGGGCTTCGTCACCAAGCTCGAGCCGGTCGACGACAAGACCTTCACCATGGTGCTGCGCGAGCCCTACGGCATGGTGCTGGAGTCGCTGGGCAAGAGTCAGAGCTCGATCGCCGCCATCATGCGCGAGAAGGATGCCCAGACCGACCCGCAGCAGCAGGTCAAGGAATCGGTCGGCTCGGGTCCCTACATCTTCGCCAAGGACCAGTGGGTGCCGGGCAGCAAGGCGGTCTATCTCAAGAACAAGGACTACGTGGCGCGTACCGAGGCGCCGTCGTCCTTCGCCGGCGGCAAGATCCCCGGCGTCGACCGTATCGAGCTGGTGTGGATCTCCGATCCGCAGACGGCGATGTCGGCTCTGGTCAACGGCGAGATCGATTTCTACGAACAGCCGCCCAACGACTTCCTGCCGCTGCTCGCCAAGGCGCGCGGCGTCAAGCTGATGAAGACGGGCACGATCGACAGCACGCAGGGCATGATCCGGCTCAATCACCTGCATCCGCCCTTCAACAACGTGAAGGCGCGCCAGGCGATGTACTACCTGATCAACCAGGAGGACTTCCTGCGCGCCATCGTCGGCGATCCCAAGTACTACCGCGTCTGCCCGGGACTGCTGACCTGCGGCGGGCCGTACGAGAACGACGGCGGCACGGCCTTCATGAAGGAGTACAATCCGAAGAAGGCGCTGCAGCTCCTCAAGGAGGCAGGTTACAACGGCGAGCCGATCACCATCCTCGCCGCCACCGACCACAACACCATTACGCCTGCCACGCAGGTGCTGATCCAGGCGATGCGCGAGGCCGGCATCAACGTCGACGTCCAGTCGATGGACTGGGGCTCCGTCGTGTCGCGTCGCGCCAAGAAAGAGCCGCCGGCGCAGGGCGGCTGGAACATCTTCGTCACCACGTCGGGCGGCGTCGGCTCGTCCAATCCGGTGCTGCACACCTGGATCGGCGCTGCCTGCGACAAGGGCCTGTTCGGCTGGCCGTGCGATCCCGAGGTCGAGAAGCTGCGCAACGCCTTCGGCATGGCCTCGACCGAGGAGGAGCGCAAGAAGATCGCCAAGGAGCTGCAGACCAAGGCGATGGAGACCGTCGTGTTCCTGCCGTTCGGCCAGTGGGACACGCCACTCGCCTATCGCGCCGACCGCATCGACGGCATCGTGCCCAACACCGGGCTGGCGGTGCTGTGGGGCATTACCAAGAAATGATCACGCAGGCCGTCGTCCGCGCGCTGAGCGCGCGGACGACGGCCGAATGAGGCATTGTGACCGCCTATATCATCCGTCGTCTATTCGCCACCCTGCCGGTGATGGCCGTGGTGGCGCTGTTCGTGTTCTTCCTGCTGCGCCTGGCGCCGGGCGATCCCGCGGCGATCATCGCCGGCGACGACGCCACCACCGAGGCGATCGAGGCCGTGCGCATGAAGCTCGGCCTCGACCGGCCGTTGGTCGAGCAGTTCGTCGTCTGGGTGTGGGCGCTGCTGCAGGGCGACCTGGGCGTGTCGATCTTCTCCAACCTGCCGGTGACGCGCCTGATGGCGCAGCGTGTCGAGCCCACCATCGCGCTCACGCTGTCGACGCTGGTCGTTGCCGTGTCGCTCGCCATCCCCATCGGCGTCGTCGCGGCTTGGAAGGCACGCAAGCTGGTCGACCGCGTGGTCATGGGCTTTGCCGTGCTGGGCTTCGCCATGCCGGTGTTCGTGCTGGCCTATGTCCTGATCTATTTCTTCGCCGTGCAATGGCAGCTGCTGCCGGTGCAGGGTTACCAGCCGATGAGCGCCGGCCTCTGGCCGTTCGTCGAAAGCCTGATCCTGCCCTCGGTGGCGCTCGGCGTCACCTACATGGCGTTGATCGCCCGCATCACCCGCGCGTCCATGCTCGAGGTGCTGCAGCAGGACTATATCCGCACCGCCAACGCCAAGGGCCTGGCAACCGACCGCGTGCTCTTGCTGCATGCGCTCAAGAACGCCTCGGTGCCGATCGTCACCGTGATCGGCATCGGCATTGCGCTGCTGATCTCGGGCGTGGTCATCACCGAGACCGTGTTCAATATCCCGGGTCTCGGCCGGCTCACCGTCGATGCCGTGCTGAAGCGCGACTATCCCATCGTCCAGGGGCTGATCCTGGTGTTCGCCGGCGTCAAGGTCGTCGTGAACCTGATCATCGACATCTCCTACGCCTTCCTCGATCCCCGCATCCGGTACTGACATGACCGTCATCACCGACGATCTCGTCCTGCCGCCGCGGCGTTTCTCGCTGTGGACGGGGATCCGACGCAACCCGACCATCGCCTTCGGCGCGGTCATGCTTGCCCTGCTGATCCTGATGGCGGTGTTCGCGCCGCTGATCGCCACGCACGACCCGTTCAAGATCGCGCCGGTCAATCGCCTGCGTCCGCCCTCCGAGCGCTGGTGGTTCGGCACCGACCAGTTTGGCCGCGACGTCTTCTCGCGCACGATCTACGGCGCGCGCGTATCGCTGATCGTCGGCCTCTCGGTGGCCGTGATCTCGAGCGCGCTGGGCCTCGCGCTGGGGATCGCCTGTGGCTATTTCAAGCGCATCGACGGCTTCGTCATGCGCATCATGGACGGCCTGATGGCGATCCCCTCGATCCTGCTCGCCATCGCCCTGATCACGCTGGCGCGGCCCGGGCTCGGCATCGTCATCGTTGCCATCATCGTTCCCGAGGTGCCGCGCGTCGTGCGCGTGGTCCGCGCCGTGGTGCTGTCGATCCGCTCCCAGCCCTACATCGAAAGCGCCATCGCCGGCGGCACCAGGAACATGAAACTGCTGGTGCGCCATGTGTTGCCCAACACCCTGGCGCCGCTGATCGTGCAATCGACCTATGTCTGCGCCTCCGCCATGCTGATCGAGGCGAGCCTGAGCTTCTTGGGCGCCGGCGTGCCGCTGGAAACGCCGAGCTGGGGCAACATCATCTCCCAGGGCAAGACCTTCTTCCAGATTGCGCCCTGGACGATCCTGATTCCCGGCGCGTTCCTGGCCGTCACGGTGCTGGCGGTGAACCTTTTAGGCGACGGCCTGCGCGATAGGCTCGATCCGCGCCTGGCGAGGCGCCTGTGAGGAGCGGCCAATGAGGCGATGGGCGTGAGCGCGATCCTCGAGGTCCGCGACCTCCATACCCAGTTCAACACCCTGGACGGCGTCGTGCGCGCCGTCGACGGCGTGTCGTTCGACGTGGCGCGCGGCGAGACGCTGGGCATCGTGGGCGAATCAGGCTGCGGCAAGTCGGTCACGGCGCTCTCCATTCTGCGCCTGATCCCGCCCGAGACCGGCCGCATCGCCCAGGGCTCCATCCGCTTCGAAGGCAACGAGCTCACGCACCTTTCCGAACAGCAGATGAAGAGCCTGCGCGGCCATCGCATCTCCATGATCTTCCAGGAGCCGATGACCAGCCTGAACCCGGTGCTGACGGTGGGGACGCAGATCGCCGAGAACGTCGTGCGCCATATGAATGTGTCGTGGGCGGCGGCACGTGATCGCGCCCGCGAGATGCTCGACCTGGTGCGCATCGCCGACGCCAGACGCCGGCTCGACGAATATCCGCACCAGCTCTCGGGCGGCATGCGCCAGCGCGTCATGATCGCCATGGCGCTCAGCTGCGATCCGCAGGTCCTTATCGCCGACGAGCCGACGACGGCGCTCGACGTCACCATCCAGGCGCAGATCCTCGATCTGATGATCGAGCTCAAGGAGAAGACCGGCACCGCCATCGTGCTGATCACCCACGATCTCGGCGTCGTCGCCGAGACCACCGAACGCGTCGTCGTGATGTATGCCGGGCGCAAGGTCGAGGAGGCGCCGGTCGAGGCGCTGTTCGAGAACCCGCTGCATCCCTACACGCGCGGCCTGATGCGGGCGATCCCGCGGCTCGACGTCGAGGCCGACGCCGCGGGCACGCGGCCGCGCCTGCAGGAGATCCCCGGTCTGGTGCCGATCCTGACCCAGCCGATCGTCGGCTGCGCCTTCGCCGCGCGCTGCGAGCTCGCGACCGATCGTTGTCGCGCCACGCTGCCGCCGTTCGTCGATGCCGGCGGGGGGCACACCGTCGCCTGCTGGGAGGTCAAGCTGTGAGCGCGGCCCCGAATGCACCCGTTCTCGAGGTCGACGGCCTCGTAAAACACTTCCCGATCCTGGGCGGCCTGCTGCAGCGGCGGGTGGGCGAGGTGAGGGCGGTCGATGGCGTCAGCTTCAGCATCGCCAAGGGCGAGACGCTGGGGCTGGTGGGCGAGTCGGGCTGCGGCAAGTCCACGATCGGCAAGACCGTGCTGAAGCTGATCGAGCCGACCGCCGGGCGCATCCTGCTGAGCGGCGAGGACGTCACCAAACTCAAGCCCGGCGCGATGTGGCAACACCGCCGCCGCATCCAGACGATCTTCCAGGATCCGTACTCTTCGATGAACCCGCGCCTGTCGTCGGGCACGATCGTCGGCGAGCCGTTGGAAAATTTTGGCATCACGCGCGGCAGCGAGACGGGTGAGCGGGTCGCGCAGCTTTTCCGGCGCGTTGGCCTGAGACCCGAGGCCATGCGCAAGTACGCCCACGAATTCTCGGGCGGCCAGCGCCAGCGGCTGGGCATTGCCAAGGCCCTGTCGGTCAATCCCGAGCTGATCGTGGCCGATGAGCCGGTGTCGGCGCTCGACGTCTCGGTGCAGGCGCAGGTGCTCAATCTCCTGATCGACCTGCAGGAGGAATACGGGCTCGCCTATCTCTTCATCAGCCACGACCTTGCCGTGATGCGCCACATCAGCCATCGCATCGCGGTGATGTATCTCGGCCGCATCGTCGAGCTTACGACCAAGCGCACGCTCTTCACCCAGCCCTTGCATCCCTACACCGAGGCGCTGCTGTCGGCTGCCACGGCGCCCGATCCCAAGCGGCGGCGCAAGCGCAAGCGGATCGTGCAGGGCGACGTGCCGAGCCCGGCCAAGCCGCCGCCCGGCTGCCACTTCCACACCCGCTGCCCCTATGCGGTGGCCGAGTGCAAGGTGACGGCGCCGCCCCTCGTCGAGGTGGCGCCCGGCCACCACGTCGCCTGCCT
The DNA here is from genome assembly GCF_007992495.1 of Reyranella soli. GTDB lineage: Bacteria > Pseudomonadota > Alphaproteobacteria > Reyranellales > Reyranellaceae > Reyranella > Reyranella soli. Next base: position 5,530 of record NZ_BKAJ01000036.1, read on the forward strand.
GCGCCGCCCGGTCGGCGGGTCTCCGGAGCCACTCTCGGTCCCGGGCTAGCGTCTTGGAACGCGGACCTCCAGGTCCGCCTAAAGGACTTACGTCGCAGGCTCCACTGGAATCGTACGGATGTGAGCGGCTTCGAGCGTTATCGCGATCTCGTCGCCGGCGCGCGGCCGTCGATCTTCCGGAAAGTGACCATCCATCATCAGTTGTTCGCCGCAGACGCTGAGCGAGAGGCGGGAAATGCCGCCGTAGTAGTCGCTGCTGATGATCTTTGCCGTATAGGCCGGATGGGCATCCACCGGATCCGGGCCGCTTGCCCTGACATGCTCCGGTCGAATGACCGCCGTCGCGGCTCCGGGCGGCAGGCCGCTCTTGAAGGCCAGTCCGTGTCCCGACACGAAGTTTCCCTTGCCGTCGACAATGCCGTCGACCAGGGAGCACCAGCCGACGAATTGCGCCACGAAGCGGCTGGCGGGCCTTTCATAGATGTCCGCTGGTGTGCCGACCTGCTCGAGCTTTCCCTTGTTCATGACGCAGATGCGATCCCGAAAGCATCAGCGCCTCTTCCTGATCGTGCGTCACGAAGATGGTGGTGATCTCGACCTTGCGAATGACGTCGCGAAGTTCCTCGCGCATGCGCACGCGCAATTGGGCGTCGAGGTTCGAGAAGGGTTCGTCCAGAAGCAGGACGGCGGGTCGCATGGCGAGCGCTCGCGCCAGCGCCACGCGTTGCTGCTGGCCGCCGGACAGTTGCGCGGGCAGCCGATCGCTGAGATGGGCCAGTTCGACCAGCGTCAGCATTTCCTGGACGCGCTTTTCCCTGTCGGCCTTGGGCCATTTCAGGTTTTCGAGGCCGAAGGCGATGTTCTGCGCCGTCGTCATGTGGGGGAACAGGGCGTAGTTCTGGAACACCATGCCGGTGTCGCGACGATAGGGAGGCTCCCGCGTCATGTCCCGGCCGTCGATGACGACGGCACCTTCGGACGGCTCAACGAAGCCGGCCACCATCCGGAGCGTCGTCGTCTTGCCGCAACCCGAGGGTCCCAGCAGGCAAAGCAGCTCGCCACGGCGAACGTCCAGCGAAAGGGTCTCAACGGCTGTGACGTCTCCGTAGCGCTTGGAGACGCCCTGCAGGGAGACCACGACGTCCTTGTTGTTCTTCATGCCTACGCCAGTCTTTCCGCGCCGATCAGTCGCTCGATCGCCAGGATCACGATCAGGGTCACGGCGATCATGATGCTCGAGATGGCGGCCACGAACGGGCCCGAGCTTTGCTGCACATAGGAAAACAGGCGTACCGGCAACGTCACCGTATCGTCATAGGTCAGGAAGGCGGTAACCGTGACGTTGCCGAACGAGACGACGAACGCGAACACGGCCGCCGACAGGACGCCGGGCAGGAGCATGGGAAACGTCACGCGCCGCAATACGACCCACGGCGGCGCTCGCAGGTTCATCGCGGCTTCCTCGAGACGCCGGTCGAACAGGCTGAGGCTGGCGAGGACGGTGCGCACTACATAGGGGATCGCGAGCACGACATGGGCAAGAAGAATGCCCGCCAATGTCTGATTGAGGCCGGTCCAGGCGAACAGGTAGAGCAGGCCGATGCCCAGGACGATGCCCGGGACAATCAGGGGGGAGAGGGCGAGCGCCTGGAAAGCGGCGCGGCCCGGGAATTCGTAGCGGTCGATGGCAAAGGCGGCGGCAAAGCCGATGCCGAGGGAGAGGCACGATGCCAGGATGCCGATATAGGTGCTGGTCCAGAGCGACGACATGAACTCTTCGTTGGCAAAGGCGCTCTTGTACCAGCGCAGCGAAAAGCCGGTGGGAGGAAAGCTCAGCACATTGTCGGCGGCGAAGGACGAGACGATTACGATGACGGCCGGCAAGGCCAGCATCACGTAGACACAGACACGAACGACCAGGCCGGAGGCCGACATGATACGATCGATCAGATCCTTCCGCATGAGCCTTATCTCCGGACGAAGCGGCGGGCGAGAGCGTTCAGGAGCGCCGTGAACAACAACCCCGCACCCAGGATGATGAAAGCCATTGCCGCGCCGAAAGACCAGTTCATCGACGACATCATCTGCTCGTAGATGAAGCTGCCCATCATGCGGATACGGCTGCCGCCGACCAGCATCGGCGTGATGAAGGCCGAAATGGCGATGACGAAGACGAGCACGAAGCCCGCCAGGATTCCGGGCGCGGCGAGGGGAATGACGACCCTCGTGAGGGTGACGAAGCGGTTGGCGCGGAGGTTGGCGGCGGCGTGTTCGAGGACCGGGTCGATCTGTGCGACGACGCTCATGACCGAGAGGATCATGAAGGGGATGGTCTGCTGAACCAGGACGACGACCACCGCCGTCTTGTTGAAGAGCAGCGTTTTGGGCGAGTCGAACAGGCCGGAAGCAACGAGGATGGAATTCACGAGGCCGGAGCGGCCGAGGACGGCGACCCAGCCGAACACCACGACGACCAGGCTGAGGGTCAACGGCAGGATGACGATGATCATTCGCCAGCGCCGTCGCGCGGGCGCCAACCGCGCCAGCGAATAGCCGACGGGGAAGCCGATCAGGGCGCAGACGACAGCCGTGACGACGCCGTAGAGCAGCGTCTCCACCAGGACCGATAGGTAATAGGCGTCGAAGAGAAAGTGCTCATAGTGGGCGAGGGAGAAGCCGCTTCGCTCGACGAAGCCCTCGCCCGTGTAGAAGCTGGCGCGAAACAGCCAGACGAGGGGCAGGACGAGGAAGGCGATCAGGATCGCGAGCAGCGGCGAGATGAGGAGCAGGAGGCACTCGCGGCCCGGTTTGGCTGGCGTGGATTGCAAGGTCGTTGATGCTCCGGCGCTGCTTACCCGCCAAGTATCTTGTTGACCTTTTCGCCCCATTCGCCGCGCAGCTTCATGAGCTGCGACCAGTCGACAGGCTGCTTCAGCGCGACGCGTTCCGGCGAATTGAAGAGCAGCTCGCTCTTGAGCTCGTCGGAGAGCTTGACGTCCGTCGTGACGCCGTAGCGCAGCGCGTTGGGGATGGCCAGCATTCCCTGGTCGGAAAGGAGCTGGTCAATGTAGGCGTTCGCCGCTTCGCGATACTTGCAGCCCTTGAGGATGGCGGTGTAGCTCGTCACGCCATAGACGCCCGCCTTCGGGAAGACGGTCACGATCGGCTTGCCCTTGGTGCGCATCTCGTGCGCCCGTCCATCCCAGAACACGCCGGCCGTGCCTTCTTCGTCCATGAAAAGTTGGAGCTGCGTGACCGTCGTCGGCGGCATCGCCATGATATTGGCCTTGGCATTGGCCATGACCTTGTAGGCGGGCTCCATGTTCGTCATCGAGCCGCCGTTCTCGTGGGCGATACCCAGCATCATGAGCGCGGCAGGCGTGGAACCGGGCCTCGCGACAACGACGCGACCTTTCAGATCGGGCCGCGCGATGTCGGAGTAGGAGGTCATCGGCTCCTTCACGAGCTTCGAATTGTAGATGGGCACGACCGTCGCGACGCTGAAGGGCGCGGCGTAGTTGCCGAACTCGCGGAAATTCGGGAACACGCGGGCGAAATTGGGAACGTCCGAGGGCGAGATCTGCTCGAGCATGCTCGCCTCGGTCAGTTGCGCCATGTGCGGGCTGTCGCCCATGAACAGGTCGTAGGGAGGGTTGTCCCGGCTGGCGACCGTCTTGACCAGGTCGGCGTCGGTCGAGCCGGCGATGAACCGGACCTTGAGTCCATACTTTTCCTCCAGCGGATTGGCCACGTTCGCCGTCAGCGCGCTGTCGTATGTCCCGCCGTAGCCGTTGATGCGCAGCGTAACGCCGGCAAACTTTTTCGACTGCGCATGCACATAAGGCGCTGCGACCGCAGTGGCGGCAAAAGTCGGTGCAAGCTTCAAAAAGGGACGCCGTCTCATCGCTGATCTCCTTGCTGCTTTCTCACATCACAAACGAAGCGCGTTTCGCCGTTGCCCATGTACGCCGCGTGATGAAGCGAAGGGTGATGCTTCAACAAACCGTGCAACGATCGGGCCAATAGGCCTGTCAACGCAGTTCGCGGTGCAGCGCGCCGCCCCGACGCGGACATGCCGGTGCGAACAGCAAAGCGGCTGTTCGACTCCCTTCGCCCCCTGGTCCGGGTGGACCACTACCCGTGAAGATCATAGCCGGCCACGCTGCAGATTTGCGGCGAATGAACCATCATGCGCAGGCGAAACCGCCGGATTGCCGCTCCATACGCAGGATTCCTGCATTGGTCGATTTGCCATGGCTGCGCCGAAAAACTGCGTGAGCGCCGGTTGAACGCAGGAAATCGGAGCAAAGGCCTGTCGTTTTGCGGCAACCATCGGCAGGAGCTGGCGCACAATCGTTCCGTCGGAGCGCCGTTCTCAAAACCGGAATGAAAGAAGGCTGAAGATATGTCCGCTGTTCTGCGCCGCAATTCGCTGGATCTGGACGAAGTCATCGCCCTCGATCGGGCGGCCACGCTGCATCCTTTCACAAGCTTGCATGGGCATGCCCATGGTACGGCCGAGACGACCGTGGTCGAGACGGCCAAGGGATCGCGCATCCGCGACGGCGCCGGCCGCGAATTCATCGACGGCTTTGCCGGACTGTATTGCGTCAATATCGGTTATGGCCGCACCGAGGTCGCGGAGGCGATCTCCGCGCAGGCGCACAAGCTCGCCTACTATCATAGCTATGCCGGGCATACGACGGAGCAGCTCGCCCGCTTGTCCGGCCGGCTCGTGGCGATGGCGCCGGGGAAGATGAGCAAGGTCTTCTATGGCCTCTCCGGCTCCGATGCCAACGAGACGAACGCCAAGATCGTCTGGTACTACAACAACCTGCGTGGCCTGCCCGCCAAGAAGAAGATCATCGCGCGCGAACGCGGCTATCACGGCAGCTCCGTCGTATCGGGCTCCATGACGGGCCTGAGCTTCTATCATGACCACATGGACCTGCCGCGCCCCGGTATCCTGCGCACGGGCGTGCCGCATCATTACTGGGGCGCCGAAGCAGGTGAATCCGAGGAACAGTTCTCTCTGCGCCGCGCCCGCGAGCTGGACGAGCTGATCCTGTGCGAGGGGCCGGAAACCGTTGGCGCCTTCATCGGCGAGCCGGTGCTGGGCACGGGCGGGATCACGCCGCCGCCGATGGGCTATTGGCCGGCAATCCAGGAGGTGCTGCGGAAGCACGACGTGCTGCTGATTGCCGATGAAGTGATCACGGGGTTCGGCCGTACCGGCGCGATGTTCGGATGCGACATGTACGGCATCGAGCCGGACCTGATCACGATCGCCAAGGGCATCACCTCGGCCTATGTGCCGCTCTCCGCCTCGATCGTCGGCGCGCGCGTCTACGAGGTCATGGAGAACGCCTCGGAAAAGGTCGGCGCCTTCGCGCACGGCTACACCTATTCGGGCCATACGCTCGCGGTCGCGGCAGCCAACGCCGTTCTCGACATCGTGGAACGCGAGGACATCCCGGGCCAGGCGAAGACCACCGGTGCGCATCTGCAGAAGACGTTGCATCGGGCATTCGACGGCCTTCCAATCGTCGGCGAGGTGCGCGGCGTCGGCATGATGGCGGCGATCGAGTTCGTGGCAGATCCCGCGGCGCGGACGCGCTTCGCGCCCGAATTGAAGGTCGGCGCGCGCATCGCCCAGGCGGCGCGCGACCGCGGTCTGATCGTACGGGCGATGCCTCATGGCGATATCATGGGCTTTTCGCCGCCGCTTGTGATGAGCAGCCAGGAAGTCGACGAGATGGTCGCGATCGCAGCCGACGCGACCCGCCATGTGATGAACGAGCTCTAGGGTCCTGCGAGGGAGTGACGACGATGACGATCGGTAAAGCGCCACAGGTCTTCCCGAGATCGGAGTATTTGCGGCGGCTGGCAGCCGTCAAGGCGGAGATGGCGCGGCGGGAAGTCGAAGCACTTGTCGTCAACAATGCATCCCACATCACCTACCTCACGGGCTACACGTCCCTGTCCGCCTATGTGCCGCAGGGGCTCGTCGTGTCGGTCCGAGACGAGGAGCCGACCTTCTTCATGCGCCGCATGGACGCTCCCGCCGCGCACCATCAGACGTTCATGGGCCGGGACAAGATCGTCGGCTATCCAGAAGACCTCATCGCCCATCCCGAAAAGGATGGGTACGACAAGGTGATCGATTTTCTCGTCGAGCTCGGCGTCGACGGTCGCGGCATTGGACTGGAAGCGGGCAACCTGCCGGCCGATACCGTCGCCAAATTCAAGGCGCGGCTGCCGAAGGCCCGGATCGTCGACTTCACCAGGGCGATCGCCTGGATCAGGGGCGTGAAGTCCGACCTCGAGATCGAGATCATGCGGGAGGCTGCCGCGATCTCCGATGCGGCGATCCTGCGGGCGGCGGAGGTCATCCGTCCGGGCGTGCGCGAAGCGGATGCGGCGGCGGAGATCGTCGGGACGCTGATGCGCGGGGTCAACGGCAAGCCGGGAACCGCTCTGAAGTCGATGTATCTCTGCGCCTCGCCCCGTATCGGCACCTGTCATATTCCGTGGACCGAGGACGTTTTCCGCGATGGCTCGCAGATCAATCTCGAGCTGGGGGGATGCCGACACGGCTATGTGGCGCCGATCATGCGCACCTATTCGATCGGCGCGCCGTCGGATCGCCTCAAGCGCCTGCATGACGCGCAGGTCGAAAGCCTGGAAGCCGCGTTGAAGGCGGTGCGGCCAGGTGCCACCTGCAGCGACGTTGCGGTCGCCTTCAACCGCACGCTCGAGAAAGCGGGCTTCAAGAAGGAGTCGCGTTGCGGGTACGCGCTGGGCATCGACTGGTCGGAGCCGACCGCGAGCCTCAAGGAAGGAGACATGACGGAACTCAAGCCCAACATGACCTTCCATCTGATGCTGGGTAATTGGGTCGACGAGGATTTCGGCTATGTCATCAGCGAAAGCATCCGCGTCACCGGTTCCGGCGTGGAAACGCTGACCGGCGCGCCGCGCAAGCTGTTCGTTCTGTAGGCATCGGGTTGTGATGAACGACGCCATCGTCGACGCCGCGAACAGGCACTTTTCGGCGACCTACTTCGACGCCCGCCGGAAATTCCACGACCATGTGGCGAAGGCCGGCGGTGAAGCCGTTGCCTATCCATCCTCGGCGCAGGGCCCCGGTGAAAAGGATCTTTCGACTGACGTCGCGTGGTTCGGCGACCGGCGCGCGTCCAGCGTCGGGGTCCTGGTGTCGGCGACGCATGGCGCCGAGGGCTATTGCGGATCCGCGGCACAGCTCGATTGGTTGGCCGGGAAGGGACACGAGAGGCTCGAATCGGGTCAGGCGATGCTGCTGATCCACGCGCTCAACCCCTATGGCTTTGCCTGGGACCGCCGCGTGACGCAGGAGGGATGCGACCTCAATCGGAACTTCGTCGATTTCTCGGCACCATTGCCGCACAACGATGCCTACGACCTGCTGGCGGATTGCTTCGTTACGCGCGAGCTGGACGGCCCCGTCGTGGAAGCAGCCGAGGCGAAGATAAAGGCGTTCCGCGAGGAGCACGGAGAGCTTGCCTTTCGCAAGGCGCGCAGCAGCGGGCAGTACCGGCATGCGACGGGCGTCTTCTTCGGCGGCTTCGGCCCGACCGTGGCGCGCCGGACGCTCGAGCGGATCGTGGCCGACCACGGCATCGGCGCGCGCGAGCTTGTCGTCATCGTCGACTACCACACCGGCCTCGGACCCTATGGATATGGCGAGCTTCAATGCGAGGCCGTATCGGGCATCGCGGGCTACGAACGTGCGCGCGATATCTTCGGTCTTTCCGTCACATCGCCGGATCTCGGCACATCTTCGGCCGTCACCCTGAGTGGCACCCAGGACGAGTACTGGCAGCGGCTCCTCGGCGATCGGCATGTCTATGTCTGCCTGGAATACGGCACGTATTCTCCCGAGTCGGGCAGGGCGGCAATGCGCGCGGATCATTGGCTTCACGCCTACCAGCCGTCGGAAATCGAGACCGACATTGGCCGTCAGATCCGGCGCCGCGTGAGAGAGCACTTTTACCCGGACCGCCTGGACTGGAAGGAGATGGTGCTTTTCCGCAGCCGCCAGGTTCAGCGGCAGATGGTCGAAGCCTTGCACAGATGAAAGAATCTGCTCGATGATTCCGCGACCGCTGCGCCCCCTCGGAATACTGGGCCTCGAACGCGGTCTGCCGCCCGGCGCCACGCCCCCGGCGCCTGTGCCAGGATCCATGCTGGATCCGGCGACCTTTGATTTCCCGATCATCTCCGAAATCGTTGAGGGTGCCTGGGTGGAGAATGTCGTCCGCGCCGACCCCGCGCTCGAAACGGCCTTTGTCGTCGCCGCTCGGCGGTTGGTCGAGAGAGGCGCGGCCGTCGTAAGCTCGACCTGCGGCTTCTCCATCCGGCATCAGGCGGCGGTCGCCGCGGCCGTCGAGGCGCCTGTGGTGATGTCGAGCCTGTTGCTGATTCCGGTACTGCTGCGGCAGTTGGCGCCGTCCGCCAAGATCGCGGTGCTGACGTACGACTCGACCCATTGCAGTGAAGAACTCCTTGGCGTTGACGATCCGGCCGACCGGGCGCGGGTTGTGATCGGTGGCATCGAAGGAGGTAAATTCTGGCACGACGAATTGAAGCGTCCAGCGCCGCCGATCGACGTTGCCGCCATCGAGGCGGATGTCGGTGCCTGTGTCGCGCGCCTGTGCGCCGCGCATCGCGAGATAGCCGTTATCCTGTTTGAATGTGCCGGGTTTCCGGCCGTCGCACCGGCGATCCGCCGTCAGGCAAAGCTTCCCGTCTATGACATCACAAGCCTTTGCCGGTTGGCCATGGCGTCGGTCGCCTGACGGCACGAACATTGCTGCTTTCCGCGAAACGTTGTCCGAGTGAGTGACCATCCATGATGAACCTCATGACCACCATCTTCCCGGTTGGCGCCCATCTCGCGGGATGGCGGCACAAGGACGCTTGGCCGAAGACCAACATGCGGTTCGAGGTGTTCATCGCCCAGGCCCAGCTCGCCGAGCGCGGCAAGTTCGACATGCTGTTCCTGGCGGACGGCAACGCCGTTCGCGCCATGGACGATCCCGTCATGTTCGTCGCCAATACCAACACCGACCGGCCATCGACCTACGATCCGTTGATGCTCTTCGCCGCGCTGACGCAGCACACCAGGCATATCGGCCTGTTCTGTACGGCGGTGACGACGTACGACGAGCCCTTCCTGCTGGCGCGGCGGTTCGGTTCGCTGGATCACCTGAGCAACGGCCGCGCCTGCTGGAACATCGTCACCGGAAACTATGAAGGGGACTCGCACAATTTCGGCCGGTCGGCGCACGTTCCGCGTCACGAGCGCTACGAACGCGCGGACGAGTTCGTCACGATCTGCAAGGGGCTGTGGGACAGCTGGGCCGAGGATGCCTTCATCGAAGACAAGGCCACCGGTCATTTCCTCGTGCCGTCCAAGGTCCAGCGGCTGAACCATGTCGGCAAGCACTTCTCGGTGCAAGGCCCGCTCAACGTCGCACGCCTGCCGCAGGGCTACCCGGTTCTTGCCTCGGCAGGGCAGTCGGAGCCGGGCCGCGAGCTGGCGGCAAAGCATGCCGAGCTGATCTTCTCGGTCGCGCTGACCAAGGAAGAGGCCCAGGAATTCTATGCCGATCAGAAAGCTCGCGTCGAGCGGCGCGGGCGCAACCCCGATGCGGTGAAGATCATGCCGGGCGTGACCGTCTATGTCGGGCGCACGGCGGCGGAGGCCGACGAGCTCTATGCTGAGCTGCAGGACCTGATCCCTCCGCCGGTCGGCGTCGCCTCGCTGTCGAAGTTCTGCCGGCAGGATCTCTCCGGCTATCCAATCGACGGCCCGCTACCCGACATGTCGGAGGAAGTGGTCGGCATGACGAGCTATCGCAAGTCGATCGACCAGCTCGCCAAGCAGCAGAAGATGACGATCCGCGAGATGTACAAGCTGATCGTGCCCTCGGCGGGCCATGTCATCTTCAAGGGCACGGCTGGTCAGGTGGCGGATCAGTTCGAGGACTGGTACCGCAGCAAGGCGGCCGACGGCTTCAACGTCATCAACCCGGTCCAACCTCGGTCACTGATGGACTTCGTCGATCTCGTCATTCCCGAGCTGCAGCGTCGCAAGCTGTTCCGCACGGAATATCCCGACGGGACCTTGCGCGATATGCTGGGCCTCCCGACGCCCCAACGGCAGATCAATCCCCACGGCGCCTGGGAGTTCGCGAAGCAGGCTTGAGCACCCGCGTCCTAGCCCGCGGCCGCTCCCGCTCGACGGGCCTTTCGCTGGCGGGGCGCGTCTGTGACGCCCGGGAGAGGAAGGGCGAAGCCCACCTTGACGCGATCCATCACGACGAGCGTTCGGAAGCCCTTGATGTCCTGATTCTCATAGAAGAAGCGCCGCGTGAACTGCTCGTAGTCCTCCATGTCGCGCGCGGTGACATAGAGCACGAAGTCGACATCTCCGGTGACGTAAAAGCCGTTCACGACCTCCGGAGTCGTCCTGATCGCCTTCTTGAAGCGATCGATGATATCCGATCGCTCCCGTTCCAGCGTCACGAGGACTAGCATCTGGATCGGCCGGCCGGCGGCTTTCGCGGAAATGATGGATACATCGGCCTCGATGACGCCCTTGGCGCGCAGTTGCTTCAGGCGTCGCTGGCAGGCGGTGGCGGAAACGCCGACCTTTTCGGCGATGGCTTCCGAGGTAAGCCGATTATTCTTTTGAACCGCGCCCAGGATTCGGAGGTCGATTTCGTCCAGTTCCATGGCTCACCATAGCCAAGAATTGCAATGCTGGCATCGCAACTCCCGCGCTCTTTGGCAATCTTCCGGACCGCCGGCGTCTCGCCGGCTCATGAACATGAGGCCGGTCGGAGGCTGGCGGTCCGGAAGACCATGAACGCGCTCCCGGCGAAGATTCCCCTGTAACGCCTGCCACCGTCGCCTCGTCCTCCAGGTCAGGGAGGGCGCGATCATGCAGCGGCGATCTTTCATGGCTCTGGCGGGGAGTTGTCTTGTCTGTGGCTGTGCCGGCGCGGTCCATCGGCTGCCCGAGGTCAACTATGGCGACATCGCCACGGCGCAGGCGGAGGTAGGCATGACACCGCCGCCACAGCGCCGCCCGGTCTCCGACGACGAGGTGGCCCGCACCTTGCGCAACGCGATTCAGCTCGTGCGGGCGCCGGCCGCCCATCTCTGCCACGAGATGGATGTCGGCGTATGCGACTGGCGGTTCCAGCTGTCGCGCAGTCGGGAGATGAATGCCGGTGCCACGGGATACGGCCAGATCGTGCTCAATCGCGGCATCGTCGAATTTGCCGCCAATGACGAGGAAGTCTGCATGGTGGTGGCGCACGAGATCGGTCATCACGCCGCCAACCACGTCGCGAGAGGCGTGCGCAATCAGATGATCGGCGCCCTGATCGGCGTCGCCATCGTCGGGATCGCCGGCGCCGTCGCCGGCAGCGCCCCCACCTCTGATACGACGCAGATGGCAGCCCAGCTCGGTGGTCAGATCGGCCATCTCTCCTTCTCCAAGGAGCAGGAGCGCGAGGCGGACTACCTGGCGGCGGCGATCCTGTACCGGGCCGGCATCGACCTCGACAAGGCGCGCGGCCTGCTGCTGAGCATGGCGGCCGGCTCGCAACAAATGGCGACCGCCTTCCTGGATACGCATCCCGCCGGGCCCGAACGCGTCGCCGCCTGGGATCGCGCTGTAGCGGAGATCCGCGCAGCCCGCGGCCGGTTGCCGCCACGAGCATGATGAATAGGCGAGCCGCTTGTCGGCTCTGATCCTGGCCCGGCTTTTGCGATCTCTTGCGAAGGAGGCCTATGATGGAGCCTCGCGGCAGGCGACAGCGGAGGCAGTCTCATGGCGACCCATGTGCGGTGTGGTTCTCTCTTCACCGGTGATCAGGCGGCGCCATCGACAGGCGGGACCCTTGTCTACGGCGACAACGGACTGCTCTCCTACGTCGGTCCGACGGCGGGTGCTCCGCCGGTCGCCGTCGGCGAGACGGTGCTGAACTACGACTCGCTGTTCGTCATGCCGGGCCTGATCGACGTGCATGTCCACCTGGCCTACGGCAACGCCAAGACCGAAGAGGACATCGATCTCTACCAGCCGATGGAATTCCGCGCGCTGCGCGGCATGTTCTTCGCCCAGAAGGTCGTCGCCGCTGGCTACACCTCGATCTGTGCCCCGGGCGATGCCGGGCAGATCAGCCTTTCGGTGCGCGACGCCATCGTCGCCGGCCTGTTCGACGGACCGCGCGTCACCGCGGCCGGCCGCTACATCACCTCGCGCCAGGGCCTGACCGACTGGTATCCGAGCTGGATCGGCGCTCCCGACACCTCGATCGGCCGCCTGGTCGCCAGCAAGGACGAGGCGATCGAGGAGATCCGCGTCCAGGTCAAGAACGGCGTCGATTGCATCAAGATCGCCATGGACGGCTTCCAGACCCGGCCCGACGGCGAGCTGATCGCCGCCTTCAACCAGGATGAGACGACGGCCATGGTGACCGAGGCCCAGCGCCTCGGCCGCAAGGTGGTGGTCCATGCCCGCGGCCGCGAGGCCACGCTCTATTCGGCACGCGCCGGCGTCGACCTGATCTTCCACGCCTACTATCTCGACGACGAATGCCTCGACGCGATGGTCAAGTCGGGGTCCGCCATCGGCCCGACCATGACCTTCCCGCGCAACATCATAGACTTCACGCAGTCCTACGAGCGCGCCGCCACCAAGGGCCGCATCGAGAATACGAGCCGGGAGTACGAGATCGCCTGCGCCAACCTGCAGCGGGCGCGCAAGGCCGGCATCCCGATGATGACCGGTACCGACACCGGCTTTGCCGTCACGCCCTACGGCGAATGGCATGCCCGTGAGCTGGAAATCTTCGTGCGCGATCTCGGCTTCACGCCGGCTGAGGCGCTGCGCTGCGCCACCGAGGTGGCGTCCCGCTTCCTGGCGCGCGGCGACAAGCTCGGCGTGCTGGCGCCGGGCCGGCAGGCCGACTTCATCGCGGTCGAAGGCTCGCCCATCGACAACATCGCCCTGCTCCAGGACAAGAAGCGGATCCGCCACGTCCATATCGGCGGCAAGCGCCTGCAGATTCCCGAGCGCGGCTACGATCCCAACCTCGTCACCGACAAATCCTGGATCAACTGGAGCGACCTCTACACTCAGGAGCGGGTGCAGGAGCTCGGCCTGCTCGGCGGCAAGAACCTGGCCGCTGCCGAGTGATGCATGCCGAGATTGCCGGCGCCGGCTTCGCCGGCCTGGTCGCCGCGATCGCGCTGCGCCAGCGCGGCTGGACGGCCCGCGTCCACGAGATCGATACGGAGCTGCGCGCCTTCGGCGCCGGCATCTTCATCTGGGACAACGGCCTGCGCGTGCTGCAGGCGATCGGTGCCTACGACGCCGTGGCCGATGGAGCCTATGCCGCGCCGGGCTACCGGACCGAGCGCAACGGCGTCTGCATGTCCTTCGGCAAGGTCAACTCCGAGGGGCACTTCCGCCTGCTCACGATGTCGCGCCAGCATCTCTATTCCGCCATCCTGGCGGCGGCGCGCCGGGCGGGTGTCGAGCTGGAGACGAACTCGGGCGCCATCGGCGCAACTCCGGACGGCGTGCTTCACCTGGCCGACGGGCGTCGCCTGCAGGCCGACCTGGTGATCGGGGCCGACGGCGTGCGCTCGGCGGTGCGCGAGTCGCTTGCCTTGCCCGGAGCGCGGAAGAAGTACATCGACGGCATCATCCGCGTGCTGGTGCCGCGCGGGCCGCTGGTCGGCGGCCGCTGGGACGAGGTCATCGATTTCTGGGCCTTTGCGCCGCGCACCTTGCGCATCCTCTACACGCCGTGCGGCACCGATTCGTTGTACATGGCGATGATGGCGCCGGTGGCCGACGCCGCGGCGTCGGCGATCCCGGTCGATCCCGACGTCTGGGCCTCGTGCTTCCCCGACCTGCGGCCGGCGCTCGAGGCGATCGGCACCAAGGGTCGTTACGACGTCTATGAGACGACGCGGCTCGAGCGCTGGTCGGCCGGCCGTGTCGCCATCGTCGGCGATTCCGCGCATGCCATGCCGCCGACGCTGGCCCAGGGGGCGGGATGCGCCATGATGAACGCGCTCGGCCTCGCCGTCGCTGTCGAGGGCGTGAGCCGCAACGACCTGCCGGCCGCGCTTGCCGCCTGGGAGGCGCGCGAGCGGCCCCTGACCGACCATACCCAGTCGAGCGCCGCGCACCTTGCGGCGACCCGCGCGCTGGCCGAGGGCATGCCCTGGGACAGCGACGTGTTCCGCGCGGTCCGCCACGTTCCCACCGGGACTTAAAGCCTCGTCATCCCGAGCGGAGCCGCCCGAAGGGCGGTGCAGTCGAGGGACCTTTTTTGTTGCCGGCGAAGCAAAAAGAGGTCCCTCCGCTACGCCGCCCTTCGGGCGGCTCCGGTCGGGATGACGGGAAGAATTTTCAGATGCGATAGCCCAGCTCTTGACGCCACCGCAGGGGCGCCGTCAAATTAACTAGCTAGTTAGTTAAAGGGGATGGCATGCCGGAGGGTGGGGCGACGGCGGCAAGCAAGGTTGCGGTCGACATCGGGGGCACGTTCACGGACATCGCGCTGGCGACGGCCGACGGACGCATTCACCAGAGCAAGATTTCCTCGACGCCCGACGATCCGAGCCGCGCGGTGATCGAGGGCGTGGCCCAGCTGCTGGCCGAGCTCGGCCTCGATCCGGCGGGCGTCAGCGAGGTGATGCACGGCACGACGGTCGGCTCGAACACCATCCTGCAAAGGGCGGGGGCGCGTACTGGGCTGATCACGACGAAGGGCTTCCGCGACGTGCTCGAGATCGGGCGTATCCGCATGCCCGACATGTTCGACCTCACCTGGGAGAAGCCGAAGCCGCTGGTGCCGCGCCGTCACCGCCTCGAGGTCGCCGAGCGCATCGCCGCCGACGGATCGATCGTGACACCGCTCGACGAGGCTGCAGTGGTCGCGGCGGGCCGCGCGCTGGTCGCCGAGGGCATCGAGGCGATCGCCATCGCCTTCCTGAACAGCTATCGCAATCCGGTGCACGAGCAGCGGGCAGAAGCCCTGCTCCGCGAGGCGATTCCCGGCCTGCTCGTGACCAGCTCCTGCGCCGTCCTGCCGGAGATCAAGGAATACGAGCGGACCAGCACCACGGTGGTCAACGCTTACCTGCTGGCCGCCATGCAGCGTTACCTGCAAAGGCTCGAAACCGGGCTGCGCGGCATCGGCATCGCGGCACCGATCCTGGTCATGACGTCCAATGGCGGCATGCTGGCGGCCAAGGCGATCTGCGAGAAGCCGGTGCTCGCCGTCGCGTCCGGTCCGGCCGGCGGCGTGATCGGCGCCGCCCGGCTCGGCGAGGCGCGCGGCGACCGCGATGTCATCGTCTTCGACATGGGCGGCACGACGGCCAAGGCGGTGATCGTCGAGGATGGACGGCCGACCATGACGTCGGAGTACGAGTTTCGCGACGGCATCTCGACCTCGAGCCGGTTCGTCAAGGCCGGCGGCTACATGCTGAAGGTGCCGGCGATCGACATCGCCGAGGTGGGTGCGGGCGGCGGCTCGATCGCCGGCATCGACAAGGGCGGCCTGCTGGTGGTCGGGCCGCAATCGGCCGGCGCGGTTCCGGGCCCGGCCTGCTATGGCCTCGGCAACGATCGGCCGACGGTGACCGATGCCAACGTCGTGCTGGGTTTCATCAATCCCAGCAGCCTGGCCGGCGGACGACTCGGCATCGACAAGGCGCTGAGCGAGAAGGCGATCGCCCAGCATCTTGCGCACCCGCTGGGTCTCGACGTCGCCGATGCCGCGCACGGCATCCGCGCCGTGGCGAATGCCAACATGGCTCGGGCCGTGCGCGCCGTCACCGTCGAGCGCGGCCGCGACCCGCGCGATCTCACGCTGATGGCGTTCGGCGGCAATGGCGGGGTGCATGCATTCGATCTCGCCCGCCAGCTTGGCATTCCCACGGTCGTCGTCCCGCCGCTCTCCGGCGTGTTCTGTTCGGTCGGCATGCTGGCGAGCGACGTCGAGCACATCGCGATGGCCACCGTCGTGCGTCGCCTCGACCGCATGGAGGCCGCCGAGCTGGCGGCGCTGCAAAAGGGCGTAGCCGGCGAGGTCGATGCGCGGCTCGCCGCCGACGGCTACCGGCCCGACCGCCGGGCGATCGTCTTCGAGGCCGAATTGCGCCACGAGGGCCAGGCCAGCGAGCTCACCGTGCCGCTCGACGGCGACGACCTGGAACGGCTGCACGAGCGCTTCGCGGCTGAGTACTTCAAGACCTACGGCTATCACGACACGACGCCGGTCGAGCTCATGAAGCTGCGCGCCATCGGCCGCGGCCTGCGCGACAACCGGTTGGATTTCGCCGACATGAAGGTCGCGCCGCGTGCCGGCAGCTCTGGGGGCGCGAGCCGAGCCGTGTCGTTCGCCCGTGGCGAGCCGGCGGTGACGGTTCCGATCGTCGGACGCGACGCGCTGGGGAGCGTTCCTCGCCCCGGTCCCTTGATCGTCGAGGAGTTCGACGCCACCGTCGTCGTGCCGCCGGACGCCACTGTGCATTGCGATGCGATCGGCTGCATCGTCGTGGAGATTGCCGCATGAAGATCGATCCGATCACCTTCGCCGTCGTCAAGAACGGCCTCGATTCGATCGCCGACGAGATGGCCTACACGGTGGTGCGAACCGCCCGCTCGGAGATCGTCAAGGACGTCATGGACTTCTCGGCGGCCCTGTGCGCCGCCGACGGCCAGATGGTGGCGCAGGCCAAGACCATCGCCCAGCATCTCGGCGCGATTCCCGAGGCCATGGAGTCGGTTCTGACGGCCTTCGCCGACGACCTGCACGACGGCGACGTGGTGATCATGAACGATCCCTATCACGGCGGCATGCATCTGCCGGACATCTTCATGTTCATGCCGATCTTCCACGACGGCGTGCGGCGCGCCTTCGCCGTCGTGATCTGCCACCATACCGACGTCGGCGGCCGGGTGCCGGGCTCCAATGCGTCCGATTCGACCGAGATCTACCAGGAAGGCCTGCGCATGCCGCCGCTCAAGCTCTATGAGCAGGGCCGCATCAATCGCACCCTCGAGAAGATGATCCGGATCAACGTGCGCGTGCCGGACCGCGTGCTGGGCGATCTCGCGGCCCAGTATGCAGCCGCCCAGGTCGGTCGCCGCGGCCTGGAGAAGCTCATGCAGCGCTACGGCGCCGACGAGCTCGAGGCCTACATGCAGGAGTTGCTCGACTATGCCGAGCGGCTGACCCGGCAGGAGATCCTGACCTGGCCGCGCGGCACCTGGCGGTTCACCGATCATATCGACAGCGACGGCTTTTCCGACACACCTATCCCGATCTCGGTCGCCATAACAGTGCGCGACGACGGCACGCTCGCCGTCGACTATGCCGGCTCCTCGCCACAGGTGCGCGGCGCCCTCAACTCGACCCTGAGCTTCACCCGCTCGCTCACCTATCTCAGCGTCCGCTGCGTGCTGGCCAAGGACATTCCCAACAATGTCGGCCTGTTCCGCTGCGTCGACGTGACGGCGCCCGAGGCCTCGATCCTCAATCCGGCGATGCCGGGCGCCTGCGCCGCGCGCGCGCTCACCGGCTACCGCGTCTTCGACGCCATGCTGGGCGCGCTGGCGCAGATCGTCCCGGACAAGGTGCCGGCGGCGGGCGAGGGCGGCAACAGCGTCATCTGCATCAGCGGGCTCAGGCCGAACCGCGAACCGTTCATCATCGTCGACATGATCTGCGGCGCCTGGGGCGGCCGGCCGGACAAGGACGGGCTGGAGGCGGTGACCAACGCCTCGCAGAACCTCTCCAACATGCCGGTCGAGGTGATGGAAGCCGAGCACCCTGTGCGCATCGAGGAATATGCGTTCGTGACCGACAGTTGCGGGGCAGGCCTCTATCGCGGCGGCGTCGGCATCCGTCGGACGTATCGCATCCTCGCGCCCGAAGCGCTCCTGCAGATGCGCACCGATCGCGTCCGTTTTGCACCGTACGGCCTGGCCGGTGGTTCCCCAGGAGGCACCTCCAACAACTACATGGAGGTGGCCGGCGAGCGCAGACCTCTGCCCGGCAAGATCACCACCAGCATCCGGCAGGACACGGTGATCGTCCACGAGCAGGCTGGTGCCGGTGGCTTCGGCGATCCGCTGGAGCGGCCGCCCGAAGCCGTGCTGGAAGACCATCTCGAAGGCAAGATCAGCCGCGACTACGCGGAACGCTTCCATGCTGTGGTGCTGACCGCCGCAGGCGCGCTCGATCGCGACGCCACCGCTGCCCTGCGTGCGGCGCGCGGGCGCGCGCGACCGGTCGCGACGGCGGCTTGAGGCGGCGGGGAGCAATGCAGGTCGCCGAGGTCCCGTCGCCGCCTCGTCGCGCCCGCAACGCGGCGGCGACGCGCGCGCACATCCTCGCCGTCGCGAAAGCCGAGTTCGTCGACCACGGGCTGAGCGGCGCCAGGATGGACCGCATCGCCGAGACATGTGGCGTCAACAAGAACCTGCTCTATCACTACTTCGGCTCCAAGGAAGACCTCTACCTCACGGTGATCGAGGGCATCTGGGCCGGCCTGCGCGCCAACCAGCGCGACGAGGAGCTGGTGGCGCTGCCGCCGGAGCAGGCGATGCGCCGGCTGGTCATCCATACCTTCGATCATTTCGTCGCCACGCCGGAATTGATCCGGCTGATGAGCGTCGAGAACATCCACTACGCCCGCAATCTGCAGCGCTCGACCGTGGTCAAGCCGCTCTACGGAAACCTGCTCGACACGCTGCAGACGATCCTGCGGCGGGGTCAATCCGAGGGCATTTTCCGGCGCAAGGTCGACGTGATCGATCTCTACCTGTCGATCTCGGGCCTGGCCTATTTCTTCCTGTCCAACCAGTACACGATGTCCTGGCTGCTCGATCGCCCGTTGGTGACGCCGCGTCGCGTTGCCGCCCGGCGTCGGCACGTGGTCGACATGGTGCTGGCCTATCTCGTGCATCCGTCGTCGGAGGGACAGGACGCGCCGGCGGCGCAATCTGGAGAGGGGAGAAGGGGATGAGCAGGATATCTTGGGGTGGAGTAGCGGCGGCGATGGTCATCGCGGCCGCATTGGCAGGTCCGGCGGCAGCGCAGGAAAAGATGTCGGTGCGCCTCGATTTCGCGCCGTGGGGCGTGCACGCGGCCATGCACCTGGCCAACCAGAACGGCATGTTCAAGGCGGCCGGCCTCGAGGTCGACGTCCAGGACGGCCGCGGCTCGGGCAACACCATCCAGCTGGTGAATGCCGGGCAGGCCGATGTCGGCCAGGTCCAGGTCGGTCTGCTCGGGGCGGCGCGCGCCCAGGGCGCCGCCCTGAAGACCATCGCCACCATCATGCCCAAGACCGACCTCTGCGTGCTGGTCGACAAGGCCTCGCCGATGACCAAGGCGGCCGATCTCAAGGGCAAGACCGTGGTCGTGTTCGCCGCCAGCCCGTGGGCGCCGCTGATCGATCCCTACCTGAAGGCAGGTGGCCTCAATCGCGAGACCGCGAAGATCGACTTCGTCGATCCTGCCGCTCTTTGGGGCACCTATATCGCCAAGCGCGCCGACGGCCTGATGTCGACGGCAAGTTCGGCCGTGCCGGTCGCCGAGGCATCGCGGCCGTCCAAGTGCCTGTGGGCCTCCGAGGCCGGCCTGAATTTCATGAGCTATGGACTGGTCGTGAAGGAGGACACCATCGCCAAGCGCGGCCCCGCGCTGAAGAAGCTGATCGAGACCCAGCAGCGCGCTTGGGAGCAGATCCGCAAGGACCCCGAGCTTGGCGTCAAGGCGATGCTCGCCGCCCGCCCGGACGCGCGCCTCGATCCAGCGGTGCAGAAGAGCCAGATCGTCATGTCGCTCGATTTCTTCGAGACGCCGGCGACGAAGGGCAAGCCGATCGGCTGGCAGGCGGCGGCCGACTGGGAGGCGACCTTGAAGACGCTGGAGGCGGCCGGTGTGGTCAAGCCGGGCTGGAAGGCCGACGACTACTTCACGAACGCTCTGATGGACTGAGCCGGTGCCTGAGGCATCGACCTTCCTGGGAGCCGCGCATGTCTGCCTGCGCAACGTGGGCAAGACATACGCCTCGCCGCGTGGACCGGTGCCGGCAGTGGCCGGCATCGACCTCGACCTCGGCGCCGGCGAGTTCGTCAGCATCGTCGGGCCTTCCGGTTGCGGCAAGAGCACGCTGCTCAAGCTGGTGGCTGGTCTCGAGGGGCTGAGCGCCGGCGAGATCATGGTCGATGGCCGGCGGATCGACGGGCCGCCCGACGGGTTGGGCGTCGTCTTCCAGCGCGACGTCCTGCTCGACTGGCGGACCATCCTCCAGAACGTGCTGCTGTCCGTCGAGCTCGCCGGCAAGCCGACGGACGCCTACCGCGAGCGCGCCTTGGGGCTGCTCGCGCGCTTCGGATTGGGCTCGTTCGAGCATCGCTATCCCTGGGAGCTGTCGGGCGGCATGCGTCAGCGCGCCTCGATCTGCCGGGCGCTGCTGTCCGACCCGCAGCTCCTGCTGATGGACGAGCCGTTCGGCGCCCTCGACGCGATGACGCGCGACGATCTCAATCTCGAGCTGGCGCGCATCTGGCAGGAGACCCGCAAGACCTTGCTGTTCATCACCCATTCGATTGCCGAGGCGGTTTTCCTGTCGGACCGGGTGGCCATGATGGGCCGCGCACCGGGCTCGATCATGGAGATCGTCGCCATCGACCTGCCGCGGCCACGCTCGCTAGCGGTGCGCGAGAGCGCTGCCTTCAGCCACTACGTCGCGCATATCCGTCATCACTTCGCCGAGCTCGGCATCGTCAAGGAGTAACCGATGCTGAAGCGCCTGCTTGCGCCCAGCGAGGCGCGCGACGTCATCCTGGTCCTCGCCGTCTCCTTGCTCCTGTGGGAAGCAGGCGTGCGGATCTTCCAGCCGCCGCCGCTGATCCTGCCGGCGCCGAGCGCCATCGTCGGCGCCTTCCTGCAGACGCCCGGCCTGTTCATGCGCCAGCTCGGCTTCACGCTCGGCATGACGTGCCTGGGCTTCGCGCTGGCCGTCGTGCTGGGCGTGCTGCTGGCCGTGGCCATCGTCTCCTCGAAGCTGCTCGAGCGCACGATCTACACTTTGCTGGTGGCCCTGAACTCGATTCCCAAGGTGGCGCTGGCGCCGCTGTTCGTCATCTGGATGGGGACCGGCACGGAGCCCAAGGTGGCGATCGCCCTGATGCTCGCCATCTTTCCCATCGTCATCGACACCGTGCTCGGCCTGCGCTCGGTCGATCCCGACATGCTGCATCTCGCCCGCGTATCGCGCGCCTCGCCGCTTGCCGTGCTGGCCAAGATCAAGTTCCCTTGTGCACTACCCAGCCTGTTCGCCGGCATGAAGGTCGGCATCTCCTTCGCGCTGGTGGGTGCAATCGTCGGCGAGTTCGTGGCCGGCAGCAAAGGACTGGGGTTCCAGATCCTGGTGGCGCAGGGCCAGTTCGACACGCTGGGCGTCTTCGTCTGCCTGGTGCTGCTCGGCATCTTCGGCACGCTTCTGTTCTTCGTGCTCGACTATGCCGAGCGCCTCTGCCTGCCATGGCACGTCTCGCAGCGTGGCCGCCACAGCGCTGGCGACTGACGGGCAGCCCTAGCCTCTGGCGCCCGGTGCGGTGTCGCGCAGATAGGTGAGGGCGGCCTGCACGCCGCCCGTCTTGTGCGGCACCTTGGCGAGGCCCAGCGCCATCTCGACGCCCGACAGCGTGCCCATCAGCATCAGGTCGTTGAAGTCGCCGAGATGGCCGATGCGGAAGATCTTGCCCGCGACCTTGCTGAGGCCCTGGCCGAGCGACAGGTTGAAGTTCTCCAGCGCGACCTTGCGGAAGGCGTCGGCGTCGTGGCCTTCGGGCATGACGATCGCGGTCAGGGAGCCGGAGTAGGCCTTCTCGTCGCTGCACAGGATCTCCAGGCCCCAGGCGTTCACCGCGGTGCGCGTCGCCTCGGCGTGGCGGGCATGACGGGCGAACACGGCGTCGAGCCCTTCCTCCAGAAGCATGTCGCAGGCCTCGTTGAGGCCATAGAACAGGTTGGTGGCGGGCGTGTAGGGGAACCAGCCGTTGGCATTGGCCGCCAGCATCTCCTCCCAGTTCCAGAACGCCTTGGGCATCTTCGAGCTCTTCGACGCCGCGACCGCCTTCTCGCTGACGGCGTTGAAGGAGAGGCCGGGCGGCAGCATCAGGCCCTTCTGCGAGCCGGCCACCGTGACGTCGACGCCCCAGGCGTCGTGGCGATAGTCGATCGAACCCAGCGAGGAGATGGTATCGACCAGCAGCAGGGCGGGGTGGCGCGCTGAATCGATGGCGCGGCGCACGGCGCCGATGTCGCTCACCACGCCGGTCGAGGTCTCGTTGTGCACGATGCACACCGCCTTGATCGTGTGGTCCTTGTCCTCCTTCAGGCGCTTCTCGATGGCCGCGGGATCGGCCGGCTTGCGCCAGTCGCCGCCTAAAAATTCGGACTTGATGCCGAGCTTGTCGGCCATCTTCTTCCACAGCGAGGCGAAGTGGCCGGTCTCCCACATCAGCACCAGGTCGCCGGACGACAGCGTGTTGACCAGCGCCGCTTCCCACGCGCCGGTGCCCGACGCCGGATAGACGATCACCGGCTGCTTGGTCTGAAAGACCTGCCTGACGCTGCGCAGGACCTTCTTGGCCAGTGCGTTGAACTCGGGTCCGCGGTGATCGATGGTCGGATGATCCATCGCCCGCAGGATGCGGTCCGGGACATTGGTCGGGCCGGGGATCTGCAGGAAATGCCGTCCGCTGGGATGTGAGTTCAGGCGCATGGTGGGGGTCCCGGTATTTGGCCGATCGACGTTAGACGAGGCCCTTCGGCTGCGCTCGCTTTGCTCGCTTCGCTCAGGGCGGCGACCGCTCCTGGGGAGCGATCTTGCATTTTGTATACAACATGCCAAAGTGAGTCTACAAGGCTCCGATGGACGGCTTCGACATCTCAATCGCGCGCTCGACCCTGCCGCAGGTTGCGGCGGAGCGGCTGCGGACCCTGATCATCGAGGGCGCGCTGGCGCCGGGCGCTCGGCTGAACGAGCGCGAGCTCAGCGAGCAGCTCGGTGTCTCGCGCACGCCGCTGCGCGAGGCCTTTCGCATGCTGGCTGCCGACGGCCTGCTCGTGCAGTTGCCCAATCGCGGGGCCCAAGTCGTGGCGCTGTCGCGCGAGGATGTGCGGCATGCCTTCGAGGTCATGGCCTCGCTGGAAGGGCTGGCCGGCGAGCTCGCCGCGGCCCGCGTCACCGATGCCGACCTCGACGATCTCAAGGCCCTGCAGGGCGACCTGGAGCGGGCCCACAAGCGGCGCGACCTGCCGGGCTACTATCGCGTCAACCGCGCCATCCACGACCGCCTCAACCAAATCGCCGGCAATCCGGTGCTGGCGCAGACTTACCGCACGCTCAATGCACGCCTGCATGCGCTGCGCTTCCGCTCCAACCTGAACGGCGCAAAGTGGGATCGCGCGGTGGCGGAACATCGTTCCATGCTCGGAGCCCTTGCGGCGCGCGATGGCGCTGCGCTACGTGACCTCCTCGTCCGTCACCTGCATGCCAAGCTTCAGGCGGTGCTGGAGACGATGGGGCAAGACAAAGAGTAGTCGGGAGGAGAGTGAGCATGACGTACCGAACTTCGCGCCGCCGAGCGCTGCAACTGGGTCTGGCCGCCTCGCTGGCGGCGCCCGCGATCGCCCCTGCCGCTGTGAGGGCGCAGCAGGGCTGGCCCGCCGGTCCCATCACCTGGATCAACCCGTTCCCGGCCGGCGGCGGCACCGACGTGTTCGCGCGGCCGTTGGCGGCGCAGGTCGGTGACCAGCTCGGCGTGCAGATCCTCATCGACAACAAGGGCGGCGCGGGCGGCACGGTCGGCGCCTCGCAGGCGGCCAAGATGAAGCCCGACGGCCAGGCCTTCCTGGTCGGCGCGGTGCACCACACGATCGCGCCGTCGATCTACAAGAACCTCGACTATGACCTCGAGAAGAACTTCGAGCCGATCACCATGATCGCCCTGGTGCCGCAGGTGATCTCGATCAATCCCAACCGCATTCCGGTGAAGACCGCCGTCGAGCTGATCGAGTACGTGAAGAAGAATCCCGGCAAGGTGAACTACGCCTCGGCTGGCGCCGGCACCGCCCATCACCTGGCGGGCGAGCTGTTCAAGCTCGAGACCAAGACCGACATCGTCCACGTGCCCTATCGCGGCGCGGGGCCGGCGATGCAGGACCTGCTGGCCGGCAATGCCGACATGATGTTCGACGGCATGGGCACCTCGGCGCAGCAGATCAAGGCCGGCAAGCTTCTGGGGCTCGCGGTGGCGACGCCCAAGCGCACGGCGGAGTTCCCCGACATGCCGACGGCGGCCGAGATCGGCGTGCCCAACTGGATCGTGTCGACGTGGTACGGCCTGTGGGCCATCAAGGGCACGCCGCAGCCGATCGTCGATCGCATGTACCAGGAGATCGTGAAGGCGCTGCAGACGCCCAAGCTGCAGGCCATCTGGAAGGAACAGACGGCGCAGCTTGGCGGCGAGACTCCCCAGGAGTTCGCCAAGCGCATCCGCGCCGAGATCGAGAAATGGCAGAAGGTCGTTGACGCGGCCGGAGTGAAGCTGGACTGACGCCCCGTCATGACGGGTAGGCATTTGCAATGACACTCGAGACCACGCTCCGCCGCACCATCAAGGGCGACGTCCTTTTCGACGCCGCCTCGCGCGGGCGCTATTCGACAGACGCCTCGATCTACCAGGTGGAGCCGGTGGGCGTCGTGCTGCCGCGCGACGAGACCGACCTCGCGCTGGTCATAGACGTGGCGCGCGACGCCAAGGCCGCGATCCTGCCGCGTGGCGCCGGCACCTCGCAGTGCGGCCAGACGGTGGGCGAGGCGCTGGTCGTCGACGTGTCGAAGTACATGCGCGAGGTCGTGGGCTTCGACAAGAACCGCGCCGAGGTCACGGTGCAGCCGGGCGTCGTGCTCGACCAGCTCAATGCCTGGCTGAAACCGCACGGCCTCTGGTATCCGGTCGACGTTTCCACGTCGGCGCAGTGCACCCTGGGCGGCATGGCCGGCAACAATTCCTGCGGCAGCCGGTCCATTCGCTACGGCAACATGGTGCACAACGTCGCCTCGATCGATGCCATCCTGGCAAGCGGCGAGCGCGCGCGCTTCGGCTCGGCGCGGCCCGAGGACATGCCCGCGGCCGTGCGCGCCATTGCCGACAGGGTGGCGGCACTCGTCTTCGCCGAACGCGACGAGATCGAGCGCATGTACCCCAAGGTGCTGCGCCGCGTCGGCGGCTACAACCTCGACATCTTCTTCCCGCAGTCGGAGCGGCCCTACACGCTCGACAACTCGGTGAACCTCGCCCACCTGCTGGTCGGCAGCGAGGGCACGCTCGCCGTCACCGAGCGCCTGACCTTGAAGCTGGCGCCGCTGCCCAAGCACAAGACCTTGGGCGTAGTGAACTTCTCGAGCTTCTACAAGGCGATGGAAAGCGCCCAGCACATCGTCAAGCTGAAGCCGACGGCCGTCGAGCTGGTCGATCGCACCATGATCGAGCTGGCGCGCGCCAATCCCGCTTTCCGGCCGGTGATCGAGCGTGCCCTGATCGGCCAGCCCGAGGCCATCCTGCTGGTCGAGTTCGCGGGCGAGGAGCGCGAGGCGCAACTGCGCGACCTGCAGCGTCTTGTCGAGCTGATGGGCGATCTCGGGTTGCCGAAGAGCGTGGTCGAGATGCCCGAGCCCGGGCCGCA
The DNA here is from genome assembly GCF_007992495.1 of Reyranella soli. Taxonomy (GTDB): domain Bacteria; phylum Pseudomonadota; class Alphaproteobacteria; order Reyranellales; family Reyranellaceae; genus Reyranella; species Reyranella soli. The sequence continues at coordinate 31,389 of NZ_BKAJ01000036.1, forward strand.
GTCCGCATTGTGGGAAGTGCGCAAGGCTGGCCTCAACATCATGATGTCCATGAAGGGCGACGGAAAACCCGTGTCCTTCATCGAGGACTGCGCGGTGCCGCTGGAGCATCTCGCCGACTACACGCAGCGGCTGACCGACGTCTTCACCAAGCACGGCACCAAGGGCACGTGGTACGCCCACGCCTCGGTCGGCACGCTGCATGTGCGGCCGATCCTCGACATGCGCAACGAGGGCGCGGCCAAGATGCGCGCGATCGCCGAGGAAGCCTCGGCGATGGTGCGCGAATATAAAGGTGCCTTCTCAGGAGAGCACGGCGACGGGCTTGTGCGCTCGGAGTGGGTGGCCTGGCAGTTCGGCCCGCGGCTCACAAAGGCGATGGGCGAGGTCAAGGACCTGTTCGATCCGACCGGCATGCTCAATCCCGGCAAGATCGTGCGACCGACCAAGATGGACGACCGCTCGCTGTTCCGCTTCAAGCCGGGCTACAAGAACGTCAACTACAAGCCCGCGCTCGACTGGTCGGCGTGGAACGTCCAGAACGATCCCATGACCGAGGCGCTGACCGCGCCCGGCAGCGGCGGCGACACGACGGGCGGCTTCGCCAAGGCCGCCGAGATGTGCAACAACAACGGGCATTGCCGCAAGTTCGACGCCGGCACGATGTGCCCGTCCTTCCGCGTCACCCGCGACGAGAAGCATCTGACGCGCGGCCGCGCCAACACGCTGCGGCTGGCACTCTCCGGACAGCTCGAAGGCGCACTGACCTCCGACGCCGTGGCGGCGGCGATGGACCTCTGCGTGAGCTGCAAGGGCTGCAAGCGCGACTGCCCGACCGGCGTCGACATGGCGCGCATGAAGATCGAGGTCCGCTCGGCGCGGCGCATGGCCAAGGGCCTCAGCTGGCGCGACCGGCTGATCGGCAATCTGCCCGAGATCGCGCCGTGGGCCCGGCGCGTGCCGTGGCTGTTCAACTTGGCCTGGTTCTTCCAGTCCTACGTCGGCTTTGCCAAGCAGCGCCGCCTGCCGCAATGGCGCAGCGACACCTTCCTCGCCACCACCGACGTCGACCAGGCCGACGCCACGGTGGTGATCTTCGCCGACACTTTCTCCAACAACTTCGAGCCGCATGTGCTGCACGCGGCACGGCGCGTGCTGCAGGCCGCCGGCCACCGCGTCGCCATCGCCTGGCCGAACATCGGCTCGCCGGCGCTGTGCTGCGGTCGCACCTATCTCGCCACCGGCCAGGTCGAGAAGGCGAAGGCGGAAGCGCAGCGGCTGCTGCAGGCGCTACTGCCCTTCGTCGCCAAGGGCGTGCCGATCGTCGGGCTGGAACCTTCGTGCCTGTTCACGCTACGCGACGAATTCCTGGCGCTCGGCCTCAGCAAGGACGCCCAGGCAGTCAGCGACAACGCCTTCCTGTTCGAAGAATTCCTGGCGCGCGAAAAGAGGGCAGGGCGGCTGCAGCTCGCGCTGAAGCCGCTGGCGCAGAAGGCGGCGTTCCTCCACGGCCACTGCCATCAGAAGGCGTTCGGCGCCATGAGTGCGGTGCAGGAGGCGCTCTCGCTCGTGCCCGAGCTTTCGGTCAACCTGATCGAATCGAGCTGCTGCGGCATGGCCGGCAGCTTCGGCTACGAGGCCGAGCACTACGAGACGTCGATCGCCATGGCCGAACTGTCGCTGATGCCGGCCGTGCGCAAGGCGCCGGCCAACGCGCTGATCGTTGCCGACGGCACCTCCTGCCGCCATCAGATCGCCGACGGCAGCGACCGGCAGGCGATACACGTCGCCGAAGTGCTGGCACGGGCGCTAAAGTAACCGGGGGTTGCGTATCTGACACAATGACGCCGTGTGATTGCAACAAACTCCCGTCATCCCGAGCGGAGCGAAGCGAAGCCGAGGGACCTCTCTTCGGGGCGGTAGCATGCGGCAACCTGTCATTTACATCATGGCCAGTGCGACAGGTCGGGCACTCTATATCGGCATCACGACGGACCTGCCGCGACGGTTGGTGGAGCACCGATCCGGTCGGGTAAGTCATACGTTGAGATACAAATCGATCGTCTGATCTATGTAGAATCGTACGACACTGCGCCTGACGCTATTGCACGGGAGAATCAGCTGAAAGGCTGGCGGCGCAGCAAGAAAATCGCGCTGATAAATCGGTCGAATCCCAACTGGCGCGACTTGTCTGGCGAAATCTACACGGACGGCTAACGTCGGGAAAAGAGGTCCCTCGGCTTCGCTTCGCTCCGCTCGGGATGACGGGAGTGATTGCAGCCCCGCCATCGCTATGGCACGGTCCGTCACCCATGCAACGATCCAGAAATCCTTATTCCAGCGCTGAAATCGACCGCGCCAGCCATGAGCGCGAGAACGACGAGCGCATGATCGAGCTCGCCTCGTCGGGCGCCGCTCGCTTTGTTCCGATCGACACCGAGAAGAACCTGGTGAAGACCGGCGGCAACCCCGAGGCGGTGTTCCTGCAGGGCATGATGGCGCGCGCCGTCGTCAACCAGGCCGACCATCACATCTTCCTGGGCTATGTCGAGGGTACGCCCTATTTCGCCGTCGACGTCACCGGCAAGGACGTGCCGCTGAAGGAGCTCGGCGAGTTCGTCGACCTGCGCCAGGTCGGCGCGCTCTTGTTCGCGCGCGAGGGCTCGATCCTGGCCTATGCCCGCGGCATGACCTACTGGCACCGCCGCCACCGCTATTGCGGTGTGTGCGGCGCCAGCACCACGGTGACGCGCGGCGGGCATGTCCGCCGGTGCACCAACGAGAGCTGCAAGACCGAGCATTTCCCGCGCACCGATCCCGCGGTGATCATGCTGGTGCACCACGGCGACAAGTGCCTGCTGGGGCGCAGCCCGCATTTCCCGCGCGGCATGCATTCGACGCTGGCGGGCTTCGTCGAGCCGGGCGAGAGCTTCGAGGACGCCGTCGCGCGCGAGGTCTACGAAGAGGTGAGGGTGCACGTGAAGAACGTCACCTACCGCTCCTCGCAGCCCTGGCCGTTCCCGGCCTCGGTGATGATCGGTTTCCATGCCGAGGCCGAATCGCTCGACTTCGACGTCAACAAGTCCGAGCTCGAGGCCGCGCGCTGGATGAGCCGCGAGGACCTCAAGCCGGAGAACCTGCCCAAGGACGGCTCGTTCTTCATGCCGCGCCGTGATTCCATCGCCCGCCGCCTGATCGAGGAATGGCTGGGCCACGAGGCTGGCCCGTCGATCAGTGGTTGATGCCACCCGTCATCTAACGAGGTTTATATGACCGCCCAGCTCTTCACACCCGTCGAGCTCGGCGGCGTGACTCTGCCCAATCGCATCGTCGTGTCGCCGATGTGCCAATACTCGGCCGTCGACGGCAGCGCCCAGCCCTGGCACCAGGTGCACTACGGCATGCTCGCCATGTCCGGCGCCGGCCTGCTCTGCCTCGAGGCGACGCACGTCGAGCGCGACGGCCGCATCACCCAGGGTTGCCTCGGCCTCTACAGCGACGAGAACGAAGCCGCCATCAAATCGGTCGTCGATTGGACGCGAGCCTGGATGCCTACGGTCAAGCTCGGCATCCAGCTCGCCCATGCCGGCCGCAAGGCCTCGGCGCAGCGGCCGTGGAGAGGCGGCGGTCCGCTGACGCAAGCCGATGCGCCCGACCTGCCGTGGACCACGGTCTCGGCCTCGGCCGTGCCCTACGATGCCAAGTGGCACACGCCGGTGGCTCTCGACACGGTCGGCCTGAAGCGGGTCAAGCAGGCCTTCGTCGACGCCACCCTGCGCAGCGCCCGGCTGGGCTTCGACGTCGTCGAGCTGCACGGCGCGCACGGCTATCTCCTGAGCCAGTTCCTGTCGCCGCTCAGCAACCGGCGCAGCGACGAGTACGGCGGCTCCGCCGACAAGCGCCGCCGCTTCCCGTTGGAAGTCTTCGAGGCCTGCCGCAAGGTCTGGCCGGCCGGCAAGGCCCTGGGCATGCGGCTCAGCTGCGTCGAATGGGTCGAGGGCGGGGTGACGATCGAGGACACGATCGAGACCGCGCGCCAGCTCAAGGCAATGGGCTGCGATTTCGTCGACGCCAGCTCGGGCGGCAATGCCGCCGGCCAGAAGATCCCGGTCGGGCCGGGCTATCACGTCGAGTTCGCGGCCCGCCTCCGCAAGGAAGCCGGCATCAAGACCTGGGCGGTCGGCATCATCACCGAGCCCGAACAGGCTGAACGCATCATCGCTTCGGGCCAGGCCGACTGCACGGCCCATGCACGCGCCTTCCTGCTCGATCCGCGCTGGGGCTGGAACGCCGCCCGCGCGCTGGGAGTCGAAACACCGCCCTTGCCGCTGCCCGCCGCCCGCGCCACAACTATTCTGCCGTTCAAGCCTCAGCCCCCCTTGGCCAGGGCGGCTGACTAGAGCGGGAGGCTTTATGCCAAGTGTGCTGCTGGCGGAGGATGAGTTCCTCATCCGCGCCGTAGTGGTCGACGCCTTGAACTCGGCTGGCCTCGACTGCATCGAGGCGGCGACCGGCCAGGCCGCCCTCGACGTCGTGACCGGCACGGCGCCACTGGCCGCCATCATCGTCGATATCGGCCTGCCCGACATGTCAGGCGAGAAGGTGATCGAGGCGGCGCTTCGGCATCGGCCGGACGTGCCCATCATCCGCTGCTCGGGCAACAACGCGCCGCCGTCGGTGACCGGCCCGCGCATCCACGTCTTTGCCAAGCCGTACAGCGTCGAGGAGCTCTCGAGGTTCGTGGCGTCGCTCGTCCGCAAGGCCTGATCTCAGGGCGCGCGAAATCGGTTATCCTGTCGGTCGATGAGCGATACCGCGTCCCCACCGGCGCCGCCCAAGCCGGAGCCTCGAAAGCCCGAGGCGCCGCCGGTCGACGCGCCGGCCTCTACGCCCAAGGTCGCGGAACCGCCCGCCCGGCCGGTACCGCCGCCCACGCCGCCACCTGATCCGCCGCCGCCCGTGGCGCCTGCCGCCGCCGCGGCGCCCGCCGCCCCCGACGCGCAGGCGGCGGCCAGCCGCGTCACAAGCCGGGTGCGCCGCCTGGTGGCCGTCGTCAGCACGATCCTGATCCTGTTGGTGGCCTGGGAGGTCGCGACCTATTACATCGCCTACACCGACGACGCCTATGTCCGCTCCGACCTGATCGGCGTGGCGCCGGAAGTGACCGGCCCGATCATCTCGCTCTACGTCGTCGACAACCAGCAGATCAAGAAGGGCGACAAGCTCTACAAGATCGATCCGACGCCCTTCCAGCTCGAGGTCAACACGCGACAGGCCCAGATCGAGGAGCAGACCGCGCTGGTCAAGGTCGCACAGGAGGAGCTCCAGACCGCACAGGCGGCCCTCGACTCCTCCACATCGGCGCACACCTATGCCGTCGAGCAGCAGGCACGCTATGCCATACTCGCCGCTGACAACAATGCGCCGCGCTCCGAACTCGACCGCGCCAACAACGAATTGCGCCGCACCGCGGCCGAGAAGACCATCTCCGAGATCGCCATCGCCAAGGCGCGGACCGGCATCAACGTGCACCAGGCAGCGCTCGCCCTCGCCACGGCGGAGAAGGCCACCGCCGAATGGAAGCTCGGCAAGACCGACGTGGTGGCGCCGGCCGATGGCTGGATCAACAACCTCACGGTCCGTATCGGTGACACCGCGACGGTGAACATCCCCAATATCGGCATCGTCGACGCCCATGCCTGGCGCATCATCGCCAACTACAAGGAGTACTACATCCGGCCCTTCACCCTGGGCGGCACGGCCTGGGTGTGGCTCGACAGCGATCCCTGGAAGTTCCACAAGGCGCGCATCACCGGCATCGCCCGCGGCATCAGCCGCGATCCGCAGGCGCCCATGCTCTTGCCCTACGTCGCGCCGACCACCGACTGGATCCGCCTGCAGCGGCGCATTCCGGTGACCATCGTGCTCGACGAGCCGCCGCCTGGCGGCAAGCTCTACATGGGCGCCGACGCGCGCACCATCGTGTTCCCGCGATGATCGGGCATCTCAGGCACTTCTTCCACGAGGTCCACGACATCTCCGTCGAGACCTGGGACATCACCTACGACACGCTGGTGAAGTTCGGCCGCGAGCTCGGCGAACTGGGCGAGGCGCCGGACCGCACGCGGCAGGGCATCGTCGCCGCCGGCGCGGTCATGCTCGCGACCTTCCTGGCGCTGCTGCTGGAAATCCAATCGCCTTGGTGGGCGGCGATCAGCGCCTTCATGTCGCTGACCGCGACCGGCGGCGGCTCGGTGCGCCGCGGCCTCATGCGGTTGGCCGGCACGATCGCGGGCGCGCTGCTGGGCTTCATCATGGCGCGCTGGCTGCCCTACGACCATTTCGCCATGTACCTGTTCATCGCCGGCATCACCATGCTGGGCGTGGTCGGCATGCAGGTGAGCCCGCACGGGCTCGCCTGGATGTTCCTCTCCATCACCTCGCTTCTGGTGCTGCTGGAGGCCATCGCCAACCCGCTCCAGGCAGCCTCGATCGCCTACTACCGGACGTTCGAGGTCGGCATTGGCGTGTTGTCGGCCATCATCGCCTCCAACCTCATGTTCGGCTGGAATCGCGAGCCGCCGCCCGTCGCGCCGGGTTGGCGTCATCTGCTCGGCGCGCAATGGCCGGTCGTCCTGCACGGCGCGCGCTCGGCGATCGCCGTCTGCGCGGTGCTGGCGATCTGGATGATGCTCGAGATCCAGGAGGTCGTGGAGATGGCCATCACCGTCGCCGTGGTGATGGCGGCCCCCGTGGTCGCCGATGGCGGGCTGGGTACGCGGCACGCCGTCGCCGTGCGCTCGCTGCACCGCCTGCTGGGCTGCACCTTGGGCGGCGCCGTGGCGCTGGGCTGCCTCGCCCTCAACGTCGAATCGTTCGTCTGGTGGCTGGGTATGATCGGCGTCGCCGTGTGGATCGGCATGCACGTCCAGGTCGGGCCGCACGGCGTCGGCTATGTCGGCACCCAGGCCACCTTCGCCTTCATCGTCACCCTGATCCAGGGCGCGGCGCCGCCCGACAGCATCCTGCCGGGGGTCGAGCGCTTCGCCGGCATCGTCGGTGGGCTCGCGATCCTGATGGTCATCTCGCTGGTGCTGTGGCCGACCGACGAGGAGCTCGCGGAGCAACGGGCTTCGGCAAAAGAATGAGCCCGATCCTGCGGGCCATCATCGCCATCGTCCTCTCGGTGATGTGCTTCTCGGTGCTCAACGCCATGTCCAAGACGTTGGGCCAGTTCCTGCCAGTTATCGAGGTCATTTGGGCGCGCTACGCCTTCGCCTTCCTGCTGATGCTGGCGATGTTCCTGCCGCGCGCCGGCCTGAAGCTGTTCACCTTCCACAATGTCGGCAGCCAGATCGTGCGCGGCCTGCTGCTGTTCTTCTCCTCGTACCTCTATTTCAACGGCATCGTCGTGCTGCCGCTCGCCACCGCGGCGTCGATCTCGCTCACCAGCCCGTTGATCGTGACGGCGCTCTCGGCGCGCTTTCTGAACGAGCCGGTCGGCCCGCGCCGCTGGGCCGCCGTCGCCGTGGGTTTCATCGGCGCGCTGATCGTGGTGCGGCCGGGTCAGGCGCATTTCGACTGGCATATGCTGCTGATCGTCGGCAGCACACTCTGCAGCGCCTTCTACCAGCTCTTCTCCCGGCGCTACGGCCAGACCGAGCGGCCCGACGCTTCGGCCACGATGGCCACCATCGTCGGCACGCTGATGGCGACACCGTTCCTGCCGTTCGACTGGGTGACGCCGTGGGCGTGGTGGCACTGGGCCCTGATGGCCGGCATGGGCGTGATGGCGGGTGTGGGCCACTACTTCGTGACCATCGCCTACAGCCAGGCGCCGGCCGCCATCGTGGCCCCCTTCAATTATTTCCAGCTCGTGGGCGCGGCTCTGCTGGGCTACCTCGTGTTCGGCGACATGCCGGATTTCTGGAGCTGGGTCGGCGCCGGCGTGATCGTCAGCTCGGGCCTCTATATCGGCCATCGCGAGCGCATCCGGCATCGCCTGGCGCAGCAGGCGCCGCCGCCGGGCAAGAGCTGACGCTTCAGGCGCCGAGTTCCGCGGCGGCGATGGCGAAGATGTCGTCGCCTGAACCGACGGCCACGAAATGGCCGGCTCCCTCGACCGGATGCCACACGGCTACGGGCATCCGGTCGGCCACCGTTCGGTTGATGGAGGCCGCGACAAGCCGGTCGTCGGTGCCCTGCCACATGTGGACCGGCCGCTTGATGGCCGACACGTCGAACGCCCAGCGCCGATAGAGCAGCTGGCTGTCGCGGACCAGGCCGTCGCTGCCTTGGGCGAAGCATTCAGCGCTGGTGTCGCAGAAGGCGGCTTCGATATCGGGTTGACGCAGGATCCGTTGATCGTCGTCGCTGAGGGCTTTGCGCACCTGGTCGACGAAACTGCGGCGGAAGTATTTCGCCGTCAGGCCGAGGGCCGCGTACATGAGACGGAAACCGGGCGGGAATTCGAGGGCGAGGTAGCCGCCCATCGCGTCGGCCTTGGAAAGCTGGTCGGCGGCCCAGTTGTCGCCGAACGCTCCGTAGCTCCCGCCCGCGATGCTGCTGACGTGGCGCAGCCGCAGCGGATCGATGTAGGCCGCGGCCGCCAGCGCCCACGGTCCGCCCTCCGACCAGCCGGTCACGCCGAACTCGTCGTGCTCTAACGTGTCGGCGATCGCCGTCATGTCGTCGGCCCAGCCGGCGTAGCTGCGGTTCGTTTGGCGGCTGGACTGTCCGATGCCGGGGCGGTCGACGCAGACGAGCCGCAGCCGGTTCTTCGTTGCCGCACCTGCGAAGAGACGCGCTTCGAGCCGGCTGCTGGGGCCGCCGTGATTATGGATGACCAGCGGGCCGCTCGGATCTCCGACTTCGAGACAGGCGAGGGTGCGACCGTCACGGGTCGTCACTGTCCGCGTCGCTTCCATTGGTACGCTCCGAACAAGAAATGATCATCTGACCAAGTTTTGGGCGGGGACGGCGTAGCCGAGGGACCTCTTCTTGTCATCGGCGCCGCAAAGACAAGGTCCCTCGACTGCGCCTCGCTACGCTCGGCTTCGCTCGGAATGACGGTCGCGTGGCATGCACCTTGCACGGCCGCAACTAGCGCAGGCCGCATCAGCGGTTCTCTTCGGTTGGCGTGCCGACGTGTTCCAGCAGGGAGTTCGTCAGGAGCCACTTACCGACACGGTAAATCCCACTTCAAACAGCCCGCTCGACGAGGAGGCACGTCATGTGTGATCGCATTGGCTGTACGCATTTTCCGAAGCTTTCCGAAATGGATTTTTCCGGCGCTGCGGTGCCCTCGCGGCGGCGCTTCCTGAAAGGCACCGCCGCCGCCACCATCAGCATGGGCCTGCTGGGCGGCACAGCCCACGCCGGCGCGCCGGTGAAGTCCACCCACGGCTCGGGCTTCTGCAACCTCAACATCTTCCTCGCCCATTCGCGGCAGTACTCCAAGGCCGCTGGCACCGAGCTGGTGTTCATCAATACGCCGACCTCGGCCGAGATGGTGACCTTCCTCGGCATGGGCCAGGTCGATGTCGGCCTGATGCCGTACACCAGCTTCATGGCGCTCTACGACAAGGGCGCGCCGGTCAAGATCGTGGCCGGCGGCGGCGTCGAGGGCTGCGCCATCGTCGCCCGTCCCGGCCTCGATTCGCCGCAGAAGCTCAAAGGCAAGACGCTCGGCACCTTCCAGATGGATACGCTGGAGGTCATGCCCTACGACTACCTCAAGAAGAACGGCATCGCCTTCAAGGACGTGAAGGTCCGCTACATGGGCAACACGCCCGAGGCGGTCGAGGCCTTCAAGGCCGGCGCCATCGACTGGATCTGCACCATCGAGCCCTACGCCTCGGCCCTGGTGAACGACGTCAAGGGTGCGGTCATGCTGACCGACGGCGTCGATCTCTACGGCAAGGGTTACACCGACTGCGTGCTGGCCGCCCGCGCCAGCCTGATGAAGGACAATCCCGCGGGGCTGAAGGCCATCATCAAGGGCATGATGCAGGCTCAGCTCGACGCCGAGACCAAGACCGAAGAGGTGCTGAAGGAGCTTGTCGGCAAGTACTACAAGACCTCGATGGAGAACGCCCGCATCGCCCAGGGCAAGCAGCCCGCGGTGGTCGACGCGCGCAGCCAGACCGACTTCATCCTGCAGCGCACCGACAGCGTCGTGGAGATGGGCTACATCAAGAAGAAGCCCGGCCGCGACGCCATCGACTGGACCCTCCTCGAAGCCGTGATCAAGGAGAACCCCGACCTCTACTCCAAGCTCAAGTACAAGTCGGCTTCGGCCTGACGATGGCGGTGGTCGAACGCGACGTCAGACCAAGCGATGCCGCTGCCGGGACATCCCGCCCGGCGGCGCGTTGGTTCTTGTCCGTGGGCGGCATCGACTGGCTGACCAAGGCCTGGTGGACCTGCCTGTCGGTCGGCCTGTTCGCCGGCCTCTGGGAGCTGCTCTGGGCGGTCGGATGGGCCGATCCCCAACTCCTGCCGCCGCCGCACATCTTCCTCTCGGACTTCGGCGAACAGGGAAAGTTCTTCAACACCGCCACCCGATGGCAGGTCGGGCAGTCGATGGGCGAGGGGCCCTCGGCCTTCGAATCGGTGATGATCACCGTCGCCGCCACGACTATGCGCGTGTTCGTCGGCCTGGTGATCGCCTGCGTGCTGGCGATCAGCGTCGGCGTCGCCGTGCGCTACTGGCATGTCATCGACAAGCTGGTGCTGCCGACCGTCACCTTGCTCTCGCCGGTGTCGCCGATCGCCTGGCTGCCGGTGGCGATCTTCCTGTTCGGCATCGGCAATGCACCGGCGATCTTCATGGTCGTGGTGGCGCTGTTCTTCCACATGGTGCTGGCGACCATCGCCCAGATCGACAGTGTCAGCCCCAACCTGATCAACGTCGCGCGCACCATGGGCGCGTCGAAACACCAGATCTACGGCCGCGTCATCGTGCCGGCAATCCTGCCCGGCATGCTGCAGGTGCTGCGGATGAACCTGTTCGGCGCCTGGATGGTGGTGCTGGTCGCCGAATCGACTGGCGTCGGCTACGGTATGGGGCAGGTGATCATGCTGGCGCGTAACACCTTCAACCCGTCGCTGGTGTTTTTCACCATCGCCGTGGTCGGCGTGCTGGGCTTCGGCTTCGACTGGCTGCTGCGGCTGGCCCAGCGCCGCATCCTGTACTGGCTCCCCGACACCCAGGAGAAGCTGCGTGGCCTTTGACGCTCCGCATTTTTCGTCGAGGACGGCCGTCGTCTGCCGCGGCGCCGGCAAGACCTGGGCGGCCGGCACCAAGCGCGCCCACGAGGCGCTGCGCGACGTCGACCTCGACATCGCGCCCGGTGAGTTCGTGGTCTTCCTCGGCCCCTCGGGCTGCGGCAAGAGCACCTTGCTCTATCTCATCGCCGGGCTGGAGGACGCCACCGACGGCGCCATCTGGTCGTTCGGCGACAAGGTCGAGACGCCGTCGCCCCAGCGGAGTCTCATCTTCCAGGAGACCTCGCTTTTCCCCTGGCTGACGGTGTGGCAGAACGTGAGCTTTGGGCTCGCGATCCGCGGCGCCAGCCAGGCCGAGCGCCGCCGGGTCGCGGCCGAGGCGCTGCAGCGCGTCGGCCTCAAGGCCGCGATGGACAAGCGCCCCGACGAGCTTTCCGGCGGCATGCGCCAGCGCGTCGCCGTGGCCCGGGCGCTCGCCATGCGCCCCAAGGTCCTGCTGATGGACGAGCCCTTCGCCGCGCTCGACGTGCAGACGCGCGCCCGCATGCAGGATTTCCTGCTCGACGTCTGGCGCGACTCCGGCGCCTCGGTCCTGTTCGTCACCCATCACATCGACGAGGCGGTGGCGCTCGCCGACCGCGTCGTCGTCTTCACCGCGCGCCCCGGCCGCATCAAGACCATCGTGCCCATCGACCTGCCCCGCCCACGCAACCTCTTCAGCCGCGAGGCCGAGGCCCTGCGCATCCAGCTCACCGACCTGCTGCGCGACGAGGTCGACCGCGCCTTCGCCGAGCAGGAGGCGATGACCGCCTGACCGCCTCATTTCCTCCCCCGCCGTACGGGGGAGGGTAGGGAGGGGGAGGGCCCCAATCGAGATGCCGACAGTTTCAGATCATGAGTCATGATCTCTCATCTTCCGGGATCGCCCCTGCGGCCTTCCCCCTCCCTGCCTCCCCCATATGACGGGGGAGGTGAAGAAAGAACAAGGAGACGTCCATGCCCGCATCGCTCATCCGCAGCCGCGCCACCATCACCGGCGTGAAGGACCGTTTCGCCTGGAACGAGATCAAGGACGGTGCCGTGCTGCAGGAGGACGGCGTCATCGTCGCCGTCGGCACCTACGACGACCTGCATCGTAAGCACCCGACCGTTCCCGTCATCGGCACCGGCAAGGAGATCCTGCTGCCGGGCTTCGTCAACGGCCATCACCATGTCGGCCTGACGCCGGTCCAGCTCGGCTCGCCCGACATGCCGCTGGAGCTCTGGTTCATCACCCGCATGGTGATCCGCAACCTCGACCTCTACCTCGACACGCTCTATTCGGCCTTCGAGATGATCGGCTCGGGCATCACCACGGTGCAGCACATCCAGGGCTGGATGCCGGGCGTGCTGTCGGACGTCGAGAAGCGCGCCACCGAGACCATCCGCGCCTACGAGGATGTCGGCATGCGCGTCAGCTACTGCTACGCCGTGCGCGACCAGAACCGGCTCGTCTACCAGGCCGACGAGGAGTTCGTGAAAAGCCTGCCCCAGGAGCTGCAGGGCCCCATGCAGCGCTGGTTCGACCGCTTCAAGATGAGCCTCGACGACGCCATGGACATGTTCAAGAGTTTTCACGCGCAGCATCACAACAAGCGGCGGGTGAAGATCCAGCTGGCGCCGGCCAACCTGCACTGGTGCTCCGACAAGGCGCTGACTCTCCTGAGCGACGCCTCGGCCAAGTATGACGCGCCCATGCATATGCACCTGGTCGAGACCGCCTACCAGAAGGAATACGCCCTGCGGCGCGGCAACTGCACCGCGCTGGAATACATCGACCGCTTCGGCCTGGTGACCAACCGCCTGACCCTGGGCCATGGCGTGTGGCTAAACGAGAAGGACATCGACCGCCTGGCCGCCGCGGGCGGCTGCGTCTGCCACAACTGCTCCTCCAACTTCCGTCTGCGGTCCGGCGTGGCGGCGCTGAACCATTTCGAGAAGAAGGGCATCAACACCGCGATCGGCCTCGACGAGGCCGGCATCAATGACGACCGCGACATGCTGCAGGAGCTGAAGCTGGTCCTGCGCGCCCATCGCGTCCCCGGCATGGTCGAGGCCGACGTGCCGACCATGTCCCAGGTGCTGCGCATGGCGACCGTCGGCGGCGCAAAAACGACGCCCTACGGCGAGACCCTGGGCTCACTGGAGGTGGGCAAGGGCGCCGACATGGTCCTGATCGACTGGGACCAGGTGGCTTACCCCTACCTCGACGAGCTGACCCCGACCCTCGACGCCGTCGTCCAGCGCGCCAAGAACGACGCTGTCACCATGACCATGTGCGACGGCGAGGTGATCTACCAGGACGGCAAGTTCACCAAGGTTGACAAGACGGTGGCGCTGAAGGCGCTGCACGACGACCTCAGCAAGGCCTTGGCCGACGACGAGGTCGAGCGCCGCAAGCTCTCGGTGGCGCTGCTGCCGCATGCGCGGAAGTTCTACGAGAACTACATCGATACGTCGAAGCACCAGCCGTTCTATCGGCCGAGCTCGATGGTGTAGGCGCCCAGCTCCCGGGCTGCGATGGCGAAGATGTGCCCCCGAGTGATCTCGCCTTTCGGAATCTGGTCTCGTTTGTGCGGGCTTTCGGCTCGCCATCGTCGGGCGCATGATGGGAACCTCTGCTGTCAGCACAGGTCCCCATGTCTCTCTCCTTCCGCCCCCTGAGCCACGCCCTCGGCGCCGAAGTCCAGGGCGTCGATCTCGCCCAGCCGCTCAGCAACTCCGAGTTCGACCAGATCCATCGCACCTTTCTCGAGCGCGGCATCCTGTTGTTCCGCGACCAGAAGATCACGCGCGAACAACACATCGCCTTCAGCCGTCGCTTCGGCGAGCTCGACCGGCACGACAACCTGCCGCGCGACCGCCATCCCGACTATCCCGAGCTGCTGCTGGTCACCAACATCCCGGAGGAGGACGGCAAGCCCTCGGCCTCGAAGTACACCGGCCAGCAGTGGCATTCGGACATGTCGTTCACCTTGGTGCCGTCGCTGGGCTCGCTGCTGCGCGGCATCATCATTCCTCCCGTGGGCGGCGACACCATGTTCACCAACATGTATCGCGCCTACGACACGCTGTCGGACGGCATGAAGGCGATGATCGAGCCGCTGCATGCCATCCATACCGGCCGGCGCAAGGTCTTGGACACGTCCTCCGAGCGCGAGAAGGAGCAGAGCAAGATCAATCCGCCGATCGCCCAGCCGGTCGTGCGCGTCCATCCCGAGACCGGCCGCAAGGCGCTCTATATCGGCGACAAGGTCTCCTGCCTGGTCGGCATGACGGAGGAGGAGAGCAAGCCCCTGATCGACTACCTGGTGAAGCACGCCACGCGGCCGCAGTTCGTCTACCGCCACCAGTGGCGCCGGGACGACATCGTGCTGTGGGACAACCGCTGCACCATGCACATTGCGCTGGGCGACTACGAGGAAGGCGAGACGCGCCATCTCGAACGCACCACCGTCAAGGGCACGCCCTCAGGCTACTACCTGCAATGAAGCGCGCGGACTTCCTCAAGGGCCTCGGCGCGCTCGCCGTCGCCGCGCCCGCCGTCGCGCCGCGCGCGCAAGGCGCGTACCCCGACAAGCAGATCCGCATGGTCATCCCTTTCGCCCCTGGCGGGACGACGGATCTCCTGGCGCGCGCCGTCGGCCAGCATTTCTCGCAGGCCTGGGGCCAGCCGGTGGTGGCCGACAATCGCGCCGGCGCCAACGGCGTAGTGGCGGGCGAGATCGTCGCCAAGGCAGCCGCCGACGGCTACACGCTCTCGGTCGTGGCCATGGGCCATGCCATCAATCCGCTGATCTACAAGAAGCTGCCCTATGACGGGACCGCGGATTTCACGCCTATAAGCCTGATCGCGACCTTCCCGCAGCTCGTGCTGGTGAAGCCCGCGCTGAAGGCCAGCACGCTGCCCGAACTCCTGGCGCTGGCCAGGAGCGCGACACCACCGCTCACCTATGCCTCGGGCGGCAACGGCTCCTCGCAGCATCTCGCCGGCGCGCTGCTGGCGCACATGGCAGGCGTCACCCTGACCCACGTCGCCTACAAGGGCGGCAATCCTGCCCAACTCGACCTGATGGCGGGCAATGTCGACATGATGATCACCCAGCCCAACTCCAAGGACCTCGTGACCACGGGCAAGATGCGGGCGCTGGCGGTGAGCTCGCTCAGGCGCTCGAGCTTCTATCCCGACTTGCCGACGGTCGATGAGGCCGGCGTGAAGGGCTACCAGTCGGTTGCCTGGTACGGCCTGGTCGGCCCGAAGGACATGCCGCCGGACCTGGTGAAGAAGATCGCCGACGAGGCGGTGCGCGCCGCCGCGACCGAGGGCGCGAAGACGGTGGTCGCCCAGCAGGGCGGCGACATGGTCGCGAGCACGCCGGCGGCCTTTGCCGAGTTCATCCTGGCCGAGCGCAAACGATACGAGACCATCGTGCGTGACGCCGGCATGACGGTGGAGTAGGGCGGCAGCCTCTGCAGTATTTTCGTCGGTCGCGCCGTCATTTCGCGAACGTGATATTCCTCACCTACGGGCGTCGAGAGCAACCGCTACGGTTGACGGTATCACCCGCAGTTTGAAACAGTCGCCCCTTCATCCAGCCCAGGAGGCCCCTGCATGGTCGCGTCACGTCATCCCGAAACGATTTCGCTGCATGCCGGTTGGCGTGCCGATCCCTCGACCGGCGCCGTGGCCGTGCCGATCTACCAGACGACGTCGTATCAGTTCCGTGACACCGAGCACGCCTCCAACCTGTTCGCCCTGAAGGAACTCGGCAACATCTACACCCGCATCGGCAATCCCACGACCGACGTGCTCGAGCAGCGCGTCGCCGCGCTCGAAGGCGGCGCTGCCGCGCTGGCGCTGGCCTCCGGACAGGCCGCGTCGGCCTTCGCGCTGCAGAACCTGGCGCGCGCCGGGGACAACGTCGTGAGCTCGACCGATCTCTATGGCGGCACCTGGAACCTGTTCGCCAACACCCTGAAGGACCAGGGCATCGAGGTGCGCTTCGTCGATCCCGCCGACCCGCAGGCCTTCGCCCGCGCCACCGACCAGCGCACGCGCGCCTATTACGCCGAGACGCTGCCCAATCCAAAGCTCACGGTGTTTCCCATCCGCGAGGTCGCCGACATCGGCCGTCCGCTCGGCATCCCGCTGATCGTCGACAACACGGCGGCGCCCATCCTGTGCCGGCCGTTCGACCATGGCGCTGCAGTCGTCGTCTATTCCAGCACCAAGTATCTCGGCGGCCACGGCAACTCGATCGGCGGCCTGATCGTCGATAGCGGCACCTTCGACTGGGCGGCCCACGCGGCACGCCAGCCCGCGCTCAACACGCCCGATCCGAGCTATCACGGCGCCGTCTGGGTCGAGGCGGTGAAGCCGATCGGTCCCGTCGCCTACATCATCAAGGCGCGCACGACGCTGCTGCGCGACCTCGGCGCGCCGCTGTCGCCGTTCAACGCCTTCCTGATCCTGCAGGGCATCGAGACCCTGGCGCTGCGCATCGAGCGCCATGTCAGGAACACCCAGGCCGTCACCGACTTCCTGGCCAAGCGCCCGGAGATCGCGCGCGTCATCCATCCCTCGCTGCAGAAGGGCGAGCAGCGCCGCCGCGCCGACACCTATCTCAAGGGCGGCTATGGCGGCCTGGTCGGTTTCGAGCTGGCGGCGGGCCGCGAGGCCGGGCGTCGCTTCATCGATTCGCTGAAGCTGCTCTATCACGTGGCCAATATCGGCGACGCGCGCAGCCTCGCCATCCATCCGGCTAGCACCACGCACTCCCAGCTCACGCCCGAGGAGCAGCTCAAGACCGGTGTGTCGGACGGCTATGTGCGCCTGTCGATCGGCATCGAGCACATCGACGACATCATCGCCGATCTCTCGCAGGCCCTCGATGCGGCCGGCACGCGCGCGGCTGCCGCCTAAGTCAAAGTACGTCCCTCCCCACGCTTTTGCGTGGGGAGGAAAGCGACTCAGGTTACTGCACGACGATCTGAACGCGACGGTTCTTCTCGTTCTTCGTCTGGTCCGGCGTATCGATCAGCAGGCCGCTTTCGCCGGAGCCGGTCACGGTGACGGCCTGGGGTGCAATGCCGTTGCTCACCAGCGCGTTCTTCACCGCGTTGGCGCGCCGTAGCGACAGCTGCTGATTGTAGGCCGGATTGCCGTCGGTGTCGGCGAAGCCGGTGACGGCCACCCGCGCGCTCGGCATGGACTTGGCGACAGTGGCCGCCTCGCCGATCGTGGTCGAGCTTTGCTGCGACAGCGCCGTGCTGTTGGTATCGAAGAAGACCATCCAGGACTTCGGCGGCGGCGGCGGGGCCGGCGGTGGCTGTTGCAGGGACATGTTTTGCGTCGACTCACCGCAAGCCGACACCAGAAGAAGCACTCCGAACAGGGCTGAGAAGCTCTTGAGCATTCTGTCCTCCGTAGGTTGGTACGCTCATCGCGCATCAACGCTACGCCGCGCGATGCCGGGCGCTGCGGCTAGCGTGGCGCCTGGCATCACGACGTTATCGAGTCTGGATATCGTCCCGGTGTTGCCGGGCGGGCGATTTGTGTCGTCTGTGTTGCGCAAGGGGACTGTGTGTTCTTCGAAGTGCGCACAACACCAGTGGTGCACCGCTCGTGCAGTGAAAAGCCGCGCCCGTCACAGTTGTAGTATGATAATCTGTCTACTGTGGATTGCAGAGTGGGTGCAATGGATCCTGCAGCAAGAAAGCCGAGGGTATGGGGCGGAACGTGGATTGCAGTGCCTTACGTGAAATTTCCCAATCCCGTCGACGTTCTCAAGCGAGTCCTTCCGCTCGTCCTGATTGCTGTCGCAACCTGGCCGGTACTGGGAGGCATGCTGGTCGCTCTGATCTTTTTTGTATCGGTCGTTGCCGGAATTTCAGCGAGCTCAATCGAGTCAGGCTGGTTGTTGCCATTTCTTGCGGCAGGAATTCTGCCTCTCGGAGCCGGACTGTATTGGTTTAGATGCCGGCTACCAGGGTGGTATGGCGGTCTTGAAATCGCGGTCGGATTCTTGCTCGCGGCTCACTACCTAAACGAAGTCCTCGGAAACTTGGGAAATGCCGACACTCGATCCCTTACGGCACTCGGGGCTCTCTACATCGTCGTTCGTGGTTTGGACAACATCTACAAGTCATTGAAGAAGCCAACCCAGATCCTGCGCTGGAACCGTGTCTTTTTCGGTCGAGAGTCGGTAAGCAAACTGTAGGGACGGCAAGGACGCGCCACTTGTGTGGCGCGCTCCCGGCGAAGGTCAGCGCGCCATGCCTGCCGCCCCGTCCGGGACGTCATAGAAGGCGAGCGTCATCGCCACGCTGGTGTAGTGTCCCATCAAGGTGATGACGTCGGTGATGCCGACATGGCCCAGCGCCTTGACCGCGCGCTCGTGCAGGCCGCGCGACACCCAGCGGCCGTTGGACAGGGCGATCGCCATCTCGTAGACGACCTGCTCGCGGGCGTCGTCGAATGATGTCGGCAGCCCGCCCAGGATCGCGTCGATCTTGTTGGCCGGCAGCCCGGCCGCCTTGGCGATGCGCTCATGCGCGGCCGTCGGATAGGCCGAGCGCCAGTGGCTGGTGATGACGCAGACGGCGATCTCGCGCTCGCGCTCGCTCAGGGAATACTGGCCGGGCTGGAAATGCGCACCGAACGGGCCCGCGACTTTGGCGAGCTTGGGGTTGTGCACCCAGATCTTGGTCGGGCCGGGCAGGCGGCCGCGTGCCTCGATCATCGACTTGTAGCCCGCCTGCTGTTCCGGGCTCATCTTCTCGTAGGGGACTTCGGCGTAGCGGCCAAAGGTCGGGGTCTCGGACATCGGGCTGTTTCCTTCCTCTCGTTGCGTTGCCTGGCATCGGGCGATGGCCCGGCGGCGCTGTCAACCCGGCCTTGTCCGGCCCTTGTTTAGCTCGGGCCTCGCACCTACACTTTCCGCATAAGTAAATAGTGCTGAGTTAACAGCAAGCGTTCTCAGGGAGGAAACAATGGCTCGTGTTACGCGTCGCCAGTTCCTGAACGCGTCCGGTACAGGAGCACTGGCTGCCAAGACCGCCGGCATGGCTGGCATTCTGGCCCTCGGCAAAGCGCCCGCTTATGCGCAGACGTCGTCCATCCACTGGCTGAAGTGGAACGACTTCGTTCCAGCCGGCGATCAGATCCTTCGCCAATCGATGCTGGCGGAAGCCGAGAAGGCACTGGGCTTCAAGGTCAACATGGAGACGATCGGCCTCAACGACCTGCAGCCGCGGGCGACGGCGGCGATCCAGGCCGGGAGCGGCGCCGACATCATCATGATCTTCGACAACAAGGCGCAGCTTTATGCCGACAGCGTCGCCGACGTCTCAGCCGTCTGCGAGGCGCTCGGCTCGGCGCAGGGCGGCTACTACGACCTCGCCAAGGCCAACACGCACGACGGCA
This sequence comes from Reyranella soli, assembly GCF_007992495.1. Taxonomy (GTDB): domain Bacteria; phylum Pseudomonadota; class Alphaproteobacteria; order Reyranellales; family Reyranellaceae; genus Reyranella; species Reyranella soli. The sequence goes on from NZ_BKAJ01000036.1 coordinate 51,080, forward strand.
AGAAGTGGATTGCCGTGCCCTATTGCATCATCGGCGCCATGGTCGCCTACCGCAAATCGTGGTTCGACGAGATCGGCGTCACGAAATTTCCCGAGACCTGGGAGGAGTTCCGGGACGCCGGCAAGAAGCTCAAGGTCAAGGGCCGGCCGATGGGGCAGACGCTCGGCCATACGGTCGGCGACGCGCCGGCCTTCGCCTATCCCTACCTGTGGTCGTGGGGCGGGCGCGAGGTCGAGGAAGACGGCAAGACCGTCAAGCTCAACACCAAGGAGACGATCGAGTCGGTCAAGTTCCTGACGGCGTTGTGGAAGGACGCCCTCGACGAGGGCGGCCTGGCGTGGGACGATTCCAACAACAACCGCGCTTTCCTGTCGGGCACGATCAGCGCCACGCTGAACGGCGCGTCGATCTACATCGAAGCGCTGCGCAAGCCCGACCAGTACAAGACCGACAAGGGCGCGCAGCTCAAGACCGACATCCTGCACGCACCCCTGCCCAAGGGACCTGCCGGCCAGTTCGGCGTGCATCCCTTCCAGTGCATGATGGTGATGAAATATTCAAAGAACCAGCAGCAGGCGATGGAGTTCCTGAAGTGGTTCCATTCGGCTGAGGTCTACGGCAAGTGGTTCAACGTGCAGAAGGGGTTTGCCACCGGCCCGACCAAGCAGTGGGAAAACCACGAGATGTGGCAGGAGGACCCGGTGATGGCGCCCTACCGCGTGGCGCCCCGGCTCGGCCGCGTCTACGGCTATGCCGGACCGGCAGGACAGAAGGCGGCGGAGGTGCTCTCCAAGTACATCATCGTCGACATGTATGCGAAGGCCGTCCAGGGCATGCCTGCCGAGGAGGCGGTGAAGTGGGCCGACGGCGAGGTGCGCAAGGTCTACGGCTGATCAATACGACTTGCCCGTCGGATAGGTCGTGAACGCCGGCACCGTGGGATCCAAGTGGTCCCACGGCTGCGCGCTCTTCGTGAAGATGTTGGCCTCGGGCCGGAACCAGCTCGCATCGTCGAAGGTGCAGACACGGACGCCGACGATGTCGGGCCGCGTCGAGACCTGCACGTAGATTGGCGTGCCGCAGTCGCCGCAGAACACGCGGGTGATCTCGTTACCGGAATCGGCCTTGGCGACGTGGCGTTTCGGCGAACCCTGGACGATGCGGAACCCGGCCGACGGCATGCGCACCGCCGCAACATGCGGCGCGCCGCTCTGCAGCTGGCAGTCGCGGCAATGGCATTGCAGCGCGAATTGCGGCTCACCGGTGCTTTCGTAGCGGACTGCCCGGCACAGGCAGCCTCCGGTTCTGGTTGGCATGGAGCCCTCCCGTGAAGTCCCGTCATCCCGACCGGAGCCGAGCGCAGCGAGGCGGAGTGGAGGGACCTTTTTTGCTGCGGCGTCGGCAAAAACAGGTCCCTCGGCTACACCGCCCTTCGGGCGGCTTCGCTCGGGATGACGGTGAAGCCTAACTGCGATTTGTGATTTCCCCCACAGTCATTCTCGGCGTTCTCGCCTCACCATGCGTGATCAGGCTGGAGGCGCCGATGTTCGCGGGTCCGATGCGCAAGGACTATGCCTTGTCGCTGATCGACAGGTTTCCACCGCTCCCCAAGGGCCGTCCCTTTCCCCGCATCGATCCGGCCGAGCTGATTGCCGGCCTGCGCGAGCGCGTCAAAGACCCGGTGACGCAGGACCAGGGCGCGGCGAGCCTGTGCTGTCCGGCGTCCTTCTTCTACTGCGTGCTGAACTACAAGCCCGAACTCTACGTCCAGTACGTGATCGACCTCTTCACCACCGGCAAGGCGCGCATCGGCTCGCTCGAGGTCAAGCCGGGCATGGCCTGCCGCGTCTACCAGCCGCCGGCCGGCAAGATCGCGCCCGTCGACTGGGTGGCGCTGGCCAGCCTGCGCGATTCCTACAACGCCATCCTCGACGTCGCCTCGGTCGACGACGACATCGCCGCCCGCACGCGAGAGGGCGAGGTGGCGAAGTGGTTCCGCCAGATCGGCTATGCCGGCGTGCATGACGTTTCCAACATCTTCGTGTCCAAGGGCCGCAAGGAGATCGAGGCGTTCGACCGCGACGCCCGCGCCTATCGCGACGTCTGCCTGTTCGTCCACACCAACATCCTCTACGACGTGAAGAACAAGATGAACTCGCACTTCTGGAATCACTGCGTCGTCGTCGACGAGCCGCCGGAGGTCAGGAACGGCCGCATCGCCATCAACGTCTACACCTATGGTGATCCCCAAGGTCGGCACGCTGTCGGTGGAGGAGTTTTCGCGCAACTTCTATGGCTATGTATCGGGGCAGCCGACGTTCAAATAAGGCTGTCATCCCGACAAATTAAAGCTGTCATCCCGAGCGAAGCGAGGGACCTTTCCTGTTGCCTCAAAGGCCCCTCGCTTCGCTCGGGGTGACAGTCGGGGTCGGGGTGACAGTCTGGCCGGATTCCCGCTACACTCCCTGCACGCCAGCCCGATGCAAGGGAGCCAGCCGATGACTGCGCAGACCAAAGGCCGCATCCGTCACGTCGCCCTCAGCGTAAAAGACCCCTGGGAAACCGCCGAGTTCTACAAGCAGGCCGTCGGCCTGCAGGAAGTCATGGAGATCGACGGCGCCCTGGCCGAGGGCGTGTTCCTGACCGACGGCGTGGTCAACCTCGCCATCCTCCACTTCAAGAGCGACGAGGCCTCGCAGGGGACCGGCGTCGACTTCGTCGGCATCCACCATATCGGCTTCTGGGTCGATGACGTGGTGGAGCAGGGCAAGATCGCGCGCAACGTCGGCGCCACCTGGATCATGGGCGATCCTGACAATCCGGATGGCTACGAGGTCAAGCACACCGACCTCAACGGCATCATCTTCGACATCGCGGCGCACGGCTGGGCCGGTTCGCAGAAGGAGCCGGGATCGGCGGACAACGTCGCCAACCTGAACCCGCAGCGGCGCCTGGCGAAGTTCGATGAGCGCCGCAACCGGGCCTATGCGAAGTACGCCGCGATGCGGGGCAAGCGGGTTCCCCAGGCGGCTGAGTAGCTCCTGCGAAATTCCACGGCCTGACCGCGATTGTTCGCCGTCCGCCGGCCATCCTAGGATGGCCGGAGTTGCGACGGAGGAAGCATGGGCCAGGAAATCACGCTGACGGCATCGGACGGCGGACGCTTCGCAGCGTACCTCGCGCTGCCGGCGAAGCTCCCGGCGCCCGGCCTGGTCGTGCTGCCTGAGGTGTTCAACACCAACCCGCACATTCGCTCGGTCGCCGACGGCTACGCGGCGGCAGGGTTCATCGCTCTCTCGCCCGACGTCTTCTGGCGCCAGGAGGCCGCCAACTACCTGCCCTATACCGATGAGGGCCGCGCCAAGGCGCGCGCGCTGTGGGCCAAGCTCGACACTGACCAGTTCGCCCGTGACCTCGGGGACATGGTCACAGCGTTGCGCGGTCGGGCGGACTGCACCGGCAAGGTCGGCGTGATGGGCTTCTGCCTCGGCGGCAAGTTCGCCTACCTTGCCAGCACGCGCCTGCCGATCGAGGCGGCCGTCAACTATTACGGCGTGCAGATTGACCAGCACCTGGAAGAGGCCGGCCGCCGCCGCTGCCCGATCCTGATGCATTTCGCCGAGAACGATCCGCACGTGCCGCCGCAGACCGTGGCGGCGATCAAGGCCCGCATGGGCAGCGAACCGGGTGTCGCCATCCACGACTATGCCGGCACCGAGCACGGTTTCAATCGCGCCGGATACCCGCCCTTCAACGAGGCGGCCGCGGCAGAGGCGCGCCAGCGCACCCTGGCGCATCTCGGCCAGCACTTGGCGAGGTAGCGCCGCTCATGTTCTTCGTCTTCCGGACCGCGCGCGTCCTCGCGCGCTCATGATCATGAGCGCGCGAGGAC
>NZ_BKAJ01000037.1 GCF_007992495.1 Reyranella soli
CACGCAATGCCTCCTCCGCCTGCTTGCGCTCGGTCAGATCTAGGACGAACGCAAGGCCCTGGTCACCTCCTTCCTTGAACAACGCGGCGCCAACAAGCACAGGCACGCGGCTGCCGTCTTTCCGAAAATATTCTTTCTCGAAGGGCTGAAGCCTTCCAGTCGAGTACAGTTCTCCCCATGCACGTTTGTCGCGCTCGCGCCGCTCCGGCGGGGTCAACTCGTTCCGGTTCAGGCGACCCCGGACCAAGTCCTCACGGACATACCCCACGATGCGTAGAAACGCGTCATTAGCTTCGAGAATCCTCCCTTCGCGATCGGCAATGAAGATCCCAATGATGTTGGCGTCGACCAAACGCCTAATCTTCCCTTCCCGATCCGCGAGGTCGTCATAAAGCCGCGAATTTTCGAGCGATGTTGCCGCCTGTGACGCAAGCACTTTCAACACTGTGACACGGTCAGGTGTGAAAACGTGGGCCGTCAAGTTGTTTTCGAGGTAAAGCACACCAGCCAGCCTGCCCTGTTTGAGCAACGGCAGGCAGAGAATTGAACGGGCGTGATGCCGATGAATGTACTTATCGGCAGAAAACGGGTTCGCGGCTGCGGCATCGTGGAGAAGAACGCTCTCTTTGGTCCGGGTCACGTAGTGTAGGATGGACTCTGGCAGATCTCCAGAGGTTGCACTCGCTTGCTGCTGATCGACAGTCACCGTGTCATTTGTGGTCGTGACTTCCGCCTCAATCCGATAACCATCACCTACCGCAAGGATCAACAGACCTCGCCCGGCACCTGCGTACTCAATCGCCGTGCGCATCAGCGTGTCGATCAGTTTTTCTGGAACGATCTCGCCCGACACAGCTTGCGAGACTTTGATGACAGTGGCTAGATCCAGTTGTTCGACAGGTGCCCCAATCGTGCGTGTAGGGCCGGCAATCGGCCTTTCCTCCCTGAGGTGCGGATACAACTCGTCGAGTTGGCGTACCTTGCCGAAGGCTCCCCAACGAGTGTATGCGTACCGCGCGTCCTGCAGATAGGCATGCGCGATCTTCTTGAACCCGCGTGCGGCATAAAAGCGTGCGGCGACCTCGTTGGCGAGCGCCTCGTTGTGGACAAAGCCATACGTGCGTGCCGACTGGATAGCGTGCTCGTAGAGATGTTCGGCATCGAGCGCGCGACCTTCGATCCGAGCGATCTCCGCCCCGACCAGTGCTGCGCGGTTCTCGAAGTTGTCCGGACAAGCCGTCGCCCAGTCCTCGAGCTGTCGGTGGTGCGCGGCCAATGCGTCGACATGCTGCTGGCCGGCCGCTGCGGACTCGCAGGATGCCGCTCGAGAGAGTGCGCTGTAGAAGTGATACTCTGCCGTTTCGAACATTGACGGCGATGTCCACAGCAGCCGCTGCGCCCGCGACGAGGCCTCAATGGCCGACGCATAGTCGCCGGCAAAGAAGCGCGCCTGCAGCTTGCGGACCCAGTACCAGCCCTCGGCTAGCGCCAGAGCCGGGTTCCTGCAGAAACGGGACTCCAGTAGGAGTTCGCCAAACTGCCCATCGTCAAAGCAACCAAAAATCGGTGTCAAGCCGCGGAGAGTCCGAATCAGCCCAAGTTGGCCAACGATGCAGTCAATCGCGAGACCGATCCGCATCCTCTGCGCAAACGCGAGACCACGCTCGGCTTCGCCCTGCACCTCATCGAGTGGATCGCCCGCCGCAAGAAGGTCCGTGTTCAGGTGGCTGCAGCAGTACGCCGCAAAAGTGAGGTCACCGATCTGGTTTGCCGTCTCAAACGCACGCCGCAGCAGATCACGACCTTCCCGGACATGTCTCGTCCAGGGCGTGACTAAACTTCCAAAGTTCAGGTAGATTCTGGCCTGGAATCGCTTCAGCCCGCGCTGTTCGACCAGCTCATAGCCGAGACGGCAGAATAGAAGTCCCGCTTGGTAGTCGCCGAATTTCGGTCCAGCAAGCCTGCCAAGCACCGCATAGACGTAGCACGAGCCGTCACAATTGCCACCCTCGAGGCTGAGATTGACTGCGCGACAGATGACCAGGGAAGCTAGGTTCGCATCCGTATGCCAGGCGGGCGGCCCGAGCTTCGTCAGGACATCGAGGGTCGCGAGCGACGCGGCATTGCTCATCAAAGGCAGATCGATGAGGCTTTCTATCGTGCGTGAGCCGAGTTGGGACCAGATCCGCTCATACTCGCGCCGAGCCTCGTCTTCCGTCGGGTGCGGCGACCAGTCGATGCCCAGGTGGCGGAGATAGTCGAGACCGACTGCGATCGCGCGGCTGGGCTGATCCAGGGCCGTGTAAAGTTCCACCTGCAGGCACGCAACGCGGGCTCGTTCGATCGTCGTTGCGGCATGAGCCGACAGCGCCGTCAGGCGCTGCTCGGCTTCCGCCAGTGCACCAGTGAGGAACTCACATTCGGCCCGGTGCAGCTCCAGCTCAAAGATCAGGTCGTGCCGGCGCTCCGACAAGTCCCCTGGCAGCAGTGCCGCGCCGGAGACCAGATAGTTCAGCGCCGAGGCATACGCTGTCGAGGTCTTGGCTCGTCTCCCTGCAATGAAATTCAACTCTGCGACCCGCTCAAGCTCCTCAGTTGACGTGATGAGATGCGAGCCGCGGTTGAGTTGATTGACGATTTCGAAGATCGTCTCCTCCAGCTCCTCTGGAGGGGTCTGCGCTGCGAGCAGCATCCCTATTCGGAGATGCGCTTCCGCACGCGATTCCTCCGGGATCAAGGAGTAAGCGGCTTCCTGGACACGGTCGTGGAGAAACTTGTAGGAATCTTCCGAACGAAGGATCAGACCTACTCGCACCGCTCCCCAAAGCTGGTCATGCATCTCCTCCTCGGAGTCCTGGTAAACGATCCGCAACATGGTGAACCCTGCCTCGTTGCCAAGGCAGGCGAGTTTCTGCAATGCGTTCCGAGTGTCGGCGGACAGGCGGTTTAGCTTCCCCACCATGAGGTCCACCACATTATCGGTGTAACCTTTGGCGTGAATGCGATTCAGGTCCCAGCTCCATCTCGCCTTGCCGTAATCGAAAGTGAGTAATGCTTCGTCGGCGAGCGCAGATATGAACTGTATGGCGAAAAGCGGATTGCCGGTTGTCTTCTCGTGGATCAGCTGTGCCAGCGGCGTCACTCTCTCTGGTTCGCTGTGAACGGAATCCGAGATTAGTTGACCCAGGTCCCCACAGGTTAGGGGGGCCAATACGATGTCTTGCAATATCGCTCCAGCTTGGCGCATGGCTTCGAGCTTGCGCATCAATGGGTGGACGGGATCGACTTCGTTGTCGCGGTAGGCGCCAATCAACAACAGGTTCTGCGCATCCGGTCGGGTCAACAGATCCTCGAGCAAATTGAGCGTTGCCGCATCGAGCCATTGGAGATCGTCCAGGAACAAGGCGAGCGGATGCTCCGGCCGCGCGAATACGCTGATAAATCGCCGGAACACCAGCTGAAAGCGGCCTTGCGCATCCTGCGACGGCAGCTCGGGGACCGGTGGCTGTTCGCCGATGATGTGCTTCAACTCCGGCACGAGATCGACGATGAGCCGACCGTTCGGTTCGAGCGCCTCGAGCAGCGCCTCCCGCCATTGCCGCAGCTCCGCTTCGGACTTGCTCAAAAGCGGGCGGATCAGGCTCTGAAAGGCCTGCGCAAGGGTGGCGTAGGGGATGTCGCGCTTGTACTGGTCAAACTTGCCCGATGCAAAAAGGCCTCGGGGCGGAACAAGTGACTTGTGAAGCTCGTTGACGACTGCGGACTTGCCGATGCCGGAGTATCCGGAAACCAACACCAACTCCGGCCTGCCGCCGGCAACGATACGGTCGAAGGAGGCAAGCAGGGCATCGACTTCGGCCGTGCGGCCATACAATTTTTCGGGGATCAGCAGCCGGTCCGGAATGTCATGTTCCCCGAGCGGAAATTCGTCGATATCGCCTCGGGTTTCCCATTCAGCAAGGCAACGCCGTAGATCGCTCTCTGCGCCTGCAGCTGTCTGGTAACGCTCCTCAGCAGTCTTGGCGAGCAGCTTCATAATAATCGCAGAGACGGAGCCAGGGAGATTATTTAACCGCTCGCTGGGCGGTGCCGGTCTTCTTGCAATATGGCAGTGCACCCATTCCATCGGATCGGAAGCTGTGAACGGAAGACTGCCGGTCAACGTCTCGTAAAGTGTGACGCCGAGTGCGTAAAGGTCTGTCCGGGAATCGATAGACCGGTTCATTCGGCCTGTCTGCTCAGGCGCCATGTAGGCGAGCGTTCCGGCGATGAACTCGGGAGCTTCGGGCGACTGACGCTCGCGCGGTAGGCGCGATGCGATGCCAAAGCCCGTCAGCCACACGTGGTCCATCGCAGCATTGATGAGTATATTGGCTGGCTTGATATCCTTGTGGATTAGGCCACGTGCGTGCAGTCGGCCAAGTGCAGCCGCCAGGGAGACGGCGAGTCGCAGGAATCGCTCCATCGACATCGGCGTGCCCATTAGGCGACCGAGTGGCTGACCGCCAGGAAACTCGAGGATCAGCACCGGCCAACCGTGTTCGCGAATCAGGTCCAGCGGCCGCGCTGCCCATGCGCCGTCGAGCTCATTCCTTAGCCTGTATTCGTGTGTGAGACGGTTGACATTTTCGGGACTTGGGTGCTCTTCAGCGCAAAGGACGGCCAGCACAACCTGGCGGTCGCCGGCGACACCCACGCGCCATGTCTTGCAGACGATCCGCTCTGCATCCTCCCACAGCACCTCATAGCCGGTGTCCGCGAAGAGACCCAATCGCCACGGAGGAATCATCTGTCTCTTCCATCATGTCGGAGGCTGCACCGGGCAATGAGATGCTAGGCTGCCATTCGTCCGACCCGGAGCTGCCCAAAGAAGACTTTGTTCATCAACTTAGTACATTTCATTTTGGAATGCCGATATTTAGCCACAAATGGTGGCACCCGGTCGATAGCTTCTTTGAGCGACCCAAAGACCGCTGGCCTTAGTCGATCGGCCTCCATGGCTCGTTTTACCGATGCCGTCGGATGCTCGCCGATGGTAGCACTGCGCCAGCTGCGCATACGCCAGGCTAGCAACCTGTTGACTGCAAACGTTCTCTCGATCGAACAGATTGCACACGCCGTCGGGTATTCGAGCCGCAGCAGTTTCTCCCGTGTCCTCCGGCGTGCCTTTGGGAGTGATTCACGGTGCTCGCGGCTCCCAACAACGCGGGAGCCAGACGTGGATCAGCGCGATAGTCGATTGATCCTTTCAGGTCCGATTGGATGAAGGGTCACTTCGAGCGAAAACTGTACGTTCCCTCGTCGGAACGGAGCGCCGGTCGTGGCGCAGACTCACTCGAGGCTGGATGCCGGCTGATTTTCGTAGGATTCGCGCCTTAGGCTTTCCTGGAGGACGCGCACGAAACTGCCGCGACTGACATATCCGGTGCTGTACGCGAATCCGATCGAAAGAGTGGTTAGTTGTCTTCGAGCCATGAATCGAACGATTGCAGAGACCGACGCAACAGGGCGGCAATCACCCGTTTCTACAAGGCGAACGCCTCCGCGGGCGGAGGGGTCACGAGCATCATCGTTGGCACCTACATGACCCCGACCGTTCGGGACACCTGCCCTTGGCGGAGTTCGCCAAGGGAAGAGACAATAAGCTAGGGCCAGCACGCCTCCGGCGGGAGGGACATCAGGATCGCCTCAACATTGCCGCCGGTCATCAGGCCGAACTTGGTGCCGCGGTCGTGCAGCAGGTTGAACTCGACGTAGCGGCCGCGGCGCGCGAGCTGGTGGTTGCGCTCGGCCACGGTCCACGGCTCGTTCATGTGCCGGCGCACCAGCTTCGGGTACACGTCGACAAAGGCCTCGCCGACGGCGCGGGTGAAGGCGAAGTCGCGGTCGAACTCGCCGCCGTCGAGATAGTCATAGAAGATGCCGCCCGCCCCGCGCACCTCGCCACGATGCGGCAGGAAGAAATATTCGTCGCACCATTCCTTGAAGCGCGAGTAGTAGCCGGGATCATGGGCGTCACAGGCGGCGCGAAGGGCCGCGTGGAAGTCCTTCCTGTCGGGCTCGTGTGGCACCATCGGCGTGAGGTCGGAGCCACCGCCGAACCAGGCACGCGTGGTCACGATGTAGCGCGTGTTCATGTGCACGGCCGGCACTTTGGGAGATCGCATGTGTGCCACCAGGGATATGCCCGAAGCGAAGTAACGTGGGTCCTCGGCGGTACCCGGAATATTAGCACGAAACTCCGGGCTGAACTCACCGGACACCGTCGAGACGTTGACGCCGACCTTCTCGAACACACGACCGCGCATCAGCGCCATGGTACCGCCGCCGCGATCCCCTCCACTAGGGTCACGCTCGCGCTTCCAGGTCTGGCGCTCGAAACGGCCGGGTGCCTTGTCGCGGTGTGTGCCCTGAAGTTCATCCTCGATCCGTTCGAACTCAGAGCAGATGCGATCGCGCAGGCCCTCGAACCAGACCCGCACCGCATTCTTCCGCCGCGCAATAGTCACGTCGTCGGGCAGCGGCGACGGACCTCTTGGGCTGGTCGCGTGGCGGTTTAGCCGGGTCATACGACGTCCTGGAATCCAGAGTTCTGGCGAAGAACATTCGCCCAATACCATTGCGACTAGAACTCGACGACTCGCTTCCTAGTGATTGAAACTGGAGCCTAAAGTCAAAAAGAAGCCGGTGATGGCGAGCCGCCACCGGCCGAAGTGCCCACGCCGCCTGCAAGGCCACGGGAGAGCTGTGGGTCTCGCCACCACCGGTCCTGGGGAGGGACAGGGCCTGGGGAAGCAGGTTTCGGTGAGTTTCAGCGTGGGGGGTGCGATCTGAAGTGGTTGGTTATCCTTCATCTGTCCACGGCGGCACCTCAGTGGATATGCTCCAGCCTTCACTCTAAGGACTCTCTGCGATCTCTGGGTCCTGAAGACGTATCCAGTCATCCACCCTGCAACGTAATCACAACTCCGAATGCTCACTTGCGCGCCCCCGGGCAGTTCTTCCTTCCGTGAGATCCATCAAGACGGTCCAGCCGCGGGTCCCGGTCTCCACTTGTTCGACAAGCACGGTCGAGAGAAAGCCAAACTGACTCGATCGAATGCGATATTCCTTCGGTCGGACGATCGACGACGCGATACGGACTCGTGGATCGTCGAGTTGGCCTAATTTCCCGACTTGATCTCAGAACAGCAACTGAATCGCCCAACGGTTCGACGGGTCTTCGTTCAACAATCCTAGAGATACCCTTCTCAAGACGACGTCGACGAACTGGGTGTGTGGAGTTGCCTTTTGAAGTTCGGCCTAAGAGCGACGACACGCTGCCGCCTGCTCAGGGACGATTAGTAACCGCTGAACGCGAGAAACTATGCACCGCTTCGCCAATCCGGCACGTTTCCGCCGCCTCAGTCAGCGCGTGCAGCCGGGCCTGTCGCTGGCCACCCTGCTGTCGCTGGGAATCGGGCTTTGGCTGGCGCTGCTACAGTCGCCGCCCGACTACCAGCAGGGCGAGACGGTGCGCATCATGTACGTGCACGTGCCCATGGCCTGGCTCGCCATGGCAGGCTATGCGCTGCTGGCGGCGCTCAGCGCTGCGCTGCTGGTATGGCGCCATCCGCTCGCGGCCCTGATGGCGCGCGCCGCAGCGCCGGTTGGCGCTTGTTATGCGCTGATCTGCCTGCTCACCGGCTCGCTATGGGGTCGGCCGATGTGGGGCACCTACTGGGTGTGGGATGCGCGGCTCACCTCGATGCTGCTGCTGTGCTTCCTCTACCTCGGCCACATCGCCTTGAGCCGCGCCTACGACAACGCCGAGCGCGGCGATCGCGCGGCGGCCATCCTGGCGCTGATCGGGGTCATCAACTTGCCGATCATCAAGTTCTCGGTCGATTGGTGGAACACCTTGCACCAGCCTGCCTCCGTCACGCGGCTGGACGGACCCGCAGTCGATGCCGCCATCCTGCTGCCGCTGCTCTGGATGGCGGGGGGCTTCTTGCTGCTGTTTATCCTGCTGGTGCTGGTTCGGACTGAGACCGAGATGGACCGCCGCCGGCTCGAGATTGCGGACCAAATCGCATGAGCAGCTATGCCGTTTTCATCATTTCAGCCTATCTCGCGGTCTTCATGATCCTGGGCGGCCTCACCTTGGCCTCGCTCCGCGCCCGCAGCAAGATGCGCCACGCGCTCGCCGAGCGCGGGCTGGAGCGCCGCCGGTGACACCCAAGCGCAAGCGGCTTTGGCTGCTGGTGGGGTCGCTCGGCGTTCTGGGCGTTTCGGTGGCGCTCGTGCTGTCGGCGCTGTCCGACAACATAGTCTTCTTCTATTCGCCGAGCCGGTTGGCTGAGAAGCACGTTCCCGCCGATCGCCGCTTTCGCATCGGCGGCCTGGTCGAGACCGGCAGCGTCCACAAGGACGGCAGCGAGGCGCGCTTTCGCGTCACCGATCTCAATCGCAGCGTCGAAGTCGTCTATCGCGGCATCCTGCCCGACCTGTTCCGCGAAGGCCAGGGTGTGGTCGCCGAAGGGTCGCTCGGCCCCGACGGCATCTTCAGCGCGCAGGAGGTGCTGGCCAAGCACGACGAGAAGTACATGCCGCCCGAGGTGGCCAAGGCATTGAAGGAATCGGGACGCTGGCAGGAAGGCGAGGGAACAGTGAGATGATGATCTGTCGCTCACCTTGGCAAATGCCTGTTCGCGTCATCCCTAGCGTAGCGCCCGCTCTGAGCGGGGCCAACGGGAAGGATCTTTGGTCGGTAACGCAAAAGATCCCTCACTTCGTTCGGGATGACACGGCTTGCGGTAGAGAGGGGGAAGCATGATCCCCGAGCTCGGCCATTACGCGCTGATCCTGGCGCTGGCCGTGGCGCTGGTGCAGGCGAGCTTGCCGCTCGTGGGCGCTGCGCGCGGCGATGTCCGGCTGATGACGCTCGGCCGCACGGCCGCGCTCACGCAAGCCGCCTTGATCGTCCTTTCCTTTGCGGCACTCACCGAAGCCTATGTGACGTCCGACTTCTCGGTCGCGACCGTCGTCGCCAACTCGCATTCGGCGAAGCCACTCCTCTACAAAATAAGCGGCGTGTGGGGCAATCACGAAGGCTCCATGATGCTCTGGGTGCTGATCCTGTCGGTGTTCGGGGCCGCGGTTGCGCTGTTCGGCGAGAATCTGCCCGACTCCCTGCGCGCGCGCGCGCTCGCCGTGCAGGCCTGGGTCGGGGTGGGCTTTCTCGCCTTCATCCTCTTTACCTCCAACCCATTCCTGCGCCTTTCGCCCGCGCCGCCGGACGGCAACGGCATGAATCCGCTTCTGCAGGATCCCGGCCTCGCCTTCCATCCGCCACTCCTCTATCTCGGCTATGTCGGCTTCTCGGTGACCTTCGCCTTCGCCATCGCCGCGCTGATCGAGGGCCGGGTCGATGCCGCTTGGGCGCGCTGGGTACGGCCGTGGACGCTCGCCGCCTGGTGCTTTCTCACCCTCGGCATAACTCTCGGGAGCTGGTGGTCCTATTACATCCTGGGCTGGGGCGGCTTCTGGTTCTGGGACCCGGTCGAGAATGCCTCGCTGATGCCTTGGCTCGTCGGCGCCGCGCTGCTGCACTCTGCGATCGTCGTCGAGAAGCGCGATGCACTGAAGAGCTGGACAGTGCTGCTCTCCATCCTCGCCTTCTCTCTGTCGCTCCTCGGCACCTTCCTGGTGCGTTCGGGCGTGCTCACCTCGGTGCATGCCTTCGCTCAGGACCCGGCCCGCGGCATGTTCATCCTCGCCTTCCTGGTGATCGTGATCGGCGGCGCGCTCGGCCTCTACGCCTGGCGCGCGCCGACTTTGCAGCCCGGCGGCCGGTTCCAGCCGGTGAGCCGTGAGGGCGCGCTGATCGTGAACAACCTGCTGCTCTGCACCCTCTGCGCCACGGTGCTACTGGGAACACTCTATCCGCTGTTCCTCGATCTCGTGAACGGCGCCAAGGTCTCGGTCGGCCCGCCCTTCTTCAACACGACCTTCGTGCCGATCTCGTTCGCGCTCTTCGCCGCGATGTGCGTGGGCCCGTTTCTAGGCTGGAAGCGCGCCGAGCTCTGGCCCGCGCTGGTGCGTCTGCGCGCGGCCTTCGCCGTGGCGGTGATCGGCATGATCCTTGCCGCGACCATGATCGACCGGCATGCGACACTGGCTGCCATCGCCTTCGGCTTCGGCGTCTGGCTTATTCTGGCCAGCATTCTCGAATTCGCCGACCGCACCAAGCTCGGCCGCGCGCCGTGGGCCGAGACGCGGCGCCGGCTCGCCACCCTGCCGCGCGCTTCGATCGGCATGACGATCTCCCATACCGCGGTGGGCTTCGTCGTGCTGGGCGCGGTGGCGACCTCGACGTGGAACGTCGAGCTGATCCGCACCTTCAGGATCGGCGACAGTGCGCCGTTCGCCGGCTGGCAGGCGACGCTCACCAACGTCGAGCAAGTGCGCGGCCCCAACTACGACGCCGAGCGCGCCACCATCACGTTGACGCGGGACGGCAACCCCTATGTCGTGCTGACGCCGGAGCGGCGGATGTTCCGCGTGCAGCAGCGCGAGACGACTGAGACCTCGATCCGCACCAACTTCCTGCGCGACGTCTATGCGACCCTCGGCGAGGGGGATGCGCTGAAAGGCTGGACCATCCGCCTCTACGACAACCCGCTCGCACCCTGGATCTGGCTCGGCGCCGCGCTTTGCGCTCTGGGCGGCTTCGTCTCCCTTTCCGACCGCCGTCTGCGCATCGGCGCGCCCAAGCGCTCCCGCATCGTGGCCCAGCCCGCCGAATGACCGTCGTGCCCGTGAGATCGAACCACCTCCTCTACCTCCTGCCACTGATGACGCTTGCGATCCTGGCGGGCTTTTTCGGCTGGTCGCTGGTGTCGGGGCGCGATCCGGCGTCGATCGGCTCGGCGCTGGTGGGAAAGCCTGCGCCGTCCCTCAAAGCGCCCTCGCTGCGGCCGGACGAGGCGGCCCTCTCCGACGCGCTGCTGCACACCGGCAAGCCGGCACTGGTGAACTTCTTCGCCAGCTGGTGCACGCCCTGCCTCGCCGAGCATCCGCTGCTCGAGCGGCTGGCGAAGAAGGAGGGCATCACCATCATCGGCATAGCCTGGAAGAACAAGCCCGAGGAGGCACGCGGCTGGCTCAAGCGGCAGGGCGATCCCTTCGCCACCGCGGGCTACGATCTCGACGGCTCGATGGCGGTCAACTGGGGCCTGTCGGGCGTGCCCGAGACTTTCCTGATCGACGCGCATGGTATCGTGCGCCTGCACATCCGCGCGCCGATCCTCGAAAAGGATGTCGAGAGCCGCATCCTGCCGCTTCTCAGGGCGGGGTCGTGATGGGCGGCGATGCGCTCCATGCACCACCGTGCCATACCGAGGCCGAAGGCCGAGGAATCTGCAGGGCTGCAGGAAAGATCCCTCACTGCGCTCAGGATGACACGAACGGTTTGTGGCACACGCTGTGCGTTCTGATCCTGAGCCTGCTGATCTCGCTGCCCGCCCTCGCCATCGAGCCTTCGGAGATACTGTCCGATCCGGCGCTCGAAGCCAGGGCGCGGGCGCTAAGCCGCGAGCTGCGCTGCGTCGTCTGCCAGAACGAATCGGTCGACGATTCGCCGGCCGAGGTGGCCCACGACATCCGCCGTGCCGTGCGGCAACGGCTGGTGGCGGGCGACACCGACCGGCAGGTGCTGGACTACATGGTCGCGCGTTACGGCGACTATGTCCTGCTGAAGCCGCCCTTCAAGGCGCGCACCCTGGTACTCTGGCTCGGCACGCCGGCGGTGCTGCTGCTGGGCATGATCGGCCTATGGTTCGCCGCCGGGCGGCGCAGCACGGCGGTCGGGTCAGCGCCGCTCAGCGACGCCGAACGGGCGAGGCTCGACGCGCTGCCGGATGGCAAGAGCGATGTCATCCCCAGCGAAGCGAGGGACACTTGAACCATTGCGAAAGGTCCCTCGGCCTTTGGCCCCGGGATGAAAGCTAGGCTGTCATGCTCCAACTCCTCCTCGCGCTGCTGACCGCGGGCACCGTGGGTATGATGCTGGTCCGGCCGTTACGCGCGCGGCTCGGCGCTACCGAGCGGCCGCACGGCGGCCTCGCGATCTATCGCGACCAGCTCGCCGAAGTGGAGCGCGAGCGCGCCGCTGGCAGCCTCTCCGCCGAGGACGCCGCGGCCGCGCGCACTGAGATCGAACGCCGCCTTCTCGCTGCCGCCGACAAGTACGGGAACAAGGACACGAACGCCGCGCCGCAGCCTGCCGCAGCGTGGCACCGCTTCCTGCCGCCCGCGCTCTGTCTCCTGATCCCCGCCTTCGCGCTCGGCCTCTATCTGCGGATCGGCCAGCCGGGCGTGCCCTCCGCGCCCTTCGTCCCGCATCCACATGTGCCGGCAACAGCGCCGCCGCAGACCGGCCCCAGCCTCGACCAGAAGATCGCCGCGGCGCGCGCGCGGCTCAAGGAGCCTGACGATCCCGAGACCCTGTCGGTGCTGGGCGAGCTCCTCACGCAACAGGCCAACGGCGTCGTGCCCGAGCCCGCAGTCGACCTCTTCCGCCGCGCGCTCGCGAAGCAGCCGGACGACGCGCGCGCCCTCTTCTATCTCGGGCTGCACGAGGCGCAGGCGGGCGAGGCCAGGGCGGCGCTCGGGCGCTGGCTGGACCTCGAGACGCGCTCGCCCGAGGACGCGCCGTGGCTGCCCTTGCTGCGCGCCGAGATCGATCGCGTCGCCAAGCAAGCCAACATCGATCCCCCTAGCATCAAGCCCGACCGCAAGCCGCCGGCCGTCGCCTCGGCCGGACCGCCGGCTGCGGCTCCGTCTCCGATGGGCATGCCGCAGCCCACGCCGGAGGAGCGCGAGGCGATGGCGAAGATGGCGCCCGCCGAGAGCCAGCACGCGATCCGCGGCATGGTTGATCGGCTCGATGCCAAGCTGCGCGCAGCGCCCGCCGGCCGAGTGGAGGATCGCGCCGGCTGGCTGCGGCTCGCCAACGCGAGGCGCGTGCTGGGCGAACCCGCGCAGGCTGCCGAGGCTTACGCCAGGGCCGACGCGCTCGCGCCGCTCGACCCGCCGCTACTCGCCAACTGGGCCGAATCAGAGGTGCGCCAGGTCCAGCCCGGATCGTCGCCCTCGCCCGGCGCCGTCGCCGTGCTGAAGCGCTTGGAAGCAGCCGAGCCTGACAACGCGCTCGCGCTCTTCTATCTTGGCGCCGTCTCCTTCGGTCATAGCGACAAGGCCGACGCCGCGCGGCGCTGGAAGAAGTTGCTCGCGCTACTGCCTCCCGACGCGCCGATCCGGAAGGTGCTGAAGGAGAGGATCAAGGAGGCGGAGGCGCGCTAACTAGCCGCACAAGCCGATATTCCGCCCGAAATCGCCAAACGTTGGGAGATGGAGATCGCGATGGCGCTGCAAAGCGCCCAGGTTCGCGAGGCACTCGCCAAGATCGGTGTTAAACACGGAGCGGTCAGCTATACCGATCTCATCAAGAGCGAACTCGGTCCCTGGAAGGAAGTCATCCGCGCTGGCAATATCCGCGCTGATTGATCAACTGGGTGAGGAGCAGGAGCGATGCCGGGACGAAAGGCGATACCGGCGCACCGGATCAGACTCAAACGTGCCTATCGTCCGGCCGCGACGACGGACGGCCTGCGAGTGCTGGTTGATCGTCTGTGGCCGCGTGGTGTGAAGAAGTCGGACGCGGCCATCGACCTGTGGACCAAAGGCATCGCGCCCAGCACGGCGTTGCGCCAGTGGTTCGCCCACGATCCCGTGCGTTGGCCGAAGTTCCGCCAGCGCTATGCAGCAGAGCTGCGTAGACATCGCAAGGAATTGGCTGCCCTGCGCGCCGAGGCCCGGCGCAAGACCCTGACCTTGGTCTTCGCCGCCCGGGACGAGCGCCACAATGATGCGGTGGTGCTGCGAAACGTGCTTCTCGGCCGCTGAGAGGCTGGACTCGCGAATGTCGCCCAGTCGTCTGCTGCATCAGGTCCGAGCATGCACGGCGTGTGTCGACCTGGGCCCTCGGACCTACGAGCACGAGGTCGGGGTCGACAACATCGAGGGCAGCCCGCCCAGCCCGGCGGCGCTCGACGGCAACGGGTACGTCGAGGAGCGCGTTGCCAACGGGGACCCGAACGTTCCGCTAGACATGCGGGGCACCGCCTACGAGCGTGCACTCTTAACCGGGAAGGCGCGGACTGCCGCTCCGCTTGGCGGTCGGCCGCCCGACCGTCGCCGCCCCGCGATGGTGACGTCCGCGTCTCCGCCATGACCAGAAGTTCCGAGTGAGCTTCGGGGTCCACAAGGACATCACACACAGTGTATCTCCCGGAGACTCACCACGGACCGGTTTAGTAAGGTGGTCTGGGGTTCTGCTGTGTAGGAGAGAGATCACCATTGGCGTCGAAGGTTCGGCTTACTTCGCTAACGATCGTGCGGAACGCCACCCCCTCCTCGTCGCGGCGGCCCTCGGGCGATCGGCATTTTCGAGTGGCTCCAGTCCGCTACCGTGCGCGCTCGGTCACCTCATTCTGGACCTTCGGATCGCCTCGTGCCGTCGCGACTGCGTGTGGTGCGGATTGGCGGTTGGCCAAGCCATGTCACTGTCCTCCATAACCGCGCCCTGCGTTGGGTTGGAATTCGGGTTCCACAGCTTGCGCCCGAGGAAAGCCGACAATGGTCTCGTCCCCGAGGCGCCATCGCCAGGAAGTACACAAGACACTGTGTCGCCTAACATCGAAGATAGGGGTCGGATTCCATTAGCCCGTGAAGTGTGCGACTCCGTTATGTCTAATCGACTAGCCGGTGAAAGCGGATTGCCGGACACCTGTCCAGGACCATCGAGATAAGCCACTCCTCTATCGCGAGCGTCGCACGAGCTAGGTAGAACAGGGTCCCGATGATCGCAAGCGACCGGGAGGAGCGGAGCATTAGGTGTGCGCCGCCGGTGCGCGTGGCTACGCGGGGGTCTCCACTCGCGTTGATCCAGACGCAGGCGTTCATCGAAAGGCTTCGCGAGATCTGCCCCGTTTTGCATCTGTCCGGTTCGTTGGTGCGACACATTGTGCAGACGACTGGCGACCGGACACAAGCCCGCAGCCTGGCGGATATGGGCGGTAAGGGGCTCTTTGCGAAGGAGATCCACGAGGCGCTCATCGAAGGGCGAGCCGATTTCGGTGTGCACAGCCTGAAGGACCTGGAGACGTTTTTGCCGCCAGGCATCGCCCTCGGATGTGTCCTCCGACGGGAGGATCCGCGTGATGCGCTGGTGGTTCGGGGAGAACCTGGGAGTGAGTCTTGTGGAGACCTCTATTGCCTCCTGCCCACGGGCTCAGCGGTCGGGTCGAACTCCGCTCGACGCCAGGCTCAGCTTCTCCACGAGAGGCCTGATCTCCGCATGAAGTTGCTTCGAGGCAATGTGCATACTCGCCTTGGCAAGCTTCTGAAGGGTGAGGTGTCGGCCACCTTGCTTGCAATGGCTGGCCTTCGGCGATCAGGCCTGCTCGATGTCCCGGGCGCACTAATCCTTCCGCTTGCCCCTGAGCGGATGGTTCCCGCCGCTGGGCAAGGTATGATTGCGATCACAGTCCGTGAGGACGATACCGTGCTTCGCGAGTTGCTGGCTCTGGTCGAGGACGCGGAGTCCCGCGTGCTCGCAACGGCGGAACGCGCACTACTGGTCGAGCTGAATGGATCCTGTAGGACACCGATCGGTAGTCATGCGCGACTTCACCCGAAGGGTCACCTACACCTAACCGGACTCGTAGCCCGTGCGGACGGAGCGTTTCTTCTGAAGAGAAGCATTCGTGGAGAGGCGTCGGCTGCCGCGTTCTTGGGTACGGAGCTCGGCCGGGAACTACGTGCAGAGAGCCCAGCGGACATCTTCGGCTAGCCCGGATCGACGTGAGGCGCCCGTCGGTCGGTTGCCAGCTCAGGGTCCTTTAGCCGTGAAGTGTGCGACTCCGTTAGATCTAGGGTCAAAACCCATAAAGTCTGCGCCAGGTGTCGGCTTCCGGCCTGAGTCCGGACGTGGGCGACGGTCGAAGTAGTTCGTCAGACAATGACCCGTCTGTGAAGTGGCCTTACCGCCTCGGCTCTTCGCATTTGGAGGGCAAAGCGGACATCCCATTGGCGTGGGCCCACTTCGCAGTTTGACCCGAAGCGGACATTCGACCTCGCCTTCGCGTTGCGAGTGTTGTCCTTACAGGCCCTGTCTCAGGTCTACCGCGGTTGTGGAGGCTAGCTCTCTACGAAGCCCGCGATCTCGCGGGCGACGAGAGTGGGCGCAAACACCTGCGCCTGATGTCCTTGATCGACTAGGCGCCGGGTGTGCGCTGACGGCAAGGTTTCAGCCAGCGCCGCACTCGCCACTTCATGATGACGGGCTGTGGCAGTGCCGAGCAGCAGCAAAGTCGGCGAAGACATCTGACTAAACCGCTCGACGCCTAATGGCAGACTCCTAATCACTTCCAACTCTCGTACCCATGTGGGGGTAAGAGCTGCCGCCAGTTGCCAAGCTGGAGATGCACGCCACTCTTTTATTTGCACATCGGTTAATTTCACGAGATCCCTTGCCCCAATCAGCAGAGCTTCGTCCAGTTGATTGTTCGCGACTGCCGCGCGATAGCGCTCGAACGCGTCTCCGACGGTAGGCCCATCGATCGGGAACGGAGGCTCATAAAGTATCAGTTTGCTCACCCGGATGCGCCGAGCAGCCTCCAGCGCGCATATGCCGCCATATGAATGCCCCAGCAAAGCTGAGGTCGGGCCAGCCGCCTCGAGGACGGCAGCGATATCTGCGCATTCCGTATCGAGCGAGTATCTTTCGGCGTTGCCGCTTCGTCCCCGTCCGCGTCGATCCATCAGGTAGCAGGTAAAGCGATCCGCCAACAAGTTTGCAACTTGAAGCCATGCGTCACCCACACCCAGGCTTCCGTGCACGAAGACGATGCCGGGTCCGGAACCAAGTTCCAGATAGCCGATCCGCGTACCGTCTACGGAACCAACGGAACGTTCCATTGGCATGATCTACCCCCCTGCGGCCTCACCGGAGCGCCATCGATCTAGAACCACTCGCCTGTCAGTCTTTCCCAAGCCACTTGTTCACTGTTCCTGCATACCACTCGGACCCCGGACCGCAACTACGATTATCCGCCCGATCTGTCACGTCAGCGCGATGCGCGAGGTCAGACACTTCGGTTAGACCTTCTGCCCAGTTCCCGCGCTGGCAAGGGTAATGGGATGGACGTCCGTCTGTGGCCCATCTCCGACTAACCACGCGATGTCGCCGAAGTCTGCAATCGGGCGGAAGCGGACATGGATCGGTACGACTTAATGGGTTTTGACCCTAGTCGATCAGCGGGTGAAAGCGGATTGCTGGACACCTGTCCCGGACCATCGAGATAAGCCACTCCCCTATCACAAGCTTCGCACGAGCTAGGTAGAACAGGGTTCCGATGATCGCAAGCGACCGGCAAGCTGCAAAGGCATGCGACCGCACATTGCGGCGTCATTACGGCTTATCTCACCTACGGTCTAACGTATCATCGCACCTTCGCGAACAACTGGCGCACGCGTTGCAGGAGGTGTGGCTGCGCCTCCGGTTGCCAATGACCAGAATAGACCTCGAGCAACGCCAGGGCGCCGACAATGGCCGCCAGATTGGTGAAGGCCATGGCCTATGCCTGGGGCCACCTGAGAATCCAGCCGAGAACGACAAGGACGAGCGCTACGACAATGAGAGCGACCAGGAACGTCATTGGCTTCGCTTCCCGCGAGATGCGCGACGATTGGGGTGCAGGATGCTTCCCGCTGCCCTCGAATCCCACCAGGGGAAAGGCGCGAATCCGACGGCTCGGCTGCGCTGCGCATTACATCGCCGGGGGCATGCTTGCCGCCATCCCTCGCCGACGTCTCGAGCAAAAAATGACCACGCTCCCCCCGGGCGCCTAGATTGGAATCTTCAATTAGGGCGCCATTCTGCG
Organism: Reyranella soli; assembly: GCF_007992495.1. Classification (GTDB taxonomy): domain Bacteria; phylum Pseudomonadota; class Alphaproteobacteria; order Reyranellales; family Reyranellaceae; genus Reyranella; species Reyranella soli. The sequence continues at coordinate 17,988 of NZ_BKAJ01000037.1, forward strand.
TCGAGATCGATGGTCGCCGTCCTGGCCCAATCTTTATGGCCGCGGGGCGACCGAGGGCTATCCACGGAAAGCGTCAGGCAAGAGAGCAGACGCGTCATCACAGGAGTCGTGTGCACGCTCGCCGTGGCAACCTGCCTCTCGGGGACCGAGGTGCGGGCCGAGACGGCCGGTACAGAACGGGTAGCCTGGAAGCTAGAACAGAATTCCACGCCGGCACGCTACGCCGTGGTCGAGCCGACGCGGACCAACCTCGACGTCGCCAGTGTCGTGCTGGCCTGCGAGAACGCCTCCGACCGGAATGTCCTGCAGCTTCAGCTCTATCCGACGAATGAGGGGCCACTCCTGCCCAAGGGCGCCAATCCTCCACAGCTGAAGACGGCCCCTCGGGCAGAAGTGGAGATCGACGGCAAGATCTTTCCGGCCAGCCTGCTTTTCGGGGACGACCATGCGGTCCTCGCCGACGGCGAGGTGGGAGGTTTTGCTGGCCTGTCGGAGCCGCTTGTCGATGCCATGGCGAAGGGCAAGACCATGACCTTGCGTCTTGATCTCCTTGCCGAGCCTCCGGGAACAAAAGCCTCATTCGATGGTGCGGCGGTGATCGAGCTGCGGGCCAATGGCGGCCGCGCGGCCATCGGGGCAATGCAGCAGTGCGTTTCGCCAATTAAGAATCGGACCGTGGGCCTGACGCGGTGATGTGGGGAAAAGCCGGATGGCGATGATCACACAGCTCACCAAGAGTGAACGCCAGCTCGCAATCGGTGTCCTTCTCCTCATCGCCTGCATTGGTCTCGCCTTCGCGGGTGCCGGCAAGGACGATCCACTGGCCGTGCACGGCTTCCTGATCGTGGCGTCGGCCATTCTCGGCATCTTTGCCGTGATCTCCGGCTACTTTGCGCCCGAACCTGGCGAGGATCGCTTCGGCAGCTACTACGACACGCCGAGCAAAGTCGGCCTCCTCATCGCCATGGGATGGGCCGCGTTCGGCTTCTTCATCGGTGATTGGGTGGCCTGGCAGCTCGCCTATCCCAGCCTCAACTTCGATGCCGGCTGGACGAGCTTCGGCCGGCTGCGTCCTGTCCATACTACCAGCGTCCTATTCGGCTTCGGCGGCAATGCGCTGATCGCGACCTCCTTCTATGTCATGCAGCGCACCTCTCGTGCGCGGCTGCCCGATCAGCTCAGCCCGTTGTTTGTTCTGTTCGGCTACAACCTCTTCTGCCTGCTCGCCGTCACCGGTTACATGATGGGGGTGACCCAGTCGAAGGAATACGCCGAGCCTGAGTGGTACGCCGACATCTGGTTGGTCATCGTGTGGGTGACCTACTTCGTCGTCTATTTGCGCACGCTGGCGCGGCGCAAGGAACCGCACATCTACGTCGCCAACTGGTACTACATGGCATTCATCCTGGTCATGGCGATGCTGCACATCGTCAACAACCTCGCGGTCCCCATAAGCTTCGGCAGCGCCAAGAGCTACTCGCTATTCTCGGGCGTGCAGGATGCGATGACACAATGGTGGTACGGCCACAACGCCGTCGCCTTCTTCCTGACGGCGGGCTTCCTCGGCATGATGTACTATTTCATGCCCAAGCGCGCCGGTCGGCCGCTCTATTCCTACCGCATGTCGATCATCAGCTTCTGGGGAATCACATTCCTCTACATGTGGGTGGGCTCGCACCACCTGCACTGGACCGCGCTGCCGCAGTGGGTGCAGACGCTGGGCATGACCTTCTCGATTATACTGCTCGTGCCATCTTGGACCGCGGCCGCCAACGCGCTGCTCACGTTGAACGGCGCCTGGCATAAGGTACGCGAGGACGCGACGCTGCGCTTCATGATGGTTGCCGCCGTATTCTACGGGCTCACCACCTTCGAGGGCTCGTTCATGGCGATCCGTTCGGTGAACTCGCTGTCGCACTATACCGACTGGACGATCGGGCACGTGCATGCCGGCGCGCTGGGCTGGGTGGCGATGATCACCTTCGGCTCGATCTACGCTTGCATACCCTGGCTGTGGAAGCGCGAGACCATGTACTCGCCGCGGCTGGTCGAGGTGCATTTCTGGTTAGCGCTGGCCGGCGCCGTCGTCTACGTGCTGGCGATGTGGAACTCCGGCATCATTCAGGGGCTGATGTGGCGGACCTACAATGCCAGCGGCACGCTCGCCTATTCCTTCGTCGAGTCGCTGGTAGCGATGCATCCCTACTACATCGCCCGGGCCTCCGGCGGATTGCTGTTCCTGATCGGCGCGCTGGTCGGTTGCTACAACGTGTGGATGACCGTGCGCGCGCCGCGGCCGGCCGAAGAGGGGCTTGTCGGCGACGTGCCCGAGCCGACGGCCACGGGCCAGTCCGGCCAGCAGCCGGCGGAGTGAGCCATGTTCGGACTTCATTACTGGTTGGAAAGCAAGACGGTCGGCTTCGCGCTCTGCATCATCATCGTCGCCAGCATCGGCGGCGTGGTCGAGATCGCGCCGCTCTTCACCATTCACCAGACGGTCGAGGACTCGCCCGAAATGCGGGTCTACACGCCGCTCGAGCAAGCCGGCCGCAACATCTATGTCCGCGAAGGCTGCTACGCCTGCCACTCGCAGATGATCCGGACCTTGCGCGACGAGGTCGAGCGATATGGTCCTTATTCGCTCGCGGTCGAATCCAAGTACGACCATCCCATGCTGTGGGGCTCCAAGCGCACCGGGCCCGACCTCGCGCGCGTGGGCGGCAAATACTCCGACGAATGGCACGTCGCGCATCTGGTCAATCCGCGCGATGTCGTCCCGGAATCAGTGATGCCTGCATACGCCCGCCTGCTGCGCAACGAGCTGCGCACCGACGATCTCGCCAGCCATCTCAAGGCCCTTCGCGCCGTGGGCGTGCCCTACACCGACGACATGATCGCCAACGCGCGCGCCGACGCCTACGGCCAGGTGTCGCCGGACAGCCCGCTCGCGGAAGGGGTCAGCAAGCGCTACGGCGACGCGACGACGGTGCGCGTGTTCGACCGTAATCCGGACCAGCTCACGGAAATGGACGCGCTGGTCGCCTACCTGCAGATCCTCGGTCGGCTGACCGACGCGGCCCACAAATCCACGGCGCAAGCGGGCGAATGACATGGCACACGAAGACCTCGTCTGGTTGGCGCAATCGTTCGGCCTGTTCTACCTGATCGGCCTGTCGGTGATCGTGCTGGTGCACGTCTACTGGCCGTCGAACAAGAAGCGCTTCGAGCGGGCCGCGGCGGCAATCCTCGAGGCTGAGGACAGGCCATGTCGCTAGAACGCGATCCGAAGACAGGCTGGCTCACCACCGGACACGAGTGGAACGGTCTCACCGAGCTCAATACACCCCTTCCGCGTCTGGTGTCCCTGTTCCTGGCGCTGGCCGTGCTCTTCTCGGTCGGCTGCTGGGTGCTGATGCCGGCCTGGCCGGTGGGCACGACCTATACCAAGGGCCTGCTGGGGTTGGACGATCGCACCGAGCTGACGGAGTCGGTGAAGCAGGCGACGACAGATCGCACGACGTGGACCGACCAGATCGCCACGAGAAGCTTCGCCGAGATCGAGGCTGAGCCGCGCGTGATGACAGCGGTGCGCCAGACCGGCCCCGTGCTGTTCGGCGACAATTGCGCCGCTTGCCATGGACGCGACGCCAAGGGCGGCAAGGGCTTCCCCGATCTGCGGACAACGTCGTGGCTATGGGGCGGCTCGCCCGAGGCGATCGCGGAAACCATTCGGGTCGGCATCAACTCGGCGCATCCCGAGAGCCGGAACTCGCAGATGCCGGCGTTTGGGCGCGACCAGATCCTGCAACGCACCGACATCGAGAACGTGGTTGCCTACGTGCTCAGCCTCAGCGACCCCAAGGAGAAGCCTGTGGTCGGCAATGCCGAAGCTGGCAAGGCCGTGTTCACGGCGAACTGCGTCGTCTGTCACGGGTCCGAGGCCAAGGGCACGGCGGACGTCGGCGCGCCGAACCTCACCGACAGTTTCTGGATGTATGGCGGTGACGGGACCTCGATCTACAACACGGTCTGGGGTGGCCGGCAGGGGCACATGCCGACCTGGGAAAGCCGGCTGTCGCCTGTCGACCGCAAAATCCTCGCCCTCTATCTCGTCGATCTCGGGAAACTGCGGCCATGAGCATTAACCTATCGACGAAAGCCGTTGTCGTCATGGTCGTGGCTGGCCTTGTCGCTCTCGTCCTGGCGGCAAATGGTCACCTCGTCTACGTGGCCGTGATCACGCAACCCGACTGCGTCGCTCATCTCAAACGGGCCGACGTCGGCCATAGCGGATCGTACCGCGCGGCGAAGTCCGCCTGTTCGCCCGGAGGCACATCATGACGCCGACGATTCCTGCGGTGGTTCCGCCTCTGCCACACGAAAACCCTTTCAAGCGGCGATACGCGGCCACAGTGTCGTTTCAGTGGCTGGCGGCCGGATGGCGCGACCTGCTTACCAAGCCCGTGCCCAGCCTGATCTACGGCCTTGTAGTGTTCGCCGTGTCCGCGATCATCGTCGTCGGCCTGTTCACCTTCGATCTGGACTACATCCTTTTACCCGCCTTTGCCGGCTTCATGGTCGTGGGACCGGTGCTTGCCATCGGGCTCTATGAGAAGAGCCGGCGCCTGGCGGCAGGTACACCGGTCACCCTCGGCAGTATGCTGAGGCCGCACGCGGTATCGATGGGACAGATCCTGTTCATAGGAGTCCTGTTGTGCCTGGTCATGCTGCTGTGGATGCGCGCGGCGGTGATCCTCTGTGCTCTGTTCTTTGGCCTGTTGCCGTTTCCGGGTCTGGCGCAGATCGCGCATGTCCTTTTCACCACGCCGACCGGCTGGGCGCTGCTGATTGTCGGCACCGCGGTCGGTGCGCTGTTCGCCGCCTTTTCCTTCGCTATCAGCGCATTCTCCATACCCATGCTGCTCGAGAAGCGGATGGACGCCCTGACGGCGATGGGGACCAGCATGGCGCTGGTCTGGAACAATCTGCCGGTCATGCTGACGTGGGGTGCGATTGTTCTTTCTCTCTTCCTGCTGAGCTTGGCCACCGGCCTGTTGGGCCTGATCGTTGTGTTTCCTTTGCTGGGACACGGAACCTGGCATGCTCACCGCGCCATCTAGCCCCACCGACGAACTGCTGCTGGCAAGCCGCATCCTCGGGTCGGGTCTGCGACAGAGCGAGCTAAGTGTCCCAACGATCCACTGCGGCGGCTGCGTGCAACGGATCGAGCGCGTGCTGTCCGATCTGCCGCAGGTCGAGCGCGCACGTGTCAACCTGTCGACCAAGCGCGTCAGCGTCACATGGCGTGGCGAGGGTCCCCCGCCACTGATCTCGACCCTGAACGACGCAGGGTTCGCGGCCCACATCCACGATTTCGCCATCGAGGAGAAAGACGGCGGCCTGCGCCAGCTTGTGCGCGCGCTGGCTGTGGCCGGCTTCGCCTCCGGCAACATCATGATGCTATCGGTCGCGGTATGGTCCGGTGCTGATCCTGCGTCGCGCGACACGTTCCACTGGCTGTCGGCTGCAATTGCCCTGCCAAGTCTGGCCTATTGTGGTCGCATCTTCTTCCGCTCGGCTTGGCAGGCCCTGAGACATGGTCGGACCAACATGGATGTTCCGATCTCGATCGGCGTTCTGCTGGCCTTCGGCCTCAGCTTCTACGACACGCTCCATCACGGGGCCCACGCCTATTTCGATGCCGCGATCTCGCTGCTGTTCTTCCTCCTGGTCGGCCGCACCCTCGATCACCTGATGCGCGAACGAGCGCGCACTGCCGTTAAGGGTCTGGCCCGTCTGGCTGCGCGTGGCGCCACAGTGCTGCTGCCTGACGGATCGCAGCGCTTTTTGCCTGTGGCCGACGTCCGGCCCGGCATGACCGTTCTGCTGGCTCCCGGCGACCGCGTGCCGGTCGATGCGCAGGTTCTGGCGGGCTGCTCGGAGCTCGACGTCTCGCTGGCATCGGGGGAGAGCCTTCCCCAACCCGTGGGTGCAGGGCATCGGCTGCAGGCGGGCGCGCTCAACCTCACCGGCGCCTTGACTCTGCGAGCGACGGCGGCCGCGCACGAATCTTTCCTGGCTGAAATGACGCGCATGATGGAGATGGCCGAAGCCGGGCGCACGGCCTATCGCCGCATCGCCGATCGTGCCGCAAGGCTGTATGCGCCTGCAGTCCATCTCACGGCGCTGCTGACGTTCGGCGGCTGGCTGTTGGCGACGGGCGATTTACATCAGGCCGTGACCGTCGCCATCGCCGTTCTCATCATCACCTGTCCGTGCGCGCTGGGGCTCGCTGTTCCCATGGTCCAGGTGGTCGCGGCCCGGCACCTCTTCCAAAACGGCATCATGGTCAAAGACGGCGGCGGGCTGGAGCGTCTCGCCGAGGTCGATCACGTCGTCTTCGACAAGACCGGCACACTCACCAAGAGTGCGCCGAGATTGGCGGAGTCCGAGGCCACGGCACCCGACTTGCTTGCGATCGCGGCCGCCATGGCAACGTGCTCGCGTCATCCCTATTCGCAGGCCATCGTAGCCACCGCGCGGGCGCGCGACGTTCCGATCGCTACATTGGGCGAGCTCCATGAGTACCCCGGGTTTGGCCTCGAGGCGCGCATCGACGGCAAGACCTATCGCCTAGGCCGGACCGACTGGGCGCTGCCCGACGCCAGCCCCCGCGACGGTGTCGTTTTGTCCGAAGGCGGTTCCCTGCTTGGGCGCTTTTGCTTCGAGGAGGAACTGCGTGCCGACGGGCCCGAGGCAGTGGCAGCCCTGGCGGCAAGGGGCATCCGTGCCGAGATACTGTCCGGCGACCAAGAGGGAACGGTGCGTCGGCTCGCTTCGCTGCTGGGCCTTGCCTATCGCGCCGGCGTCTCGCCGGCAGACAAAGTGGCCTATATCTCCTCGCTGGCGCGGACCGGGCGAAAGGTCCTGATGGTCGGCGATGGTCTCAATGACGGTCCGGCGCTGGCGACGGCCCATGTCTCCATGGCGCCTGCGGGCGCAACCGACGTCGGACGCAACGCGGCCGATATCGTCTTCCTGAACGACAGCCTGCACGCCGTACCCGAAGCCATCGACACCGCCTGCAAGGCAAGGGACCTCATCCGGCAAAACCTCATTCTCGCTGTCGGCTACAATGCGCTCGCCATGCCAATTGCCATTCTTGGCTTGGTGACGCCTTTGATTGCAGCCATTGCCATGTCGCTTTCGTCCATTGCAGTAGTCGGCAATGCTCTGCGTCTCGGCAAGCGGCGATCCGAAGGGGCGGCATCAAAGGGTGATGTACTTACCGCGGTGCGGCCAGCCGTAGGGGCGGCGCGATGAAGGATTTCTTGTATCTCATTCCAGTTGCGCTGGCCCTCGGCGCCGCAGGCCTCTCGGCTTTCCTGTGGTCGCTTCGCAGCGGGCAATACGACGATCTCGACGGAGCCGCCGAGCGCATCCTGTTCGATGATGACGTGCCAATGAAGGCCAACCCACCGAGACGCGACCGATGATGCTGAAGCTGCGCGCCAGCATCGCCCCCTCGAGAAGGACGCCACGGGCGGCCGGGATCATCGTCGTGCTTTCGATCGTCGGCATCCTCGTGCTCTCGCTGTGGTATCTCGCCCAGCCGCTGCCGCTCCTTGTCCAAGGCGAGGCTGACGCAACCCTCATCGACCTCGCAGCACAAGTCGACGGCAATCGGGGTGAAAATGTTCAATCGGGCCAGAGGAGCGGACCTGCACGACGCACTAGCTCGACCGCCAATCCTGTGCAGGGGTAGGGTCCACCAGGAGAAATCGATGAGCATCGCAATGGACATGACTTCGCCACTCGCCGATCGAGCGCTTCGGCTGTCACTCGTTGTCATCACGGCTGTCGTTTTCGCAGTCGCAAGCGCGAGAGCCTTGCACATGAACATGGACGCGATATCGGAATTTCCGCTCCCGCTATGCGCCGCTGATGCCTCGTCCGGCAACAAGGTGGAGGTGGTCAATTCGTACGCGATACCGGATATGCCCGGAAAGAGAATGACGGTCGTCCGAGTGACTTACGGACCGGGTGGCTTTACGCCGCCACACCGTCATGGCGGCACGGTCACGGCCTACATCACCAAAGGCCAGATCAGGTCACAACTCAACGATGGACCGGTGGAGATATTCGATGTCGGTCAGTCGTTCTTTGAACCGCTGGGCACGATACATCGAGTGTCCGCCAACGTGAGTAACACCGAGTGGGCCGAACTGATTGCTGTTTTTGTCGCTGACGAAGGCGCACAACTGACGACCCTTATCGAGCCTTAAGGCGACGGAGGCCCGAAGCAGACGATGCGCGGCTTGTCGCCTTCTGTGGCATTGCCGCGACCGCGGCGAAAAAGCTCTATGACCGGGATTTCCGTGGCAGGAGCCCGAAATCCCCTCCGCATTGATCGGAACGAAAGCGCCGTCGCTGAACCTGCCGCTCCAAGGTTCTACGCGCGCTTTCCGCGGGTGCGTCAGCTTGAACGCTAAGAATAGCTCGCACCTTCCAACGCGCCGCGCCTGCGAGGTACTATCGGGCTTCCCTCGGGACCTCTGACTGCCGAAAACCACAGATACCCATTCTCTCTTTCGCGTCTCCAAGGGCGCACGTCGCGTTAGTATCTGCGCGCCGCCTCAGCCTCGGCTCTCGACTTCTCGGCCTTCTTGGCTTTCTCGACCTTCTCGGTGCGAGCCCTTAGGCGACGTTCTTTTGCTTTCAGGCGGCGTTTGCGAGGGTTCCTCATGGGGAGCACAATGGGCCGCCACTTTGCCCGCATCAACCCCGAAGGCGAAGCCGCCGGCGATGTTGTTCGTCTAGCCCTTGTGTCCGGCCCGCAATCGAGCCCACGAACGCGATCATCCCCGGGTCGACCGGTAAACAGCCTCTCACGAGGACTGGCTGAAGCAAGGCTAGAGTCAAAACCGATAAGTCTGCTTCGCCGTGTCCGTTTCCGGTAGGATCGCAGACATCGGTGAACCTCTGCGATTCGTCAGAGATGGGCCAGAATCAGACATTGTCTGGCAAAGTGCACGTGGCGCGGCATTGCGATCTTGGAAACTACCGATCTTGGACCTGCGGCGCGTTACGCGAGACTGTGGAACTCGACACGGACACGGAGGTCGTTGCACCGAGGCTACTCGGGAGCCCCTGCCATCCGCACCCCATCGAAGAGATGTTTGTCGTCCTTCTCATATTTGAACCTGATAAGCCGTCTCGCCGTGCCGGCGAGTGTATAGTTGGGCTCGCGCCGTAGAACCTCGGCTACCTCCGACTGCGCCTCCGCCTTGCGGCCCAATCGCGCGTAAGTAGCCGCCAGCCAGAGGTGGGGCGACCGAAATTCTGGCGACCTTGCGACACAATCGGTCAGCATTGGCAGGGCCTGCTCGTACTGTTTGAGCATGTAATGGGCCAATCCGGCATAGCCGGAGGCTATCGGCGAATGGAAAGGATCGAGCCGCCTGTAGGTCGCGAGCACATCGATCGCTCGCTTCGACTGGCCGGCCGACACCAAGGCCAGGCCGAACGCCCAATCGACGAAGCTCGGATTGAGCGCAATGGCTCTCTCGAACGTCGCAATGGCGGCGTCAGATTGCATCTTGTGCGTGAAGACACAGCCGACACAGCCATGCGCTTCGGGCAAATTGGCATCAAGCCGCACCGCTGCGAGTGCCAGCTCGTGGGCTCGGTCAAGGACGTCGCGATTGAGAAAATCACCGTCCAACGGGAGTGCCCAGGCCGTGCAGAGTGTGCGCGCCAGGATGGCGTAAGACCGGGCATAGTTTTCGTCGATGGCTAGTGACTGGCGGAGCAGGCGCTGCGTCTCGTGCAGGTCCTCAACGCTGAACGATGAAAGGAAAGCGTTGTAGGTTTCAGCCGCCTGCAGGTAATAGTCGTACGCCAGCCAACTATTGGGAGGCTTGGAGCGCGACCATTCGACTTCGGCCTTCTTGACGTGCGCAGTCAGGATCGTCGCGATTGTGCTGACGACCTCGTCTTGAAGCGCGAAGACGTCTTTGAGATTGCGATCGTAGTGCTCGGCCCAGCGGTGCCCGCCGGTAATCGCATCGACGAGCTGGGCAGATACTCGCAGCCGGTCGCCACCTCGTCGCACACTCCCCTCCAGCACGTAGCGGACCCCGAGCTGGCGCCCGACCAGTCGTACGTCTACAGACTTGCCTTTGTACTGGAAGCTGGAATTGCGCGCGATCACGAACAGCTCGTTGCGTCGGGACAGCTCCGTGATGATGTCTTGCACAATGCCGTCGGCAGTATATTCCTGTTCGGGGTTGCCGCCGAGATTGGCGAAGGGCAACACGGCGATGGACGGCTTGGCCGGCAGCGTCAGGGCGGGTTTCGACGTGTCCAGGGAGATTTCGCCGACGCCCGCATATCTGGAATTACGCTCTTCCCGTACATCTGCGACGAAGCGGAAGCCCTTGCGTTGGAGCGTCTTGATTCGCCGTTGCTCCTTGCCGTTGTCGCCGATGACCTTCCGGACGGCGTTGATGCAGGTCGTCAGCGCCGATTCCGAAACGATGCGGCCGTTCCAAACTGCAGCCAGAAGATCGTCCTTGCTGACCACGCGCTCGCGGTTGGCGATCAGGTAGACCAGCAGGTCGAAGGCTTTTGGCTCAAGACGCAGCAAACCGTCGTCGCGGCGAAGCTCACGCCTGTCCGTATCCAGGGAAAAGTCGGCAAACAGGTAGTGCACTCTGCAGTCTCCGGGGCGGCGCCAGCGTAGCACAACGGTATTGGACCGCGTCAGGACTTCCCAAGGAAAAGCTAAGGTCAGGCTGACGTGTTCCTAAAGCGAACTTCGTCAGCAGCCGGCACCCTGCGCCGAAACGTGGGCGTGCGGAGGTTACAATGGTTCCTCACACCACCTCATGGCTGGCGTGGCCATGGTCATGATGACTTGCGCGGCGATGAGAGACGAGTTGAAGGGCTACAAAGGGTCGATTGCCATTGGTATCGACAAGCGGCAACGGGAGAAGTCACATGTCAAATGATGCACCTGCCAGGCGCGACGTTCTTCTGACTCTTGCAACGGCACCGTTCGCGGCATGGCTCGCACATATGGGCGATGCGCGCGCGCAGGTGGGCGTAAGTCCGGTTAAGGTCGATACCAAAGGCTTGGTCGCCAAGATCAAGTTCGAGGCGCCGCTCGAAGGGTTCCTTAAGGAGCTCAACGGAAAGTACAAGCTCAGGGTCACCGAGTTGACGCTTGCCCCCGGCGGACATGTGGGCGAGCACAATCACGAGGGCCCCGGTATCCGTCAGGTCACCTCCGGCTACATGACTTACGTCTTGCCGGACAAGACCGCGGTCTACGGCCCGGGCGATTTCTTCTTTGAATCTGGCGACGTAAACCACACCGTCTTCAACAAGACGGACGCCCCCATGGTGCACGTGCTCTTCGAGATACTGCCGGTTAGCCTGAATGGCCCTTCGCTGATTCCGGTCAGGCATCACTAGGAGGTCGTCCGCCTCTGACATGAACGCAGCCAATTGCGTCGATCCAGCGATCGGAAACCGTCGAATTATCACCGTGTCGGATGCCGGGACCGCGAGGAGGCTTTAGTGTCGACAGTTAGGACTTTCCAAGGAAAAGCCAAGGTCAGGCTGACGTACTCCTTAAACGAACTGCGTCAGCTGCCGGCACCCCCCGCCGAAACGTAGGTGTGCGGAGGTTGCAATGGTTCACACCTACCTCATGGCTGGCGTGGCCATGGTCATGATGACTTGCACTGCGATGAGCGACGAGTTGTTGAAGGGCTACAAAGGGGCCCAGTTGCGGGGATCGATCTCCTGCATCCATCCGAACTTCATTCATGATCTCATCGAACGTGTCGGGGACGCCGAGAACTACACCTTTGTCATGCGACTCCACCTGGAGCAAGGCCACTGCGTCGAAGCCGATATTCCGACAATTCTCAAGAAGCCAATGCACAATGGCACCTTTAGCTCCTGGGACGGATATGAAGCCGAAATTTGGGAAACGGTCCTGAAGCTCGACCACGGCGATGGAACGGTCGATTTCTTGAGTTCCTACAGCATCGTGTTCCCACTGCAGATGGAACGGACCTACGAGGACTAACCACAGGCGCACGAACAAGGGCAGTGTGACCCAGCCGCCGGCGCTGCTGCTGCGTCCGCTTGAAGTGATCGAGTAAACCGCGTCCGTGACGTCCGTTTCGGGTCATTCTCTACCGAACTGCTCAACGTCTCCAACGTCTGGAAGCAGCCTGAAAGCAGAAGTAGACGCGCTCGCTTATCGGGTTTTGACCCCCAGTCTAATCATTCATCCGCCCGGAGCCATCGACTGAAAGACTTCGTCGCGCAGATAGAAGCGGTGGAGAAGAGCCGCGGCTGCATGCACGCCGGCAACCCACAGGATGGCGTTGCCGAGGGTGATGTGTATTTCCATGATCAGCTGCCCCAGTCCATGGGCCTTCGCGATCTGGGGGGCGATGTCGAATCCGGGAAGGGTGACGGGAAGTCCCTCGAGCCAGGTACCGAGCACCGCCGTTGCCGGAATCGCGATGAGGAGCGCATAAAGAGCGAACTGGACGAGCTTCGCGGCCGCGGCCATCCATTGCGGCATCGGCCGCTTCGCGGGTGTGCTGTCGAGCAGCCGCCATAGCAGCCGCAGAACGACGACAACAAAGACGAACACCCCGAGCATCTCGTGTATCCTGCGGAGCCCGTCCGCGTCGGCGGAATAGAGCGAATACCGGTCGCCCTTGCTCAGCACATAGGCGGCGAGAACCAGCATGACGGTCAGCCAATGGAAGGTCCGGACAGCGCCGCCATACCGAGAGGAAGTGCTACGCAACCGATTATTTAGCTCCATCTTGAGCCCGCGGCTCCGGTTGATGAACGGTGGCGACGCGTCGCCAGAAATTTGACCGCTTGCCATGCTGGCCGGCTGCCCACGGCATCCAAATCTATGACGAACCCATTGCCGAGAAGTCCTCAATTGGCGTCCGGTCCTCCGGCACCCATCAGCCGGAGAGGATCATCGCGGCGGTTGTGGCGATTGGGGGCTTTCGCCAAATAGCAACTGCCGGTTAGCTTCGTTCCGTCGTGCGCGCGACCGAAGAAGCGGCGGAAGTCCGTGCCGCGCGGTCATTCGCCCGGCGACATCCTAGACCGGGAAATCGAACTTGGCTTGCTTCAATCGCGGCCCGACCGACGCGCGGGCAACCGGCGCGGGAGCATCGGGACGGCAAGGGCGCGCTGCCGGGCAGCTGTCGTGTTGAGCGCACATCGAGGCGGCGCCGTGCTGCCCTTGCTTGTCATAAGACGGCCGATGTCGCTTGGCACCAGGAACAGTGCATTCCGCGCCTTGCATGCATTTCCTGGCCGGACGCCAGTCTCCACGGACGCTCGGACACGCGATTCGGACCCACAGGGCGCGTTCCTCAATTACACCATCACACTAACAACTCGCCCTTCCGAGTTCATGACCTGCTGTTGTTCAAAGGAGTCTCGGTGATGCGCCTCAGTCTTGCCGTGCTGGCGATCGTGGTCGCGTGGTCCGCTACCGCGCGTGCAGGAGGCGATCCGACTCGAGGCGAGGTTATCTTCCGCCAATGTTCGGCCTGCCATGCGGTTGGTCCCAAGGCACCCGTCAAGTTGGGACCGCCGCTGAATGGTGTTGTCGGGGGCGCCTGGGCGACGCGGCCGCACTACGCCTATTCCGCAGGGCTCGTCGCCGGTCAAAAGGCCGGCCGGACCTGGGATGAGGCTACGTTGAACGAGTGGCTGACGGCGCCGCAAAAACTGGTTCCCAAGACGAAGATGTTTTTTGGTGGCCTCCACGACCAGCAGCAGCGAGACGACGTCATCGCCTATCTGAAGCAGTTCGAAGAGAACGGCGAGAAGAACAAGCCGTAGCTACGACAACAATTCCGCCATTGACCCCTGTACTTGGGTACAAAGACATGCCCCGCTTTCCAGCGACCTCCGCAACTTCTTGAGATCGGATCTCCAACGTGGGGAGTAAATGGACCGATGCGGGACGATCCCCTCTCGACTTAACCATCTACACCACGATCCTCTCTCTCGGGCTCTACAACGAGCCGGCAGAGTGGTCTCGGACGTTGTGTGACTGATCGGCGCCAACGGAATGTTTGCAGCAACACGAGCGAGCCGAAACTTCGGCGCTGACGTCGTGATCGTGCGGCGCACAGCGTTACGCTACGTTTGCACGGAGTCGCTCGCGCGCAATTGGAAACGGTTGTGTTGATGTGCACCGTTTCCGCGGCGACGAGGTGCGGGACCGAGCTCGGCTCACGTCCGGACGCTCTCGATCGCAGCGGCGAGTCGTAGGATCTACGGTAGAAAGGCAGCCGGAATGAACCGCTTTGCAGGGCTCAGGCTTCTCGGGCCCTACCTGCATCCCCATCGCGGACGAGTCGCGCTGGCGCTGCTTTCCGTGATCGTGGCGGCAGGCACCGTTCTCGCCTTCGGAGCATGCTTGCGCGCTTTGATCGATCGCGGCTTCAGCCAAGGGCAACCCGACGTACTCCACTATGCGGTCGCGTGGATACTGATCGTTGCCACCGTCCTCGCGGTCGCGTCGGGCTCGCGCTTTTATCTGGTGTCGTGGCTCGGCGAGCGCGTGGTAGGCGATCTGCGGCGCGACCTCTTCGCCCACGTGGTGCGGCTTGGCCCGGCCTGGTTCGAGATCAAGCGGTCGGGCGACGTGATGAGCCGCATCTCCTCCGATGCCCAACTCATCGAACAGATGATCGGCTCCTCGACCTCGGTGGCGCTGCGCAACACGCTGATGTGCGTGGGTGGCATCGCCATGCTGGTGATCACCAATCCGAAGCTGGCCGCGTTGGTGCTGGCGCTCGTGCCGCTCGTGGTGGCACCCATCATCATCTTCGGCCGCAAGGTAAGGGCTCTCTCGCGCGAGGCGCAGGCGCGGATCGCCGATCTCGTGTCGGACGGTGCGGAGACGCTCGACGGGGTGCGCACGGTTCAGGCATTTGGGCAGGAACAGTGGGTGGCCAAGCGTTTCGGGGAGGCTACCGAACGGGCCTTCGCGGCAGCAGTCCAGCGCATCACGCGCCGTGCCATCATGACCACGCTGGTGATCTTCATCGTGTTCGCCGCAGTAGGCTTCCTGCTGTGGACCGGCGGACAGGATGTGATCGCAGGCCGCATCACGGCAGGCGATCTTTCGGCCTTTGTGTTCTATGCCGTGCTGGTGGCGAGCTCGGGCGGGGCCATTAGCGAGACGATTGGCGATCTGCAGCGGGCGTCGGGCGCTGCTGAACGTCTGTCGGAACTCAAGGCCGAGCCACCAGTTATCCTCGAGGCTGCACAGCCAAAGTTGCTGCCGCAGCCGGTTCGGGGCCGGATTGCTTTCGACAAGATCTCCCTCCGCTACCCCGCGCGACCCGACACGCTGGCGCTCGATCGCTTCGATCTTACGGTTGCGCCTGGCGAGACCGTGGCGATCGTCGGCCCATCGGGAGCGGGCAAAACGACGGTCTTCAGCTTGTTGCTGCGCTTTTATGATCCTGAGAAAGGCACAGTGCGGGTCGATGGTGTCGACATTCGTGAGCTGCGGCTCCACGAACTGCGCCGCTGCCTGGCGATCGTGCCGCAGGAGCCGGTGCTGTTCACCGCAACCGTCGCCGACAATATCCGCTATGGCCGGCCAGAGGCGTCTGAAGCTGAGGTCAAGGCGGCGGCGGAGGCGGCCTCGGCACTCGGTTTCATTGAGGCGCTGCCCCACGGCTTCACGACACATCTCGGGGCCCGCGGTGTGAGGCTGTCAGGCGGCCAGCGGCAGCGCATCGCCATTGCCCGCGCACTGCTCTGCGATCCGGCTATTCTCCTGCTCGACGAGGCCACGAGCGCGCTGGATGCCGAGAGTGAACTCGCCGTTCAGCAGGCACTCGACGGGCTGACGCAGAGGCGGACCACCCTAGTGATCGCCCACCGGCTGGCTACCGTGCAAAAGGCTGACCGGATCGTGGTGGTTGAAGGCGGGCAGTTGGTCGATGTCGGAACCCACGCTGAACTCGCGCGCCGCGGTGGGCTTTACGCCCGGCTGGCGGAACTGCAGTTCAATCTGTCAGCCGCCGCAGCCTAGGATTTTGGTTTGGTCTCAGTCGGATATTTTGGAGATCGGCCGCCGCACGTTCCTGCTCCCCTCGCATCAGTTGAGGGAACGTGAGCAAGTGCGACGCCGGTCCGAACGCACCGCCGTCCTCCTCCATCGATTTGGACGATGGGATACGTATTTAGGACTCATGGGCTCACCTCCAAGCTTTAGGGTCCGGGCATCGTTGCGGAGGCGCCGGTCAATTGACCAGAGGAACATCGGACGGTGACTACGGGGCTTCGCGCAGCAAGCCCAGAGGGAGAAGCAGATGCGCCGTGTGCGGCAGGCACTGCAATTGGGCCGCATGCCGGCGCGCACGATGACATTCCGCAAATGGCACCAGCCACATGGTCCTATTTGTCGATCATCTGGAAGTCGGGTTTTCCCTGGTGCCTATGCGCGAAAGGATAGACCAGTTTGTCCTCAAAAGGTGGTCGTGGAACGCCATCGTGGGTCCCCTTCGCGACGGGAGCGGCGAGCTCACCTGCTAGATCTAAGAGGCCGCTAAAGATGGCAGCACCGGCGCTTCTCGAACGCGCAATATTTGCGGGAGGGCGCTTCTGGGGTCTGCAGCGTCTACTGCGTCGTTACCCAAACGTCGCCAGAACGCGCGTCGGATATGTCGGCGGGAAGAAACCCTGCCCGACACATCAAAACATTGGATCCCACGCGGAGGCCGTAGAGGTGGTGTTCGGTGCAGAAAAGCCGGGCTACCGACGTCTCCTAGAGTTCTTTTTCCAAATCCATGATCCAACCACGTGGCACCGCCAGGGCGACGACATCGGTTCGCGTTATAGATCTGCGGTATTTTTTTCCACTAGTCTCCAAATGCGTGTCTCTACGGACACGGTCGCTGCGATGGACGCTTGCGGTCTCTGGCCCGGCCCCGTTGTGACACAGATAATTCCCGCTGGCACCTTTTGGGAGGCTGAGCCCGAGCATCAAGATTACTTCGATCGCCATCCTGGTGCGTTCAGGCGCCACTTCATTCGGCCGAACTGGATCCTCTCGGCCAGGCACCGTGAATGAGAACGTCTTCGACGGCAGTGGAAAGACTGCGAGGAAACCGTGCAACCCATCGAAACTGGATTAGACAAGGGTCTAACACCGCAAAAAGGGAGTTAAGAGAGGTGACTAAGCGCTCTGTTCCACGAAAGGCCGATCTTGATTGCCTCGTCGCTTCGATGGAGGTCGAGGTCGCGGCCCTCACGGAGTGCTTCGTAAGCCCGGGCTGGCGGTTGTGCTTCCCCGCCGCCAAGCTCCCTGCGATTCACTACACATTGAGCGGGTGTGGCCGAATGAAAGCCGGCGGAGATTCTCCTTTTGCATTACGCCCACACACCCTTGTCATCATGCCGCCGGATCGAGCGTTTCACATCGAGAGCCGCGCTGCGGACGACGCAAACGCTCCCTTCAGGTCGAGGGAGGTGAGTATGCTGTCGCTCGACCTTAGCGATAAGGTCGAGACCTTCCGCGCAGGCCATGGTGACCCTCAGGTCTCCGTCATCTGTGGGTATTTCCGCGCATCGTACGGGCTCTCAATTGATCTCTTCGCCACGTTTCGCGGCCCCATCATTGAGCAATTCGAAGACTTCGATCATCTCTCCTACAATCTCAAAAGCGTCCTGGCGGAGCTGAGCGCCCGCCGGGTAGGAATGAGAGCCATGACCGCCGCGGTGTTGAAGCAGGTTTTGGTAACACTTCTCCGGCGCTCGCTGATGTCCGCCAAAACATGGACGGAGCGTTTCGCTATGCTCAGTGATCCTCAGATCGCACGTGCCTTTGCTGACATGGTGGAAATGCCTGGCGCGCCACATTCAGTACAGAGCCTGTCGCAAGCCGCCGGCCTAAGCCGCTCGGCGTTCATGGAGCGGTTCCAGCGTGCGTTCGGCCAACCTCCGATGCTCGCCTTGCGTGAACTGCGGATGCGCCACGCCGCCAAACTTTTGCAGGCACAAGCTCTCAACATTGATCAGGTAGCGCTGGCGGTGGGGTACAATAGCCGCAGCAGCTTCTCGCGCGCTTTTCGACAAGCACACGGACGCGAGCCAAGTGTGCATCGCGCAACCAAGCGCCCTTCCGGGGCCGAGCACACATAGGATCGAGTCGCCGTTGGGAACTGAGATGGCGCAATACCCAGGGGTGTTGTCGCGTTGCCCTTGGAAGGGGAGTTTCCCCGCTTCGAGCCTGTACTAATCAAATCCAAGCTGACATCTTGCAAGGAAGTTGGCGGCGAACATTTGGTCTGATCGAGACGGACCACCACACCGCTCCGTGCTGCAGGAGCCGGCAACGAACACGACGGACCGGCGCCGCTCTCTTCGTAGTCAATTGGGCCCCAGGCGATCATCGATCATGTCTGTCAGCCCCCTTGTGCTAACTAAGGCCGTGATTTCGGTTCCGTCAGGGCGATGGTCGGGCCAGTGCGGGACACGCGCTCGCGTCCGACCTGAGCCCGATCCTTATGGTCGGGTTTCGAGCACCATGTTGAAGGGCCACTCGGCGGCGCGCGGTACGGGTGGTCGAATGCGTGATGCTGCTTTTGCTGGTCGGCGGTGGGCCGACCTGCTCGCATTGGCGTTCTCGTTCCCGCTAGCTCCGTCTGCGGTGACCCGTGCAACCACTCACCGTTCTGCCCGTAAGGGTTCAGTTGGCGCCTAGAACACCCGGTCGCCATCGAGACAGCTCGGCCGCCGGCGCAAATCGCCTCGGCACTCGCGACGCTCAATCTAGCTGAAACAGCCGTGGAGACGCGCCGCGACAGCACGGTGGCGCGCTTCGTCCTCGCCCATATGCTCTATCAGGATGGACTCGTAGTGCTGTTCTCCCTGGGCGGTGTTTATGGCGCCGAGCTCTTTGGCTGGGGCTCCGCGGAACTCGGTGTGTTCGGAGTCCTGGCGCTGGTGGCGGGCATGATCGACGCGCTCGTCGGCGGTAGGCTCGGCGATCGCTTCGGCGCCAAACCCGTCATTCCGGGCGCCCTGATAGTGCTCGTTGTCTTCTGCCTCGGCGTCCGTCGTTCAGACGCGATCATATCTGTTCCCGATTGCCGCCACCGCGCCGCTGCCGGGAGACGGACTTCACCCCCTCGACCTTGGCAAAATTCGGCATGCGTGCCGACGTCGTTGCCTTCGCGTCCTAGAGATCGCGTTGGGCACTTGGCACATCGTCGCCTTTTCGGCTTGTGATCGGGAAGGCGCAGCTCTCGGAGGGCTATGGCGCAGCTCTGGGTAGAGACGGGTCGTTTTGTGACTACGATTATCCCGTTACAGTCAAACATCATGGCTCGGAATCAATTCACACTCGCCGAAGTTGCAGAGCTGTGGTCGATTCGTACCCTGCGCGGCTTGCTCACTCTCGCCTGCCGGCGTGCGCTCGACCAGCCTTGCCATGTCGACGTCTATCTCAAGGTGGCCAACCGATGAGCGATCGCCGCCTCACTCTTCAGCAGGCCGCCGACCGCCAGCAATGGTCAGTCAAGACGCTGAAACGCTTGCTTGCACTCCATCGAATCGACACGATCGGAACCGGCCGTCGGGCACGGCTCACTGAGGAAGACCTCCAGCGGCTGGAGGTGAAGGAACGGGAGAGATGTCGTACAAGCTCATCCCGCCCGGAAAGCGGCGGAACCGGCATTACTGGCTTCGCGGGACGATCGCCGGAGAGCGCGTTGAGGTCTCGACGGGCTGCGAGACTCGCCAAGCAGCTCAGGCATGGGCGGCCGATTACGTTGCCCGGCTCGAAGGTCAGCGCGTTCCCGGTATCGGAGAGGTAGTCGCTTTTGAGCGCGCAGCAGAGCTTTACAAGGCAGCGCACCCACATCTGTCGAAGAGCGACATCAGGCTTGTCGGCGCTGTGGCGAAATACTTCCGCAACAAGGGGAAGGCCTGCCACGAGGTCGTTCACGCCGATCTGGTGGCCGCAGCGGATGAACTGAAGCCGGGGCGAGCGGCATCGACGAAGAACCGCAAGGTCATCGGGCCCGCCGCGGCCGTGCTGCACTACGCTGCCAACAATCAATGGTGCACGTACCAACGCATCGAAAAGTTCTGGGTCAGCCGCAAATCCAATCGCGAGCCAGCGCGTGATGAAGATCTGGCGGTGCTGATCGCCAACGTCGAGGCCCCGCCGCGCCGCAAGAAGTTCGGCCGTAAGGCGGACTATAACGTCGCTTTCAAGCGGCTCCTGCTGCTCATGCTCTACGAGCTCGGGTTGCGCATCGGCCATCTCCTGACGGTGCGCTGGGACGACGTCGACCTACGGGCCGCCCGGCTCAAGGTCCGCATCCCCAAGAGCGACGAAATCGCCAGTCTCGAGCTCTCCCCGGTCATCGTGAGCGAACTGGCGAACCTGACGTCGGCGACCGGCGTGAACCGACCGGCCCTTGGCCGCGGGGTCGACCGTCGCGGCAGGCTCTTCCCGTGGACTACCAATCGGGGCGTTCACGCCTGGCTGAAGCCGCTGACGGATCGGCTTGGCATCAAATACACGCCGCATATGAGCCGGCACAAGCTGGCCACCGATGCCCAAGTCCTGCCCGACAAAAAGGCCGCCGAGCTCGGAGTCTGGAAGGACCCCCGCAGCCTGCACCGCTATCAGCATGTTCGACCTGAGGCGATCCCCGGCCGCTCGGCCGCGACATTGCTCGCCCTCCCCGCACCAGACAAGCGCAAGGCAAGCTGAAAACGGGGGGATTGGTTGGAGGACATCACTGCCAATCTATGAGCCGGCCGGCTACGTCGTCGACGAACCGATCGATCATTTGATCGAGCGACTCGCCGCGGTAGTTGCGGCCGCATAGTGCCCCGCGTGGGCCGGAGCCTGATGCCAAACGCCGAAGTGCCCCGCTGGCTGAACGCAGATAACATGCAACTCCCACGGCAATCCGTCATTTCGATACTTGCTGATCGAGGGTAATCGCGTGGCAAGCCATCGAGAGTGGGCGTTGTTGGACGTGCGTAGAAAGCGGGAGCAGGCCGCTGAAGCCCGCCGGCTGGCCCAGCTGATCACGCTCAAAACAGATCGCGACGCATTGCTCGCGCAGGCGGCGGATCTTGAAGCCCGAGCAGACCAGATAGAGCGCCAGCTTAAGACCTAGTGCTCGCCGCGGGCGTGTCTGCACCATCCAGCCCCTGCCCAGCGGTCCTCGGCCGCCGACCAGCAAGAATTTAGGGGGACACCAAGTCGCGTAGAGAGATCTCTCACTCCCCGGCCGCCCGTGTACCGTCCCACCGCTCCTCGAAGGTCGCTGCGGCCGTCGCCCGCTGCAGCGCCACGCCGGACAGGTCGGCCGTGTGCTTCGAGGATTTCGCACCCTATGCCCCCTCGCGCGGCGCACCCACCGCCTTCATGGCGGCGCCGGTGATCGACCAGGGCATCGTTGTCGCCGTGCTGGTCGCGCAGCTGTCGGTCGAGGAAATTGACAATGTCGTGACCGGCGACCGGCACTGGCGCCAGGATGGCTTCGGCGCCACGGGCGAGGCCTATGTCGTGGGCGCCGATCGCTTAGTGCGCTCCGGCCCGCGGGCGTTCTACGAGAATCCCGACCAGTATTTTGCCGAGCTGAAGGGCGGCGGCGAGCTCGCCGAGAACATCGACGCCATCCGCCGCTACGGCACGCCGGTGCTGCATCAGCGCGTCCTCACCGAGGCCGCCCGGGCGGCCCTGGCTGGTGTCGAGGGCACAGGCGAGATTTCGGGTTATCGCGGCATCCCAACGCTCGCCTCGTGGGGACCGCTGGCAATCCAGGACACCAAATGGGCGTTGATCGCCAAGATCGACACGTCCGAGGCGTTCGCGCCCGTTTACAAGCTGCGACAGAATCTGATGATCGTGGGCGGCCTGGCTCTACTGACCGTGATCGTTACCGGCGCCTGGCTGTCACGCTCGTTGCTCGGGCCGTTGCGCGAGCTCACCGCCGGCGTGACGAGCTTTGCGGCCGGCGACTACAGCTCCAAGGTGGCGGTGCGCACGCGCGACGAGATCGGCCGGTTGTGCTCGGCCTTCAACGGCATGGTCGACGAGCTGCGCGGCAAGAACGTCGTCATCGAGAACAAGAACCGGGAGAACGAGGAGCTTCTGCTGAATGTCCTGCCGGCGCCGATCGCCAACCGCCTGCGCGGCGGCGAGCAGGGCATCGCCGACGGCTTCGCCGAGGTCACGGTGGTCTTCGCCGATCTAGTGGGCTTCACCGAGATGTCGTCGGAGATGCCGCCGGCTAAGGTGGTCACCCTGCTAAACGGCCTGTTCAGCCGCTTTGACGAGGCCGCCCACGAGCTGGGCATCGAGAAGATCAAGACGGTGGGCGACGCCTACATGGCGGTGTGTGGCATGCCGGTGCACGTACCCGACCACGCCGAGCGTATGGTGCGCATGGCCATCCGCATGGTCCATATCACGCGCGAGCACGCGCTGGAGCATCACGCCGCCATGAAGCTGCGGGTCGGCATCAACAGCGGGCCGGTGGTGGCAGGCGTTATCGGCAAGAGCAAGTACATCTACGACCTGTGGGGCGACACCGTGAATCTGGCGAGCCGCATGGAGTCCGGAGGCCTGCCCGACATGATCCAGGTGACACGGTCGGTCTACGACAAGCTCAAGGACAAGTTCGTCTTCGAGCCGCGCGGCGAGATCGAGGTCAAGGGTAAAGGCAGTGTCGAAGCTTGGCTTCTGAAGCTATAGGGGATTGGCCGACCGTAACGGGTGAAGCTTTCCGCCGATATTGCAATAGGAGGCATGAACGTCCGGTTTGGGCAATCTCTGACGACTGCTGACCGTGTCGGATGCCTGGAGTCGGCCCAAAAGCAGAGGTGCAAGGTTATGGGGGTTTTAAGCTTGCGCGGCCGGTTCGACGGCAGATCAACATTACCCACTAGCAACAGCACAGGCGACAGTGCCGTGGTCTCGACCAGCCCACTATCAGTTACTAGACCCTCTCCGACTCTGTGGACCGAGACCGCCTCAATCAATGAGCGCAGGACTTAGAGGAGCAAGCGCGCAGACTTGACGCGGAAGCCACGCAGGGGAAAGACGACTAGCCCCGTTACGCGCCGGCTTCACAGACGGCAGGCACCTTCAGCAGGCAAGCCTATCGGCGAGCTGAGGGGAGCGCGTTTGTGACCGAGCGGCGTTGCACGCAACCCATTTGCTATGCCCGAGCGCTCTGCGGTGGACCATAGTGTGGCTGCATCGATCTCATAGCGACTCAATATTTCCGAGTTCGTCATGATCCTCTCAATGTGTACTCACCCGAAAGGGACACACTTGAGGAGACCAACATCATGAAATCCACACTGACCATCGCTGCCGCGCTCAGCGCCGCCCTGCTCCTGGCCTCGCAAGCCCAGGCCCAAGGGCCGACGACCGAGAAGTGCTACGGCGTCGCCAAGGCCGGCAAGAACGACTGCCAGACCGCGACCTCGTCGTGCGCCGGCACCTCGAAGAAGGACCACGAAGCCAGCGCCTGGCTCGCCGTTCCCAAGGGCACCTGCGAGAAGATTGCGGGCGGCTCGCTCACGGCCGCCAAGGGCTAGCTCACCACCCCATCGGCCGCCGCGCCTGGACCCGTTCGGAACAGGCACCGGCGCACCAATCCCGCCCCACCTCCGGGCTGGCTCCGATACGAGTGGCCAGGCCGGCGGCCGAACCATCTTCCGAGAGGCCATCATGACCAGCACCACATTCGATCCCCTGCGGCACGACAGCAGCCTGATTGCCCGGCTCGACATGCTGCGCACCACCGCCGGCCGCTTTCCGCTGTCGCTGATCGAGCTCGGTATGCGGCTGGCCGTCGGCGCCACCTTCTTCCGCTCCGGCATGAACAAGCTCGAGAGCTTCGACACGGCGATCATTCTGTTCCGCGACGAATACCGCTTGCCGCTGCTGCCGCCGGAGCTTGCCGCCTACATGGGCACCACGGTGGAGCTCGGCGCGCCGGTGCTGCTGGGGCTGGGCCTTTTCGCCCGCCTGGGCGCGGCGGCGCTGCTCACCATGACGCTGGTGATCCAGTTCCTCGTCTATCCGGAAAACTGGCCGGAGCATCTGATGTGGGCGTCGATCCTGGCCTATGTCCTGAGCCGCGGTGCCGGCAAGCTGTCGATTGACCGCCTGATCGCCTTCAACATGTTCGGTCGCAAGTAGTTTTGGAGGTCGCCATGGCCCGGCCGCACATCGTCATCGTCGGCGCGGGCTTTGGTGGTCTTGCCGCCGCTCACGGCCTAGCCGGCGCCGCCGTCGACGTCACCGTCATCGACCGGCGCAACTATCACCTCTTCCAGCCGCTGCTCTACCAGGTGGCGACGGCCGGGTTGTCGCCGGCACAGATCGCGTCGCCCATCCGCGCCATCCTGCGACGTGCCGCCAACGTGCGGGTCGTAATCGGCAAGGTCAGCGGCATCGACAAGGAGCGTTGCCTGGTCACAGTCGATCAGGGCACGATCGCCTACGACCATCTGGTTCTGGCGACGGGCGCCCGGCACTCCTATTTCGGTCGCGAAGACTGGGAGAATGCTGCCCCGGGCCTGAAGAAGATCGACGATGCCATCGGCATCCGTCGCCGCCTGCTGACGGCGTTCGAGGAGGCCGAGGCGGCAAGCTCTCCGGAAGTGCGCCGCCGCCTGCTCACTTTCGTCGTGATCGGTGGCGGGCCGACCGGCGTGGAGATGGCCGGCGCCATTGCCGAGCTGGGGCGCGTGGCGCTGCGCCGGGACTTCCGCAACATCGACCCGGCCGATGCGCGCGTCGTGCTCGTCGAGGCAGGCCAGCGCCTGCTTCCGACATTTCCCGCGATGCTGGGGCACGCTGCGCGCGAAGCCCTCCAAGAGCTCGGCGTCGAGGTCAGGCTCGGCACCGCTGTCACGCAGTGCGACAGCGAAGGCGTGGCGATCGGCGAGGAGCGGCTCAGCGCCGCCACGATCGTATGGGGCGCGGGCGTGATGGCCTCCGCGGCGGCGGCCTGGCTGGGCGTGGACAAGGATCGCGCCGGCCGCGTCGTGGTCGGGCCCGATCTCACGGTGCCGGACCATCCCAAGATTTCCTGCATCGGCGACACGGCCTCGGTCATGGACGCGGCCGGCAAGCCGCTGCCCGGCCTTGCACCCGTCGCCAAGCAACAGGGAGCCTACGTTGCGCGTCGCCTGCGGGCTGCGCTCTCGGGCAAGGCTCCTCCTCGGCCGTTCCGTTACAGCAGCTGGGGAACCATGGCGACCATCGGTCGCCGCGCCGCCGTCGCCGATCTGGGATGGGTGAAGCTCGACGGCACCTTGGCATGGCTGTTGTGGAGCGCGGTCCATGTCTCGTTCCTGATCGGCTTCCGGAACCGGCTGGTCGTCATGCTCGACTGGCTGTGGTCCTACTTCACCTTCCAGTCCGGCGCGCGCCTCATCACTGGACCGGGGTCGCACTGATCTCTCCCTCCCCCCGCTGGAGGCAAAGATCATCGGGTCGCCCAACCAGGCGCGTTCACCGCTGGGCTGACAGCGGCGCCGACCAAGTGGTTGCGGCTAATCCGTTCGTGCAGGAACAGGGCGGTGCCGTCACCGTCGAGGGTGTTATGACCGCGCCGTGCGCGAGGGGTACGAAACCGTAGCCGCCGGTCTGCAGCAGCGCGAACGGGGCACCGCCTAACAGGCTTGAGATCAGAGCCCGCCGCCAGCCGAGGCCGGCGAAGTAGCGCACGCCATAGCGCAGCAGCAGAGGCAGCGTGATCAGTCTCTGACGCCGAAGACGGCGCCACCTCCCCAGCCAGGCAGTAATGATTCTGACGTCAGCCGCGCCGCGCAGTTTCCGCCATCGTGCCGGCAATCGGCGCTGCTCGGCATACTGATCGTCGGCGAGATCCCGAGCGCACTGCCGGTTGGGGGGTGGGCCTCGTCACGCTCGGGGTGCTCAAGACGATCGGCACGTTCCGCTGGTTTCAGCGGACGTTGCCCTCGGGGCATTGATTCGACGAGCAAATTTTCGAGCCGACGCACTGATATCGTCTTGGACCCAGCCTGCAGCATGGGCTCATGTGTCTCGCCCCAGGAGTGAAGACGTCGCAGTCCCTCCACCGTACACGCGTGAGCTCGTCGGTCTTTCGCGTAAGGCGACAAAAGGGTGTGGATGCCTACGTCGGATGCCAACCGCGGCTTAAAAGTAGCGCAAAGAAGCCCCCAACGTAGGCCAGCGCGATCGACCAACCGAGTCGCAGCCAAGCGGCGACCGATCTGGCTTCAGGATAGAGGTTTGAAAGTGCCACACCCGCCGACGAGCCGAACCACACCATCGAGCCGCCGAAGCCCACGGCAAACGCCACGATGCCCCAGTCATAACCACCTTGCCTCAAGGCAAGCGCCGTCAGCGGGATGTTGTCAAAGACCGCTGACAGAAACCCGAGACCCAATGCGGTCTGCCAGGATGCCGCCGGTAAACGTTCGACCGGCATCATGGAGGCCGTCGCCACCAGAGAAACCAGAAATATCGCGCCTTTGACCGAACCCGGTACGACGCTCCAGTCGGGCTGCCGCCACAGCGCGGTCAGCAGTATCGCGATCCACAATCCGGCGCCAAGCAACGGCACGGCATCGAGCACACCAGGAAAGAACGCGTTCCCGGCGAGATTTACCGAGAAGATGGCTGCAAGCAGGATCAGAACAATGATGCCCCGCGACCAGTTGATGTTGGGCGCAGACGCCGAGATGTCTTTTGAGATCGGGCAATGCCGATGCTGCTGCTGCGATACCAGGGGGCCGAACACCGCAAATGCGACGCCGCTGGCGACAAATGCATCCAGTACCGCCAGCGGCGAGACGCCGTGTATCCACATCATCGTCGTCGTGGTGTCGCCAATGACGCTGCCCGCACCACCTGCGTTCGAGGCGGCTACAATCCCCGCCAGGTAGCCTGTGCTGACCCTCCCGCGGTAAACGTGCTTGGCGACGACGCCGCCGATAATTGCGGCTGCGATATTGTCGAGAAAGATCGACAGCACGAACACCATCGCCAGCAGTACGAGACCGCCAGTCCAGTTGTCCGGCAGCAGGCGCGGCATCGCGTCCGGAATGGCACTTCGCTCGAACTGGTTGGCCAATACGGCAAAGCCCACGAGGAGCAGCAGAAGGTTGGTGAAAGCGGGCCACTCGTGGCCGAGAAAGGCCACCAACCACGTCCCTCCTCCTGCCAAGCCCATTATTGAAACCTTGTAGACCACCGTGAGGAGCAGACCGGTGATCGCCACAGGAAGCGCTCGTCCATGCAGCGTGGCGATGCCGATGAGCGTAAGCCCGAAGATGAAAAATTCGAGAGGGATTCCAAACACATTCATGTAAGCACGTTCGACAACGAGAAGCCGTACACAGCCGTCCTCGCCAATGTGGCACCCCATCGAAATGAAGAAAGGCCCGCCACCCTTTGGAGCAGCGGGCCCCTCATGTTGGCCCGGTATCGCGCGTGACCCGTAGCCTCCCTGCCTGCCTCTCCGGACAGCGGCAGGACGATGGCATGGTTCGTCGACAGGAGTCGAGCCAATGGGAATAGTTGGTACGTCAGTCCGGAGTCGATCGAGCTGGCTATCAAGCCTCGTCCTGCCTCGAGGCACGCTCGCCGGCTCACTCGCCGGCCTCGTGGATCATCACGCCTGCCAGCGTGTCGACGGCGCCTTCCCACGGCTTCTCGGCCAGGATTTTCCGTGCATGATCGTGACCGGCTTTCCAGCGCCTCTCGATGCCGGAGCGCGTGAAGTCGATATCCTTGGTGTGGTCCTCGCCGTCTAGTCGGGGCGACAGCAGCCGCACCAGATGCATGAGCGTACCGCAGCCATATTCCGCGAGGTCCTGCACGACGGGATCGGCGCGGAGTTCCATGGGCAGGCGATTGGTCAATTCCCGCACGACGTGACGCAGCCGATGGATCTGCGCCTGCCGAGCGACGTGGCTCTTGCCGCGACTGGCGAACTGGATGTCCTTGTGGCGTGCCATCACCTGCTGGAGCGTCGTCGGATGCACGCCGGTGGGCTGCCACACGTTGACCGAGAAGATAAGCGAATTGAGCCGCGGCACGTCGTCGAGGACGACTTCGATGGGCGTGTTCGAATAGATGCCGCCGTCCCAGTACGATTCGCCATCGATGGTGACGGCCGGAAAGGCCGGCGGTAGCGCGCCGGAGGCCATAATGTGAGCCGGGCCAAGCGACATGGCCTGGGAGTCGAAATAGCGCATCTCGCTCGTGCGGACGTTCACGGCACCGACCGAAAGCCTGACCGGCTTCCGGTTGAGGCAATCGAAATCGACCAGACGGCCGAGCGTCTCCTTCAGCGGCTCGGTCGTGTAGTACGACGCCTTCTCGATACCGAGGGGAAAGGAAGGCCCCCAAATCGCCTGCGGATTGGGCGCGAAGAAGCCTGGGATGCCTGACATGACGGTCGACAGGTTGGCGAGCGAATTACCGAAGATCGGCGTTGGCCAGAGCTGGTCGAGCAGGCTCCTCCTGGCCACGCCGTCCCAGAATTCACGCAGGCGAGGAATGCGATTGGCTGGCTCATTGCCGGCGATGAGGGCGCCATTGATCGCGCCAATCGAGGTGCCAATGACCCAATCCGGCTCGATGCCACCCTCCATGAGCGCCTGGTAGACCCCGGCCTGGTAGGCCCCCAGGGCGCCGCCACCCTGGAGGACCAGAACCACCTGCTCCTTGACCACACGCTCCTTGGCCCGAGCTGTCGTCGTCTGCGTGAGAAGCGTTGGACCGGATGATGACATGGCGTTCATGGTGACGTTCCTTGCAAGGGGCGCGGCGTTGGACGGTACAAGTGCCTGGCCGTCAGTGCGCCGCGACGCTCGATACGATCGAGGCCGCAACTTCCGAGGCCATGTGGAATTGCGCGTCGCGGCTGTGCAC
Source organism: Reyranella soli (assembly GCF_007992495.1). Lineage (GTDB taxonomy): Bacteria > Pseudomonadota > Alphaproteobacteria > Reyranellales > Reyranellaceae > Reyranella > Reyranella soli. The sequence continues at coordinate 46,990 of NZ_BKAJ01000037.1, forward strand.
GCCGTGGCGCTTGGCGATCCACGCGAAGTCCGTATAGGCCGTCCAGACCGCGCCCGACGCGTCGCGATAGACCAGGAGCCGGACCGGCCAGTCCAACCCAGCCTGCGGATTGGCGGTGATGAACTGCGTGCCGAGAGGCGGATTGCCGAAGATCAACAGGATCGACGGACGGAGTTCAATGCCCGCCTTGGCGGCCAGCGCCGACTGGTCGATCTCCTGGAAGAAGGTGATGCCCTTGGCGGCGATGTCCTTTTTCAGGCGGTCGACGGTCTCCTGAAGGCTGTAAGCGCTCTTCGTGGCGATGACGCCGGAGGCAGACACCGCGAGCTTGACGCCTTCGGCGGCGCCGGGAGCGCTCGACGACGTGAGCAAGGCGAAGGCCAGAAGCGTGGCCGCACATACCTGGGTGAAGCAGTTGGACATGAGATTCTCCTTGGGTGGGACTGTGTGTCTTCAGCTCGATGGGGCGAGCGCGGGCGCTGGGACCGCTTGGGTGCGCAGGGTGAGCCGTGCGGTGAGTACGGCGCCGAGCGCAAGCGAGAGGCCGATGCCGGCGACCGAGGCCGACCAGCCGAGCCGGTCGAAGACCTGGCCCAACACGGCACTGCCGGCGAGACCACCGAGGAAGTAGCTCGCGAGATAGAGCCCGCTCGCCGAGCCGCGATCGGTCGTGGCGGCGCGGCCGACGAAGCCGGTCGCCGTCGCCTGGGCAAAGAAGGTGCCGACGGCAAGCAGTGCAAGCCCGGCCAGCAGGGCCGCGAAGCTCTGGCTCAGCAGCAGCGGCAGTCCGGCCGCCGCGACGGCGAACGATGCCCACAGGGTGGACCGTGTGCCGAAGCGGGCGACGACCCGGCCGGCGAGCGGCGTCGTGACGATCGAGGGCAGAAACACGAAGTAGACCACGCCCAGCATCATCATGCCGACGCTGAAGGGCGGGCGGACCAGAACGAAATTCACGTAGGTGAATGTGCCGATGAAGGCGAACAGGATCAGGAAGCCAATGGCGAAGGAGGCGCGCAGCGGGGGATTCGCGAGATGGCCGAGCCACGCCCTGAACAGCTGCTCAGGCTGCCTGTCCATCCGCCGCATCGCCGGCGCGCGTTCGACGCTGAACCACACCAGCATCGCGCCCACCAGATTGAGGACGGCGAACACCCAGAAGTTGGCGGCGAGGCCGAAATGATTGACCAGGCCCGAGGCCGCCAAGCGGCCGAACAGATTGGAGGCAACATTGCCGGTGATGTAGGCGGCAAAGGCGCTGGCGGTGTCAGTGGCGCTGGTGTGCTCGCCGAGATAGGCCAGCGTCAGCGCGAAGGCCGTCGACATGCAAAGCCCCTGCAGGATGCGCAGCAGGGTGAACAGCGGGAGGTCCGGCATGGTCGCAAGCAGCGCCGTCGGAATCGCCAGCAGCGCCAGACTGAACAGGATTCCGCGCCGGCGATCGAGCCGGCGGCCGAACAGGGCAACGGCCAACCCGCCGATCGCCATGCCGATGGTGCAGGCGTTGACAGCGAAGCCCATGGCCGCCGGCGTCACCCCGTAGGCAGTGGCGAGCGGTGGCAGGATGGCCTGCGTCGCGAACAGATCGACGACCGTGAGAAAGGCAGTGACGCCGATCGTGAACGCGCGCAGGGGACCTGACATGGTTCGATCTCCGGTGAGATGTCGGCCGATCACATGTTGTGGTCGTTGGGATCGTGCTGGATGTCGAACGACAGCAGCACCACCGGTGCCTTGCCGTCATTCTTCCACCAGTGCGCCGTGGCGTGGGTCTCACGCGCCACCTCGCCCGCCTTGTGCAGGATCGGCACGGCGCAGTTGCTGGCGTGCTCATAAATCTCGCCGGTGACGACGTAGATCAGCGCCGGCCGGTCCTCATGGCTGTGCCAGGGCACAATGCCGCCCGGCTGGACCTCGAGCCTGCGCACGCGCATCAGGTGACCCTTGAGCGCGATCTTCTCACCGGCGAGGTCGATCTGCGACAGGACCTTGTCGGTCACGCCCTTGGCGGCCGTGGTGACCGGTTTGGTGGCATCGGTGCGCATCTTGTCGGCCGGGCATTCGCCGGCTATGGCAGGAGCGATCAGGTTGGCGCCGATCACCGTTGAAAGCAGAACACTGCGAAGGAACATCGGAATCTCCGTGCGGTTGAAAGCGCACGCAGCATCGACGCCCGTACGAGTCGTTTGAAATGCCGACTGGGAATTGATTCGATAGCTGGCGCGCTACGCCGCGTTGGCCCAGGGGAATGCCAGGATCTCGCGCACGAAGGCACCGACCGCAGACAGGTGTGGCCGGCCGCGCACCGTTACGACCTGGATCGTGCGCACGATCTCCGGGTCGATGAGCGGCCGCACGCGCAGGCCGGGCATCGTCACCGCGTGCTCGGGAATGAAGCTGAACCCCAGCCCTGCCATCGCCATCGCCTGCACCCAGTCGTCGCGATCGGAGCGGAACACCATCTTCACTTTCGAGCCATGCTCGCGCCAGACGTGCCCAGCGTGATCAAAGAACTCGCACTGCAGGCGATTGACGTAGGCGTGGCCGTTGAGATCGGCGACACGCACGGCGTTCTGGCCGTCGAAGGGATGGCCGGGTCCGACGCCGATCACGAAGCGCTCGTCGTAGAGCCTACGCGCGTGGAAACGCTCGTCAATCGCCTCGGGCTGGCCGTAGACGGCAACGTCCAGCTCGCCCTGCGCCAGCCGATCCTGGAGCTGCACATGCGAGCCGTCCTGCACCACCAGCCTGACCTTGGGATGACGCTCGCGGAAGGCCTGGAGGAAGGGCACGAACCGGCGCGGGCCGATGGTGCACATCATGCCGAGCTTCAGCTCGACATCGTCGAGCCTGGCGAAGCTTTTAGCCCGCTCCTTGGCGGCGTCGGTCTCGATCAGGACCTGCGACAGATGCGGGCGCATCATCTCGCCCAGCCCCGTCAGGTGCGTGTTATTGCGTTCGCGGCGGAACAAGGGGCCGCCGAGCTCGTCCTCAAGCCCCTTGATAGCGCGGGTCAGCGACGGTTGCGACACGTTGCATGCCTCGGCCGCGCGCGTGAAGTTCAGCGTCTCGCAGACAGCCAGGAAGTATCGGATCTGATGCATTTCCACGGCAAGGGTCCCCCGCAGGCCCGCCCATTGTGCCCCAAGCCATCATAGCCTGCGGCTATGGACAGCCATACCGGAAGGTATTTCCTGTGGCTCGGGCCGTGCCTCAGACTTCAGCCCATATGTCGCTCTCCCAAACGCTGCTTGAGCTCAGCCGTCGGCACATGGCGGAGCTCCCGACGCACGAGCGGGCCGAGATCGAGGACGAACTCGACCGCCTGCGCATGATGCGGGTGGCAGAGGAAGGCCTCGGTGTCGGCGATTCCCTGCCTGACTTTGCCCTGGAGGACGGCGCCGGCCGCACCTGGACGTCGGCCGATCTGCTGGATCGTGGCCCGCTGGTACTCGCCCTGTTCCGCGGCGGCTGGTGCCCGTACTGCGAGCTCACCATGCTGGCGCTCGAGGATGCGCGGCCCGCCATCGAGGCGCTGGGCGCCACGGCGGTCGGCGTCATGCCAGGCGGCCGTGACCAGGTCGCGAAGGCGGCGGCCAAGCGGGGCGTCCGCTATCCGCTGCTCGCCGATCCGGCCAATGGTTTTGTCCGCATGTGCGGGCTCGCCTACGAGCTATCTCCCGGACACGCCCGCATCCATCAGGCGCGCGGCCGGAACTTTCCCGTCCTGCACAACGATGCGATCTGGCGCCTGCCGGTCCCGGCCGTGTTCGTGGTCGAGCCGAGCGCGCGCGTCGCCTTCGCCTTCAGCGACGTCGACCCCGCACGCTGGCCCGATCCCGACGCGCTGCTCGCCTCGCTCGAGGACTTGCGTCAGGGGCACGTGCTATTGAAACGATAGGGCACTCGGCATTTCAGCGCGAGCCGCGGGTTCGAGCTGACGACACTCTACTGCTTCAACACAGTATCTTCCTTCGCATCGCGCGACGTCGGATCGCCGGCGATCCTCTGCAGGCCTCCTCGGCGAGCTTCGGCCAACCTGGATCGAGCTCCACGCCGTCTTTCCGGCCGGCCGGGCCGCGAAACCCGCCGCACGCATCTTCACCGATCATCTGGCGCACGCGCTCGGCTAAAGGCGCTCGGTCACGCGCGCTCCAGAACGCCCGATGCCGATAGCCGCGGGACTGCGAAGTCGAGGAAGAAGCGGACGCGCGGCGGCATGAGCCGTGCCGTCGGCACCACGAGCTGCACCGGCATCGGAGGACGCTCAAAGCGACGCAGGATCCGCACCAAGGACCCCTCCGCCAGCTCCGCCGCCACCTGATAGGACAGGACGGATAACACGCCGTGCCCGTCACGGGCCGCCGCGATCGCTGCTTCCGCCCGGTTAACCCGGAAGCGCGCATCCACCCGCACGACCTGGTCCTGCTTTGCGCTGTCGACGAAGCGCCAGTCGGCGCTGTTGGCGTGATTGAAGAACAGCACGATGTCGTGCGCGGCGAGATCTTCGGGACGCCTTGGCGTCCCTGCCGTCGCCAGGTATTGCGGGCTGGCGACGCGAATCCGGCGAACCATGCCGACGCGGCGCGCGACAAGGCTAGAATCGCTGAGATGGGCGATGCGCAGGGCGACGTCGATACCTTCCTCGATTAGGTCGACCGGGCGATCGGACAGGGTGAGCTCGACCGATACGTCGGGAAAGGCCTTGAGATAGGCCATTGTCACCGGCGCCAGGTGACGACGTCCGAAGAGCAACGGCGCCGACAGGCGCAGCAGCCCGCGCGGCGCCGTCGACTCTCCCGACGCATCACGCATCGCGTGCTCGAAATCGGCCAAAAGGGCGCGGGCATGGTTTGCCAGACGACGCCCCGCTTCGGTTGGCGCAATACGCCGCGTGTTGCGCTCCAGCAGGCGCACGCCCAGTCGTTGCTCGAGCGCGCCCAGCCGCCGGGTGACCGAGGCAGCCGACAGACGCGTGCGGCGCGCCGCTCCAATCAGGCTGCCGGCATCGATGATCGAGACATAAAGGGCGAGGTCGTCGAGGCGATCCATCCGGGCATTCCATATCCTGGAACAATCAATTGCAGATCGGCGCCATTATTGAGGGACTTCGCGACGTGTAAATGGCCGCCATGAAGACGCTTCGCCGCAATCTCCTCCTGGGTGCTGCTGCACTCGGCTCCGTCCGGTCGATCGCACCCGGCCGTGCCCAAACCGGACTTTCGTTCAAGGCCATCGCCTTCGACGGTTTTCCGATCATCGATCCACGACCGGTGGCTGCCAGGGCAGAGGAGATCTTTCCCGGACGAGGCGCTGCGCTCATGCACGCCTGGCGGACCCGGCAGTTCGAGTATACGTGGCTGCGCACGCTCTCGCGCCGTTACGCCGATTTCTGGCAGGTGACACGGGAGGCGCTGGTGGTCTCGGCCAAGGCGACCGGCCTCGAACTTACCGCCGACAGGCGTGACCATCTCATGCAGGCCTTCCTCGAGCTCAAGGTCTGGCCCGATGTCGAAGCGGCGCTGAGAGAACTGAAGGCGCGCGGGGTGCGCATGGCATTTCTCGCCAATCCGACCGAACGGATGCTGGAGGCGCCGCTGCGAAATTCCGGTTTGGACGGCTTGCTCGAACCTCCCCTCAGTGTGGATCGCGTGCAGGCCTACAAGCCCGATCCACGGGCCTACCAGATGGGGCTTGACGCATTCGGCCTCAAGCGAGATGAGATCGCATTCGCCGCTTCGGCCTCGTGGGATGCCGCGGGCGCAAAGGCGTTTGGCTATCCCTCGTTCTGGGTGAATCGCGAGAAGCTTCCGGTCGAGAGCCTCGGCGTCGAACCCGACGGCATAGGCGACGGCATGGCCGACCTGGTGAAATTCGTCCTGGTCTAGTGTCGCGGCAATAAGCGAGAAGCGCCGCTGCGCTGCAACTTTGCGCAAGGCCGCGCGTGGTCCCAGGCTCAGGCCGATAGTGATAATGGGTCGGCCTCGACCGAGTGCACAATGCCTTGCCATCGATCACGAAACGCGCCGGGACCGGCAGCTGTTACGACGGATCGCCGTTGCGCTGGGCAGACTCATGCCGGCAGTAGGGTCACCATGACCCTCTGAACGCGGCCGGTCCGGGCATCGTGCGGCGCGACATCGAGGGCCGAGTTCACCAGCAGGCAGCCACGGCGATCGGGATCTTTGATCGAGCGATCGATGATCTCGGCCAGGACCTCGCAGCCGGGCTTCGGCGGTCCGGCGGGCGCCGAGCAATCGAATGCCTCGCTCGAGACCTGCGCCATGCGCACGCGCTATCGAATCGGTAGGCATCCGGCATTTCAGTGACGCGCACGAGACGCGCAAGGTGCGATCACCGGATCACAGGAGATCGCACATGCTTCAAGGCAAGACTGCCATTGTTACGGGCTCTACGAGCGGCATCGGGCTCGGGATCGCCGAAGCCTTCGCGCGTTCGGGCGCCAACGTCGTGCTGAACGGCTTCGGCGAGGCCACCCAGATCGAGAGGACGCGTTCGGAGCTTGCTCATCGCACCAACGCCAAGATCGTCTATTCGCCCGCCGACATGAGCAAGCCCAAGGCGATCGAGCACATGGTGCGCCAGACCGCCGACACGTTCGGCGCCGTCGACATCATGGTGAACAACGCGGGCATCCAGCACGTCGCGCCGATCGAGGAATTCCCCGACGAGAAGTGGGACGCCATCATGGCGATCAACCTCAGCTCGGCCTTTCATGCCACCAAGCTGGTGTTGCCCGGAATGCGCCAGCGTGGCTGGGGCCGCGTGATCAACGTCGCCTCGGCGCATGCCCTGGTCGCCTCGCCCTACAAGGCGGCCTATGTCGCGGCCAAGCATGGCGTGCTCGGCCTCACCAAGGTGACCGCCCTGGAGACCGCCGAGGACGGTATTACCTGCAACGCCATCTGCCCGGGCTATGTGCGCACGCCGCTGGTCGAAAAGCAGATCGACGATCAGGCCAAGGCGCACGGCATCCCGCGCGACCAGGTGATCAATGACGTCTTGCTGAAGAACCAACCCAACAAGCGCTTCGTCGAGGTCGCCGAGCTCGCCGCGCTCGCGCTGTTCCTGTGCTCGGACAACGGCGCCGCGGTGACAGGCGCGGCGCTGCCCATGGACGGCGGCTGGACGGCCCACTGAGGCGGCCATCGTACAGATCAAGCGCGTTAAACTCGGTCGGGTGCGATCACGCGCCGACGACGGCGTCGGACATCATGAACCGCCTGAACGAGCTCAGCTTCAATTCATCGCTGATAGGCGAGATGCGGGTGATCGCTTGCGTCACCGACCTGATCGACGATGGAAAGCTCGATTCCAATCAGTACAAGCGCATCAACGTGCACTGGATCGAAGACGAGAAGCAGATGCGCGGGCTCGGCGTCCCGAGCAAGCTCAACGCCCGCTTGGACTTCCTGCTGCACCTGAAGGCGATCGGCCGCGAGGTAGCGGATCGCTGGATCGGCCACAATTTCGACGCGATCGGCCGGCGCTCGACGATCGACGTCAAGGAGATGTTCCTGTAACGAATCGGGCGCTCGCCCCGAATTGACCACCGAGGGGATGATGCATCGATCGCCCGAAGGGCGTAGCGTCCCCCTAAGTCGGAGGTCGAAGCGACCACATGAACGTCCGTGGCTGGCTCGAAGGCCTGGGGTTGGGCCAATATGCCGACGCGTTCGACGCGAACCATATCGACGCCCCGCTGCTGCGCGACCTCAACGGAGATGATTTGCGGGAGCTGGGGGTTGCCTCACTCGGCCATCGCAAGCGTCTGCTCGATGCCATTGCCGGCTTGCGCGACGAGGGGCCGGCGCGGGCGCCCGAGGCCGAGCGCCGGCAGGTGGCCGTCCTGTTTGCCGACCTCTGCAGCTTCACCGAGTTGTCGAGCACGCTCGGGGCGGAGGAGATGCGCCGCATCGTCGACCGGTTCCTTACCCGTGCCGACGAGCTGATCGTCGAGCACGGCGGCGCGGTCGATAAGCATATCGGCGACGCCACCATGGCCGTGTTCGGTGCGCCCGTGGCGCACGAGGACGATCCGTTGCGCGCCGTCGCAGCGGCGGAAGCCATCCAGCGCGCCATGCCGATGTTGTCAGCCGAACTCGGCCGGCCGGCGACGGCGCCGCTGCTCGGTCATATCGGCATCGCCCTGGGCGAGGTCGTGGCGGGCGAGATCGGCGGCGCCGTGCGGCGGGACTACACGGTGCTGGGTGATACGGTGAATCTCGCCTCCCGGCTGGTCGGCGAGGCCAAGCCGGGAGAGATCGTGCTGGATGATGCGACGTGGCGTGCCGTGTCCGGCCGAGTGCGCGGGACGGCGCTCGGCGAGCGCGTTCTGAAGGGCATCGGCAGGCCGCAGCTCCTCTGGCGCCTTGACGAGGTGCACGAGGGGGGCACGAGCGGCCGACTGCCCTTCGTCGGCCGTGAGATCGAGCTCGCCCAGATCTCCGCCATGCTGGCAGCGTCGCACCACGGATCGGTGTTGCACCTTCGCGGCGAGGCCGGCATCGGCAAGAGCCGGCTGCTGGCTGAGGCACTGTCGGAGGCCGTCCGCCGCGGCTTCGTCAGCATCCTCGTGCGGGTGCTCGACTTCGGGGCGGGTCGCCGCCAGACGCCGCTGCGTGTCCTGGCCGAGGCCCTGCTCGCGGCCCGGCCCGGCTGGATCGAGGACGCCGCGGTGGAGGGCAGCCTGCGCGCCGCCCTGCACGATGTTCTGGAACTGGCCATGCCGCGGAACCTGGCCACGCCGTATACGGCGATGCAGGACGGAAAACGCTCTGCGCTGCGCATCGAAGCCGTTGCCACCTTGGCTGCCGAGGTCAGCGAAACCATCCCGCTCGCGATCGGGGTCGAGGATCTTCATTGGGCCAACGATGCCGTGCGTGCCTTCGTGCGCGCGGCGGCGCGGCTGACCATCTCACGGCCGCTGGTGATGCTGACGACGTCGCGGCCAGAGGGTGATCCGCTGAATGCTGCGTTCCGCCGCGAGCTCGGCGGCGCGTCGCTGGTGGTGGTCGAGCTGGGGCCGCTTCGTGGCGACGCCATGCGGCGCCTGGCCCAGGCCGCGGCCAGCGTGGTCGACGAGGCCCAGGTCGACCGCTTCGTGGCACGGTCCGGTGGCAATCCGCTGTTCCTCGAGCAGCTGGCCCTGAGCGCCGCGCAGACCGAGGCGCCGGCACTGCCCGGGTCGATTCGTGGCCTGGTCCAGGCGCGGCTCGACCGGCTCGGTCGAACAGACCGCGCCGCTTTGCAGGCGGCGTCCGTGCTGGGCCAGCGCTTCGTGCTGCCGGCGCTGCAGGCCCTGACCGACGAGCCCGCGTACGATCCGCGGCCGCTGATCGACGGCGGACTGCTGGTGCGTGAAGGCGCCATCCTGATGTTCGCCCACGCGCTGATCCAGGAAGCGACCTACGCCTCGCTGCTGTCGGAGACGGCCCGCCGCCTGCATCGTCGTGCGGCCGACTGGCTGGGCGATGGCGAGCCCGAGCTGCGCGCCCAGCATCTCGACCGTGGCGGTGATCCCGAGGCCCCCGGGGCCTACCGGGTCGCAGCCGAACGACTGCGCGAGGCGAGCCGGCTCGCCGCCGCGCTCGAGAATGCCGAGCGTGGCCTGGCACTTGCCCGCAGCGACGACGACACCGTCGCTCTGGCCCTGCTGGCCGGGCGGCTGCATCTCGATCTCGGCGCAGCGCGCCAGGCGCGGCCACGTTTCGAGACCGCCCTTGCCCGCGCGTCGGACGATGTCGGCCGCGGCGAGGCCGAGCTCGGCATCGCCGAGTCCCTGCGCATCACCGACGACCTCGTCGGCGCGCGCGCCGCACTCGACCGGGCCCAGGCCACGGCGGAAGCGGCCGATCTGTCCGCGCTGGCATCGCGCTGCCATTATCTGCGTGGAAACCTCCTGTTCCCGCTGGGCCGCGTCGAGGAATGCATGGAGGAGCATCGTGCTGCGCTGTCGCTGGCCGAGCGCGTGCAGTCGCCGGCCCTGGTGGCGCGTGCGCTAGGAGGCCTCGCCGACGGCTTCTACGCCCAGGGACAGATGCGCTCGGCCGTCGAGGCGCTCGAACGCTGCATCACCGCGGCGCGCAGCGCAGGCGCCGCTTCGGTCGAAATCGCCAACCGGCCGATGGCGGCGATCGCCGAGTGCTACATGATGCGACTCGATGCGGTGCGCGACATGGCGGAGGTCGCGCGCGTGATGGCGCGCCAGGCGCACAACCCACGCGCCGAACTCATCGCGCTACACGGTCTGATGGTGGCCGCCATGGAATCAAACCGCCCGCAGGATGGGCTGCCGCATGTCGAGCGGGCGCGCGCCATCGTGGCCGAGCTGGGCGCGTGGCGCTTCGAGGCCGAGAACATAATCTTCGGCGCCGAGCTGCAGGCCCAGGCCGGCGAGGCGGCGCTGGCCGCGGCCATGGCGCGTGAGGCCCTGGCGCTCTGTCGCGAACATTCCATGGCCTACATGGGGCCTGCGACCTTCGGCATCGCCGCCAGGCTGATCGACGATCCGGGCGAACGGCAGGCGCTGCTCGACGAGGGCGACATGCTGCTGGCCGCGCCGACACTGGGTCACAACCATTTTTTCTTCCGTCGCTACGCCATCGACGCCGAGCTCGCCGCCGGTCGCGCCGAGGAGGCGCGGCGGCACGCCGTCGCCCTCGCGCGGTACGCCGAGCGGGAACCGACACCGTTAACCGATCTGGTGGTGCGGCGGGGCGTGCTGCTGGCCGATGCCGCTGTCGGGAGATTGACACCCGAGGGACGCGCAGAACTCAGCGAGCGCGGTAGCGGCGCGCAGCGGCTGGGCTTCGCCAATCTGGCCGAAGCGATGCTGACCGCCGTCTAGATTAGGATCAAACCCCATAAAGTCGGTCGTCGAGCTGTTCATCAAACAGTGACCCATAGCGGTCAAAGAGGTAGATGATCAAATCGTAACTGCCTGACGTGAGAGCGCCGAGGTGAAACTCATGGTTTTCTGGATAGCGAGTCTGGTTGGATTGGCGATCGGCTATCTCTTCGGTTCTACGCCCACGGGCTATCTGGCGGGAAAACTGCTCAAGAGCATTGATATCCGAGAGCATGGCTCCAAATCCACCGGGGCAACAAACGTACTGCGAACGCTGGGAAAATAGCCTGCGTTGGTGGTGCTCCTGGTAGATGTACTGAAAGGTGTTGGGGCGATCGTCTTTGTCTGCTGGCTTTATCCTTGGTGCCTTACATTGTCGTCGGCCGCGCCACCGACAGCGCTTGAGCTGCAAACCTCGTTGCCTTGGGCTGTTTGCCTGGCCGGCCTTGGCGTGTTGTTAGGGCATAGCCGTTCCATTTGGTTGAATTTTACAGGTGGCAAATCCGCTGCGGCAGGATTAGGCGTGCTGCTGGCGATGTCTTGGCCAGTAGCTCTAGTTGCCGCGACAGTTTTTGGCGTCGTGCTGGCTGTCTTTCGGATTGTTTCCCTTAGTTCGATGATAGCGGCGTTGACTGCGATCGCCCTTATCTGCGCCTTGGAGCAACCGTTGCCCTATCGGTTGCTGGTGATTGCAGGCAGCGCTTACGTGATTGTGCGCCATCGAGCCAACATTAGGCGGCTACTGGCCGGAACAGAGCCACGCCTGGGGCAAGTAGCCTAGACTCGTCGTCAGCGATGCTGGACCGGCCGGGATCAGACGCGCGGCGGATAACTTTATGGGTTTGGACTCTAGGCTCCGCCGAGCTACTCGCGCGTCAGCTGGTTGACGAGCGCCCGGATGAAGGGGGCCGCCAGGAACACCACCGGCAACATCGTCAGCCACGAGATCAGCCAAGAGGCGAGCCAGTGTTCAATGAACCTGGCCGCACCCGAAGGTGGATAGCTCGCGATCCCGGCTGCAACCAGACACGTCAGACCGGACTGGATGACACCGAAGACAAAATGACCGTGACGGCGTGGAATGCGAAGGTTCACAGCACCTTCATGCAACGCAAAGGCCGTGCCAGCGCCGCGACGGTCATGCCGGCGTGCCGGCGATAAGCAAGCGGAGCCGGAGCATCCGGCCGAATGTCGTAGCAAGATCAAAACTCTCCGCCATTCGGGAGGCGTGTTGCGCCGCGGCCGCCAAGTGATCGCCACGGGAAAGGCCCTCAACGAAAGCTGCTTCGTCCGGGGTGAGCACGGCAAACGCAGCGTCCTCGGAGCGTCGGAAAACCACGAGGCAAGCCGGACCTGCCGCAAGATCGACCTTGTCGACCGACGTTCCGGGTTGCGAAGCCTGCCAGATCAGATCGAGCGGAAAGGCCGATTCGATCAACGACGAGCCCGCCGGCAACCGGACCGACAACTTCGGAAGGGAATCCTTCGGCCAAGCGACCAGATCTGTGGCGGAGAGCCGAGGCTCCAACGGGGCATGAAAGGCGACATTCAACGCCCAGTCGAGTCGCGCGACGTCTGCCAAGTGGGGCAAGCCGTGATCAGCTTCATGCTCAGCAACGAATGGGCAAAAGCCGTCGCCATAGCGGCTTAGCACCGGATCGGCAGGAGGCGCGCCGGCAACGAAACCCAGTACAAAGCGATGGAAGCACTTCGCTCCGACCAGGGCACATACCGTCGGGAACGTCGACGCCAAGGCAGCCTCAAGGCTAAGTTGAAAGTGCCGGCGATGAATCTGCAGCCGTCGCCGCGCAGCAAAATGACCGCCGACCATGGCCGCGACGAGGGCGGGTTGGTCGTGCCCAGCGAGATGGGCTGCGAAGGCGACCTGAATCTCACGCAGCGAGGGCTGCATGGCTCATCTCCGCTCTCGCAAGCGCACGGCGAGCGCGCTCTGCTTCGCCGAGCAACACGTTTAGTGGTGGAATATCAGTGTCCCATTCGATCAATGTCGGACGCGCGCCAAATCGGCTCAGGACATCATCGAACAGCAACCACACGGCCTCGCTAACGCGGCTTCCGTGATCATCGATGAAGACCACTTCGCCGTCGGCTTCATTGAGTGCATGACCGGCAAGGTGATATTCCACAATCGCCTCCTCCGGCAGCTCATTCAGCCACTCAGCCGGGTCCAAGCCGATATTGTGCGCAGAGACGACGATATTGTTGATGTCGACGAGCAGGCTACATCCGCTACGGCGCACAAGTTCGTCGAGAAACTCGGCTTCCGTCAAAGTAGAGGTGTTGAACTCAAGATACCTCGAGGGGTTCTCGATAGCGACCTGCCGCCTCAGGCGATCCTGCATGCGCCCTACATTGCGAGCGACTACGTCCAGAGCCTCCTCGGTATAGGGAAGTGGAAGTAGGTCGTTGAAGTAGGCATTTCCGAGTCTGCTCCACGACAGGTGCTCCGAGACCAGTCCAGGCTGCAGTTCATCGACAAGTCCAGCGACACGCTCAAGATGCTCTTCGTCGATTGCGGCGGAACCGAGTGAAAGTCCCACCGCGTGCACAGAAAACTCGTGATGGCACTGCAATCGACGCACGTTGTAGAGCGACGGTGACGGACGCAGAAAATTTTCCGCATGCACTTCCAAAAAATACTGAGGAACCGGTGTTTCGAGTAGTTCAGCGAAGTGCTACCTACGTCGGCTGGCATGTCCAAGGCCCTCCTTCGCGCTGGTTTACACTCAGACGGATGAAAGTGCATGACCATGGATCGCATCAGTTCGATGCAAGCCGGCTATTGAGTTGCATCGACAATATCCTTGATACTTCTTCGGCTCACTGCGTAGCACGCAGGCGTGCAGATCAGCCGATTAGGCGATAAACACGCGCGCTTCCCTCGACGCCCCGAAGGGGTGCATCGAATTCGACAATATCGCGAGTCGCTAGCAATTCGCGTACGCCGGGGGCGGTATAGAGCGCCTCTGTCAGGCAGATCTCACCGGCATCAGCAAACGACTGCACACGAGCGGCGATGTTCACGGTCTGGCCGAAGTAGTCGATGTTCTCGTTTAGCGTCACCGCAATGGATGGTCCGCAATGCGCCCCTATCTTGAGAATGATGGCTGGACCGCCATGCTCGCGGTTGAAGCGGCCGATCTCTTGCAGGGTATCGATCGCCGCGGCGATTGCATCGGCAGGTCGCGAGAAGGCGGCCATCACGGCGTCGCCGATCGTCTTGACGATCGCACCGGCATGTCTATGAGCGACGGCGTCAAGTAAGGCGAAGTGCTGGCGGACCAGAGCATAGGCGTTAAGATCACCCAGACGCTCATACAGCGCCGTGGAGCCTTTGAGGTCCGTGAACAGAAAGGTCACTTGCCTCACCCCGAGGCCCTCCTCCTCGTCCACCCGTTCCGAACGGAACAGTCTCCGGAAGGTTTGCCTTGTAAGCAGCATTCCCCCTGACAGATAGGGCTCGAACTCCAACGCTGGCTTGACAGGCATCGCCACAATCTCGGGCGGCCAGTTTGTCAGCAACAGCGAGCCCCGCCGTGGGCCGGTATTGGTGATCTCGAAGATCACTGCTCCCGGGGTGATGGTTGCGATGGCAGGCGTGAAACGCTGGCCATCATAGTTGATCCGAACCCGCGCCGGCTTAGAAGCAGGAGAGCCTTGGACTGGAAGCATGAACCCGGCCTGGGTCTGGACATTGACGCCGGAAATGGCGCCAGGCCCAAGCTCGGCTTGCACGGTCGTTGTCGTCCCGGGCGGCAGGTATGTAGTTCCCCGGACCAAGCCGCGCAGGAAATCAACGAACCTGGTCTCTCCGCCAGGTAGGCGACCTGTGCTGGAGAACTTCAGCTTCCAGTGTAGATCCTCGACTGACAGGCTGTCGGCGTCATGCAGCGACAGGCGGCGCACTAACGGCGATACAGCGAAGGACACCGACGCCGACGTACCGGGCAGCTTCCTCGCGGGACATCCCCCGAGGCGGGTAAGCGGTCGAGTCCGGCTTCATTCTCTTACCGACCTAGAATCTGGCGTCGCAGATCCGGCAGAGGTTTTCCTTTGGGCCACGGCGTAGGCACCATCGGCAGTTCGTCGTCTACTAGGGTCAAAACTCAATAATGCGTGGTCGTCCACTTCCGCTTTCGGGCCGACTCCCGACTTTGCTCACGCGAAACACTTCGTCAGAGTTTGACCCTTAGCAGAAATCGACCATCAACAGTGCAGCGAGGCGTCAAGTTCGGCCTGGTCCTCGACAGGCAAGCCCAACGCTAGTCACTAAGTGGGATGGGTCTCGAAAATGCTGAGCACCGAGTTTGTCGAAACAATCCTGGCCAGCTTGAAGGCGGCGTCTGACAGGAGTTTCGCGAATTCTTCGCGAGTACGTTCCCGCCCGCCGTCGGACATCACCAACATCTCAAGGTCGATCAGGAAGATTTCCGGCGTTCCTGGCTGTCCAAGTTCCGGCAACTGCCGATCAAGAATTATCAGCCTATCCCCCGACGTCATGGCCTTCCGACAGTTGCGGAGGATCGACATTGACCGCGCATCATCCCAGTCATGGATCACCGACTTCATCAGGTAAGTATTCCCGCCGGTTGGAACAGTCTCGAAAAAGCTGCCACCAATGACCTTGACTCGGTCGACAACCCCGTGGTCCGTCAAGACGGGTGTCGCCTGCGCGACAACATGAGGCAAATCGAACAAGACTCCTCGAAGGGATGGATTGGCCGCCAGGATCGCGGCCAATAGCTCTCCCGTGCCTCCACCAACATCGACGACGGTGCCTGCCTGGGCAAAGTCAAACGCCTCAAGCACCGCTCGTATCTGGGCCGCCGATACAGCCCTCATCGCCTGATCGTGAATCTCTGATTCTTCCGGGTGCGCGGCGTAGAATTCAAATAGTTCCATTCCAAGCGCGCCCTCCGCTCCTCCGACTCCTTTGCGGACGGCTCCGATCAGATCTGCCCAACAGCGCCAACGCACGCCTCCCACTAGGAACAAGACAGCAGCGCGAAAGGAGCCTGGGACATCGGATCGTAACATCTCGGCCGCAGGGTTTAGCGAGAATTCACCGCCGCTCGATTCTGCAAAAACCCCAAGCGCGCACAGCGCTCTCATCAAGCGATGCAGGGCCGCTGGATCTGTTCCGGTGGCAGTCGCCAGTTCAGCGGCCCTCATAGGCTTTCGCGAGAGGTGATCTGCAACGCTCAGCTTTGCCGCTACGTGAAGTGCCTGCGATGTCTTCATTCCAGCGATAATCTGCCGAAGTGTGGCAATGGCTTGAGCCCGCGATTGTTCTTCCATGCCCGCCTCCCCCTATTGTTCTAAGGTGACTATGCTCCGCTGCTGATCTCCCGCAAGGGGCGCCACGCCTCGAATGGATACCGGACTGAGCCACGGCCATGATGACGCGGCGTGATTTGCTATGAGGAAGCAGCCCACACCATCTGGCCCGATGTCCGAGAGTGGCCGTCGGCTGGCCGAACATATCTCGCTCAAAGCGGACCGGACGCGCTGCTCGCCAAGGCGACGGAACTTGAAGCCCAGGCCGACCAGATAGAGCGCCAGCACAAGACCTAGCGGACGCGGCCGCCATCAGGGCCGCTGGTCGACTTTCCGGCCGGGCAGGTTGCCGCCGCGCCGCAAGCCTTCCTAGTGCCTTCCGGAAGGTTCTTGAGACTTCGGATCAGGGCCGTCGGGCAATGCCGGTAGGTGGTGGGTGTGGGACTACAGACACACGAGAAAGCGCGTTGCTTTTCGATACCCCGACGACTGCCGATGATATGGGGGCCGAGCAGCAGAATTGAAGACTCCGCCCGGTGACTAAAATTGCCGTCGCCGTGTCGCCACGCCGTGCTTCAACCAAAAAAAGCCCGGCACGGGGTAAACCCTGCCGGGCGCGTAGTTGAGGGAGGAGATACGCTCAGCGCGTCGCAAGATTTGCGCCAAGCGGCTGTGGACCAGACGGTGGGCTCTCGTGGATGGTCCCCGGCGGGGCGGATGCGGCCGGCCTACCTGGCTTGTCCTCCGTTGCCCTTGGTTCAAACGCCGGTTCAAACGTAGCGACGGCGCTATCCCAGCAACCGCGCAACCTGCGTGTGCTGGCCACGTCGACGGCCGGCTGGTGTGCGCATTCCTCTCGCCTGCAGTGCCTTGGCGAGCGATCGGAGACCTTGCACGCCCCCGCTGCTGTACCGCACGAACGCCCAGCTGGAGCCTGACGCTTGTGTTCGGTCGGCTACTGGCAGCTATCGACTTCCAGGCACGCGGCGCCCCCGGGACTGATTTTGCAGATCTGAAAATTACGCGCACCGACTTTGCTAATCTCGTCTCTTAGCTGACGAGCAAGAATAGGGCGGTGACCATGGAAGCCGAGCCCTCGGCTTTCTAGGTAGTCGTACAGCTGGTCGCGTCGACCCGCGTCTTTCTCCACCGCCGCACCGTAGCAGTAGGCTGCGCGCCGCTCCTCAGGCGAAAGGTCCACTTGAGCCCCAACCGGGAAAACCCACAGGGAGATTAAAAAAGCGATCCACCACCGCATGCACAAAATCGATTCCACTGGCAGAAAAACCGCCTGGGTTCGCCCAGCCAGTGCTGACCAAGGAGTGGGCGGGCGGCCTGATGTGACACTGACCAGGAGCACAAGCGCGCGAAGCCTGCTCCCTGAAGCAAAACCTGCCAATCAGGGAAATGGTTACAGGGCGGAGTCGATTGTTTCCCGTCAGTCCCGCCACGCCTGCGGCCGCCTGGCCAGCCCCCCCCGCAACCACTTGAGACCGGGCTGCGTAAATGGCTGATGGTCGACCAGAACGACCGGTCCGCCCGTCTCCTGGTGCGGGCATTGTACTATGCGACAGACGGCGACAGGCGCTGGTGGCTACTGCCGACCGAATTGAATGACCTAACGAAACACGCCATCGCAGTAGCCGTCGATCGCGGCTGGATGCTCGATCGCGGCGACAGTGTTCGCCTAACAGAAGCCGGTCGGGATCTGGTCACGCACGGTGATTAAAATGCCAATAATGGATTGGGAAGATTTTCTGCGCGACCATCACCGTCCGCATCTTTTAGAGGTGAAGCTGAAAGTTGCGACATCAGCCAAGATTCTTGCAGCGAGGGCAGTCTTGGAACGTCTTGCGTTGAGTTTGGGCACGGCTGGCAACTACGCGTTCCATTGGGAAGGTGCAGCTATCTATGCCGCGTTTGAAGAAAATGCTGATGCCGAGCGATTCGCTAAAGTGTTCAAACCCGAGCAAATCACACGTGATTCAGAATGGGCCTCGAAGACCTACGCGCGGATGGACGACGTTACTTACCAAAGGATCACAAGACTACTCAAACGTGGCCACTGACCTCACTGTGGGCCCAGCGCCAAAGCCAGAGGTCGCGACAATTGTTGCGCCTGTTTGGATTGAACGAGCATATCGGCTCAAGGGCGCACGGGTGTCCACCCGGACCCGTGACAGGTTTCGCAAAACGCAGTCCCCACTTTCCCGGTGCCATCACAGGCGGCGCACCGCATCCATTCGTCCGCCGCACCGGCACCTTTGTAGGTGCCATTACAGTCGCCGTTACGGCAGCTGGTGCCCACCACTTCGATCGACGCGGGCATGTTGCATCCCGCGCAATAGGCCACAGGCTTGGGCTTTTCGGCGAAGGTCATTCGTCAGCCTAGTGCCGCCCATGATAGCCCGCCAGAGTCAAAATCTGACTCACGGGAGCGTTTTGGCGGGCTGGTAAGTCCTCTGGAGTCCAGCCAGAGGCCAAAACAGCTGTACGAGTAAAAAACCGGGCCTAGCGGCGCTTCCCGCATTGCTGATCATCAAGCGGCCGGGGAAACTGTCGTGGGAGGCGCCATCATGAAAGTGATCTACCTGGAAGATCTATCGATCGGCGATAGCTGGGAGTCGAGCGAACACGTTGTCGATGGGGATGAGATGCTGGCCTACAATCAACAAAACGACCCTTGGCCGATGCACGTAGACCCGGAAGCCGCTGCCAAGACATCCTACGGTGGCGTGATAGCAAGCGGCGGGTACACAATATCGATCATGTATCGGCTGGGTCATGAAATCTACAATCGGCCGGACCGGCGATGGGCTTTTCTCGGTGGTTTAGACTGGCACTTGAAGTTTGTTGAACCGGTACGCGCCGGAGACAGGCTGCGTGAACGGATAACCATCTTGGAGGCCCGTCCATCAAGTAAACCGGGGCGGGGTATCACCAAGATCCGGATGGAGCTTGTTAAGAACCGCGGCGATGTTGCGTTGTCGGTCGAAAGCGTGGGAATGATCGCCGCCCGTCCTCCGAATACCAGCTTCGGAATGGACCGACATACGCCGACTGCTTTGCCGCCTTCAAGGTACTTTTTGATGCAGTTCTGAAATGGGACTGGCGCTCACCACCCCGATGAAACGTCCTCGCGCATAATGCTCGCCATAGCCTCCAAGTGCGCGATCTGCTGAGGGATGGTGCCTTCGTTGTCGTTCATGACGCCCGGACTACCCGATCTTGCGGAAGTCGGTGCTGGCGACCTCGTCGAGCTTCTGTTGCAGCTCATCTAGTGCATCAAAGAATTTGCTATGCCGCGCCCACTCCTCTGCTTCTTCCGGAGACAGCGTCAGGGCGAGGCGGTCCACCCTAGACACGTCGTCGTCGGAAGAGCGCAGCTGTTTGCCCACTAGCCACGCCCGTATCCAGTCGTGCCGCTCCACCTTGCTCGGCTTCCGTAGTTTGCGAAGCTCGAACCACCTGCCGTGCGCTGCGGCGCGTAAGACGGCGTCGACTTCCTGCTCCTCATCGGCGACGGGGTACGTCATGGCTATGCTCCTGAACCCGATTAATCTTGATCCTTTTCGCGGTGTTGCGTCCAGCACAGCGGAGAAACACCTCGAAACAGAGCCCGCGCAGGCGAGGCGGAGGATGAATCCGCCATGCTTGATTGAATTCGCGTGAATTTTGCGCGTTCTGGAATCATCCCCTACAAAGTCCCCGCTCGGCCCGTGCGATTGGCCGCCGTCCCTAGGGAGCGGCCGGCGGTCGTCGAAGGACAATTCAGGAAAGGATTTCGGACCATGAGCGGCGATGATGACGATCATGACGACAGCGATATGTTAGGCGTCGTTGAGCTTGTGGCGAAAGTCTTCGAACACACACTGCGTATGGCCGGGCGGCATGGCGTTGTTGTCGATGATGCGCAGATAGAACGGACGGTGAAAGCCATTCTGGAGAAGGAAGATTGCTGGACCTACGAGAGCGATCTTTCGCAAGCCATCATAACGATGCTTGAACTCCCTTTGGCGCTCGGAGCTTACAACGAGCCGCTGGATTTAGTTCTCTCTAACGAAGTGGTGAGCCAAATTGATCTAAAGAGGTCTAACGCCCAGGCCGCTGACAGGCGCGCTAATGTCCATGTCCTACGTAGGCCAACGCCGGACAAGCCGAAGCGCTAGGGCCGCGCTGGGTCTGGCGGAAACGCTAGCCGCATGTCTGGTTGATTTAATGGCGCTTTTCTCACTCTCGAGGATTCAGCCCCCGGTGCCGCCACCGCGCCACCTGTGCTTCCACCATGCTCCCCAAGGGTGAGCGATTTGTTGGGGATGGTGCCTCCGCTGTCGTTCATGATGGGTCGGGCTGGCCAATGCGGAAGTTGGTGCTGGCGATCTCATCTAGCTTCTGCTGCAGTCTGTCGCGTGCGCCAAAGAATTTGTTGAACCTCGCCCACTCCTCTTCCAGGCTGCCGTGGTAGCGGCGTGATAGGCGGAAATCAGCAGCGCCTGGAAGGCCTGGCGGCGGGGCTGCTTAGAGGCCGGAGGCGACAGCATCGGCCTTGACCTGTGCGTTAGACAGGGCGCTCCATTCCTCGGCATCCTCCACAGGTTGCTTCGGCTTGCCCATTTCGCTGTCTTCGGTAACCCGCGTCGACGCCGCGATTCTCCAGCGCATCCACGCGATCGAGCATGCCGCTATCCGATGCCACGAGCTTCTCCGTCGTGTCTGTCAGCCGCCATGTTGTCGGCTGGGCGATGGCCGATCATCTGCAGGCCAGCCTGGCGGTGGCGGCACTCGGCATGGCTCTCGAGGAGCGGCGGCCGATCTGGGGCAGCCTGATCCATCACTCCGATCGCTGGGTGCAATGCGGTGCCGCGTACACCGGGATGCTGATCGGATACGGAATTGCCGCCACCTGCCGGGTCGGCAACCCCTACGATAACGCCAAGGCCGAGAGCTTCATGACGCCACCGGCCCGGTCCAGCGTTCGGGGCAAGTCCAGGGCAAGTCCATCCTAACCTCTGACCGGGGACAATTCCGGGGAGCATGTCAGTCCCCATGGCGTTCTTCATTGAAGGTCGAGCATCTCCAGGCGACCAATGAATGACAGCACAGGCTCACGGCTTTCCAGGTGCCAAACTGCAACGGCGGCTAGGCGTTTGTGTTAGATGAACATTCCGCGACGCGGCCCTCTAAGAAGCACAGATTCAGGATATGTTGGTCATGGCGCACCGTCCGTAGCCTTCGCGCTTCCACTTCTTAATGCAGAGGGCCACCACGGCTAGGCAGCGGTCCGCTTTTGAAAGTTCGCGAAGCAAGCGAGAACGGCGGACAGTGACATAAAGGTAGTCAACCAGGTGAGCACCAACATAAGCCGAACAACGGTGATGGACCACGACCGCCAAAGATTTTCGGGCGTCCATTCAGCCCCACTAAGCTCCCTCTCACCCAACCAAGGGCAGCTCTTTTCGTGAACCGTCAACGCTACGTCGTTGCACACAAACCCCTTAATCCTGACCACTGATGAACCATTTGGCAGTGGCACGTCGAATGTAAATTCCGAGTAGATGGCGAGATACAGGAAAAAAGCCGCCACGAGTAAGACTGAGAATCGGATCAGGACCTTGTTTACCGTTTTCCGCGAAGATCTCTTGTAGATTTGATAGACGAGCACGATCGCGACGAGCATGAACGCCGCTGTTATGAATGGCAAAGCCGCGGGCCAAGGCGGAGCCACACCCAGAAATTTGGCGATGAATGGACCTGACCCAGCTACGACAATCCACTTCCAAAGCTTTTGGACATCGCCTAGAAGCCCATGAAACGAATCAAGTCCCGTCCGGTTTTCAGCCATGTACTTGACGTCTCTTAGCGTCGTTCAAAAAAAGTGATTTCCTCGCCGCTTAGCCTACTTACGTCGAAGTCACTCACTCGGGTAGTTCTGTCCGCCCAGCGAAGTCGAACTTTGTACAGCCCACCGAGAAAAACTCGCTGGCCGTCTCTGATTGCAGGAAACCAATAATTGCAACTAATAGTATCTTCGGGATTAATGCCAATCCGTTCGCAGTAGGTAAAATACAGCTTCGGAATGAGTTCTATTTGAGCGGCACTTGGATCTGTGCGAACGAGATAGACGCCCGGTGGACCGCCGCAAAGCGCAGGATCTAGCTCCGGAATCTGCCAGTTGCGCATTCGCGCATTGGCATTAATTCTCTCAATCAACTCCATTCGATCAAGGTCGACCCACCTGTCGTCCCGGTTCACAATTTTTCGGAGGGCGTCCAATTCGAGGTCAGCAAGCGCCTTGCGCCACAACACGTCCGGTAACCGGTACCTTGAAAGCACGTATTCCACTTGGAGGGACGAAGTCGCCAGGCCGTCCAGGAGTTCCTCGATTGAGGGACGGTAGACGCCGGGTGGCGGCCCTGGGTCAGTTCTGGGATCGAAGTACTCTACGGGCTTTGAGCCAACGAAATGGGTATCAGAGCAGTTTGCGAGAGAAAGCCGGCTGGGGTCCTGCTTAGCAATGTATGTCTCATCAAACCGGGCTTGTTTCGAAATGATGTCCTTAATTACCCAATACGCTTGCTGGGGGCTCCCGGTGATTGCGGCGGAGGCGTTCGTCTCAATGGGCGGCGGCCCCGTCATCCGGGGTGGTGGTGGGATCGTGTCAGTGCTCAGCCGGGGTGGTGGGGGGATAGCGGTAGACGATTGAGACAATACCGGCGACGCGAGGATCACCAGGCTCACTACTGCTGCAGCCAAAGTCTTTCGGTGAAGCGTACTCATTGGCGCGCTCCGATATTCGGTGCAATTGTAGGTGGAGTTACAAATCCTCGCAATGCGGATGGTGGGTGATTAGTAAGCAGTAAACCATCGCCAGGGCCGCCTCTTGATTTGCTCGATCAAGAAAACTGGATCTTACCAAAGGGCCGGTAGTTCACTTCATGGAATGGCCGCAGCGGGCGTCAGGTCATGAGGCTAGCCCCCTGGCAGGCGTTTGGCTTCTCACGGCTTAACCGGGGGTGAAATGACGGTGAGGACAGATACGGGCTTCGACAGGTTGGCCCCGCGTTGGTGCGCCCCCGGGCGTCAGAACCGTTCAACCTCGGTAGCCACGGCTGGCGGCTGAGAACTCTCCAGAAAACCCGTTCTCCGGTCTCCAAACTACGTGTGCCTTAGCACCCGGCCTCGATCCAGCAGACACATGACCGCGAGCGGCATGTCGATTGGGTTATAGCAACCCGATCCTCGCATCGCACCTGAGATTGCACCGCTCCACCGATCCGACATTATGGCTTGAACTTGTGGACTTGGCGGTCAGCCCTTTGCTGCCTCCCATGGCTATCGCTTGATGCCCGAGACCACAGACGCAGCACCCGCTTGCGGTTGACCTCGATACTTCCTCGCGCCGCGGCAGATTGGTGATGTAGCGATAGCCGCAGGGTGGCCATGAGCCAAGCCCACGCGGTGGATGGCGTCGCGCACCACCGCGTCGTGCTCGCGCGGGGCACACTTCTGCCAGGACCGCACACGCCGGCCAAAGGGCACAGCCGCTAATCGCCCGACTGTCTTGCGATACAAAATTACCGGATCACTTCCCAGACCGCGAGCGCGCGGGGCTGCCCGCCCGCATGCTGTCCCATCATTGAGCAACCCGCTACGCAACGGCGGGCCGTCCAAGCGACTGCCCCTGGGATGGCCAGGTTCGCATCTCTCCAGCACGCCATCGGCAATCGGACTCTTGCCGCCCACGATCCTTGATCCACGCTGCATCGCTCATCGCCCCGACAGCCGCCGCCCTGGCTGACGGTCACGTTTAATCTCAGCCGGATATCAGTTTCTCTTCGATAAACTGTCCACAGCTTCCTGTTTTACCGGCGGGGTGCACTCCAAATCAGTCGGATTCGACTACCGGAAACCCCGGAAACTCCCAAGACATCCGCCTTAGGTGGTTTCCGGAGTTCCCGGTAAACGATCTCGAAGCTTATCCAGGTGTCCCGGTCGGACGTTGGCTACCTGCCAACGCCGGGTTGACGGCCCATCTATGGACGGGGCGCCCACCCTTGGGTCCGGCCGGCAAGGAGGGCACCTGCCTAAGCACGTTCGCCTTGACCAGCCGAGCGATGACTTGATCAGCGCCATCGGCATCAACAGCGCGGGCGAGGGCGGTGCACCGCACGTCTTCTCGGGACACTTCGTCAATGCCGGCGGACATCAGCCAGCGTACAACCCGGCGCAGGTTTCTGTCCTTCCCGGTCCGCCCCGCCTTGTTGAACACCGCCTGAGCATGGGCACGCATGTAGTCGTTCCATAAGCTTATGGCGGCGGCCAGCGCTGCCCTCTCAATTTTCGCAGGCGGAGCTATGGCTTGGCCCTCCGACCAACCCAGCAGCGTTAGAAGACTTGCCACCCGGACGACGGAGCCTGGGCCCTTACCCAACCAGCCGGCTTCCGGACCCTCAAGGTCTCTCTGCTCGGCGAGCAGCTTCTTGCGGAACTCGTCGAACATCACCAAGGCGTCATGGGACAGAATGAGCGTCAGCGGGCTATCCGCTATCCCCACCACCGCCGCGATGCGGCCCAAACGCTGTATGGCATCGCCTTCATGGACCGCGATATGGTCCAAGAGCGAACGATAAGGCGCGGGAGCGGGCCAGGTGTACAGGAAGCGGGCCGCCATACCGTCGTCTGTACCCCCAAGTGCTTCGGCAAGGCGGTCCGGCTGGATCGAGCCGACGATGCTCACGGGGAATTTCTTAAGGCTCAGCGGACCCGACCGCGAGCGCCGGTTGATGGTCACGGCCGCTGCGCCCCAAGCCTCAAGCCAATAAGCACGATCCGAGCCGCCATTGGCATAGCGGCCCAAGTTTCCGAGCCATGCTGCCAGTTCGTCCCGCCACAGGGTCACTCCGCGGGGGTTGCCCGACACAACGTCGGCCAGCGCCTCAATAGTTGTGTCGGCGACCAGGAGTTGGGCCCGCACAAATTGAGCGTCGAAGGCGGCCTCCACGGGTTTGAGCGGCGGTGGGGCCCCCTGTTTTAAGGCCGCCTCGCACTCGTCTTCCCACCGCTCGCACAATAACTTGGCCTGCTTCACCTTCGTAGCGTGGTCTCGCTGGCGGTCGTCGTCGGACGCGCGAAGTTCATCCTCGATGGGGCCCAGCAACCGACGGGCGGCGGCCAGAGCCGGAGACTTGCCCGATGAGGGATTGCCGACTAGCGCCAGCCAAAGCACCAGCGGCTCCAACCACCCTTGATGGACCTGAGCCACCACGCCTGCTCCGCTAACCGCGGCAACGGCACCAAAGAGGCCTAGGGCGACGTAATCGGGCGGTGCGCTCGCGGCATGCGCTGTTTCACGAATCCATCCCGCCCATTTGGGCGTGAGGAGGTGCAGCGGGAACCCTGGCGCGTTGGTCGTGGGATCTTCGAGCAGGCTCGGGTCGATTTCGCCCCAAGCTTCCCCAGCCATCGGTAGGCCCTTCGGCGCGTCCGTTGCAGCCATATCAACGTCGTCCAGCTCAAGCGATACCGATAACGGGCGAGCGCAAGCCCAAACGCGCTTTTCCATCTCCCGGGACCGGCAACGCACCGCAATGCCATCGAGCAGGTAACCGGCCGAACGCCAGTCGATGATGAACACCGTGTCTCCTGGGCGCCCGCAGCCAAGCGAGCACCGTGTCCGCAAGGAGAATGGGTGCCCCCTTCAGGCGGGCATCGGCAACGTTGTCGGCACCAAGCGCCGTGCCGTAGCCGTCCCGGATGGCAACGTGACGAGTCGCAATATCGACCGCCACCAGGTCCCTGATCTTGCGGACCTCAGCCATGCCACCCAGCTCGGGGGCGCTGACCATATCGGCTACGGCAACGATCAGGGCCAAGCGCCCGTTTTCGGCCGGCCGATAGTAGGCGCGCCCGGAACCAAAGAACTCAACGCGTTCGACCCCCACCGCAGGCAGCTGGTCCGGCGTAATGCCGAGCCGCTCAAGCGGAGCAACCATCCGAACATCGTAGGTGCGCTGGCGAATCGCTCGCCGCCATTCGGCCTCAAGATGGATATCGGCCAATTGCTCGCCACGGAACTTGCCGTGGTCGTCCGGTGAATTCATCTGCTTGCTCCGGTAAGTATGCGGCTTCGGGCGAGCCCGCGCTCTGCCGGCGGAGTCGCCAGTGGTTCGAGATCCTGGGTGGGCGGCGGCTATTGCTTCTCCTTGGGCTCGGCCCCTGCCGACCGACGAGTTGGCAGTGCCGTCGGACGAGCTTCCATCCAATGGTCGACCTCACTCTCGATCCACCCTACCGCCCTAACGCCAATTTTCCGCGGAGGCGGGAAAAGGCCCTGGATGCATAGGGAATAGATGGTGCTCCGGCTAAGTTTGCTTTTAACCATGACCTCTTGGATACGAATCACGCCCATGTTGTCTCCTGGTGTGCAGCGTCGAACTACAAAGTATTGCTTCGCCCCACCATCGGGAGGGACCGGAAATCGAAGTCGATGTCCGCCCTGCGCCAGAACGTTTGTTTTATTGGCGGCGCGGTGTAGCGAGGCGGCCCTGCTTGAGGTAGCGCTGCCCCGCCGCCCGCATACGGTCGGCGATGAACTGGGCCTGGTCGGCCGCTGGCACGGCGGCGGGCACCATGTCGGTCCAGCTAACCCCGGCCGCCGCGAGCCTCACCTTCCACCGCCTTACTGTACGAGGCTCGACCCCAAACTCCTCGGCCACCGTCGCCGTCGGCTTGCCGTCCACGATGACCCCTTCAACGGCGGCAAGCGCGTAGGCGACGGCCCAGCCCTCGTCTCGCAGTTCCTCCGGCCCGGTCTTCGGAGCGCCGCGGCGCAGCGCGTCGGAAATCGGACCCGGCAAGGTGCCGGCGGCTATGTAACTGGCGAAGGCCGCACAGATCCTTGCCGGCATCGGCGGCAAGGGCTGAGCCGGTGCCGCCAACGGGCCTTCAGGCCAATTGGAGGGGTGGCAGTAGCAGGCGAACACCAGCGCGCCACACTGGAAGAGGTGTCGGATAACCTCGGCCGGGACCACCCTCGGCGGCTCAGCGTCGCGGCACGCGGCAAGCGCGATCACGTACGCGGATCGCGCGCGCTCGAACACGTCGAAGGCTCTGGCGACACTCGGGGCTTCGTCCATCAACCGCTCCCGCATTGGCAACTGAAGAAAACCGCCGGCAAACCACGACGCGCAGGATTCAGGCTGCCGGCGGCGCGGGATCTAATGGGCCGACATTTTCTCTGGGCTATCGACGATCATCGGTAGTGGCGGGCCCCCTCCTCCCTCAACAATAGTGAGTGCGTGGTTCGGCATCCAAAGGCCGCCGGGACCAATCCAGTAACACGGCCCCACTACCCCAAACCGCGAGGCCAGACGCAACTCTCCCATATCGATGAGCGCTGCCTCCATGTTAGTGCCCAACCCCAATTGCTGCGCCACTTGTCTGATGGGGGAGAGCATCTTCATCACCAGCTTGTGGTTCGCCTGCCCCGAAGATTTCGGCATTACCGTCTCCTTAGCGTTGCCATTACACTGCGCCGCGAGCTTCGAGGATCTCACTGGATCTCCTCAGCGGCCTGCGCGCCTCCCCAAATCTGCAAGGACGAGCGGTTGGAGTCCAACTGCGCGAGTCGTTAAAGTTGCTAATGCTCGCCGGGCGCGGCGCGTTGAACTGAACGAGTGCCGCGGGATCCAGAAGAGTCATTTGATGCGCCAGTGATTTAGTGGCGCTCCTTGCCTAAACCGCTGCGCACGATCACCTGTACCCGCGGCCCTCACAGTCGGCACGGCGCATTTGCGCGGTCCAGGAGATCCGCGATGACGCCGCTGTGATTCATGGAAAATGCGGCCATGCATTCGTCGAGCGCACCGCCGTTCGCGGCCCCGTTGTATTGGGCACCCGTTCCGATTCGATGGGGGCGGGGGGGGGGTCGCGTTTTGCAGCCGGCTCCCAAATGCGGAGCCAATGGCGTGGCTAACTCCGCGTAAAACGCTCGCTTTCGCCCTCGCCGTCCCCGACATCATCCCCGAAATCGGTTCGTTGGGCCTCCACCATGGTGTGACAAGGCGCAACGCTGCCCACGGCGGCGTGATTGACACCGGCCGAACGCGCCCACGCATCCGGCTGCAGCGGTGCCGGCATATGCACTACGAAACTTACACGCGCCTGGCCCTCGCCCGCGTTGCCGCTGACTCGGCCGTCCAGCCTGTCCCCCAGTTCCTTCAGCGCGGCGTCATCCCCTTCGACGGCTCGCCTGACGAGCGCGGCCGCCGCCATCTCCAGGTATCGCAGCCCCGTCGCGGGATCACGCCGATGGGCGGCGCGACTCACCGCGTCACGCCACGGCTTACTTCCCCAGGGCCCGGGCTTTCGGCCGCGTTTATCAACTCGCGGCATGTCTTTGGCGCGTTGCTCGAAGTTGCTGCTCATCGGGTGTCCCGCCGAAAGAGGCCCCCTACCCCATCCAGGAAGCGCCACGTCGTGATGGTTTCATGCGATATGGAATTGGCGAGGTCTTGGCGCCGGCGCAATCAGCCTCGCTAGCGCCAAGACCTCGCGCATCATCATGATCCGGACTTACGAATCGTACCAGTCATTCATTCACGCTCGCCAAATCGGACGTGGCGGAGGTCACCGCGCCTCCGACGCTGGCTATAACGTGGGACTGCCCTAGTAGCGGTTGCCCGTGATCGCCGACGGCGGCGCTGGCCCAGTCGCTCATCAAGGCGCGCCGCTTAACCTCGAGGTCGCTGCGCTGATAGGCGGCTTCGATCTTGTCCGGATTGCCGTGCGCCAGGGCCAGCTCGCAAATGGCCCGGGGATAGTTGGTCTCCTCCGCGGCCCACGTGCGGAACGTCGCGCGGAAGCCGTGCACGGTGGCGGTATGGCCATTGCGCCGTAACAGCGACAGCAAGGCCATATCGGAATAGGGCTTGTCGATGTTCAAGTTCGGGAAGATGTACGGCGAATCGCCGGACAGCACCTGGGCCTGCCGCAGGATCGCCATCGCTTGCGGCGTCAACGGCTCGCGATGCGCACGGCCGGCCTTCATGCGGCTGGCCGGGATGATCCACATCGCATCCTCTTCGCGGATCTCCGCTCTCTCGGCTATGCGCACTTCGCCTGATCGCTTGGCCGTGAGAATGACGAACGCCATGGCCAGCTTCAGGAGCGGATCGGCTTGAATGTCGTGAAGCTCCCGTAGGAAGCCGGGCACGGCTTCCATGGGCATGGCTTCGTGACCCTCGCTCTTAGGCTGGCGCGGCAGTGCCCTCGCTGCGATGGCAACGGCGTTGGAGGCCTCGGCACCGCACCAGCGATTGGCAACCGCCAGGGAAACCACGGCTCCGATGTCGGCACGCAGCTTTTTCGCGATACCGGGCAGCGTCGTCCAGATCGGCTTGAGCACGGCGAGCACATCGGCCGATGAAAACTCGCGCATATCCACGCCGCCGATCTTGGGAAAGGCGTGCATGGTCATGCGGCTCATCCAGTTGGTCGCGCCGGCACGGGCCTTCCACGAGGCCTTGTGCATCTCGAAGAATTCGCGGGCCGCCTCTTCGAACGTGGCGCCGCTTCCGGTGACGCCAGGTGGGATGGGGGAGCCCGACGACTTCGGGGTCACCGGCAAGGCCGACCCGGCACGCAGCGCGGCCGCCCTAGCCCTCGCCACGTCGAGTGAGACGGCAGGATACCCGCCGAGCCCGAATTCCCTGTCCTTGCCTTCGACCATGCGGCGGAGAAGCCAGCGCTTGCTGCCGGCTGGCTCTACGATCAGCCGCAGCCCGTTGCCGTCCGTGAACACCTGCTTCTTGCCGGTGGCCTTGATGGCTGCCACCTTGCGAGCGTTGAGTTGGAATCCGACTGTCATTGCAAGTTCCTTTCGGGTGGTCGGGGACGTCGTCCCCGAAAATGGCCCCGAATTGGCTCAATGAAAGCCTGCCGTTGATGAGACATTGCTGGACACCCTCGAACCAACCGGGATGATCCGTTGCAAGCGGGCATGAGTTTTATCCACACAGGCTGACGCTCTCGCACCGCTTTGCACCGTGCCGGACGTCGTCTGTGTTCCCGTAGGGAGCGCCAACAAACTCAACAATTTGGCGATGCGTACATAACGCATTTCGCCGTGGTGCCCTTGGGCAGCATCCCGCGTCGCAGTGAAAGCGCGATGGCTGGATGAACAGGCTCGGGTTGCAGGACGGCTTGTCGAGGCTTGTGGCCTCCCGTCGCATTCGAGCATTAACTCGCGTACGTTCCCTCACGGAGGCATCATGACCGACACCGCCCCGCCAGACTGGCGGCCGATTGATAGTGCGCCGAAGGACGGAACGGAGATTATCGCCTGGGGCGTGATGGCCGGTGAGCCGGGATACACCTCCGACGAGAAGTCGTGGACGGGCATTCGATGGTCCAAGGACGGCTGGGTGACCACGAAGCCGCAAGGGCGATACTTCGTCGGCTTCCACCCCACTCACTGGGTGCCCCTTCCTCCCCCGCCCAAGGATTCCCCATGAGCGCCCTGCTCGCGTAGGGCGCGCACGATTTCGCGCCCGACGACCGGCAGGTAGTCCGTGGCGTAGTGGTGGAAGTCGGTCCCTCGCTCGGCGAGCGCACGCTGCTGGCCGTCCCGCTCGACGAAGCGGCGCGGATCCAGGACGGCAAGTCCGACCTGCCGGGCCGCCTCGATCGTCTTGTCGATATGCTCGATCCGCTCGCCGAGCAGGCTGCCGTCGGCCAGGCGGACCGCGACGTGAGGCACGACCAGGATCGGGCATGCGACCAGGCTGCGCAGCCTCGTCAGGCCCTCGGCGATTGCCGCCGAGGAGAGCGTCACCAGGGTGATCTCCCGCAAGATCCGCCGATGCGTTTCCGTCAGCTGGCGCGACCGGCTGAGAGCTGCTTCGACCCTCTCGATGATCTCCAGCGGCGCCGGCTGCCCGCGGTGAGCGTCGTACCACCATGCCTCGCCCGCTTCGCCCGCGGGCGCGACGAGTTGGCGGTGGATCTCGTTGATGTTCAGCGCATGACCCATGGCCGCATAATACTTGTCCGTACACACCTCGATGACGAGCCGCTCGGCATTGCCGATCAGGCGCGGCATCGGCTTTCCCGCGCGCCAAACATTGAAGGCAAACGGCGCGATCGCGGCCGGCATCGAGACCGTTCCCGCAAGCAGGCCGAGGAGCTGAATCATCTCGTGCACGTCGTGCACATAGATCGGCGCGCGCGACTTGATGCGCCGATTGAGATAGTCGATCTCGCCCAGGCTCTGCATGGCGACCAGGGGATCGTGCACCCGGCACGACCCCAAT
This sequence comes from Reyranella soli, assembly GCF_007992495.1. GTDB lineage: Bacteria > Pseudomonadota > Alphaproteobacteria > Reyranellales > Reyranellaceae > Reyranella > Reyranella soli. The sequence continues at coordinate 78,469 of NZ_BKAJ01000037.1, forward strand.
GCGAGGACACGCAAGCGGCCGCCACTGTCTTTCGATCTCCGCATAAATCGGCCGAGAAAGCTCATCGCCATAGTGCCGACAGCAGGCCAAAGCCGCGCCGTGCGGGATTGGCAAACAGGTAGTAGCGCCCACCCGCTCCCAGATCGAGGAAGAGCTCAGGATCGCGCAAGCCTGCTTCCGCAAACAAGGCCAACACGTCGGGTTCCTGATGGCGCTCGGGCCGGTAGTCGAAGAAGCGCTGGACGTCCGATAGCACGAACGGATAGCGGCGCATCGCCCGCAGCACGGCGAGCTGCTTCGCACGGCTGCATGTAGCGACGAGGTTGGTGGTGAGAACCATCGAACCGGGCTGCGGCCGCGGGCCGAAGCGAACCGGAAACTCCGCCTGGATCAGCCGGACATTGCTGGTGAGCGCCGGCTCGGCACGCTGCAGCATGCCGTGCAGAGTCGCGGCGGTGTCGCCACGCAAAGGATTGACTTCGAAACCGATCATCTTGAACCCATTCCAGCCGAGCAGGAACATAAATTGGCCGAAGCCGCTGCCGACTTCGTCCACCCGATGGATTCCAAGACCGCACGACAGCAGCTTGCGGGCGAGCGCGATCTCATACTCGAGGAAGACCAGGCCCTGCCGCACCCTCGTGTCGTAGTAGTTGTAGGCGCCGCTTCCTTCGACGCCGGATCGCTCGAGGAGCTCGCGCATGGCCGGCAGCAGAAGCTCGCGCAGTCGGTTCGCCTGCGGCGGGTCTTCGTTGTCTTCGCCGTCCCCCATCGGCGATTGCTAGGCTACGCCCGCAGCCGACGCAAGCCTTGGCTCAAGCTAACTCATTGATATCCCTGCCACTCCTTGCCTTCTCAACGAAGACCGCGACCAGTTGCGGGTAGCGCGGGTATACAGTGCCGACTGAACGCCACCTCGTCTTTCCGCTTGAACGCAGGCAGCTGCCGATGGCGTTCTCGACTCGAGCTGGCTCGATTTCACGAACACTGCGGGCCACCAATCGCTTGTGCATGGATGACTTGTATATTGCGCGCCGGCAGGCGACTGTCGCGCCGAGTTGAATTGAACAAGTCATCCCGTCCTTGGTCTTCGCCGTCCCCACCTCCACCCGACGCTCCACAGTCCCCGGCCTCCTGTTCGACCTCGCCCTCGTGGTGCTGGGCGGCGGCGCTCTCCTGATCGCCATCGTCCTGTGGTTCGACAATGCGCAGGGCGGATTGACCGGCAACGGCCTGTTTAAGAGCCTGGAGCTCAGGCCCTGGGTGGTCGACCCGGCCAACGCGCCGCTCTACCCCTCGAACTACCTGTTCTATCCCCTGTACGGCACGCTCTGTCGCCTGCTCGACTCGCTGGGCGTCTTCGTGGGCGATCCGCGCAAGCAGATGACCATCCTCAACGCCGCGAGCTGTGCGCTCAGCCTGGGCGTGGTCTACCTGCTGATCCGCATCCTGACCGGCGATCGGCTGGTGGCGCTGCTGGCGTCACTGTTCCATCTCGCCTCGAGCTTCGTGATGTTCCTCGCCATCATCAACGAGGACATCATGCCGAGCTACACGGTGCTGCTCGCCGCCATGGCGCTGGGCGCCATCTGGCTGGCCAAGCCGACGGCACCGCGCGTGCTGGCGGTGTCGGTGCTGTTCTCGCTGGCCTGGCTGATGGAATGGCGCCTGATGTTCCCCACCCTGCCCGCCATGCTGGTGGCGCTGTGGGTGTGCGAAAGGCGCCTGGCTTGGCGGCTTGGCTGGATGGCGCTGTTTCTGATCGGCATGGTGGCGACAGCTGCGATTGTCGCCTGGGCCTGGCAGGGCCACACGGGCGCGGTCGGGGCCTTCGACCTGATCTGGACCGGCAAGGCGGTGCGCTCCGTATGGGCCGGCTTCACCTGGGCCAAGGTCGGCTACATGTGGGACGGCATGGTGGGCTACCTGCTCGGCGCCGGCGTTGCATCGATCCCCGGGATCCCGGGTTGGGACATCTGGCGCTGGATCGCCACGGTCTGGATGCTGGCCGTGGCGTTCTTCGCCCTGCCCTTCCTGTGGCGCCACTGGGACGACCCGCGCTCGCGCGCCCTGTCGGCGATCTTCGGCGTCACCTTCGTGGCTGGTCAGGTCTTCAACCTCTACTCGCAGCCGCAGGACCCGCAGATGCAGCTCAATGTCATGGCTTGGCTGACGGTCGGCTGGGCGGTGGTGCTTGTTGCGGTGCGCGAGCGGCGCCGATTTGGCCGCCAGGGCCTGGCGGCGCTCGCAAGCCTGACGGTCGCCCTGTTCGCCTACAACGTCTGGAGCATCGCGCCCCTGCGCGGCCTGGACAGCGCCTGGGAGGGCGCCATCCAGCGCATGGAACGGGAATCCAATCCCGACCGGACCGTCTGGCTGATGCACGACTTCGACTGGGCCATGATCTATGGCTCGCTGTACTGGGGCTACAACGATCCGGGAGTCGCAGGACTGGGCCCCGCGCCGCAGACGGAGCCCAAGTTCAAATGGATCGGCTTCACCGGGCAGGTGCTGCGCCATCCTGATTGGAGCGACGAGCAGCTTGTCGACGACCTGCGCGGCCAGATCGATCGCGCGCTCGACCTCGGCTACGACGTGCTGGTCATCCGGCTGTGGGACATGGATCCCTACCAACTCGAGGTCGCGACCGGCATGGTGGCGAGCAGCGCCCGCATCCAGGCGCTGCGCCGCATGATGCGAGAAGACTACGTCGCCACCCAGGCCTTCATCGATACGGTCGCCGGCGCCGTCGACCGCATCAAGAAGAAGCCTGGGCGCTGAAGCCTGGGCGCTAGCATGCCTCGCGATGCGCTGGTCGTCGTCGATATGCAGGTCGGCCTGCTCGACGGCCTGCCGAAGCACGACCTGGCGGACGTCGTCCGGCGCATCAATGCCGTGGCGGCGTTCGTGCGCGGACAAGGCGGCACGGTCGTCTGGATCAGGCATTGCGGCAAGGCCGGCGACGGCTTCGCGCGGCATGAGCCGGGTTGGGCATTCCTGCCCGAGCTCGATCGCCAGCCTGCGGACCTCGAGATCGAGAAGACGCTGAACGACGCCTTCGCCGGCACGGCTTTGCACGAAACGCTGCAACGCCTGGCGACAGAGTGTGTCGTCATCGCGGGCTGGGCCACTGACTCCTGCGTCGACAGCACCCTGCGATCCGCCGTGTCGCGCGACTACCACGTGGTGGCCGTCAGCGACGCCCATACGCTGAGCGACCGGCCGCATCTCGAAGCACCCGCCGTCATCCGCCACCACAACTGGGTCTGGAGCGATCTTTTGACCAACCGCTCGATCCGCGTCGTGACGACGGACGAGCTGTTGGCCGACCAGCGTTAGCGCGGACCGCGGGCCTCTGGCCCGCTCATGCTCTTCCGGACCGCGCGCTTCCAGCGCGCCTCATGATCATGAGCGCGCAGGATGCGCGCGGTCCGGAAGACGAAGATCATGAGCGGGCCAGAGGCCCGCGGTCCGCGTATGACTACATCGTCGCCTGCTGGATACGCCGTTCATCCAACCCCACCGAGCGCGCCGTCTCGACGATGGCGGCCCAGGTATTGTCGGGCAGTGGCACGCCCTCGGCCAACCGCTGGGCACGCATGCGTACCTCGGGCTCGCCCGGGAGCAGGATCTCGCCGCCGTCCGCCGCAGGCTTGGAGCTCTTCACGAAGTCGACGTACTTGGCGATGTCCGTGGGGAAGAAGCCCGCCGGATCGAGCACCTTGGGATCGACGTAGAACGACAGCATGCCGTTGGCGAAGCGGCCGCGCTTGGGATCGGTGGCGCCATTGCCCGACAGCGAGCCGCCCAGAAGCTCGCACATGAAGGCAAGCCCAGAGCCCTTGTGGTCGCCGAAGGCCTGGATGGCGCCGGTGCCCTTGCTGTGGTCGCGCGGGCCGGTCGGCGTGTAGTCGCCATAGAGCAGGTGCGGATCGCTGCTCGGCTTTCCGTCGGGACCGACCAGGGCGCCCTCCGGCACCTTCTTGCCGCCCTGGCTCGCCACCAGCACCTTGCCCTCGGCCACGATCGAGGTGGCGAAGTCGAGCACCAGCGGATCCTGGCCCGGCCGTGGCACACCCACGCAATAGGGCGCCGTCGAAAAGCGGCGCTCGACGCCGCCATGGGGCGCCACCAGCACGCTGCCCGAGGCGTTGACGAAGTGGATCGAGACCAGGCCAGCTTCAGCCGCCATCTCGGCCCAGTCGCCGACGCGGCCGACGTGGCCGGCGTTGCGCAGGGTGACGGCCGCGAGACCGTTCTTGCGGCACTTGTCGATGCCGATGCGGACGGCCTGCGGCGTCACCGTCTGGCCGAACCCGTACTTGCCGTCGACCACGGCGATCACCGGCGTATCGACGACGATGTCCACAATGACGTCGGGCAGCACCGTGCCGTTCTTCTTCTGGGTGGCATAGCGCGGCACGCGGACGACGCCATGGCTATCGTGGCCCGACAGGTTGGCGCTCACCATGTAGCGGCCGATGCGTCCGCCTTCCTCCGTCGAGCATCCCGCCGAGGTGAAGATATCCGCGACGAAGGCTTCCAAGGCCTTCGCCTTGATGGTGACTGTCATTTGGTACGCTTCCTCATGCTCTTCCGGACCGCGGGCCTCCAGGCCCGCCTCATGATTTATGAGCGGGCCTGGAGGCCCGCGGTCCGATGATCCTACTTCTTGCCGGCCTTGGCCTTCTTCTCGTCCGCCGCGCGCTGCAGGGCGCCGACATAGCCGCGATTCCAGGTCGGGTTGATCATGACCTCGTTGATCACGATGTGCGGCGGCAGGCAGGCGACGTAGCGGATCAGGTCGCCGACATCCTCCGACTGCGCCATGCGCGCACGCTCTTCCTTGGTGATGGGAATCGGCCGCTTGTCGAGGATGGGCGTCGCCACCTCGCCGGGGCATACGACGCAGGAGCGGATGCCGTTGACGCACTCCTCCATGTTGATGGTGTGGCTCATCGCCACCACGCCGTGCTTGGCCGCCGAATAGGCCGCGCCGCTCAAGGTGCTGGGATTACGGCCCGCCATCGACGAGGTGTGGATCAAGACGCCGTCCTTGCGCTTGCGCATCATCGGCAGCACGGCTGACGAGCAGTAGAAGGCGCTCGACAGGTTGCCGTCGATCACCATCTCCGCGCCGGCCGAGGTGAGCTCGCTCCACTTGCGATCCGGGATGTTGAGCCCGGCGTTGTTCACCAGGATGTCGCAGCGGCCGAATTTCTTGTCGATGTCCTTGGCGATGCGACCGACCGCGGCGGCCTTCATCAGGTCGGCCGCTTTCACCACCGCCTTGCCGCCCGCCTTCTTGATGGCGGCCGCGGTTTCCTCCAGCGGTTCCTTGCGCCGGCCTGTCAGCACGACCGTGGCGCCCTCCTTGGCGAGGGCGATCGCCGCCGCCTGACCAATACCGGAGCCAGCACCGGTCACCCAGGCGACCTTGCCTGCCAACGAAGCCATCGATTTCTCCTTGCAAAAGTCGCCGGGCCGGACGGCCCGCCGCCATTAAAGCACCTTGCCCGTCCTGTCGTCGATCAGATGCATGCCGGTTTGACAGCATCCAACGGGACCACGATGCTCCGGCCCGCCAATGCAACAGATCCCCACGGCCAATCCCTGGCTCGCCGCCGTCGAGCCCTCACCCATCGGCGAGACCAAGCGCTGGGTGCTGAACCGTACCTTCCCTGCCGACCGGCCATTGATCGATCTCAGCCAGGCGGTGCCCGGCTATCCGCCGGCGCTCGAGCTGCGCAAGCACCTCGGCGAGCTGCTGCTCGATCCTGCGGTGCACGGCTACACGCCGATCCTCGGCCTGCCGGCGCTGCGCGAGAGCTACGCCGCCCACCTCTCGGGCTTCTATGACGCACCGATCACCGCCGGCGAAGTCGGCATCACCTCGGGCTGCAACCAGGCTTTCTGTCTCGCGCTGATGAGCATCGCCAAGGCGGGCGACCAGGTGATCCTGCCCCGCCCGCACTACTTCAACCACGACATGTGGATGCGCATGCAGGGTGTCGAGCCGGTGTCGCTCGACTTCCGGCCGGGCTCTGGCGCCGTGCCCAACGCCGAGGATGCCGCCAAGCTGATCGGCCCCAGGACGCGCGCCATCGTTTTGATCTCGCCCAACAATCCCACCGGCGCGGTCTATCCGCCCGAGACCATCCATGCCTTCTACGAGCTGGCGCAGCGCCATGACATCGCCCTGCTGCTGGACGAGACTTATAAGGACTTCCTGCCCGAGGGCGCTCGGCCGCACGAGCTGTTCAGCGATCCCGCCTGGCGCAAGACGCTGGTCCATCTTTACAGCTTCTCAAAAGTCTTCGCGCTGACCGGCTATCGCGTCGGCGGCATCACGGCCGGCGCCGCGCTGATCGCCGAAATCGAGAAGGCGATGGACTGCGTGTCGATCTGCCCGCCCCGGCTCGGCCAGGAGGCGGCACTCTACGGTCTCAAGAACCTGCTGCCCTGGGCACGGCGCAACACCGAAGGCCTGAAGGCGCGCGCCGACCTCTTGGGCAATGGCCTGCAGCGTTCGAACCGTTGGCGGCTTGTCAGCATCGGTGCCTACTTTGCCTACGTCGAGCACCCCTTCGCCGGCCAGCGTTCGACGGCGGTGTCCAAGCGGCTCGCCGACGACGAGAACCTGCTCACGATCCCGGGCGACATGTTCGGCGCCGGCCAGGAGCGCTTCGTGCGCCTCGCCTTCGCCAATGTTGCCGACGACAAGATCCCGGCGGTGCTGGAACGGCTGGAACGCTTCGGCGCCTGAGCGCTCAGCCGGCCAGGTAGGTGTGCAGCGCCGACACGACCTGCGCGCCCTCGCCGACCGCGGCAGCGACGCGCTTCACCGAGCCCGCCCGTACGTCGCCCACGGCGAAGACGCCCCGCTGGCTGGTCTCCATCGGCAGGCGCCCGCCGTCATAGTCCTCGTCGGTGCACACGAAGCCCTTGTCGTCGAGCCTGACCCCGCTCTGCGCCAGCCATCCGGTATTGGGCTCGGCGCCGATGAACAGGAAGACGTGGCGCATCTGGCGCGTCGTCTCGCGCCCCGTCGCCCGGTGCCGCCAGCGCACGGTCTCGAGATCGCCGGCCCCGCCCGCCAACGCCACGATTTCGGTCTCGGTCAGCACCTCGATGTTGGGCTGGGCGGCGATGCGCTCGACGAGATAGCTCGACATCGTATCCTCGAGGCCCCTGCCGCGGACCAGCAACCAAACCTTGGCCACCCTGCTCGCCAGGTAGATCACCGCCTGGCCGGCGGAATTGCCGGCGCCGACGAGTGCCACCTCCTGGCCGCTGCAGAGCTTTGCTTCGAGCGGCGAGGCCCAGTAGTGGACGGCGCTTCCTTCGAAGTCGGCGATATTGGCCACGCCGAGCCGGCGGTACTTCGCCCCGCTGGCGACCACGACGGCGCGCGCATGGACGCGCTCGTCGTTGGCGAGGACGATGCGGAACCTGTCGCCCAGACACTGCAAGCCGGCGACCTCGTCCGGAATGGCCATGTCGACGCCGAACTTCAGCGCCTGGTTGAAGGCGCGCGCCGTGAGCGCCAGGCCCGATATGCCGGTGGGAAAGCCAAAGTAGTTCTCGATCCTGGCCGAAGCGCCCGCCTGCCCGCCGAAGGCGCGACTGTCGAGGACGATGGTCGAAAGGCCCTCCGATCCGGCATAGACCGCGGTAGCGAGGCCGGCCGGTCCGGCACCGACGATGGCGACGTCGTAGAGCTTGTCGGGGTCGACGGCACTGACCATGCCTATGCAACGCGCCAGGGTCACGTCGCTGGGGTTGCGCAGGATCTGGCCGTTGGGACAGAGCACGATCGGCAGATCCTGCGGGCCGACCTTGAACCGCTCGATCAAGGCCAGCGCGCCGGCGTCGGTCTCGGGATCCAGGGTCTGGTACGGATGGCCGTTGCGCGACAGGAAGTTCTGCAGGCGCAACACCGCACCCTGGTCGACACGGCCGACGATCACCGGGCCGCCGGCGCCGGTCTCGAGCAGGCCAACGCGGCGCAGGATGAACAGGCGCATGATGCGCTCGCCGAGATCGGCTTCCTCGATCATGAGATCGTGCAGGCGATCCGGCGAAACCACCGCCGCCTCGACGGGGCGGATCGCGATGGCGTCGACCAGGCTCGGCTGGCCCGACAGCGCGGTCAATTCGCCACCGACGGCGCCCGGCCCGTGAGTGACGACCAGCGTGCTGCCGCCGTCGGGATTGCGGCGCGTGACCTCGACCTCGCCCGACAGGATCACGAACATCCCCGGGCTTGCCGTACCGGCCTGCACCAGGGGTTCGCCGGCCCCATAGGACCGACGCTGGCCGAAGCGCCGCAGCTTCGCGACGTCCGATCCATCGAAGACCGGGAACATCTGTTCGTGACGTGTGGTGAAAACGGTGTTCGTGCTCATGGGGCCGATGCTAGCAAGGTCTGAGCCGATCTTTTTCTGTTTCTGCACGATCGGAAGCCCTTATCGTGCACTCCTCCCATGACGGAGACGAGACATGCCGCATGCTACGACGCCGGACGCCGTGAAGCTCTACTATGAGGAGACCGGCAGCGGCACGCCGATCTTGTTCGTGCACGAGTACAGCGGCGACTGGCGGAGCTGGGAGCCGCAGATGCGCTTCTTCGCCCGCCGGCATCGCTGCATCACCTATTCCTTCCGCGGCTATCCGGGCTCGGACGTGCCGGAGGAAGCGGCGATGTACGGGCAGAAGCATGCGGTCGACGACGCCCGCCACATGCTCGACCATCTCAAGATCGACAAGGCGCACATCGTCGGCCTGTCGCAGGGCGCCTTCGCCACCGCCCATTTCGGCCGCCAGTATCGCGACCGAGCGCTGTCGCTGACGTTGGCCGGCGTCGGCTCGGGCGCCGGGCGCGAAGGTCATGAGCGGTTCAAGAAGGATGCCCAGGCAACGGCCGAGCGCATCCGCAAGAGTGGTATGGCCAAATATGCGGATGCCCTGGTCGGCAACCCGACGCGTTCGCGCTTTAAGCAGAAGGATCCGCGCGGCTTCGCCGAGTTCGTGAAGCACCTGTCGGAGCATCCCGACGTCGGCTCGGCCAACACCATGCAGGAGTACCAGGGCAAGCGGCCCTCGCTCTACGACTTCGAGGCCGAATGGAAGGCACTCGACCTTCCCGTGCTGATCATCTGCGGCGACGAGGACGAGCCCTGCCTGCAACCGAGCCTCTGGCTCAAGCACGTGCTGCCCAACGCCGGCCTCGCCCTGTTCGCCAAGACCGGCCATACCGTGAACATCGAGGAGCCCGACGCCTTCAACCGCGAGCTCTGGAACTTCCTGGTGCTGGCCGAGGCCGGCAAATGGCTGCCGGCCATCGCCGTCCCGAAGGACGCGCCGCTGATCTGATGCTGGGAGCGCGCCACTCCAGTGGCGCGTCTTCTCATGTACTTCCGGACCGCGCGCATCTTGCGCGCTTATGAATCATGAGCGAGCTGGAAGCTCGCGGTCCGGAAGACCATGACGCGCCACTGGAGTGGCGCGCCCCCAGCTAAGACTTCACCGTCACGGCGTGATTGAGGGGGCCGTGGCCGCGGCCGAAGCCGGGCGCGGTCTCGATGGCTTGGCGCACGTAGCTGCGCGCCCGCGCCACCGCGTCTAAAAGGCTCATCTTCTGCGCCAGGCCCGCGGCGATGGCCGAGGCGAGCGTGCAGCCCGTACCATGGGTGTGCTTGGACTTGATGCGCGGGTCGGCAAAACGTTCGAAGCGGCCGTCGTGCAGCAGGAGGTCGACGACCGTGTCGCCCTCGAGATGCCCGCCCTTCAGCAGCACGCCTTTAGCGCCGAGCTCGCCCAGCCGCTCGGCGGCCCGGCGCATGTCGGCCTCGTTGCGCACCGGGAAGCCCGCCAGCACCTCGGCTTCGGGCAGGTTGGGCGTGATCAGCGCCGCCATCGGCAACAGCGTGTCGCGCAACGCCGCCTCGGCCTCGCTCAACAGCAGGCGATGGCCGCCCTTCGCCACCATCACCGGATCGACCACCAGCGGCACGCCGGGCGCGTGCTTCTTCAGGGAAGCCGCCACGACTGCGATCACCTCGGCGCTGTGCAGCATGCCGGTCTTGAGCGCATCGGCGCCGATGTCGGTCAGCACGACCTCGATCTGCTGGGCGATGAAAGCGGGTTCGATCGGCACGACGCCGTGCACGCCCTCGGTGTTCTGGGCAGTGAGCGCGGTGATGGCGGTGGCGGCAAAGGCGTTCATCGCGGTGACCGCCTTGATGTCCGCCTGGATGCCCGCCCCGCCGCCGGAGTCCGAGCCGGCGACGATCAGGACGCGACCTTTCATGCCGAGGCCTTCACCCGGGGGATCGCCTCGATGATCTGGTCGACGACGGTGCGCACGAGATCCGAATCGTCGCCTTCGGCCATGACGCGGATCAAGGGCTCGGTACCGGACTTGCGCACCAGGATGCGGCCGCTTTTGCCGAGCCGGGCCTCGGCGTCGGCAATTGCGTGCGTCACCGCGGCAGCGGAAAGGGCTGCGTTGGCATCGCCCACGCGCACGTTCTTCAGGAGCTGCGGCACCGGCTCGAAGGCGCGGAAGGTCTCGCTCGCCGGCTTGCCCGTCTTGAGCATCGCCGACAGCGCCTGGAGAGCCGCCATCAGGCCATCGCCGGTCGTGGCGTGGTCGATCATGATGATATGGCCGGACTGCTCGCCGCCGAGATTGTAGCCATCGGACCGCATGCGCTCGAGCACGTAGCGGTCGCCGACGGCGGCGCGCACCAGCGTGAGCTTGCGCTGGCCGAGATAGCGCTCCAGCCCGAGGTTCGACATCACCGTGGCGACCAGGCCGCCGCCGGCCAGCCGGCCATCCTTCGCCCAATGGTCGGCAATGGTCGCCATGAGCTGGTCGCCGTCGATCAGGCGACCGTGCTCGCAAGCCAGCACGACACGATCGGCATCGCCGTCGAGGGCGATACCGATGTCGGCGCCATGCATCACCACATGCTCCTGCAGCACCTGAGGATAGGTTGAGCCGCAATTGCCGTTGATGTTGAAGCCATCGGGCGACACCGCCATCGGGATCACCTCGGCGCCCAGCTCCCACAATACGGTCGGCGCGACCTTGTAGGCCGCGCCATTGGCGCAATCGACGACGATCTTCAGGCCCGTGAGGTCGAGATTGCCGCGCACCGACGCCTTCACCGCCTCGATGTAGCGGCCGTCGGCGTCGTCCAGTCGCTTGGCACGGCCGATCATCTTGGAGGCGGCCAGCCGGATGTCGCGCGGCGACATAACCAACCCTTCGATCTGGCTTTCGACGGCATCCGACAGCTTGAAGCCGTCGGGTCCGAACAGCTTTATGCCGTTGTCCTCGTAGGGATTGTGCGAGGCGGAGATCATTACCCCGACATCGGCTCGCATCGAGCGCGTCAGGAAGCCGACGGCCGGGGTCGGCACCGGCCCCAGCAGGAGCACGTCCATGCCGACCGACAGGAAGCCCGCGGTCATGGCCTGCTCGATCATGTAGCCCGACAGCCGCGTGTCCTTGCCGATGACGACGCGATGGCGATGGTCCCCGCGGTTGAAGACCTGGCCGGCCGCCATGCCGATGCGCATGGCGATCTCGGCTGTCATTGGTTCCGAGTTGGCGCGGCCGCGAACGCCGTCGGTGCCGAAGAGATGTCGTGACATGGACTGCAATTTTATCGCATCGCGCGCGAAACCGCGAGGGCTTGTCGTGTGCCGGCGACGTCATGGACGCGCACAAAGGCTGCACCGCGCCGGGCCGCCTCGACGGCCAGCCAGATCGACGCCGGATCGCGGCGACGCGGCTCCTCGACGCCGGTCAGCCGGCCGATGAAGCTTTTGCGCGAGGCGCCGATCAGCACCGGATAGCCGGCCTCGGCCAAGCGGCCGGCGCCGGCGACGAGGTCGACGTTCTCCTGCACGCTCTTGCCGAAGCCAAGGCCCGGATCGAGGGCGATGCGCTCGCGCGCGATGCCTGCGGCCTCGCAAGCCCTTGCCCTTTCGACGAGGAAGCCGCGGACGTCCTCGACCACGTTGGCGTAGGCCGGGACGACATACTTCTCCTCCGAACGGCCGGCCCGGTGCATCAGCACGACCGGCACGGCGCGCTCGGCCACCAGCGGCATCAGCTCGGGATCGTCCTGCAAGGCCGACACATCGTTGACGATGCGCGCGCCGGCATCGAGGCAGGCACGCGCCACCGCCGTGCGACGCGTATCGATCGAGACGACGATGTTGCGCTTCGCCAGGCCCTCGACCACCGGCAGGACGCGCTGCAGTTCCTCGTCGGCATCGATCGGCCGAGAGCCGGGGCGGGTTGATTCGCCGCCGATATCGACGATGTCAGCGCCCTCAGAAACGAAACGCAGGCCATCGTCGATGGCCTGCGCTGGGTCGAGGCGTTCGCCGCCGTCGGAAAAGGAGTCCGGCGTCACATTGACGATCGCCATGATCCTCGGGCGATCGAGCGTGACGCCGGCAAAGCTCGCTGTCACACCCCCGGCTGCGGCTCGGGATTGGCGCCCGGCGACGGGCCAGCGCCCTGGCCGGAGCTGGTCGGCACCGAGGCGCGGCGGCGGCGGTCGGCCGAGCCTGCCCCGCCAGTATCGTCGCGCACGATCTTCTCGCCACGCAGGATCGTGCCGATCTCGTCGTTGCTGAGCGTCTCGTACTCGAGCAGCGCCTTGGCGATGAGATGCAGGTCCTCAAGATGGTCGGTCAGGATCTGCTTGGCCTTGCCCTCGGCCTCCTCGATCAGGCGGCGGACCTCCTGGTCGATCAGCTGGGCAGTGGCTTCCGAGACATTCTGCGTCTGGGTCACGGCGTGGCCCAGGAACACTTCCTGCTCGTTGGCCTGGTAGCGCACCCGGCCAAGCTTCTCCGACATACCGAAAGCGGTGATCATGCCGCGCGCGGTCTGCGTCGCGACCTGGATGTCGCTCGCCGCGCCCGTGGTCACGTTCTCCGGTCCGAAGATGATCTCCTCGGCGATGCGGCCGCCGAACATGATCGCCAGGCGGGATTCCAGGAACTGCTTGGTGTGGCTGAGATGGTCGCGCTCGGGCAGCTGCATGGTCACGCCCAGCGCGCGGCCGCGCGGGATGATCGTCACCTTGTGCAGCGGATCGCTCTTCGGGACATGCATGGCGACCAGCGCGTGACCGGCCTCATGGTAGGCCGTGAGCTTCTTCTCCTCGTCGGTCATGGCCATCGAGCGACGCTCGGTGCCCATCAGCACCTTGTCCTTGGCGTATTCGAAATCGGCCATGGTGACCAGGCGCTTGCCGACGCGGGCGGCGCGCAGCGCGGCCTCGTTGACCAGGTTGGCGAGGTCGGCGCCGGAGAAGCCCGGCGTGCCACGGGCGAGAACCCGCGGATCGACGTCGGGCGCCAGCGGCACCTTGCGCATATGGACCTTGAGGATCTTCTCGCGGCCGCCGACGTCGGGGTTGGGCACGATGACCTGGCGGTCGAAGCGGCCCGGACGCAGCAGCGCGGGATCGAGCACGTCGGGACGGTTGGTGGCGGCGATCAGGATGACGCCTTCGTTGGATTCGAAGCCGTCCATCTCGACCAGCAGCTGGTTGAGAGTCTGCTCGCGCTCGTCGTTGCCGCCGCCCAGGCCGGCACCACGATGGCGGCCGACGGCATCGATTTCGTCGATGAACACGATGCAGGGCGCGTTCTTCTTGGCCTGCTCGAACATGTCGCGCACGCGGCTGGCGCCGACGCCCACGAACATCTCGACGAAGTCGGAGCCCGAGATGGTGAAGAACGGCACGTTGGCTTCGCCGGCGATGGCGCGCGCCAAGAGGGTCTTACCGGTACCCGGCGGGCCCACCAGCAAGCAGCCCTTGGGGATCTTGCCGCCCAGCCGCTGGAACTTCTGCGGGTCCTTCAGGAAGTCGACGATCTCCTCGAGCTCGGCCTTGGCCTCGTCGATGCCAGCGACGTCCTCGAAGGTGACGCGGCCGTGCTTCTCGGTCAGCAGGCGCGCCCGTGACTTGCCGAAGCCCATGGCGCGGCCGGTGCCGCTCTGCATCTGGCGCAGGAAGAAGATGTAGACGCCGACAAGAACCAGGACCGGCAGCCAGCTCACGAAGATGGAGCCGAGGTTGACGCCCTCCTCCGCCGGCCCGGCATCGACGCGGTCGACGTTCTTGATCAGCATCGGCATCAGCTGCTCGTCAACCGGTGTCGACGGCACATAGGTCGCGAACTTCTGCACGCCATTGCGCGGCTCGCGGAAGGTGCCGGTGATGGTGTTGCCCTGGATACGGACGTCCTGGACCTGACGCTGCTCGACGGCGCGCACGAAGTCCGAATACGAAACCGTGTTGCCCGCCGACCGGGTCGCGCCACCCTGGAAGACGCTGTAGAGCAGCGCCAACAGCAGCACGATGACAATCCACAGGGCGGCGTTACGGTTGAATGGGTTCACGGGAGCTTTCCAATGGGATGCGAGTTCATTCTAGATGGGAAGCACGGGACGCGCCGCAAGCAAAAAAAGCAGCCGGAATCAGGGACTGCGCCCCGTTTCTGCCATCTCTCCTGCCATGCTCGGGCCGAACAATCCACTGCAGGCGACAACCCCGGGGGACTTGTCGCAGGACCAGCCTACATGCGGAAAGGGTGAAATCCTGAGCAATTCCGGACTTTCCCCGCATCACAGAGCCACAAAGACGGCCGGCCGCCCGCTCCAACCGGTCCCGTCGCGGCGGGTGATCGCCGCCGCCGACCGCTTGGACAACCCGGCTCAAAAGCCTCTCCTGCTGGTCGCGCCCCAAGTGAACAAAGGCTGATCGATCAATTGCGACCTCGCCCGCCGACGTGACCCCGAGGGCCTCGACTGCCACCGCGGCCAGCCTTAACTCCCGGGCAGGGCGGCCCCTATCAGCGGCCTGCCCGGTCGTCGGGTGGCCGACGCGAAGTCTCGCGCGCTCGAAGCGCGGATCGGCGTTGGAAGGATCGTCGATCCACGGCACGCCACGAGCGACCAGCGTTGCCGTGAGCCGCGACCGGGGAACCCCAAGCAGCGGCCGCAGCAGCCGCACTTCCGGCAGCTCGAGCGCAGCCGACATGCCGGCAAGACCGTCGGGGCCGCTTTGCCGCGCAGCGCGCATGGCGACCGTTTCGGCCTGGTCGTCGGCATGGTGGGCGACCAGCAGATGGAGAACGCCGCGCCGGCGACAGGCTTCGCGCAGCAGCCGATAGCGCGCCACGCGCGCGGCTTCCTGCAGGCCGGCGCGCGGCTTGGCCTCGGACCAGCGCAGGATCTCGGCCTCGCAACCGTGGCGTCCGAGCAGGGCCGCGGTAGCCGCCGCTTCCGACGCTGATTCGGGCCGCAGCGCATGGTCGACGATCAGGCCGGCGATGCGGCCGCCGCGTGCGCTGGCCCACTCCTCAGCCAGCAACGCCAAAGCGAGCGAATCGCGTCCACCGGAGACGGCAACGGCGACGATGGGTGCACGCTCGAACGGCTCGAACGGCGCCATCAGGCGCTCGAACTCCGCAGCCTCAAGAGGTCGATCGCCGGCCGTGCTCACCCGCAGCCGTTCTTCTGGCGCTCCTGGTCGACGCGGCGCTTCTGCAGGTCGGGGGCGCGCGGATAGTCCTGGCTGAACTTGGAGAAGATCTGACAGGCGTCGGCCTTGCGGCCCATCACCGCCAGCGTGATGCCAAGCTTCAGGAGATTGTCGGGGCCCTTGGGGCTGGTCTTGTAGTTCTTGTAGCCTTCGGCAAAGGCGGTCATCGCGTTCTGGTAGTCCTTGCGCGCGTAGTAGCTTTCGCCCAGCCAGTACTGTGCGTTGCCCGCCAGCGTATGCTTGGGATTGCTCTGCAGGAACGCCTTGAAGCCGCGCTCGGCGCCGGCATTGTCGCCATCCTGCAGCTTCTTCATGGCGTCGTGGTACATCTGGTCGGCACTGCCGCCCGCCGCCGGCGGCGCAGGGGGTGGTGGCGGTGGGGCGGCCGCCTGCGCGCCGCCCCCCGCTGCGCCGCCAGCGGGACGCGGTCCGCCGGCGCCGCCGCGGCCCTTCTCCATCTGGTCGAGTCGGTACTCGTAATCCGCCTGCATCTTCTCGAGCTGCTGCTGGAGCTGCTGGTTGCGGTACTGGAGCTGCTCGATCTGGCCGGTCAGCATGGTGATCGACTGCTGCAGCTGGTTGAACCGATCCTCAAGATAGACCGGGTCAGCGCGCTGGGCGCCGGCCGCTGTCGGCAGGACGAGCGCAATCGCGAGCAGGGAGGAACGGAAGATCTTCATGGCAGCCGACAGTTTCTGTGCAAAGGCGGCCATTTTCAGGCACGGCCGCTTCGCCTCCAAACGAAAACGCCGGCCCTGAGGGACCGGCGCTCCCGAGATTCCAGCTCGGTGTCTTACTGCAGCGCCGTGACGGCGCGGCGATTGCGCGCCCAGGCCGCCTCGTCGGAACCCGGCGGATCGGGGTTCTCCTTGCCGAAGCTGACGGTATTGATGCGCGCGGCCGGGATGCCCTGGGCGATGAGGTACTGCCTGGCCGCGTTGGCGCGGCGCTCGCCCAGCGCGAAGTTGTACTCGCGCGTGCCGCGCTCGTCGCAATGGCCCTCTACGGTGATCTTGTACTGGCCGTACTTCTTCAGCCACTCGGCTTGGCGGGCCAAGGTCTGACGACCATCCTCGCGGATCGTCGACTGGTCGGTGTCGAAGAACACGCGATCGCCGACATTCTGGCGGAAGTCCGCAATCGAGCCTGGGGTGACGGTTGTCGTCGCAGGGCCCGCAGCCTCCTGTTGGCTGCTACACGCGGCCATGACGATCATCGCCGCGATGGCTGCTAAAGCCTTGAAAGTCTTCATCATTCAGCGCTCCCTGACAACATCGACCCGAGCGCTAGGAAGGCGCTCGGGTCGACAAGAAAGATCATATCCTTCGCTACTGCGGAATCAAGGGTGACCAGGCCGGATCCGAAGCATCGGTCGGTGTTGGTATCTGACGTTCGAAGCGTCCGGTGATGTCAACTTGGTGCAAAGTCACCGCCCCTGTGCGACCGGCCGAGCTCGGCTGCTGACGGAAATATGCCAGCACGCGGCCGTTCGGCGCCCAGGTCGGTCCCTCGACCAGGAAGCCCGACGCCAGCATGCGCTCGCCGCCGCCATCGGGCCGCATGACGCCGATGCCGAAGCTGCTGCCGCTGATCTTGGTGAAGGCGATCCAGTCGCCGCGCGGCGACCACACCGGCGTGGCGTAGCGGCCCTCGCCGAAGCTGATGCGCCGTTCGCCGCCGCCGCCTGCGCTCATGACATAGAGCTGCTGGGTGCCGCCGCGGTCGGAGTTGAAGACGATCTGCGCACCGTCGTTGGAGAAGCACGGCGAGGTATCGATGGCCGACGAGTTGGTCAGGCGGCGCAGCGCGCGGCCGCGCACGTCCATTTCGTAGATGTTGGTGCGGCCTTCGGCGGCAATGCTCATCACCACCTTGGTGCCGTCCGGCGAGAAGCGCGGCGCGAAGCTCATGCCGGGAAAGTTGCCCATGAGCTCGCGACGACCCGAATCGACGTTCTGCAGATAGACGCGCGGCGGGCTGCTGCGGTCTTCTCCGAAGGCCATGTAGACGATCTCCTGCAGCGTCGGCGAGAAGCGCGGCGTGACGGCGATCGTGCGGCCGTCGGTGATGTAGCGGTTGTTGGCGCCGTCCTGGTCCATGATGGCGATGCGCTTGACGCGCGCATTGCCCGGGCCGCTCTCGCCGACGTAGGCGATGCGCGTGTCGAAGTAGCCCTCTTCGCCCGTCACGCGCTTGTAGATCGCGTCGGCGATGATGTGGGCGAGCCGCCGCCAGTTGGCGGGCTGGCTGGTGAAGGAGAGCCCGGCGGCTTGCTGGCCGACCACGACATCCCACAGCCGGAAGTCGACCTTGATGTTGCCGCCGGCCTGGCCGACCTCGCCGACGACGACGCCGGCCGCGCCGATCTGGCGCCAGTCGGGGAAGCGTGGCGGTGTGCTGGCATTGACGTCGCGCTGGATGAAGGAACTGGGCGGGATCGACCGGAAGAGGCCGGAGTTCTGCAGGTCGTTGCGCACGACGTTGGCGATGTCGGCGCCCACGCGGTCACCGGCGAAGTCGACGATGGCGATCGGCACCGGCTCGAAGCTCGGCCGGGTCATGTCGATCGTGAGCTGGGCGCGCGCGGGAACGGCGGCCGCGCCGGCGGCAAGTGCTGCGCCGCCCAGGATCGTCGAGCGTCGGGGAAGCATCATGTCGGACCTCTTGTTCATTGAGGGGGTGTCTCTATAGCGCGACAGGCTGTCAGTAGTCGCGGGGGTCGAAATTGAAAGTGATGTTGCGCCAGGAGTTGTATTTTTCCGGTGACAACGGCCATGGCTGGCAACGTGGGTTCATGATCGCACGGTGGGCGGCGTCGGCCGCGGCGCGATAGTTGGGATCGTTGTTGTAGCGGCCGGTATCCTTGAGCTCGGCCTTCACCGGCGTGCCGTCCTGGTTCATCTGCACGATCAGCGTGATGATCATGTTCTGGTCGCGCCCGCCGCCGATCGTGTTCCAGCACGGCCGGATCTTGTTGCGCACGCCCTCGATCTCGCTCGCCGTCACGACCGCGGCGAGGTTGGGCGCGGCGGGCGCCTGGCGCGTCACCTGCTGCACGGGCTTGGGCTGCTGCTCGGGCGTCTGGTGCTTCTGCGGCGACTGCTTGTTCTTCAGGATGTCGTCGATCATCGAATCGACGGACTTCTTCTCCGGCTGCGGCTTGGGCGGCGGCGGCTTGGGCGGCTCCGGCTTCTTTACTTCCGGCGGCGCGGGCTTGGGCGGCTCAGGCGGCTTCTCGACCTTGGGCGGTTCGGGCTCCTTGGGCTTGAGCGCGATCAGGTCCTCCGCGGGCTTCGGCGCCTCGGGCCTGGGCTTCTCGACCGGCGGTGGCGGCAGCGGCTTGGCCTCGGCCGTCTCAACCTTGGGCTTCTCGGGCGCGGGCGGCGGCTCGGCCGACTTGGGCGGCGGCGCCTTGGTCGCTTCCTCGGCGATCGGCACGTCCTTGGGCTGCGGCGGCGGATTGGCGACCTTGGGCGCCGCAGCCTTCTTGTCGATCATCTCGAAGTCGACCATCACCGGCTCGGGATCCATCAAGGGCGGCCGATTGAAGAAGTCGAGATTCATCACCGCCGCGCCCAGCACGACGACATGCAGCATCGCCGACACGATGGCCGGCGTGCGCATTTCGACGCTTCTCGGGATACGGCCGATGATGCGGTCATCCATCGATCGCTTCGCCTCTCCTTCCTGTCGCCCTAGCGCCGCGGCGCCGGTGCTGGCGCCGGTGCCGGCGTCGGTGCCGCCGGCTGCTGGCCACGCGGTGCCGGTGCGGGTGCAGGCGTGACGGTGCCGCCGCCGCCCTTGCCGAGCTGCTGCGCGGCCTCGCCGAGCAGGCCAAGCTGGCGGAAGCCGCTGTCGATCACCACGCCCATCACTTCCATCATCTTGCCGTAGTCGACGGCCTTGTCGCCGCGCATGAACACGCGCTGGTCGGGCTTCTCCTCGTGCACGGCCTTGAGCTTGGTGCCGAGCTCGCCGAGGTCGTACTTGGTCTCGCCAAGGAACACCTCGCCTTGGGCATTGACCGACACGACCAGCGGCTCGTCCTTGCCGCCGACCTGCTGCGCGCTGGTCTTGGGCAGATCGACCGGCACGCCGACCTGCAACAGCGGCGCGGTGATCATGAAGATGATCAGCAGCACCAGCATGACGTCGACCAGCGGCGTGACGTTGATGTCGGCGATCGGCGTGTAGCGCCGCCGCCGGAACTTGCCGCCGCCTGCGCTGCTGCCGGCGGCGGGAATGACGCCGGCCATCAGACCTGCTCCTCGAGCTGACGCGACAGGATGGTGATGAACTCACCGGCGAAGGATTCGAGCTGCTGGGCGTAGCGCGCGACCTGGCCCGACAGGATGTTGTAGGCGCCGGCCGCCGGGATCGCCGCGACCAGGCCGATCGCGGTGGCGAACAGCGCCTCGGAGATGCCGGGCGCCACGACCGCGAGCGAGGTGTTCTTCGACTGCGCGATGTGGCCGAAGCTGTTCATGATGCCCCACACCGTGCCGAACAGGCCGACGAAGGTGGCGTTGGCGCCGACCGTGGCGAGGAAGCCCAGCCGCTTCTCGATCGCCTCCATCTCGCGCTGGATGGTGACGCTCATCACCTGCTCGATACGCTGGCGAAGTGCTGCTCGCGCCGTGGCGCTGGTCGCCAGGCCCTTGGAGACGGAGCGGCGCCATTCGCGCATGGCGGCGGAGAAGATGCTCGACATCGGGTCATCCGGCTTCGCTCCGACGCGGTCGTAGAGGTCTTCCAGCGAGACGCCCGACCAGAAGGTGTCCTCGAAGGCCTGGGCGCTCTTCTTCAGCGAACGCAGGCGCAACATCTTTTCGAAGATGATCGCCCACGACCAGAACGAGGCCAGCAGCAGCGCGATCATCACTGCCTTGACGACCCAGTCGGCCTGCATGAACAGGCCGTAGACCGACATGTCGATCGGCCCGGTGCTGCCGCCAAGAGGGGTACTGGCGACCTGCGCAAACGCGTCCATTTTGATATCTCCGTTAGTTCAAAGGGTTATACCTGAATGTGGCGTGAGCGGGGCGACTCCCCCGCACTAACCTGGGCCAAGGCAGTCCGCACGTGCGGCGGCAATCGGACCGGCCGTCCCGTCGCCCCCATGCACGCGACGACGAGCTCGGCACGGACCAGGATCTCTTCGCCGCGGCGCGCGATCTGGATCATGTCCAGCGAGGCGCCGCGCATTTCACCGCAACTGGTGACGACTTCGATCGTCTCGTCCAGTCGCGCTGGCTTCAGATAGTCGATGGCGCAGCGGCGCACGATCCAATTCACACCGCGCTCGTCGCGCAGGGCGCTGTGGTCCTGGCCGAGCAATCGCAACAGCTCGGTGCGGCCACGCTCCAGGAAGCGCAGCCAGTTGGCGTAGTAGACGATGCCTGCAGCGTCGGTGTCCTCGTAATAAATCCGCAACGGCAGCACATGCACGCCACCCGCGATATGGCCGCTGGTGGGGCCAGCGGGAGCGCTCACGCCTCGTCCTCCGCATCGCCTGCCGTCAGCAGGTCGAGTTGCCGCTTCTGGTCGCGCGGCATGGCGACGCCAAGATGACGGTAGCCGCCCTCCGACAGGAGCCGGCCGCGCGGCGTGCGCATCAGGAGGCCGAGCTGCATGAGGTAGGGCTCGATCACGTCCTCGATGACGTCGCGCTGCTCGGAGAGCGCCGCCGCCAGCGTCTCGACGCCGACCGGGCCGCCGCCATAGTGCTCGACGATGCAGGAGAGGTACTTACGGTCCATGGCGTCGAGGCCGCGGCCGTCGACCTCGAGCCGACTCAGCGCCTCGTCGGCCACCTTGGCGTCGACCACAGCATGGCCACCAACGGTGGCGAAATCGCGCACGCGGCGCAGCAGGCGGTTTGCGACGCGCGGCGTGCCGCGCGAGCGCTTGGCGATCTCGGCACCGCCGTCCTTGGCCATCTCCATCTTGAGCACGCGTGCCGCGCGATGGACGATCGTCTCGAGTTCGGCCGGTTCGTAAAAGACCATGCGCAGCGGGATGCCGAAGCGCTCGCGCAGCGGCCGCGTCATCAGGCCCGAGCGCGTGGTGGCGCCCACCAGGGTGAAGGGAGGCAGTTCGATGCGCACCGAGCGCGCCGCCGGGCCTTCGCCGATCATCAGGTCGAGCTGGAAGTCCTCCATGGCGGGATAGAGGATCT
The DNA here is from genome assembly GCF_007992495.1 of Reyranella soli. Taxonomy (GTDB): domain Bacteria; phylum Pseudomonadota; class Alphaproteobacteria; order Reyranellales; family Reyranellaceae; genus Reyranella; species Reyranella soli. The sequence continues at coordinate 100,231 of NZ_BKAJ01000037.1, forward strand.
CCTCGATCGCCGGATTGAGGCGATGAATCTCGTCGATGAAGAGGACGTCGTGCGGCTGCAGGTTGGTGAGCTGGGCGGCGAGGTCGCCCGCCTTCTGGATCACCGGGCCCGACGTGGCGCGAAAGCCTACGCCCATCTCGCGCGCCACGATCTGCGCCAGCGTCGTCTTGCCAAGCCCCGGCGGGCCATGGAACAGCACGTGATCAAGCGCCTCTTTGCGCGCCTTCGCGGCGGCGACGTAGATCTTGAGGTTCTCGCGCAGCTGCTTCTGGCCGATGAAGTCGTCGAGCGTCTGCGGCCTGAGCGCCAGTTCGGCAGCGTCCTCCTCGGCGCGCTTGGAGGTGACCAACCTCTCCTCGCCGCTCATCGAGCCAGCTCCTGCAACCCGGCACGGACCACGGCGTCGAAGGTGGCGCCGTCACCCAGGCGCTGCGTCACCCGCGCCACGGCGCCGAATGCCTCGACGCGCTTGTAGCCGAGATTGACCAGGGCGGAGACGGCGTCCTCGTTGATCGATCCCGTCGGCGCCACCGCAGCGGAAGCCGCCGCGCCCTTGGCAACAGGGGCGATGCCGAAGGCAGCCGCCTTGTCCTTGAGCTCGGTGGCAAGCCGCGCTGCCAGCTTCGGACCAACGCCGGCCGGGCGGCTGAGCGTCGCGCGGTCCTGGGCGGCGATGGCGCGGGCGATCTCGTCGGGCGACAGGGTCGAGAGGATCGACAGCGCCACCCTGGCGCCGACACCCTGCACGGTCGTCAGGATGCGGAACCAGTCGCGCTCGGCGGTCTCGAGGAAGCCATAGAGCGCGATCGCATCCTCGCGCACGATCGTCTCGACCAGCATTGTCGCGTCGCCGCCGGCTACCAGGTCGCGCAAGGTGCGGGACGAGGCCGAGACCAGGTAGCCCACGCCGCCGACGTCGATGACGGCGCTGTCGGTATCGACCGAATCGACGATGCCTTTCAGCTTGGCGATCACTGTGCCGCCTCCACGCGCTTGGCAGTGGCGCGATGATGTGCGTGGCAGATGGCGACGGCCAGCGCGTCGGCGGCATCGGCCGTCGCATCGACGCCGGGCAGCAGGCGGCCGACCATCATGGCGATCTGGCGCTTGTCGGCATGGCCCGCGCCCGTGACCGACTTCTTCACCAGGTTGGTGGCGTACTCGAACACCGGCAGGCCGGCCCGCGCCGGCGCCAGCATGACGACGCCACGCGCCTGGCCGAGCTTCAGCGTCGATGCCGGGTTGACGTTCACGAAGGTCTCCTCGATGGCCGCCTCGACCGGCCGCTGGGCCTCGACCACGGCGGCAACGCCGTCGAACAGCGCGCACAATCGATCGGCCAGCGTGCCCTCGGCCGCCACTTTGACGACGCCGTGCGCCACATGGCGCAGCTTGTTGCCGTCGACGTCGATCACGCCCCAGCCGGTCAATCGTAGACCGGGATCGAGGCCGATCAGTCTCATCGTCCCGGGCTTCAGGCCGCGAACTTCGCCAGAGCGTCGTCCGACACCTCGAAATTGGCGTAGACGTTCTGGACGTCGTCGTTGTCTTCCAGGGCCGCGATCATGTCGAGCAGGGTCTGCATCGTCTCGCCCTCGACCGGCGACGTGGTCTTGGGCCGCCACGACAGCTTGGCGACCGAGGGCTGGCCCAGCGACTTCTCGAGCGCCTCGCGCACGGAGTTGAAGTTCTCCTGAGCGCCGTAGATCTCGTGCACGCCCTCGGGGCCCTCGCCGCTCACCACGTCGTCTGCGCCGGCGTCGATCGCCTTCTCCAGCACCTCGTCGGCGCTGCCGACCGACAGCGGGAAACGGAACTCGCCGACGCGATCGAACATGAAGCTGACGCTGTTCGACTCGCCGAGATTGCCGCCGTGCTTGGCGAAGATCGAGCGGACCTCGCCGGCGGTGCGATTGCGGTTGTTGGTCAGCGCCTCGACGATCAGCGCCACGCCGCCCGGGCCGTAACCCTCGTAGCGGATTTCGTCGTAGTTGGCGTCGGCGTCGCTGCCCGAGCCGCGCTTGATGGCGCGATCGATGGTGTCGCGCGTCATGTTGGCTTCGCGCGCCGCGATCATCGCCGCACGCAGGCGCGGATTGGCATTGGGATCGGCCGCGCCGAGCCGCGCCGCGGTGGTGATCTCGCGGATGAGCTTGGTGAAGATCTTGGCCCGCTGGGCGTCCTGGCGCCCTTTGCGATGCATGATGTTCTTGAATTGCGAATGGCCCGCCATCGCCCCAAAACCAGATTCAGTGAGTTGATGGGCCGCCTATACCACTTCTCGTGGGCTTTGGGAGTGCTAGACCGTGTCTGCAGGGCCCGGGACAAAAAAAGGCGGGGGCCGAAGCCCCCGCTAAAAAACGTCGGAACCTAGATTCCGACGCCCCCTCTAACCTGAAGACAGTCGCCGAAGCCGGCGAAAAATCGTTTAACATCAAGACGATGCCGCTTTTTCCCCAAGCCGTCAACGAGCGTCTTCAGACTACCTCTAATAGGTAGGACGCCCAGTTCTGCAACACAAGATGCAGCAATTCACAGGGCCTGAGGCAGTCGGCCGCCCAGCCGGATCGGCCGGACCGCGGTGGCGAGGCCTGTACGGTCGTCGCTTTCCACAACCGCCGCGCACAAAGTGCCCTCGCCTTCGGCCGGCGCCAGGCGTTCGCCCGGCACCTTGCGTACGAAGCGCTGCACGGCCGACTCCTTCTTCATGCCGATCACCGAATCGTAGTCACCGCACATGCCGACGTCGGTCTGATAGGCCGTGCCGCCCGGCAGGATCCAGCTGTCGGCTGTAGGGACATGGCTGTGCGAGCCGAGCACGGCCGAGACGCGGCCGTCGCAATAGTGGCCGACCGACTGCTTCTCGCTGGTCGCCTCGCCATGCACGTCGACCAAAATGAAGTTGGCGGTGCTGCCCAGGGTGTACTTCGCGAGTTCGGCATCGACGCCGCGGAACGGATCGTCGAGCGCGTCCATGAACAGCCGGCACATGACGTTGATCACCACGATCTTCTGGCCACGCGCGGTCTGGAAGAGGTTGGCGCCCCAGCCGGGCGTGCCCGGCGGAAAGTTGATGGGCCTGAGCAGACGTTTGTCCTGGGCGATGTAGGGGATGATCTCGCGCTGGTCCCAGGCGTGGTTGCCGGTGGTGATGCAGTCGACGCCGGCCGCGTGCAGCTCGCCGCAGATTTTGGCGGTGATGCCAAAGCCCGCCGCCGCGTTCTCGCCGTTGACCGCCACGAAATCGAGACCGAGCTCACGCCGTAAACGTGGGACTTCCTTGATCACCACATCTCGGCCGGCCCGGCCGACGATGTCACCGCAGAACAGGACCTTCATAGCTAGACAAAGGCGCAAGCGCGCTTGTCGGTCAACAACCAATCGAGGCGCTGGTCGTCGGGCCCGTGCGGAACGTCGTCAACGAGTTGGGCGTTGAAGCCCACCCCTACCGCCGTCACCGCCTTGCGGCCACGCAGGCCAAGCAGCGTGCGATCGTAGAAGCCGCCGCCATAGCCCAATCGCCAGCCCTCCTCGTCGCAGGCGAGCATCGGCACGATCAGCGCGTCGGGCTCCAGCGTCTCGCGCTTGGGCGAGGGCTGCAGCGTGCCGAACACGCCCTGCTCCAGCGGATCGCCCGGTCGCCAAGCGCGGAACAGCAGCGGCTTGCCGCGGCCCTGCACGACGGGCAGCACCAGCTGGCACCCACCGTTGTGCAGCTCGATCATCAGCGGCCGGATGTCGATCTCGTCCTTGATTGGCCAGAAACCCGACACGACCGTCGGCGTCTCGAACGGCTGCTCGCGCTCGAAGCTCGCCACCAGCCCGTCGGCGGCGACGCGGCGTTCGTCCTCGGAGAGGCCGCCGCGCCAGGCCAGCATGGCGGAGCGCAGCGTGCGCTTGTCGTGGATCAGGGACATGTCTGGAAGGGCATAAGGTGGGGCGGCTCCACGATGGGCCGTGGCTCGTAGAACCTCCAAGGCCTGCGTAAGCAGGTGGGCACCGTGTAGCCAAGACCAGGGTCAAGGCCAGGAACAGTTCCCAGGAGTTCTTATTGGCCCCGGGGTTTTAAGCGAACCACGCACCGCGCAGAAATCCGCCCCCCTTCAATGTAGGCACTTGAGGGGGTCACCGCAATGCAGCGGTGGTTCGACGATTTACCTCACCCTGAGGAGGCCGCGCAGCGGCCGTCTCGAAGGGTGGGCAACAAGCACCTTTTGTGCTGCCCATGCTTCGAGACACAGCCCTGCGGGCTGCTCCTCAGCATGAGGTTGTTTCTTGGCGGGCGTCGAATCTCTAAGCCGCCCCGCTCACCTTCTTGCTCATCTTGTCGACGCGCGAGGTGATCAGGTCCTCGAGCGCCGTCGCCAGCGTCTCGGCGCTGTCGGTGGCGCTGGCTCTCGCGCTTTCGGCCGCCTTGGCGATGCCCCGCGCCTCGCGGCTTTCGTCGGCCAGGATCAGGGCCGCGAATACCAGCAGTTTGACTTCAGGGGTGCCGGGCAGCTGCCGGCGCAGTTCGGTGACCTTCTCGTCGACATAGGAAGCGAGTTCCTGGACCCGCTCTTCCTCGCCGTCGCCGCAGGCAAGCTCATAGTTGCGATTGGCGATCTGAACCGAGACCTCCGGCATCGTACGTTACTCCTTTTTGTTGCGCCCTTTATCGGGCGTCGAGGGGGTGCACACTCTGACACGTCAGCCTGTGCGAAGCATCCTTGAGCGTGGATGTCTTGCTTTGATCACTTCTGGTCGGCGGCCAGCAGCGAGCGGATGTACTCCATCGCGCGCTCGAGGCGACCCTCGACCTCCATTGCCACCTTCTTCAATTCGTCGTGCTGGCGCTCAAGCCTGTCGAGCCGCTTGGCCAGATCGTTGGCACGGTCGGCTTCCGCCTGCAGGCGTTCTTCCACCATCGATTCCAGCCGGCTGAGCGCACTGTCCACGCGGTCCTTTACGCTGGCCGCCGCCTTGGACACCGCTCCCCCGCCGGAGGGCGGTAGCTGCTCTCCCGTCCGCACCTGCTCCATCGTCGGAGGATAAGTGTTGGGCCGGTGAATGGTCAACATCTTGGCCCTGTGGAGCGTCTAGAGGCGCTAGATGTTGGCTTTGCCGACGGTTTTTGCGCATTGACGCCCGGGAGAGCGGTCGGCATGTTGCGCGCCGTTTCAAAAAACATACCGGCGCCCCCGCAAAATGACCGATCCAATCGCTGCCCGCCGCGACATGGCGAACGCCATCAGGGCTCTTGCCATGGACGCCGTGCAGCAAGCGGATTCGGGTCACCCCGGCATGCCCATGGGCATGGCCGACGTCGCCACGGTGCTGTTCACCAAGTTCATGAAGTTCGACGCCTCGGAGCCCCACTGGGCCGACCGCGACCGCTTCATCCTGTCGGCCGGTCACGGCTCGATGCTGCTCTATTCGCTGCTCTACCTGACCGGCTACGCCGACATGACGCTCGACGAGCTGAAGCACTTCCGCCAGCTCGGCTCCAAGACCGCGGGCCATCCCGAATACGGCCACGCCAGCGGCATCGAGACCACGACCGGCCCGCTCGGCCAGGGTCTCGGCAACTCGGTCGGCTTTGCGCTCGCCGAACGGCTGATGGCCGAGCGCTTCGGCCGCGACATCGTCGATCATTACACCTACGTCATCACCGGCGACGGCTGCCTGATGGAAGGTATCGGCCAGGAGGCGATCACGCTGGCGGGCCATCTCGGCCTCGGCCGCCTGATCGTGCTGTTCGACGACAACGGCATCTCGATCGATGGTCCGACCTCGCTCTCGACCTCCGAGGACCACAAGAAGCGCTTCGCCGCCGCCGGTTGGCACGTGCAGGCCGTCGACGGCCACGACCCCGACGCCGTCACCCGGGCGATCCGCAAGGCGCGCAACGTCACCGACAAGCCCTCGATGATCGCCTGCAAGACGGTGATCGGCTTCGGCGCGCCGACCAAGGCCGGTACTGCCGCCACGCACGGCTCGCCGCTCGGCAAGGACGAGGTCGCCGGTGCGCGCGAGAAGCTCGGCTGGCCCTACCCGCCGTTCGAGATCCCCGAGCCGATCTTCACCGCCTGGCGCAAGATCGGATCGCGCGGCAAGTCGGCCCGCCGCAAGTGGGTGAAGCGCCATGCCGCCATGGCCGAGTCCGATCGCGTCGAGTTCGACCGCCGCATCAAGGGCGACATCCCGGCCGCCGTCGGCGAAACCATCGATGCCTTCAAGGCCAAGGTCGCCACCGAGGAGCCGTCGTGGGCGACGCGCAAATCGAGCCAGGAAGTGCTGGAAGTCATCAACCCCGTGCTGCCCGATACGGTCGGCGGCTCGGCCGACCTCACCGGCTCCAACAACACCAAGACCGCCTCGCTGAAGGGCAACACGCCGAGCGACGCCGGCGGCCGCTACGTCTATTACGGCATCCGCGAGCACGCGATGGCCGCGGCCATGAACGGCATGGCGCTGCATGGCGGCGTCATCCCCTACGGCGGCACTTTCCTGGTCTTCACCGACTACTGCCGCCCGTCGATCCGTCTCGCGGCGCTGATGGGCCTGCGCGTCATCTACGTCATGACCCATGATTCGATCGGCCTCGGCGAGGACGGTCCGACGCATCAGCCGGTCGAGCATCTGGCGGCGCTGCGCGCCATCACCGGCCTGCGCGTGATGCGGCCGGCCGATACGATCGAGACGGCCGAGTGCTGGCAGCTGGCACTCGAGGCGAAGAAGGCGCCGACTGTCATTGCGCTCACGCGCCAGAACCTGCCGACCATCCGCGACGCCGGCGACGGCAACCTCTGCGCCCGCGGGGCGTACATCCTGGCGGGCGACGCGTCTGCCCCGGTCCGGCTGATCGCCTCGGGTTCGGAAGTCCAGCTTGCGCTCGGTGCGCGCGATCTTCTGGCCAAGGACGGCATCCAGGCGGCCGTCGTGTCCATGCCGTCCTGGGAGCTGTTCGCTGCGCAAGACGAAACATATCATCAGCAGGTCCTTGGGGCCGACGGCACGGTGCGGGTAGCCTGCGAGGCGGCATCGGGATTCGGCTGGGAGCGCTGGCTCGGCTCGCGCGGCGCTTTCGTCGGCATGAAGAGCTTCGGCGCGTCGGGCAAGGCGTCCGACCTCTACAAGCATTTCGGCATCACCGCCGAGGCGATCGCGGAAGCGGCCCGTCAACTCAGCAAGTAGGCGGGCTCAGCAGATAACGGAGGAAGACATGGCAGTTCGGGTTGCAATCAACGGCTTCGGTCGCATCGGCCGCAACATCATGCGCGCCATCATCGAATCGGGCCGCAAGGACATCGAGGTCGTGGCGATCAATGATCTCGGCCCGGTCGAGACCAACGCCCATCTCTTCCGCTTCGACAGCGTACACGGCCGCTTCAACGGTGAGGTCAAGGTCGACGGCGACACGATCGATGTCGGCCGCGGCAAGATGAAGGTCACCGCCGAGCGCGACCCCTCCAAGCTGCCGCACAAGGCGATGGGCGTCGAGCTTGCCCTGGAATGCACCGGCTTCTTCACCTCCAAGAAGGCGGCCTCGGCCCATGTCGATGCCGGCGCCAAGCGCGTGCTGGTCTCCGCGCCGGCCGACAATGCCGACCTCACGGTCGTCTACGGCGTCAACCACGACAAGCTCACCAAGGATCACGTCGTGGTCTCCAACGCCTCGTGCACCACCAACTGCCTGGCGCCGGTTGCCAAGGTGCTGAACGACGCGGTCGGCATCGAGCATGGCTTCATGACGACCATCCATGCCTATACTGGCGACCAGCCGACGCTCGACACCATGCACAAGGACCTCTACCGCGCCCGCGCCGCCGCACTGTCGATGATCCCGACTTCGACCGGTGCGGCCAAGGCCGTTGGCCTCGTGCTGCCCGAGCTGAACGGCAAGCTCGACGGCGTGGCCATCCGCGTGCCGACGCCCAACGTCTCGATGATCGACTTCAAGTTCGTCGCCAAGCGCAAGACCGACAAGGACGAGATCAACAAGGCGGTGAAGCTCGCCGCCGCCAACCAGCTCAAGGGCATCCTGGGCTGGACCGACCAGCCCAACGTATCGATGGACTTCAACCACGACAGCCACTCGTCGACCTTCCACATGGACCAGACCAAGGTCATGGACGGCACGCTGGTGCGCGTCATGAGCTGGTACGACAACGAGTGGGGCTTCTCCAACCGCATGGCCGACACGGCCGTCGCGATGGGCAAGCTGGGCTAAGCTCGCCTTTCTATTCTCTTCTCAAAGGCGCGCTGCCTTGGCAGCGCGCCTTTTTCTTGCCGGACCGCGGGCCTCCAAGGTCGCGGTAAACCGCGACCCACCCGCATCAAGATTCATGAGCGGACCTGGAGGTCCGCGCTCCGGCAAGAAGACCTCTTCCAACGTCAGATTCTCCGGCGCCTCCTCGCGCGCGGACAACAGCTCGACCAGGCCCGCCAGGTGCTGGCGCATCAGGGCCCGCGCCTTGTCTGTGTCGCCCGCCAGCACCGCCTTGACGATATCGCCGTGATCGTGCGGGCCAGCGCAATTGTGCAGCGCCGGCGGCGCGAACAGCGAGAAGTGCAGCGAGGAGCGCGGCAGCAGGGTCCGTAGCGTGCGCGACAATTGCTCGTTGCCGCTGAGCTCGGCCAGCAACGCGTGGAACTCCGTCGACAGGCCGAACAGCCGGCTGCGGTCGCCGCTCTTCACCGCCGAGCGCTCCTCGGCGACATGCGCCCGAAGCTTCTGGGCCGAGCCGTTGGCCGTGACGCGCGCCAGCCTGGCAACGACGGCGTCCTCCAGGATGCCGCGCACTTCGTAGAGCTCGCGCAGCTCCTCGACCGACGGCGCCGGCACGAAGGTGCCGCGGTTGGGCACGGCCTCCAGCCAGCGTTCGTGCACCAGCCGGTGAAGGGCCTTGCGTACCCGCTCGCGGCTGACCTTGAGCAGGCGGGCGAGCACGGGCTCCTGCAGCTTGGTGCCGGGCCGCAGACGACCGCTCAGCATCGCCTGGCGGATCGCGCCGTAGACGGCGTCGTCGATCGCCACGTTGCCCTTGGGGCTGCGCCGCCGCGCCGTCGTCTTTGCCCGCCGTCGTGCCATCTGCCCGCTCACTGCGCCCCATTCACAAATAATGTGCACATTCTCTAGACAGATGTGCACATCCAAGCAAACCTGCCGTCGATCTAGCGTGTTCCGTGCCAGCCGGGCCTTGGCACGCAGCTTGCGTTGCGTACCGCGGGGGAGGAAGCAGGTGTGCAAGCGTTAGCGCCAACTCCACAACAGGTCGCGCCGGCCGGGCGCACGCTCGACGTCGACAACCTCACGGTCCGCTATGGTGCAGCCGTCGCGGTCGATGGCGTGGCGCTGGGCATCGAGCCGGGCGAGGTCGTGGCGCTGCTGGGTCCTTCCGGCTGCGGCAAGACCACCTTGCTGCGCGTCATCGCGGGCTTCGTCCGCCAGGCTGGCGGCCGCGTGCTGGTCGACGGCACGGCCATTGACCATCTGCCGGCCAACCAGCGCAATGTCGGCATCGTCTTCCAGAACTACGCCCTCTTCCCGCACATGACCGTGGCGGAGAACGTGGCCTACGGCCTGCGCGCCCGCGGCCAGCGCGGTCCCTCGGTCGACCAGCGTGTCGAGCGCATGCTCGAGATGGTGCAGCTTGGCGCCTTCCGCGCGCGCCTGCCGCGCCAGCTCTCGGGCGGCCAGCAGCAGCGCGTGGCACTGGCCAGGGCGCTTGCCGTCGAGCCGTCGATCCTGTTGCTCGACGAACCGTTCGCCGCGCTCGACCGCAACCTGCGGCTCGACATGCAGATCGAGGTCAAGCGCCTGCAGCGCCAGCTCGGCCTCACCACCATCCTGGTGACGCACGACCAGGACGAGGCGATGAGCGTCGCCGACCGCATCGCCGTCATGAACAGGGGCAAGGTCGAGCAGTTCGATACGCCGGTCGCGATCTACGACCGGCCCAAGACCTTGTTCGTCAACGGCTTCATCGGCACGACCAACCTCCTGCCGGGCAAGATCGCCGCGGTCGTAGGCGATACTGCCATGGTCGAACTGGGGGCCGGCGCCACGCTTCGCTTGCCGGCGCCCCAGGGAATCGCTGCGGGTTCGCCCGTCGTGCTGTCCGTGCGACCCGAGCAGCTGGTGCTGTCGCCCATCGCGACGACCGACAGCTGGGCGATCGAACCGGGCCTCAGCCTGCCGCTCGGCTCCCAGCTCATCCACGAGGCGCGCACCGTCGACGGCGCCGCCCTCAAGATCGTCGAGCCGCGGCGGCACACGCCGACCGAGGTGCCGCGGCGTTTCTGCGCCCTGGCGACCGACGCCCGCCCTTCCCTTTTCCCGCGCTCAACGCCTACAGCAACGGAGTAGCTCCATGATCTTCAATCGTCGAAGCCTGCTCGCCGGCGTCACCGCGCTCGGCGGCGCGTCGTTCCTGCCTGGAATCGCCCACGCCAAGGGCAGCGTCATCGCCACCACCTACCCCGGCACCTGGGAAGACGCCTATCGCACGGTCGTTGCCCCGATGCTGAAGAAGAAGGACGACATCGACCTCGAGCTGGCGCCGCTGTTCGCCATGGACCAGATTGGCAAGGCCAAGGCGGCCCGCGGCGCGCCGCCGTTCGACGTCTTCGTGCTCGATCCCGGCCCGCGCATCGTCGGCCTGGAAGGCGGCCTGTTCGAGAAGTTCGACGCCACGAAGCTCGGCAACCTTTCCAAGCTGCCGGCGGGCTTCACCGACGACGTCGGCGTCCATGTCAGCGCCCAGGTCGTGGGCATCGCCTACAATCCCAAGAAGCTGCCGGCGCCCAAGGGCTGGGGCGACCTGCTCAAGGATCCGTGGGTGTCGCGGCTCGGCATCACCGGCTTCCAGACGACCTTCGGCACCTCGTCGCTGATTGAGCTGTCGAAGCTGTTCGGCGGCTCGCTGACCAACGTCGATCCCGCCCTGGTCGAGCTCAAGAAGGTACTGCCCAAGATCGCCGCGGTCGGCCTGCCGGCGGCGATGCCGGGCCTGTTCCAGCAAGGCCAGTGCGACGTGATGTACACCAACACCCAGACCGTCGCGACGCTCAAGGGCAAGGGCGTCGATGTCGAGTTCGTGAAGCCCGAGAGCGGCGCCATCACCTTCTTCACGACCATGCACATCGCCAAGGGCAGCGGCGATATCGGCAATGCCTACAAGTATCTCGACCTGGTCATCAGCAAGGAAGCGCAGGAGGCGCTGACCAAGCCGCCCTACAACTTCCTGCCCGTCAACAAGGACGTGCCCCTGGCGGCCGACATGCCGATGAAGAACCTCGACGAGATGGCCAACTACGTCCAGCACGACTGGGCGAAGATCAACCCCCTGCGCGCCGCCTGGATCGAGAAGTTCAACAAGGAAATGGCGAAGTGATCGTAGGCCCGTCACATCCTCTCATGTTCCTCTCCCCCTTGGGGGAGAGGTTAGGTGAGGGGGTTCAACGTGAAGATTTCCTCCTGCATCACCCCCTCACCCAGCCTCTCCCCCAAGGGGGAGAGGAGCATGACGGCGGGTGAGGAGTATGACGTCGGCTGTCGTCACCGCCGAAATTTATGGTGAACGGCGCTCGCTGCGCCTCGCCGAGTGGCAGCTCGCCCTGCCGCTTGCGCTGGCGTTCGCGGCGCTCTTCCTGGCGCCATTGCTGCTGCTGGTCGCGACCAGTTTCTTCAACGACGACAAGATCACCGAGCCAGGCTTCGCGAGCTGGGCGAAATTCTTCGGCGATCCCTTCAACTACAAGGTCATCGCCGACACCCTGCTCCTGGGGCTGAAGACCGTCTGCGCCACGGTGATCGTCGGCTACCCGCTGGCGCTGGTCTACATGGACCTCAGCCCACGCCTGCAGAAGGTGCTGCTGTTCATCATCATCATGCCGATGCTGCTGTCGGTCGTGGTGCGCACTTTCGCCTGGATCGTCGTGCTCGGCCGCGAGGGCGTGGTCAATCAGGCGCTGCTGGGGCTCGGCGTGATCTCCGAGCCGCTGCGCCTGCTGCAGACCGAGCTCGGTCTGGTGATCTCGCTGACCCAGATCGAGATGCCGCTGATGCTGCTGCCGCTGATCAGCGTGATGTCGCGCCTCGACCCCAACCTGCGCGACGCCTCGGCGGCGCTCGGCGCCTCGCGCTGGCGCACGCTGTTCACGGTGATCGTGCCACTCTCCGCACCCGGCCTGGTCGCCGGATGCCTGCTGGTCTTCGCCAGCTCCACCACCGCCTTCATCTCGCAGACCGTGATCGGCGGCGTGCGGCTGATCTACCTGCCGCTGGTGATCTGGCAGCAGTCTCTGGTCGTCTATCACTGGCCGCTCGCCGCCGTTGCCTCGCTGTCGCTGGTGGTCTCGGTCCTGACGGTGATCGCCGCCCTTTCCTACCTCGGCCGGCGCTCAAGCCGGCATCTGCAGGGGTAGAGCGATGGGCCGGCGGCAGAGCTTTTCCGACCTCTCCTACAGCCTGGTGATCGGCGGCATCGCGATCCTGGCCGTGCTGATCATCGTCTCGCCGGTCGTGATCGCCCTCATGACGTCCTTCACCGCGGGCCGCTCGCTGAAGTTCCCGCCGACCGGCTTCTCCTTCGGCTGGTATGAGCAGCTGTTCGATGCCACGCAGTCACGGCAGATCCATCGCGCCGCCGGCAACTCCCTGGAAGTGGCGGCGATGTCGACCCTGATCGGCGTCGTGCTGGCGACGCTGGCCGCGCTCGGCATCGCGCGCAACCGCGCCCGCTCGGCGCGCTTTGCCGACAATCTCTTCATGTCGCCGTTGGTGCTGCCCGGCATCACCTTCGGGCTGGCGGCGCTGGTCTACTTCTCGACCCTGGGATTCCGCCCCTCGCTCAACCTGATGATTGCCGGGCACCTGATCGTCACCATGCCCTTCATCCTGCGCACCACGACCGCGAGCCTCTCGCAACTCGATCCTGCCCTGCTCGATTCCTCGCAGAGCCTCGGCGCCTCGTGGTTCTACACCCTGCGGCGCGTGACCCTGCCGCTGATCTTCCCCGGCATCGCCGCCGGCGCGTTCCTCGCCTTCATGGCCTCGATCGACAACGTGCCGGTGTCGCTGTTCCTGTCCAATGCCCGCACCGACACGCTGCCGATCCGCATGTGGGGGATGATGGAATCCACGCTCGACGTGCGGGTCGCGGCGGTGTCCGGCGTCTTGATCGCCGCCGCTTTCGTGCTGATGCTGATCATGGAATGGACGGTGGGCCTCACCCGCCGCATGCGCGACTAGGGAGTGAACGATGGAGATCGTGCCTCAGCCCCTCACCCGGGAGGCTTTCGCGCCGTTCGGCGACGTCATCGACGTACCGAGCGAGCCCGGCCGTCAGTACTACGAAGATGCACTCGGCAATCTGCGTCCCAGCGCGCATCCCAGCCTGTCCATGAGCCTCAAGGCCGAGACTCCCAACCGGCCGCTCAAGGCCGACCTGCTGGAGCGCCACGAATACTCGTCCCAGACCTTCGTGCCGATCGACGTGGCGCGCTGGCTGATCGTGGTGGCGCCGCACGCCGCGGCGGGCGGTCCCGACCTCGCAGGCGTCCGGGCGTTCATTGCCACCGGCCAGCAGGGCGTCACCTACAAGCCCAACACCTGGCATCACGGGCTCACCGTCCTCGACAAGCCCGGCCGCTTCGCCGTCTTCATGTGGCGCGACGGCGGCAAGGGCGACGAGGAGTTCGTGCCCGTAAAACCCTTCATCATCCGCATACCCTGACTCCGGAGAGACGTGCGATGTACAAGCCGCGCCGCGATTTCGTGGGCTATGGCGCCAACATGCCCGATCCGAAATGGCCCAATGGCGCGCGGCTCGCAGTCAACTTCGTCATGAACTACGAAGAGGGCTCCGAGCCTTCGATCCAGGACGGCGAGGATCACAGCGACACCGGTCTCAGCGAGGCGCATGGCATGGGCCAGACGGTGAACGGCCGCGACCTCGCCGCGGAGAGCCTGTTCGAGTACGGCAGCCGTATCGGCTTCTGGCGCCTGATGCGCATCTTCGAGGAGCGCAAGCTGCCGATGACGGTCTACGGCTGCGGACTGGCCTTCGAGCGCAATCCCGAAGCATCGGCCGCGATCGCCAAAGCCGGCCACGACATCTGCTCGCACGGCTGGCGCTGGATCAAGCATTACGAGCTCAGCGAGGCCGACGAGCGCGACCATATCGCCAAGGCCATCGCCTCGACCGAGAAGATGATCGGCCGGCGGCCCGAAGGCTGGTACTGCCGCTATGGGCCGGGCGAGAACACGCGCCGCCTGGTCGTCGAGGAAGGCGGCTTCGAGTACGACAGCGACTACTACGGCGACGAGCTGCCATTCTGGCTGAATGTCGACGGCAAGGGCCATCTGGTCGTGCCCTACTCGCTCACCACCAACGACGGCAAGTACATGGTGGGCATCGGCAACGCCGAGCAGTGGTTCACCCTGCTGAAGGATTCCTTCGACATGCTGTACCGCGAGGGCCGGACGCAGCCGCGCATGATGTCGGTCGGCATGCACATGCGCGTCATCGGCCATCCCGGCCGCGCCGTCGGCCTGGAACGGCTGCTTGACTATATGCAGAAGCACGACGGTGTGTGGATCACCAAGCGCGTCGAGATCGCCCGGCACTGGACCGAGACGCACCCGTATCCGGGCAAGGGGTTGAATGAGTAGTGGTACTTCCCGACCTCTCCGACCCCATGTTCCCCTCCCCCTAGCGGGGGAGAGGAGCGCTGCGCTAATTGGACGCCTGATGATCAGACCTGTGATCCTGGTGCGCGATTGGCGTTCGACCGAGGAAGCGCTGCAAGCCGCGCGCGCCGACGGCACCTCGCCTATCCTGATCACGCCCGAGGGCGCCGCCTCGTTCTACGGCGCGGGCTATCTCGGGGCACTGCAGCAGCGCGCCGAGAGCGAGTTCCCCGACGTCACCTTCGAGCTGGTCGTCGATTGCGGCGACGCGCCGGGCCACGCGCTCGCCTGCCTGCGCTCCGGCGTGAAGCGCATCTCGATGCGCGAGCATAACGACAAGATCGCCGACATCGCCCGGCAGATGGGCGCCCAATTGATAAGGAGACCGAAATGAGCTGGCAGCCGACACGCGACCTCGTGGGCTATGGAGCCAACCCGCCCGATCCCAAGTGGCCGGACGGAGCCCGCATCGCGGTCAACTTCGTGGTGAACTACGAGGAAGGGTCCGAACCGTCGGTGCAGGACGGCGAAGGCTACACCGAGACCGGGCTCACCGAATCCTCGACCTCCTCGCAAGGCCTCAAGGGCCGCGACCTCGCCGCCGAAGGCATGTTCGAGTTCGGCGTCCGCGTCGGCTTCTGGCGCATCATGCGCGCCTTCCAGGAGCGCGGCCTGCCGCTCACCGTGTTCGGCTGCGCGCTGGCGCTGGAGCGCAACAAGCCGGCGGCCGAGGCGATCCGGCAGTCCGATTTCGACGTCTGCTGCCACGGCTGGCGCTGGGTGCGCCATTTCCAGCTGAGCGAAGCGGAGGAACGCGAGCACATCGCCAAGGCAGTGACGTCGCTGAAGCAGACCGTCGGCGAAGCGCCCGCCGGCTGGTATTGCCGCTATGGCCCCAGCGTCAACACGCGCCGCCTGCTGCTCGAGCATGGCGGCTTCACCTACGACAGCGACTACTACGGCGACGAGTTGCCGTTCTGGCAGACGGTCGAGGGCAAGCCCCACTTGGTCGTGCCCTATTCGCTCACCAACAACGATGGCAAATATGCCGCCGGCATGACCACTTCCGAGCAGTGGTTCACGCTCTGTCGCGACGCCTTCGACGTCCTCTACAAGGAGGGCGCCACGATGCCCAAGATGATGTCGGTCGGCTTGCACCAGCGCCTGATCGGCCATCCCGGCCGCACAGCGGGATTGTGGCGTCTACTCGACTACATCCAGCAGCAGAAGGGCGTCTGGGTGACCCGGCGGATCGACATAGCGAACCACTGGAAAACCACACACCCCTATCCGGGCAAGGGCTTGAACGAATAGCCCACCGCCGCTATCACCGGCCGCTGTCTAATGGACTATGGAGCGCAGGCCGTGAAAATCACCCGCACCGTCAAGAAAATCCTGGATAACTACGAGAGCGATTGCCCCGGCACGAAGGCCAACCTGGCCCGCATCCTGATGCACGGCCGCCTGGGCGGCTCGGGCAAGATGCTGATCCTGCCGGTCGACCAGGGCTTCGAGCACGGTCCGGCTCGCTCGTTCGCGCCCAACCCGGACGCCTACGATCCGCACTATCACTATCAGCTCGCGATCGACGCCGGGCTGAACGCCTACGCCGCCCCGCTCGGCCCGCTCGAAGCGGGGGCCGACACCTTCGCCGGCGCCATCCCGACCATCCTCAAGCTCAACTCGGCCAACTCGCTGTCGACCAACAAGGACCAGGCGGTCACCGCGTCGGTAAATGACGCGCTGCGGCTGGGCTGCTCGGCGATCGGCTTCACGATCTATCCTGGGTCGGAAGATCAGTACGAGATGATGGAGGAGATTCGCCAGCTCGCCGAGGAGGCCAAGTCAGTCGGCCTCGCCGTCGTCATGTGGTCCTATCCGCGCGGCGGCAAGCTCGACAAGGCGGGCGAGACGGCGCTCGACGTCTGCGCCTACGCCGCCCACATGGCAGCCCTGCTCGGCGCCCACATCATCAAGGTCAAGCCGCCGACCGACGTGCTGTGGCAGCCCGAGGCCAAGGCCGCCTACGAGAAGGCCAATGTCGACAAGTCGACCCTGGCGGCGCGCATCAAGCACATCATGCAGGCGACCTTCAACGGCCGGCGCATCGTCGTGTTCTCCGGCGGCGAGGCCAAGGACCTCGAAGGCCTGTTCACCGAGATCCGCGGCCTGCGCGACGGCGGCGCCAACGGCTCGATCATCGGCCGCAACACCTTCCAGCGCCCGCGCGAGCAGGCGCTCGATATGCTCGACAAGATCATCGGCATCTATCAGGGCAAGATGTAAACTCCTCGCATTTGCAGGGCTTCCGTCCCCGCTTGGGTAACCCTTTGGATACCCAACTGCTTCTTTGAAGGCCCGCCTTGGTAACTCGGCGGGCCTTTTTCGCTGGACTCGGCTTGGAAGTCCGGTGACTCGCTAACCGGCCTCCCTGACCTGGCTGTGCCAAAGCGGTGACAGGAACCTATTCGATCTCCAGACCGTTGATCGTCTTTAAGAAGACAGAATGATTGCGTAGCGAGGGTGTTCAAACATCTTGGCCTGGAGGAATAGAGATGTTGAGGCTCTTTCCGAGACTGATGCTCGTCGTGGGCATCGGCATGATCGGGGCGGCATGCCAAGACGACGGCTATGGCGCACCGCGCGGCTACTATCAGCCGGCACCGACGGGCTACAATAGCGGCTACTATCCCGCACCTGCTCCACGCTATGGCTATTCGCAGCCTGCGCCGAGCTACAACTACGGAAATCAGGCCTGGTACAACCAGACTGACGGCCGTCGCTATACGACGGTGACCGTGACCAACCGTGGCCAGAACGGGTATCGTGACGACGTCGTTCAGCAGCAGGTTGTCTGCGGAAGCCAGTACTACGACGGCTACCGTACCCGCACCGCACCTCGGTGCTGATCGCATCCCGGCGCGCGTTCATATGAACCGCGCATCCGGCGAGCTGTCCTGGAGCACGCCGTCTCGCGGAGGCAAAGGGTCTCCGCGCCAACCCGTCGGCATTGGTCGATATTAGTTTCCGCTCCTGCGTCTTGTGCCGAACCACATTGCAACCAACCCAAGCAACAGTCCGATAATCACCGCCTGCACGGCGATGTCGAACCAGATTCCTGGGATGGCGGGCGCGCCCCCCGCCCGAATGATTGGCATTGCGTTCCACAGCAGGCTTACGATCGCGCCGACGATGAAGCCTATGAGGAAGTACACTGCCTTGCGGGACATACCGAATCTGTAGAGCCAGGGTTGCGCCACGGCCAGCTAGTCGGACGAACTTCTGTCGGACCGCCTCAGCCGCTGGCTGCCAGCTACCATTTCAGGATCTGGCGAAGTCCGTACCAAGCGAGGTACCCGAGCGACGCTATCGCTACGGCACTCACAATCAGGTAGGCCAGAAGGCTCCAATACATCGATTGCCCCGGTCAGCCACAAGCGCATCGGCCGTGACACGTAGCAACGCCGGCAGAGGGCTAGAGGTTGCCAAGCGAACTCGTCTCTCTTCGGCGTTGTGTCGTGTCCGTCGCCAAGAAACGACAACCGATATCCTTGGCCACCGGCCCTGATCTTGCTGCGTTCTCAGTTTGTAACCGCCACGAGCAGCGGTGTGACGGCGGATTAAGCCCCGCCGTCATCTCCCCTTGGCGCCCTAGCTGGGCGCCCACCTACGTGTTCCTGCTCCGAGGGCTCGGCAGCGCTGGCCGTCGGAGCAGGTCCTTTTGGGTGGCTCGCGCTGCCTGCCGCAACGGGGTGGAGGCGCAAACTGAAGGCGCTGGCCGGTGAGCTTCTGCCCACGCTGAAAAAGGTCATTGGCTCAAATCGAGAAGATCACGTCGGCCGGGAAATGACACTGCGCGCCCTTCGGCCGGCCTTCCAGATGTGCTGCTACGCGAGACGGAACGCGAACGAGCGCAGGGCGTTTTGTAGGCCGTGGTACCCAATCCGAGCACCTCAAGATCGATACACTTCGCAAGCGGGTGAATGGCGAGACGTACCGGTGCCGTCGCAGTTGCGGATTCGTCTAGAGTCGGCAGGCGTCATCCGGGAGGGCGGCAACGGCCTTGCGGTGACGGCTGAAGGCCGGCGCTTTGCTAGCCAAAAGCCGGCGGTCACGCCGCTCGAAAACAAAGCCGCCGTCGACCGTCGCGGCCAGAGACTGCCTTTCAGCGCAGGTCGGTCTTCTGATGACCAAAGAGCGTCGCGAGGACATACCGTTCGGCCGGGCGTTGGAAGAGCCTTGGCAGCTCTCCGTCGATCGCCGCAGCGTGTGCTTGTCGCTCACAGGCGAAGACATTCGAGTGAGCGTCGACTACGCCGCCGCCGAGTTCGATCAGATAATCGAGCACCTTACAGTGCTGCGCGCCCAGATGAAGCCGGGCCTGCCGCCGGCGAAGCGGCACTAGCGCCACGCCGCAGCAAACGCACGGTCAGGCTATCCATCGCAGGGCAGGATGCAGTCGAGAGCTAATCTCTCGAAATTCTACGGAAGCCCGCCGGACGGCGGGCTTTCGACTGCCTGGTCGACTGCCGTGTCGGTGGAAATCGACGAGTCAACGGTGGCGGCAAGCACTCGCCACATCTTCGCGACTGCGTCCACGCCTCGACGTCGGCTTTGAAACGGCGGCTCGCGGCGTAGCGTTCGCACCGCTGCGCCATCTCTTCGTATTGGCTGGCAGTCCCCATGGTCCCCCCGCAGGCACCATTTGAGACTGCGCTCCTTACATCTCCCTGACTAGGGGGTCACCGGACGGCCAGAGTTGCATTTCTGCAGGGGGCACTACTCGGCGACGGCGCCTGAGGCTTTCACGGCTGCACCCCATTTCGGCACGTCGTGCTGCAATACCTTGGTGAAGTCATCCGGCGATGAAGCCACCACCTCGAGGCCGATCTTGGCGAGCCGCGCCTCGGTGTCAGGATCTCGCAGCGCCGCTGTGAAGATCTGGTTCAGCCGGGCGGCGATGTCAGGCGGCAAGCCCGGCGGTCCGATGATGGCAAGCCAGCTATCCCCCTCGAAGTCGATGCCGTTCTCCGTGAAGGTCGCCACGTCGGGCAGCGCCGGCGAACGCTTCGACGAGGCCACGCCCAGCGCACGCACCTTGCCCGACTGGATCTGCGGCAGGGATGTGTTCACGCTGACTGCGGTCAGCTGCACCTCGCCGGCCAGCAGCGCCTGCACCGCCGGCGCGCCACCCTTGTAGGGCACGTGCACCATGTCGAGCCCGCCCGCCGCCGAGCGGAACAGCTCCATCGTCAGATGCGAGCCGTTGCCCGTGCCCGCCGACGAATAGGTGAACTTGCCCGGCTGACTCTTGGCCAGCGCCACGAACTCCTTGGGCGTGGCGGCCGGCACCGACGGATGCAGCATGATCACCGTCGGGAACTTGGCCGCCAGCATGATCGGCGTGAAGTCCTTGAAGACGTCATAGGGCAGCTTCGCGCCGTAGAGCGTGGGCGCGATCGCATGCGTGCCGTTGTCGGCCACAACGACCGTGTAGCCGTCGGGCGCCGATTTGCTCACCAGCGCGCTGCCCACCGTTCCGCCGGCGCCCGGCCGGTTCTCGACGATGGCCTGCTGGCCGGTCTGGTCGGTGATCTTCTGCGCCACGATGCGCCCGAACGTGTCCGAATTGCCGCCCGGCGCGTGCGGCACGACGATCCTGATCGGCCGCGACGGGAATGTCGACGTCTGGGCAGCCGCCGGCAGCACGGCGGAACCGGCAACCAGGCCAACGAGCTTGAGCGCCTGGCGACGCGACGGGCGGATCATGCAGACTCCACGAGCGAATGGGTGGCGAACGTTGTCACGGAACCCCGTTGCTGTCGACGATGCGCATTGACTGCCGATGGCTGTCGCCCCACACAACCGGCTCGGAACAGGAAAGACGAATGCCATCGGAACAGCAGAGCGCGGCGACGCATTGCCGGCTCTATCTCATCTCGCCGGAGCGCATCGAGCACCCGACGATCTTCGCCGACGACTTGCGCGCCGCGCTCGACGGCGGTGACGTCGCGGCCTTCCAGCTTCGGCTGAAGGACGTCTCAGACGACGCCATCACCCACGCCGCCGACACGCTGCGCCCGGTCTGCCAGCAGCGCGACGTGGCCTTCATCATGAACGACCGGCCCGACCTCGCCGTGAAGCTCGATTGCGACGGCGTGCATGTCGGCCAGGAGGACATGCCCTACGCCGAGGCGCGGCGCATCGTCGGGCCGGAGCGGCAGGTCGGCGTGACCTGCAAGGCCTCGCGGCACCTCGCCATGGAGGCGGCCGAAGCCGGTGCCGACTACGTGGCGTTCGGCGCGTTCTTTCCTTCGGGCACCAAGGCCGTGACCACGCCGGCCGAGCTCGACATCCTCGAATGGTGGAGCGGGCTCATGGAGGTGCCGTGCGTGGCGATCGGCGGCATCACCGTCGAGAACTGCCGCCCGGTGATCGCCGCCGGCGCCGATTTCCTCGCTGTCGCGGGCGGCGTCTGGAACCACAAGGACGGGCCAAAAGCGGCTGTGCGCGCCTTCAGCGAGATCTTTTCGGCGCACCGTTAGCGCCGTCTGATCCGAGCAACCCTTCTCGCTGCACGTACTTGGCGATCTCGGCCGCGATCAGTGCGTGGCCCGCCACGCCGGGATGGCCGTCGCCGACAATGTACGGGTTGGGCCCGCCCTCCCGCCGGTTGCGCTCGAAGGCGGGGGTGAGGTCGAGATACCGGATGCCCTCCCCGACCTTGTCGATGATGCCGGGCAGCGCCGCCGGTGGGCCGTAATAGTTCGTCGGCAGGAACACCACGAGGAGCTGCGAGCCGCTTGCCACGGCCATCCGGTTCATGCGCTGCAGGAGGAACTGGACGGCCTCGGCCTTCTTGGCGTCATCCGGCTCCCGGTTTCTACTCCAGGCGTAGTACAGCCGGCCGAAGATCACGTCAGCGCCGTGCGTCAGCCAGCGCAGAGGCGTGCCATAGCCGCCGTCCTGGTGCACCTGCAGGCGACGAACGCCGTTGCTGAACGGCAGGGCGATGTATGGCTGACCGGCGTCGCCCCAGGAGACGTGCGACACGTCGAGACAGAACTCGTAGTAGGACGGCGCGCAGGGCCAGACGTTGCGCTCGAAGTGGTGGGCGATGATGCCGTAGACCACCAGCCGCGGCCTGAGGTCGAGATTGCGCTCGAGGACCTGCAGCGATTGCGTCGTGCCGTAGCTCGCCAGAGCGAAATTGGCGACGCTGGCGCCGAGCTCACGCCCGAGCTTGGCGGCATAGGAGTCCTGGTTGGCCAGCGCATAGGCCCAGGTGAAGGAATCGCCCACAGTGACGATATCGTAGCGCGCGGCGCTCAGCTGGCCCGGCCCGTCGACCCTGGCGCCGCGATTGTCGGTGTAGATGTCGAACTCGAAGGTCGCCCGGTCCGCAATGGCGGGGTAGATGTGCCGCGTATGGGCGCTGGGGCGGGACGCCAGGCCGATTTCGGGATCGTAGATCACGATGCCGTCGCCCGCGGTGCTCATGGCCGGCGGCCAGACCGTCAGGTAGGCCGTTACCCAGATGCCAATCAGCAGCGCCACCGTCGTCGAGGCGAACGCCAGGACGAGGCTCTTCAGGCGCGATCCCCGCCCCTTCACCGCACCGGCAGCCACAGCACGTCCTCAATGTGGTTGGCGCCGGTGACCAGCATCACCAGGCGGTCGAAGCCAAGCGCTATGCCCGAGCAGTCGGGCAGGCCATGATCGAGCGCCGCCAGGAAATCTTCGTCGACCGGCCAGCGCACGCCGTACAGCCGCTCCTTCTCGTCCATGTCGGCCTGCAGGCGGACGCGCTGGATATCGGGATCGGTCAGCTCGCCGAATGCGTTGGCAAGCTCCACGCCGCAGACATAGAGCTCGAAGCGCTCGGCGACGCGCGGATCGCTGGGCTTGGCGCGGGCGAGCGCGGCCATGGCGATCGGATACTCGCAAAGGATGGTCGGGCGGCCCATGCCGAGCTTGCCCTCGATCCGGTCGAACATGACGCGGAAGAAGACGTCGTCCCAGCTGTCGCCGTCGTGCATGGCGATACCCGCCGCGCGGGCCAGCTTGTCGGCGCTGCCCACTGTAGCGAACAGGTCGACGCCAGCGTAGCGATGGAACGCCTCCGCCACTGTCAGTCGCTCCGGTTCGGCTTGCGGATCGCAGCGGTGCTCGCCCCAACGCAGCTCGCTGGCGCCCGTCAGCGCCAGCAGCCGCGCGCAATCCTGCATGATTGTCTCGTAGCCCACCCCCGCGCGATACCACTCCAGCATCGTGAATTCCGGATGATGCAGCGCCGAGCCCTCGGCATTGCGGAAGACCCGGGCGAACTGGAACAGTTTTGGAACGCCGCCGGCTAAAAGCTTCTTCATGGCGAACTCGGGCGAGGTGTGCAGCCAGCGCTCGCGCTCCTCGCCATCGGGCAGCTCCCAGTCGGTGGCGAACCCCGAGAGGTGCACTTCGGCGCCGGGCGCCACCTGCAGGATCGGCGTCTCGACCTCGGCGAAGCCCTCGTCCGCGAACCATCGGCGGATGGCGGCTTGCAGGCGCGCCCGTGCTTGCAGTGCAGGCAAACGCCGCTCGAGCTTGTCGGGACGCCAATCGGTCATGGCCGACCATCGCATGCCCCGATTGTCGCGTGTAGGGTGGCCATATGACGCCCAAGCAGATCGACGCTTTCTGCGGCAAGCTTCCCGCCGCGACCCGCACCGTGCAGTGGGAAGGCGTCATCGTCTTCAAGGTCGGCGGCAAGATGTTCTGCCTGATCGCGCCCGAGGAGCATTCGGTCGGCCGCATCTCTTTCAAGTCGGCCCCCGAGCACTACGACGCGCTCAGCCGCTCGCCGGGCTTCCGGCCCGCCCCCTACCTCGCGCGCGCCAAGTGGGTGTCGGTCGACGATCCCAAGGCGCTGTCCGACCGCGAGATGAAGGCATACATCAAGCGGGCGCATGCGGTCATCGCCGCTGCCCTGCCCAAGAAGAAGCAGGCTGAATTGGGCCTGTGAGGCCCCGGTTGCGGCTTCCTCCCGCCTTTGATACAAGCCCGCGCCGGCCTCGCACCGCCTTCCGCGGACGAGGCCGAATTCCATTCATTCGACCTGCGGTAAGCCCATGAAAGTGCCCGTCAATTCCATCCGTGCCGGCAACGTCATCGAATACAACGGCAAGCTCTGGGTGGCCGCCAAGGTGCAGCACATCAGCCCCGGCAAGGGCGGCGCCTTCGTCGCTATCGAGGCCAAGGCGCTGCGCGAGGGCAACAAGCTGCAGGAGCGCTTCCGCTCGGGCGAGACAATCGAGCACGTCCATATCGACGAGCGCGAGTGCACCTACCTGTTCAAGGACGACAACGGCTTCACCTTCATGGACAAGGAGAACTACGAGCAGCTCACCGTGGGTGCCGACGTTCTCGATCCCGACCAGTCGCGCTGGCTGCAGGACGGCATGGAAGTGACCGTATCGCTGTACGAGGGGTCTCCGGTCGGCGTCGAGCTGCCCAAGAGCGTGGTCCTCGCCGTCACCGAGGCCGACGCCGTGGTGAAGGGCCAGACCGCCTCCTCGTCCTACAAGCCCGCGGTCGTCGAAGGCGGCATCAAGGTGATGGTGCCGCCGCACATCGCCGTTGGCACCAGGCTGGTGATCAACACCGAAGACGGCAGCTACATGGAACGCGCAAAGGATTGACCTGATGAGCCGCGCGCCCGATCAACCCGTTGCCCGCATCGGCCGCGCCCCGCTCAGTACCGGTCGCGAACGTTCCGGTCCGCCCGAGCGCCGCTCGCTGGCGCCGCGCTCGGCCACCATCACGGTGATGATCCGTGCAGCCTTCGCCGCGGCCAAAAACCTGAAGCGCGACTTCGGCGAGGTCGAGCACCTGCAGATCTCGGAGAAGGGCCCCGGCGACTTCGTCAGCCATGCCGACATCAAGGCCGAGCGCACGCTGCGCGCCGAGCTCGCCCGCACGCGGCCGGAGTACGGCTTCCTCGGTGAGGAAGGCGGCGAGACCAAGGGCGATGGCCGCAACCGCTGGATCGTCGATCCGCTCGACGGCACGACCAACTTCCTGCACGGCGTGCCGCACTTCGCCATCTCGATCGGGCTGGAACGCGAGGGCGAAATCATCGCCGGCGTCATCTATCAGCCGATCTCTGACGAGTTGTTCTGGGCCGAGAAAGGCAACGGCGCCTATGTCGACACGCCCAACGCCCGCTCGCGCCGGCTGCGCGTGTCGGGCCGCAAGGATCCGGCGCGCGCCCTGGTGGCGACCGGCATCCCCAATATCGGCAAGGGCGACCATGCCGATTATCACCGCCGGCTCGAGGCCGTGACGCGGCAGACCGCCGGCGTGCGGCGCTGGGGCGCGGCTTCGCTCGACTTCGCCTTCCTGGCGGCCGGACGGTACGACGCTTTCTTCGAGTACGGTCTGGCGCCGTGGGATGTCGCTGCGGGGCTGCTTCTGGTGCGCGAAGCCGGCGGCACCGTGAGTGACGTCGCAGGCAAGCCCTACGAGCTCGGCGGCCCTTCGGTGCTCGCCAGCAACTTCGGCCTGCACGAGCCGATGATCGGGATCTTGGGCTCTTAGGTGGAGCGCGGACCTCCAGGTCCGCTCATGATCATGTCATCGTCTTCCGGACCGCGAGCCTCCGGCTCGCTCATGATTCATGAGCGAGCCGGAGGCTCGCGGTCCCGAAGAGCATGAGTATGAGCGGACCTGGAGGTCCGCGCTCCGGCATGACGCCATACAACGGGCAAAAACTCTCCACAGGATGCGTTTGCGGCGCTGCGCGCTGGTTGAGCGGGCACCGTCCAGCGGTTATTGTTGGGCCAAATTCTCGTTGAGAGGCAATTGGTTATGCCATCGTCCTCGGTTGCCGCGCGCAGCCTTGCGCTTGCCGTGCTGGCCCTCGGCGCAGCACCCGCTTTCGCGCAGGACATCGTCGTGCAGCCGGCGCGCGTGCCGGTTGCCGGCGCGCCGGGAACGTACGAGCGCAGCCTGCCGCCGCCTCCGCCCGGCCCGATCGAAAGCCGCTTGGTGAACGCTCCGGCCGCCCCGCCCGCCCCCGTGGTTACGGTCCCGGCCACGCCGCCGCCCGGCCCGACGCTGGCGGTAGGCACTCCGGCCGCCATTCCCTCCACGCAGTCCGGCGGACCGTTCGGCACGATCGCCTTCATCGGCCGGTCGGCCTCCCTCACCCCTGCCACCAAGGCCGAGCTCGACCAGATCGCCAAGCGCATCGCCGACCAGAAGTTGCGCCATATCGAGCTGCGCGCCTTCGCCCCCGACACCGGGCCCGACAGCCGCAAGATTGCGCTCGCGCGGGCCTTGGTCGTGCGCAGCTATCTGATGGACCGGGGCGTCAAGTCGCGCATCGAGGTCGGCAGCTTCTCGGGCGACGGCGACTCCGTCGAGATCCTGGTGCCCAGCACGTGATCGGGCCCGCGCCGTCCGGCCGCCCGAATCCGACCGCCCGAGTTCTGGTCGCCCCGAGTCTGGCCGCATGAGCAGTCCGCTCCCTTATCTCGTCCGCATGCTGTTGTTCCTGGCAGCCGTCGCCGGGCTCGCCTACGTGCTGCACGTCGACCTGCTGCGTGTGTTCATGAACACGCCGATCCTGAACGGCGTGATCGTGGCGGTGCTGGTGATCGGCATCTTCTTCGTCATGCGCCAGGTCGTCTCGCTGTGGCCCGAGGTCAAATGGCTGCGCCGCTTCCAGCATCGCGAGCAAGGCGCGCCGCCGCTCGACACCCATGCGCTGAACCTGCTGGCGCCGCTCGCCACCATGCTGGGCGAACGCCAGGACCGGCTGCGGATGTCGGCCACGGCCACGCGCGCCGTACTCGACGGCATCGCCACCCGCCTCGACGAGCGGCGCGACCTCACGCGCTACCTGATCGGCCTGCTGATCTTCCTCGGCCTGCTCGGCACCTTCTGGGGCCTGCTCGAGACGATCAGCGCCGTAGCCGACGCCATCGGCCGGCTGCAGGTCAGCGGCGGCGACGCCATCACAATGTTCGCCAAGCTCAAGGAGAGCATCGAGGGTCCGCTCAAGGGCATGGCCACCGCCTTCGGCGCCTCGCTGTTCGGCCTGTCGGGCTCGCTGGTGCTGGGCTTCCTCGAGCTGCAGGCGAGCCAGGCGCAGGGCCGCTTCCATATCGAGCTCGAGGAATGGCTGGCGAGCGCCACGCGCCTGTCGAGCGGGGTCAGCGCCGATGGCGAACAGGGCGTATCGGCCTACGTCGAGGCGCTGCTCGAGCGCACCGCCGACGGCCTCGACGATCTCACCCGCACGCTGCGCCGCGCCGAGGAAGGCCGCGAAGCGACGGTGGCCGCCAACGCCACGCTGGTCGAGCGCCTGGCGGCGCTGGCCGAAGCGATGCGCGGCCAGCAGACGCTGCTGGCGCGCATGGGCGAGCAGTCGATCGAATTGCGCACGGCGATCAACCGGCTCGGCGAACGCGGCTCGTCGGACAACGATCGCGAGGCGCTGGCTGCTCATCAGCGCACCATCGAGAGCCATCTCGTCCGTCTGCTCGAGGAGAATGCGCGCAGCCGGTCGGCGCTCAGCGACGAGCTGCGGGTCATGATCGAGCGGCTCGGCGACCGCGGCTCGGCCGAGGAACGCGAGGCCCTGATGGCGCACCAGCGCGCCATCGAGGGCCACCTCGCCCGCCTGGTCGACGAGAACGTGCGCGGCCGCACGGCCCTCGCCGACGAGCTGCGCGGTGAATTCCGCCTGCTCGCCCGCACCATGGCCTCAACGGCTCGCGGCGCCGTTCATCCGACCGGCGAAGGCTAGACGATGGCCTCTGCCTCCTCGCGCCGCCGGGGCGGAGCCGCCGACTACATCTGGCCAGGCTATGTCGACGCGCTGACGACGCTGCTGATGGTGCTGATCTTCCTGCTGACGCTGTTCAGCGTGGCGCAGTTCACCCTGTCGACCGCGGTCAGCACCCGCGACAGCGCCATCGACCAGCTCAGCCGCCAGATCGGCGATCTCGCCAACCAGCTTTCGATCGAGAAGCGGGCCGGCCAGAGCCTGCAGAAGGACCTCGAGCAGCTCACCCTGCAGATCGCGCAGATGCGCAGCGAGCGCGACAAGCTCGGCAGCGATCTCGCCGCCGAGCGCCGGTCGTCGAATGCGCTCAAGATCGAGCGCGACCAGCTCACCGATCGCCTGACCTCGATGCTGGCCGAGCGCGACAAGCTCGCTGCCGCGATGCAGAGCGCAGCCAGGGATTCCGAAGCCAAGTCGGCCGACCTGCAAAAGGAGATCGAGCGCCAGCGGCTGGAGCTGACGCGTCTCGCGGCATCGCTGGCGGCCGCCAACAACGAGAAGGGCAAGCTCTTCACCGACCTCACCGAGGAGCAGAAGCTCGCAGCCGAGCAGAAGGCCGCGGTGGTGCGCATGACCGCCGAGATGGCCGGCTTGAAGGACGAGCTCAGCCGGCTCAACGCCGCGCTCGATGCTTCCGAGGCGAAGTCCAAGGAGCAGCAGGCGCAGATCGTCGATCTCGGCACGAAGCTCAATCGGGCGCTGGCCAGCAAGGTCGAGGAACTGGCGCGCTACCGCTCGGAGTTCTTCGGCAAGCTGCGCGAGGCGCTGGCCGGCCAGCGCGACGTGCAGGTCGTGGGCGACCGCTTCGTCTTCCAGTCCGAGGTGCTGTTCCCGTCAGCGTCCGCGCAGCTCCAGCCGGCCGGCGAGAAGCAGCTCGCCGAGGTCGCCCAGCGGCTGATCGAGATCGCCTCGCGCATTCCAAAGGACGTCAACTGGGTGCTGCAGGTCGACGGCCACACCGACGACAAGGCGATCCGCGGCGGCCCCTACCCGTCGAACTGGGAGCTGTCGGCGGCGCGCGCCATCGCCGTCGTGAAGTTCCTGCACAGCCAGGGCATCCCCAACGACCGCCTGGTGGCGGCGGGCTACGGCGAGTACCAGCCGCTCTCCGCCATCGACAGCGCCCGCAACCGCCGCATCGAGCTTAAACTGACCAGCCGTTGAGGCCGGTTCAGCGTCTCCGCGGAGGCAGCCGTCGAGGCCGAGCGTTGCCCCCGACAAAGGCCCATGCTGGAAACTCCGTGGCGAGAACACGGTTGAGGTGGGTCGGCAGGTGATAGACGTTGCCGTGGCGACCGACTCCGTATGACGCAGCGGGAGCGTTCATCGCGACCCGCGCGGGACGTCGTTCCGGATTCCACAGGGTCCGTTGCGCCGTCCATTCGACGTGCCATGCGGGTCGATATCCGCGGCCGCTCTCGAAAACGACCAGATACGTGTCGAAATGAGAAACGAAGCTCAATGAGTGAATGGCGTCGCTTGCCGCGATCGGCGCATGGGACGCAGTTCCGGCCCTGAGACCCGCGATGACGAAACGCGCATTCGCTTCGAACAACTGGAGCTGGTTGTTGCGTGACGCATTCAAGGGGTCCGTCAACGGCGCGTCGAGCATCGCACGATTTCGCAGAGGGTCGGTCGTCTGATTCCATGCAGCTTGGTCGTACCATGGAGGAGGCCCGCTCGCCGATGAATCGGCAAGCGTGTCGATGCTCCATATCCGGGTTTCATCGGATGAGGGATTGCTCGTGTAGTGAAGGTCGCCGACGTTGCCGCCATAGCGAATTTGAATGCCGTTGCTTCGACCGGCATGTTCCGCAACGGCGATCGCCTCGTTCCAGTGGAACTGCAGCCAATGCGGTCGTGTGACAGAATTCGAGGAGAAACCAAGTCGGACGACATGCGGCACGGTCACGATCTGGTCGGTCTGCGGATCCTGGCCGGTTTCGGTGACTTCTACCTGCACGTTCGCGACGCCGACCACTCCGCCGTTGGGCAGCCTGACACGGGCTTCAATGACCGTGACCGCCATGAGGTGCGTTTCCCTCCCGGGTTCGAACGCCCAGCCGACGCAGGGTTGGACGGACCGCCAATACCATCACCGCCCGGCACGAAAAAGCGGCCTATCGTTGCCCGGCGACCGAGAACGGAATGTCGCCTTGGATCGTCTCCTTGCCAGCGACCGTCCGCACCGCCCAGTGCAGGTTGTAGCTTCCCGGCACCAACGTCGGC
Organism: Reyranella soli; assembly: GCF_007992495.1. Lineage (GTDB taxonomy): Bacteria > Pseudomonadota > Alphaproteobacteria > Reyranellales > Reyranellaceae > Reyranella > Reyranella soli. The sequence continues at coordinate 129,966 of NZ_BKAJ01000037.1, forward strand.
GCGCGGGCGAACAGCACCTCGGGCGCCGATTCGAGTCGCGGGACCAGGCGCTCGACCAGCTTGCCGTCCTGCATGATCTCGAGCGTGGAGCGGATATGGTCGACCGGCCGATCGAAGCGCACGAAGAACTCGCTGCCCCGGCCGTCGATCACCGCGCTCGCCGCCGGCGTCGATTGCATGACGCGCACCTCGTCGGCCAACGCCGACCGGGATGCCCAGGCGATGGCCAACAGCGGCAGGACCGCCGCCAGACGTCGTACACGATCATGATCTTCTCCCCCTACAGCAGCCCCAGCCTTTTCAGCTCTGCTGCCATTTCCGGCGGCATGTCGGCGGTGTCGCCCTTGGACAGGTCGGGCGGCGCCCGTTCCGTCTCGAGATAGCGCCAGCCCTGGAAGGCCTGGCAGGCGCGCGGGGCGGTCGGGATCAAAGTGCGCTTGACCTTGATCCGGCAGTATTTCCTGCCGTTATCCTTGTCGATGTCCTCTTCGAAGCCGACCAGCTCCTGGCGGCAGCGGATGACCCCGCGCACCACCCAGTAAAGCGAGCCGCCGGCCAGAAGCTCCTCGGAGCGGCGCGGCGTGTTGCGGGTATAGACCCAGTGCGGCGAACGCGGGGTCTGCCGGCGCTGCTTGCGCCGCGCCGCCTGGACCTTCTTCATGTGTGCAAGGTCGTCGACGCCGACGGCCAGCTTGATCAGATGCAACGACATCGTTCGCGCTTAGTACGCAATGGCCGGTCCGCTCAAGCGTCGCCTTTCCACAGCGCCGCCAAAACCGTGATATGCGCGCCACACGCTGGAAGATTCGCAAGCCAAGGTCCAGACTCCACAGTGTTTGCACAATCGGCGGAATAGAGTTCGGGCGCTTTTTCGCGGGGGTTCTCATGAATCGGTCGACGCTGGCTGCTCTGGTCGTGGCTCTCATGCTGGGATCGGGGATCGCGGGCTATTTGATCGGGAGGCCCGCAGACCGGGTCGACACACCAACCAGGACCGCCGCCGTCACCCAGCCGGCGCCCGCCACGCCAGCCCAGCCTGCGACACCGGCTCCAGCCACCACACCCACGCCGACCACGCCCGTCGCAGCGCCAACGCAGCCCGCTCCCGCTCCTGCCCCGCAGACTTCCGCGGCGCCCGTGCCGCTGCCGCAGCCTCCCGCCGCGCCGGACGAGCCCTTCGCCTATCGCCGCTTCGCGCTCGACACCAGCCGCGCCGAGGGCGAGGCCTGCCTTGCCTTCAACAAGCCGCTGGCCACCAACAACGTCAATTACGCCGACTACGTCACCATCACGCCCGAGGTGAAATCGGCCCTGCGCGTGGTCGACGACCGGCTGTGCATCGGCGGCCTCGACTACGGCGAGAACTATAAGGTGCGCCTACGCACGGGTTTCCCGGGCCGCGACGGCGTCAAGCTCGACGAGGACAAGGACGTCGAGGTGGCGCTGGGCGCCCGCCCGGCCAACGTCTCCCTGCCGGGCAAGGGCTTCATCCTGCCGCGCGGCAGCGCCGCCGGCCTGCCCATCACGACCATCAACGTCTCCAAGGTCGGCATCGCCGTCTACCGCGTCAACGAGCGCGCCATCATGGGCTTCGCCCGCGATCGCTACGACAACACCTATCCCGGCAGCCAGCCGATCACCGAGCCGTGGGGCCTTTATAGCTGGCTGAGCGGCACCAACGGCGCCCTGCAGTGGCGCGGCACCATGGAGGTGCGCAACGTCACCAACCAGCCGGTGACCACTGCCTTCCCGATCCGCGAGACCGTGCAGGATTGGAAGCCCGGCACCTATTTCGTCGTCGCCTGGAACGCCGCCCAGCCGCCGGCCCGCAGCTACGACGAGGCCGAAGAGCAGAACGCCACTGGCCAGGCGACCGGCATGTGGGTGATGGACACCGACATCGCCCTCACCACCTTCACCGGCGATGATGGGCTGAACGTCTTCGCCCGCTCGCTGCAGACCGCTAAGCCGCTGGCCAACGTGGAAGTCGTGCTGCTATCGCGCGGCAACGAGCCGATGGCCAAGGCGATGACCGACGAGGCCGGCCGCGTGCTGTTCGCCGCCGGTCTGCTCAAGGGCCGCGGCGCGGCGCGCGCCGGCGCCGTCATGGCGTCCGATACGGCCAAGCAGGATTTCAGCCGCCTGGAGCTCAACAAGACGCCGTTCGACTTCTCCGACCGCGGCGTCGGCGGCCGCGACCAGCCTGGGGCGGTCGACGCCTTCCTCTACACCGAACGCGGCGTCTATCGACCCGGCGAGACGGTGCAGCTCATGGCCATGCTGCGCGACGCCTCGGCGACGGCGCTCGCCAACGTGCCGGTGACGCTGATCGTGAAGCGTCCCGACGGCACGGAGTTCACGCGCTTCAGCCAGGCCTTGCCGGCCGGCGGCGCCGCGTACCAGCCGATCGACCTGCCCAAGTCCTCGCGGCGCGGCCGCTGGACGGTCGCCGCCCACGTCGACCCCAAGGCGCCGCCGGTCGGCACTGTGGAGTTCTCGGTAGAGGACTTCGTGCCTGAGAAGCTCAAGGTCGAGCTGACCTCCAACCAGCCGATCCTGAAGCCGGGCCAGATCAACACCTTCGACGTGCAGGCCGACTTCCTCTACGGCGCCCCGGGGTCAGGCCTCACCGTCGAGGCCGACATGCGCATCACCGTCGATGCCTCGCCCTTCCCCGACTTCGCCCGCTACAGCTTCGGCTCACACGAGGACCGCAAGGCATTCGAGCCGCCGTTCCTGACCTTGAAAGCGCCCGACACCGATGAGCGCGGCAAGACCAAGATGGAATGGGGCGGCGACGTCAAGGACACGCCGCTGCCGCTGCGCGCCCAAGTCCAAGTTCGCGTCTTCGAGCCGGGTGGCGGCCGCGCCACCAAGACCGAGAAGACGCTGCCCATGCGCACGCGCAACGTCTATCTCGGCATCCGTCCGACCTTCGAGGGCCGCTACTCGCGCGAAGGCACGCAGACCGAGTTCGACGTCGTGGCCGTGGACGGCGCCGGCAAGCAGGTCGCGCGCACCGGCATCGAGTACAAGGTCGAGCGCACCGATTGGAACTACCAGTGGTACGAGGTCGACGGGCGCTGGCGCTGGCATTCGATCGCCAGCGACCGGCTGATCACCGCCGACACCGTGTCGATGCGCGCCGACGCACCGACCCGACTTTCCTTCCGGCTGAACTGGGGCCCGCACCGCCTCACCATCGTCGACCGCGACAACAACACGACCAGTACGGTGCAGTTCTATGTCGGCTGGTACGGCGGTTCGGACAACGGCGAGGAGACTCCCGACACGCTGCGCGTGGCCAGCGACAAGGAGAACTACCGGCCGGGCGAGACCGCGCGCGTACGCATCGAGGCGCCGTTCGCGGGCGAAGCGATGCTGGCCATCGCCACTGACCGCATCGTCAGCACCAAGAACATCCAGGTGCCGGCCGGCGGCACGACCGTCGACGTGCCGGTCTCTGCCGACTGGGGCCCCGGCGCCTATGCGCTGGTCACCGCCTGGCGGCCGCTCGACAAGCCGGCCGATCGCGTGCCGACGCGCGCCATCGGGCTTACCTGGCTGGGGCTGGAGCCCAAGCTGCGCACGCTCGAGGTCAAGATCGGCACGCCCGAGAAGATCACACCGCGCCAGCGCATCGAGGTGCCGATCACGGTCGGCAATCTCGGCGGCGAGGAGGCGTTCGTCACCCTGGCCGCGGTCGACGAGGGCATCCTGCAGCTGACGCGCTTCAAGACGCCCGACCCTGCCGATTACTACTTCGGCAAGCGGCGGCTCGGCCTCGCCATGCGCGACGACTATGGCCGTCTGCTGGAGACCCGCGCCGACGATCTCGGCCGCATCCGGGTCGGCGGCGACGCCGGCGACATCGGCGGCCTCGACATCGTGCCGACGCGCACGGTGGCGCTGTTCAGCGGGCCGGTGAAGCTCGACGCCCAGGGTCAGGCCAAGATCCCGATCGAGGTTCCCGACTTCATCGGCCAGCTCCGCCTGATGGCGGTGGCCTATGCCAAGAGCCGCGTCGGCTCGGGCGACCAGCGCCTCTACGTGCGCGACGCGGTGAGCGCCGACGTCGTGCTGCCGCGCTTCCTGGCGCCCAACGATCGCGGGCGGCTGGCCTTGTCGCTGCATAACATCGACGGCCAGGCGGGCGACTATCGCCTGACCGTGCAGGCCACGGGCGCGGTGTCACTCGACCGGCCCGTCGCCGAGACGCGGCAGCTCGCCGCCGGCCAGCGCGAGCTCTTGACCTGGCCGCTGGTCGCCGACAACGAGACGGGCTTCGGCAAGGTCTCCGTCGAGGTCTCGGGGCCCGGCAACTTCGCGGTGCGCCGCGAATGGGACATCCAGGTGCGCGCAGCGCAGACGCCGAGCGCCGTCGACACGGTGTCCCAGCTCACCGCCGGCCGTGAGCTCACCCTCGACCGCAACGTCACGGCGAGCTTCGCGCCGGGCACGTCGCGGGTCGCGGTGTCGCTGACCCGCATCCCGGGCATCGACGTCGCCGCCCTCCTGCGGGCGCTCGACAAGTACCCGTTCGGCTGCATCGAGCAGACGACGAGCCGCGCCCTGCCGCTGCTCTACTACAACGACGTGGCTCTGCTGGGTTACGGCCCGGCCGATCCGCGCATCAACGATCGCGTGCAGGAGGCGGTCTATCGCATCGTCGACATGCAGCTGCCCGACGGCTCGTTCGGCATGTGGGGTCCCTACTCGCCCGCCGCCGAATGGCTGCAGAGCTATGCCATGGACTTCCTGCTGCGCGCGCGCGACCAGAACATGGCGGTGCCGTCGGCGTCGCTGCAGCGTGGCCTGACCTGGCTCAACCGCACGGTCGACAAGCTCACGCCCAACGCCCAGGCCTATGCCTGGTACGTGCTGGCCAAGGCGGGCCTCGCCGATCCCGGCCGAGTCCGCTACTTCCAGGACAACGAGGCCGGCAAGATCAGCGACGGCCTTGCCTGGGCGCAACTCGCCGCGGCGCTGAACCATGTGGCGGAGCCCGGCCGCGCGCGGCTGGCCTTCGCCAAGGCGCGCGACATGGTCAATGCGGTCGACCGCAACGACTACTACGGCACGGCGCTGCGCAACCGCGCCGCGCTGCTGGCGCTGGCCACCGAAGCGGGCGGTCGCGAGGGCTTCACCCAGGTCGCCAGCCTGGTCGGCGAGCGGCTGAACGCCAACGTCGACTACACGACCACCCAGGAGCAGGCCTGGCTGGTCATGGCGGCGCACGCCATGGCCGGCTCGGGCGGCGGGCTCTCCTACTCGGTCGACGGCGACCGCAAGACAGGCACGCGCGATCCGGTCGTGATCAATCCCGACCAGGCGGCGATCGGCCGTGGCGTCCGCGTGAAGAACGAAGGCGACGGCACGGTGTGGATGCAGGTCACGGCGCGTGGCGTGCCCAACGAGCCGATGCCTGCAGCCACCCAGGGGCTGAGCGTGCAGCGCGAGTTCCTGACACTGGACGGCCGCCGTGCCGACCTGCGTCGGATTCGCCAGAACGAGCGGCTGATCGTGTCGATCAGCGGCCGCAACCTCGAGGGCGGCTACCACGAGGTGGCGCTGCTCGACCTGCTGCCGGCCGGCTTCGAGATCGAGACCGTGCTGACCGAGGAGAAGGCCAAGCCCTTCACCTTCCTGCCCAAGCTCAGCGAGACGCGCATCGCCGAAGGCCGCGACGACCGCTTCTTCGCCTCGCTCAACCTCGGCCGACGGACCTACCGCTCATGGTGGGACTCCGACGAGGAGCTGAAGCGCAGCATCAACTCCTACCATGTCGCCTACATCGTGCGTGCCGTGACGCCGGGCAACTTCGCCCTGCCGGCCACGAACGTGTCCGACATGTACGCCCCGCGGGTCTATGGCCGCACCGCCATGGGCCGCGTCGAGATCGCGCCGCGGTAAGGCGATGAGAATGCCAACCCAAATTTTCGGATTCCTCTCCCCCGCTAGGGGGAGAGGCTAGGAGAGGGGGAATCGACGTGCGCATCCCCCTCTCCCCACCTCTCCCCCTATCGGGGGAGAGGAGCACGAGTCGGGTTGGCCGACTCCTTGTTTGCCTGGCGCTCGCCACGACATCGTTGCTGGCAGGCGCGCTGGCGCTCGACCAGCTCTTCCCGCCGAACCTCGCACGCTACAACGACCGGTCGACGGAGATCGTCGATTCGAACGGCCGCCTGCTGCGTGCCTTCACCACGGCCGACGGCAAGTGGCGGCTGAAAACCGCGGTCGACGACGTCGATCCGGTCTATCTCGGCCTGCTCAAGGCCTATGAGGATCGCCGCTTCGACGGGCACTGGGGCGTCGATCCGCTGGCAGTGGCACGCGCCGCCGAGCAGTGGATCAACCGCGGCCGCATCGTGTCGGGCGCATCGACGCTGTCCATGCAGGCCGCGCGGTTGCTGGAGCCCGAGCTCTTCCGGATCGGGCCGCGGCGCACGCTCGGCACCAAGATCCTCCAGTCGGCGCGCGCCCTGCAGCTCGAATGGCGCTATTCCAAGCGCGAGGTGCTGGGCATCTACCTGACCCTGGCGCCGATGGGCGGCAACCTCGAAGGCGTGCGCGCCGCTTCGTTCGCCTATTTTGGCAAGGAGCCGAAGCACCTCAACGCCGCCGAAGCGGCGTTGCTCGTCGCCATCCCGCAATCGCCCGAGCGCCGCCGCCCCGACCGCTCGCCGGCCGCGGCCCAAGCCGCGCGCGAGCGTGTGCTGGAGCGCGGCTTGCAGCACGAGGTGATCGACGCGTCCTTGGCGAACCTCGCATCGAGCCGGCCGGTACCCAACCGCCGGCTTGCCATGCCGCTGCACGCGCCGCACCTCTCGGCGTGGCTCGCCGGCCAGTCGCCGGGCACCGTGGTGCCGACGACCATCCGCTTCGAGCTTCAGGCGGCCCTGCTACAGCTCGCGCGCGAGGAGCGCGGCCGCATCGCCGACCGTCCGGACATCGCCATTGTTGCGGTCGACAACCGCACGGGAACCGTCGTCGCCTGGCAGGGCGGCTCGGACTATTTCGGCCGCGCCGGGCAGGTCGACCTGGTGCGCGCCCATCGCTCGCCGGGGTCGGCGCTGAAGCCGCTGATCTACGCCATGGCGTTCGACGATCGCGTCCTGCATCCGGAATCGCTGATCGAGGACGTGCCGGTGCGCTTCCGCGACTGGCTGCCGCGCAACTTCGACCGCGACCACCAGGGCGCCGTCACTGTGCGCCGCGCCCTGCAGCAGTCGCTGAACGTGCCGGCGGTGCTGGCGCTGGAGAAGGTCGGGCCGCAGCGCTTCCTGTCGACCCTGCGCACGGCGGGCGCGGCCCCCGGCCTGCCGCCGGGCGATACCGGCGCGTCGCTGGGCATAGCCCTCGGCAGCGCCACCGTCTCGCCGCTCGAGATGGCCGGGCTCTATGCCGGGCTGGCGCGCGGCGGCGAGTTCGCTCCGCCCATGATCCGCCGCGACCGGGCGGGCCGCGAGCCCGTGCGCCTGATCGGTCCCGCGGCGGTCTGGTATGTCGGCGACGTGCTGGCCGAGGCGCCGCTGCCCGACGGCTTCGCCAACCTGCCAGTCGGCTTACGCGAGCGTCGCATTGCCTACAAGACCGGCACGTCGGCGGGCTTCCGCGATGCCTGGGCCGCCGGTTACAGCGCCAACTGGACGGTGGTCGTGTGGGTCGGCCATGCCGACGGCACGTCGCGGCCGGGCCAGCTCGGCCGCCACGCCGCGCTGCCCGTCCTGTTCAAGGCCTTCAGCCGACTGCCGGCCGAGGACAACATCGCCAAGCCGCCGCCAACCGACGTCCTGCGCGTCGCCTCCTGGCGCGACCTGCCGGTACGCATGCGCTCGCTGGGGCCGACCGCCGAACCGGGCAGCCTGCGCATCGCCTACCCGCCGGCCGACGCCCGCATCGAGCTCGCGGCCCGCGAGGCCGTGCCGCTCACCGCCAAGGGCGGCAAGGGCAGCCTGCGCTGGCTGATCGACGGCCGGCCGATCGACAGCACCAAGTGGGTACCTGACGGCCCCGGCTTGGTGCGCGTCGCCGTGGTCGACGAGGCGGGCCATTCCAGCGCCGTCACGGTGCGCATCGTGGAGCGGCGCCAGTAGCGCTTCGTGCAGGTCTTGCCGTGCCGAACGGCAACCGCGATCGCATTCGTCACGTCTCTTCGGAAATCACGGCAAGCCGCTGACGCCTCTGATCCTTCTGGCTCCGACGGCGGCTGGACGATGTCCGCTAAAGAGGGACAGCAACGACAATGCGTGTTCCTTGGCCCAGCGATGAGTTTCCGGGGGTTCCCGCCGTTTACGCCGGAGGTCGTAGCGGTGCTTGGGAAGTCGACCCACTAGCCATGGGGTTTGCCGGCGAATTCGGACATTTACGCTAATATCGCTACCGGTTTTTCGCTCGACCGGACGGGCCGGCCCGGCTGCGGCCAAGCGCGATAGGTATCGGATGAACGATGCATAGAGCGGAGCCCGCCGGGAGGCGCACACACCGTCTATATAACTTTAGTGCTCTACAAAATCAACTACAGTTCTATAGGCGATTTCGTGCGCTCGCCCGGATGGCACATCCATCTGAATTATTGCGTGCCATAAAGCCCCTTTTCGCGCACTAACCCCGGCGTACCCGACAAGTGCTGGCACTGCTGTCATCCGTTCAAGCAAAGGCGAGCACCACCGAGGCGACCAGCAGCACGGCGAAAGCGACGTTGATCAGCCGGTTGCTGCGCGGCTCGCGGAAGAAGCGCGTCAGGCCCGCGCCCGCCAGCAGCCAGGCGACGTTTACCGCGACGATGACGAAGGTCAGCACCGCCATCTTGACGGCGACGTCGGTCCCTACCCGGCCTGGCACCAGCACGAAGCCCGAATAGAGCGCCGCCATGGCGGCGTAGCCCTTGGGATTGACCAGTGACAGCGCCAGCCCCGCGATGAAGGTCGGCGCTGGGCGACGGGCATTGTCATCGCTCAATGGCGGCGCCATCGCGATGCGCCAGGCGAGGTAGAGGAAATAGGCCCCTGCCAGCACGGTGACGACCGGTGTCGCGCCGGGCACGGCCATCAGCAGCCCGACCAGGCCGGCCGCGACCGCGGCCATGACCAGCACCATGCCGACGACGATGCCGGCGAGATAGGCCACCCCGCGGCCGGCGCCGAAAGCCGCTCCCGTCGCAGTGAGACTGAGCGTCGCCGGGCCGGGGCTGCCGGCCAAGGCCAGGGCGGCGAGGAGAAAGCCGGACAGACCATCCATGCCCCTCGATATCGCCGCTGCGGCGCCCGATGTCTTGAACGTTCGTGCGCTATTTACGCGTGAGCATCGTCGTGACGATCTCGCTCCACTCGTCCTGCAGTGACACACCGGACACCGGCTTGGCAGCACGACGGTACCAGTATTGGGCGTTGCTCATGTCGCCCTCCTGGCGATGCAGGTGGGCGTGCACCCAGTCGCAGTCGGCCTCGCCTTCGTGTCCCTGCACACATTTGTGCGCACGATCCCAGTCGCCATGCTTCAGCCACCACAAGGCCTCGAGAGCAGGCCCGAGATCGGCCGGCGGCGCCGCCGCCGACACGCTGGAACGAAAGGCTTCGATCGTGGTCATGGTCGCTCCGATCCTCCGTTCGAATGATCTTCGGCGCAGAGGGCCACGATACCAAATCAGAGCGGCTTGACCAGCCGCAGGCTTTCCGTGACGAAGCCGCGTCGATGATAGAATTCGACCGCGTGGCGATTGTGCGCGAACACGTCGAGGCTGAGCAGGCGGTAGCCGCGGCCACGCGCCCAAGCCTCGGTCTCCTGCATCAAGCGATGCGCGATACCTTGCCCCTCGGCCTCGGAGATGAGGGCCAGAAGCGAGACATACCCGCAGGGCTCGTTTGTCACGCCGTCGGTGCCTGGCCGCATATGCACGTAACCCAGGCGGCGACCATCAGGCGCGCAAGCCAGCACCGTGCGGGCACCCTCCTCGATGTCCCCGAACGTCGTCGCCATGTAGCGGTCCTGGAAGCCCTCCATCGCACGATCGTCGTGCCACGGCGGATGAGGCACGCCGGCCAGGCGCGGCGAGAGGCCGTCAATGAAGGCGCGATCTTGGGGTGTTGCGTCGCGCAGCGCGACCGGTGTGCCGTTGGTCGATTCCATGTCGGAAGGTGTAGGACACCGAACGTTACGACTACAAGACCGTCTCGCCCTGATCTAGACTGAGCGCAGAGTTGTGGGGGTTGACCATGCTTGCCGTGGGCTTCGACCAGCAGGGCAACGTCCTGTTGTTGACGCTGCTCGACACCTTCGACAACGGCACGATGGCCGTGATGGATGCGGCGTGTGTCACGTTCTTCGATGCCGAGGGACCGACACACTCGATCTTCGACTTCACGCCCACCCAGAAAGTGGTGATGGCGCCCTTGTCGCTCGAGCGCCGTGCCAGCAAGCCGGCCATGTGCGTCGGCTTCGAGCGTGTCATCGTGGCGCCGCAGCCGGAACTGCGCGCTCTGGCCGAGAAGTTCCGCCTGCATCAGGTGAATGCCGGGCTGCCCGCCCCACACATCGTGCAGACCATGGCCGAAGCCGAGCACCTGCTCGGGCTGGGACCGCTGGTCTTCGAGCCCGTCGATACGTCGTGGCTCGCCAACGACAAGGCGAAGGTCGTCTAGGTGCCCTACGCCGCCTTCGCCTTCAACGCCTGCGCCACCTTCGAGGCCGGCTCGCGGCCGAGCGCCACGCAGATCTCGCGGCCCGCTTTGGCGATGGCATCGAGGTCGACGCCATGCTCGATGCCCAATCCGTTCATCAGGTAGATCACGTCCTCGGTCCCGACATTGCCCGAGGCGCCCTTGGCGTAGGGGCAGCCGCCCAACCCGGCGACGGCGGTGTCGAACACGGCGATGCCGCGCTCCATCACCGCCAGGATGTTGGCCAGCGACTGGCCGTAGGTGTCGTGGAAATGCGCCGCAAGTTTTTCCCGCGGCACCTTCTCGGCGACGGCGTCGATCATGGCGACGCATTCGCCCGGCGTGCCGACGCCGATCGTGTCCCCGAGCGAGACCTCGTAGCAGCCCATGCGCAACAGCCGCGCCGAAACTTCTGCAACCTTGGCCGGCGCAACCTTTCCGTCGTAGGGGCAGGCGATCACGGTCGAGACGTAGCCGCGAACCTTCATGCCGTGCTTCTGCGCGGCCTCCATCACCGGCTCGAAGCGGGCGAAGCTTTCATCGATGGAGCAGTTTGTGTTCTTCCGGCAGAACGCTTCCGAGGCCGCGGTGAAGATGGCGATCTCCTCGCATTTGGCCTCGATCGCGCCGTTCATGCCCTGCTTGTTGGGCACCAGCACAGGATAGCTTACGCCAGGCTTACGCTTGATCTGCGTCATGACCTCGTCGGTATTGGCCATCTGCGGCACCCATTTGGGCGACACGAAGCTGCCTGCCTCAACCGCCGAGTGGCCCGCCGCCGACAAGGCATCGATCAGCGCGACCTTGGCCTGCACCGGCACGGGCTTTGCCTCGTTCTGCAGGCCGTCGCGCGGTCCGACTTCAACCAGTCGCACGTGCCTCGGATAATTCATCGTTGCCTCCGAAAAATGCTGGCATACTTCTAGCAGGGATGATTGGGGTTTGGGGGAAGACGTGACACTGGTCCAGGGACTGGTGCTGCTCCTGTTCATGTCATTCGGCGCAGCACTTGGCTGGTATTTGGGGACAAAAAGGGTGCGTCGCCGTTCGGTTTTCGGTGACGATTATGTCGGCAGCCCAAACCACCGTCGCATCGTGGCGCGGCGCCAGCTCATGCGGCTGGTCAGCACGTTTCTCTACGGCCTTGGCGGGGTACTGGTCGGCTTTGCCTTCCTCGTGGTCACGCGGCGGCGCTAGAGCGTTTTCCG
>NZ_BKAJ01000038.1 GCF_007992495.1 Reyranella soli
ACTACGAAAGTCCCGGCGGAAATGCCGATAATACCGGAAAGTCATCTCGCCGCGCCGAAGAACGCGCAAGCGAGCGGCCCTTAAGGCCGCAGGAAAGGTCCCTCGCTGCGCTCGGGATGACAGCGTGCCTGTATCAGGTATCTGCGACTCCAAGCACTAGCGCAACGCCGCCAGTCCGGGGCGGCTACTTCTTCTCGCCGATCTTGCCCTTGGCCTCGAACAGCTTGTCGGTCTCGTTCGCCAGCACGCCGCCGGCGTGATTCCCCAGTGCTTGGTGCGTCAGAAGAATTTCCAGAAGACCCAGATCGAGATGGCGTAAGCGGCGCAGATCAAGCCAGCGCCCAGCAGGTTGGCCCGCAGCACGTTGCCCTTGGGGAACATCCACCAACCCATGCGGTTGGCCACCCAGGGCACCCCGAAGCCCGTCAGGGCAACGCTGAAGATGTTGCCGATGAACAGGTTGACGGCCCAGGGCAGGTTCAGCTTGTTCTGCAGGATCGGCGTGCCGAACCAGACGCCCCACAGGAAGACGATGGGGTAGAGCAGCAGCAGGACGATGAAGTCCATCTTCCAGACGGACAGCGTTCCGCCGCCCGACGACTCGTCGCGGAACCACTGCTCGAAGCCGGTGCCGACGCGGGCATGGAACTCCTCGGTCAGCGGCTCCGCTTCCTCGATCAGTTGCTTGCGCACGGGCGAATCGAGCCAGGCCTGCAGGTTGGCCTGGGTGTCGAAGCGCAGGATGGCGACGTAGTCGTCCTGGATGCCCGGCACCGGCGGCTCGAAGCGATAGCCCTGCAGGCCCGGCGCCTTGGACTGGGCGGCGGCGATCTTGCGCTCCCAGATGCGGTACTCGGCTTCCTTGCCCGGCTTCACCTGGGTGCTGATCACGGCCGAGACCGGCGCGGGCTTCCGGCCGCCTTCGTCGTCGCGGACGATGTGCACGTCGTCGCGCCCGATCAGGAACGGCGCTGCGCCCTCGATGCGCGTCTGGCGCTCGCTCGAGGCCAGCCAGCGCTGTGCGTCCTCCATGGTGTGGAAGCGCTGCAGGATGACCCAGTCGACCTGCAGCGGCGGATTGGGCGGCATCAGCCGCTGCTCGACGAAGCCTGGGAAGCTCGAGACCATGTTGCTGGTCTCACCCTGCCAGCGTGCGAAGTCCTCGGATCGCTCCGGCCGCACGCTGGTCTGGGTGACGATGCTGACGGTCATTTGGCCCTGGTCAGTCCGCCGCTGAACAGGCGATCCGCAGTGAAGGGAAGGTGGGCGAAGCGCACGCCGGTCGCATTGGCGAGCGCATTGGACACCGCGGGCGCCACCGGGTTGATGCCGCACTCGCCCTGGGACTTGGCGCCCAGGGGACCGATGGCATCGACCGTGTCGGCGAAGAAGATGTCGGTGTGCGGCGTGTCGGCGAAGGCCGGGACGCGGCAGTTGCGCAGCTGCGGGTTCACCATGTGGCCCTCCTCGTGGACCATGTTCTCGACCAGCGCCCAGCCGTAGCCCATGGCGACCGCGCCATCGAGCTGGCCGCGGCACTGCATGGGGTTGATCGGCTGGCCGATGTCGGCCGCATGCACGCTGTGCAGGATGCGGATCTCGCCGGTCACGCGATGCACCGCGAGCCGCACGCCCTGGACGTTGAAGGCGATGGTACGCGGCGACAGGTAGGCCTTGCGGCTGACCGTGAAGCGGTGGTTGACCTTGGCGCCCTCGGCATGCAGCTCGGTGAGCGGAATCCGCTTGTTGCCGCAGATCACCGCGTCGTTGTCGAGGCGGCACTGGTCGACCGGAGTCTTGGTGAAGCGCGCGGCGAAGTCGAGGATATCGGCCTTCATCGCCTCGGCGGTGATCATCACCGCCTTGCCCGCCACCACCGTGCCGGTGCTGGCGAAGGTGCCGGTGTCGTAGGGCGTGCGGTCGGTGTCGGCATTGATGATGTCGATGTCGGCGGCGCGCACGCCGACAACGGAAGCGGCCATCTGCTTGTGCGCCGTGGTGATGCCGTTGCCCATCTCCGACGAGCCACAGGCCAGATGGTACTTGCCGTCGGGCAGGAGCTTCATCTCGGCGCCCGAGCGATGCTCGGTCGGCGGGCCGCATTCGAGCATGGCGAGTGCGGCGCCGGTGCCTTCGAGCCAGTCGTCGCCGTCGGGCTTGTTCACGCCGTTGCCCTTCTTCAGCTCGCGCTCGACGATCTCCAGGCACTGGTCGATGCCATGGCTGCCGAAGCTCGCATCGCTGGGCTCCATCCAGATCGATTCGACGTTGTCGCCCGGCCGAACGACGTTCTTGCGGCGGATCTCGAACGGATCCATGTCCAGGACCTTCGCCAGCTCGTTCATGGCGCATTCCATGGCGAAGGTGGTCTGCGAGGCGCCGTAGCCGCGGAAGCCGCCGCCCGGGATCATGTTGGTGTAGACGACGCGGCCGATGCCCTTCTTGTTGGCGCAGCGATAGGCCGCGAACGGGCTCGCCATGGCGGCGGCCAGCGTCTCGCTGGCGTGGTTGCCGTAGGCGCCGGTGTTGGACACCACCTGGACGTCGAGCGCGGTCAGCGTGCCGTCCCGCTTGGCGCCGATCTTGATCTTGGTGGTCATCTGGTGCCGGGTCGTGGCGCCGATGAACTCGTCCTCGCGGGTCCACTCCCATTTCACCGGGCGGCCGTCGAGCTTCATGGTGGCGAACAGCGGCAGGTCCTCCGACACCATCTCCTGCTTGCCGCCGAAGCCGCCGCCGACGCGCTCGGTGTAGACGTGGATCCGCGCGGCCGGCACGCCCATCAGGTAGGCGAGCTTGGTGCGGGCGGCGAACGGACCCTGCGAGCTGGTGCGCACGTGCCAGCGGCCGTCCTTGCCCTTGTAGGCGATCGAGCCGTGGGTCTCGAGATGCACGTGCTGGACGCGCGAGGTCGAGTAGGTGTTCTCGTGGATGACCTCGGCTTCCCTGAAGCCCTTGTGGATGTCGCCGATCTCGCCAGCCAAGGTGGCGAAGATGTTGCCGTTGGCGGTGTCGACCTCGTCCTTCTCGTGAAGGATCGGCGCGCCCGGCTCCATGGCGGCCACCGGATCGAACACGGTCGGCAGCAGCTCGTATTCGATCTCGACGGCGCGCACGCCTGCCTCGGCGGCCGCCTCCGTCTCGCCGATCACCGCGACCAGGCGCTGGCCGACGAAGCGGGCGACGTTGTCCAGCATGTAGGTGTCGTCGGGGTCAACGAGATGGTCCTCGTGCAGCGCGGTGCTGTAGAGCCGGCGCGGCACGTCCTCCCAGGTGTAGACGGCGACCACGCCGGGGACGGCGAGCGCCTTGCTCTTGTCGATCTTCTTGAGGCGGGCGTGGGCATGCGGCGAGCGCAGCACCTTGAGATGCAGCATGCCCTCCATCCAGACGTCCATGGTGTAGTGGGCCTTGCCCGTCAGGATGGCGTCGGTGAACGGGTTGGGCAGGCTGGCGCCCAGCGCCTTGCCAGCGACGTCCTTCTCAATGTTCTTCTTGCCGTGCAGGGCATCGACGATCGAGCGATAGCCGGTGCAGCGGCAGATGTTGCCTTTGAGCGCGTGCGGCAGGTCGGCCTTGTGGGCCTCGTCGAACGCCGCCGAGGCCGTCGTCATCATCATGCCGGCGGCGCAGTAGCCGCACTGGAAGGCCTGCGCATCATGGAAGGCCTGCTGGATGGGATGCAGCTTGCCGTTCTGCGCGAGGCCCTCGATGGTGGTGATCTTGCGACCCTCGCCGCGGAAGGCGGGCACCAGGCAGGAATGGAACGGCTTGCCGTCCAGCCACACCGTGCAGGCGCCGCAATCGCCGGCGTCGCAGCCTTTCTTGACGCCGAACACCTCGAGGTCGCGCAGGAAGGTGCGCAGGCACTGGCCGGGCTTCGCTTCGGCCGAGTAGAGGCGGCCGTTGACTTCGTACTTGCTCATGACAGCTCCGCGCGAATCTGTTCTGCCAGATAGAAGGTGACGTGACGCTTGTAGGCGGCCGAGCCGTGGACGTCGTTGAACCAGGCGTCAGGCGGCAGGCGTTCGTTGATCGCCTGGTGCAGCTCCTTGGCCGACGGCGTCTTCCTGAAGCGGATGTGCACCGGCCGCGGCGTCGCGGCGGTGATGGTCAGCAGGAAGTCGTAGTCGTTGTCCTCGACGGTGGCGACGATCAGCGCCGCCGAGCGGCCGAAATGCGTCAGCGAGACCTGGCGCATGGCGAAGCGCTTGGTCAGCGCCGAGGCGGGCAGGAAGATCTGGCGCAGAAGCTCGCCCTTCTGCAGGACGTTGGTGTGCATGCCGGTGACGAAGTCGACCACCGGCACCTCGCGCGGCGTGCCGTTCTGCGGCCACAGCGTGCAGACGCCTTCGAGTGCCGCCGTCAGCGAGATCATGGCGCCTGCCGGCAAGGACATGACGATGTTGCCGCCCACGGTGGCCGCGTTCCAGATCTTGAACGACATCAGGAAGCAGTCGATGCACTTGTCGAACAGCGGCACGGCCCGCCATTCCGGCGGCCCCTTGAAGTCGTGCAGCTCGACGATCTTGCAGGTCGCGGCGATCTCCAGGCCCGACGGCGTCACGGTCAGCGCCGGCCAGCCCAGCCGCTCCAGGTCGACCAGCGTGTCGGTGCTGACCTGGGGCTCGGAGAACAACCAGGTCCCGCCACCCAGGAAGGCGTGGCCGTCGCGCCATTCGATCTCCTCGAAGGACTTCGGCCGTTTCACGTCAACGATCGTATTGAGGTTCATGCCATCCCTCCTGCGCAGTCGTTTCTTGTCGGGGCAGGCGATGGTGCCCGCTCCGTCGGCGTGTCGATGCCTACTTCAGGTCGTCGAGCGACGTCGGGCCGGGGCCCGTCGTGATCAGCGTCGGCCACTGCTTGGAGCCGAACGGCACGGCGGGCGGCAGGAACGGCTGCTTACCGCGGCGCTGCATCTCGGAGATGATGGTCTTGCGGCCATCGCCTCCCATCAGCTCGAAGTCCATGACCTTGTAGTTGCCGAAGAACAGCTCGCCGACCGAGCGGTCGCCGATGATGCGGGTCATCGCGACCAGCATCTCGTCGGGCGTTGTGGTGAAGCCCATCGTCTCGATCAGCATCAGGCGGTCGTTGATCGCCTCGGGCCCGAAATACTGGGCGAGCACCGAGAACAAGACGTTGTTCTGGCGCGCCACGTAGATCGTGTTCGAGGCGGCATAGGTATTGGCCATGTCGGGGCCGAGCATCGCCGACCACTCGTCCATCACGCCCATCCAGTGCTTGACCTGGATCGAGGCCGCCCAGTTGATGATCAGCTTGATGTTCGGCGCCTGCTTCTTGGCGAAGGCGAGCAGGGGCTCGAGCGCGACGGCGCCCTTGGCCAGGCAGTCGTCCATGTAGGCGACGTTGTTGGCCAGGATCTCCTTCACCGCGGGCTTCCAGTCGGCCTGGATGTCGTTGCTGGCGTCGAGGCCGTCGAGCGCGGTCTTCATCTGCGTGCGATAGGCCGCCATCGGCGCGATCCAGCGCTTGTCGTTCGGGTTGTTAACCGACGGGATGACGACCTGGCTGATCGCCATGGTGCTGTGTCCGGTCGACTTCAGGATCTGGTAGACCTTGGGGACCTTGGGCGCATCGATCGGCGCCTGGCCCGGCCGGAAGAGCATCAGCCGCCCGCCCTCGTTGGTGAACATCGCCAGGATGATCGGATGCTTGGCCAGGATGTTGCGGCGGTAGATCGTTCCCGCCCGGTCGTAGAGCGTGAACATGCCGATATCGAGCTGCAGCAGGTCGCGCGTGGCGACGTCGCTCGGGTTCGACGCCGTGTTGCCCGAGATGTTGGCGATATACTCGGGAAGGTTTGCCGGCGCCTGCGCCGACGCTGTCCCGACGGCAAGTCCGGCCGCGAGCAAGCTCGCGGTGACGTGCAACAGTCGTCTCTTCATCAGTCCTCCAATCGTGGCCCGCGGCGGGCCTTCCAAGTGATTGCCAGTTGTCGTCAAAAAAGCCTCCATCAGAAAAGCACGGTGAGACGCAGCGTCGTCGTCAGCGCGCCGGGCAATGTCGGCGACGCGCCGGGCGTCGGGATGTACGTAACCGTCGGCTGCATGAAGATCGACGCAAACAAGTGGGCCTGGTAATAGCCCTGAAACATCAGCTCGGTCTGTCGCTGGAAGAGGTTCGGGTTGAGCCGCGACACGGCCACGCCGATGCCCATCGAATCGCTGGCCCGGTCGCCGAACGGGCTGAACGCGGTCAGGCCGGCACCATAGTACTGGGTGATCGGCAATGTCTGCGAGGCGTTGGCGCCGACCTGGTAGAAAACCGAGATCGAGGAATTGTCGACCTTCGGGTTGATGTGATGGGCCACGCGCTGCGAGCCGAACAGGTAGAAACCACCGGTGCCATCCTCGGTGATGCCACGGGCCGACAGAACACCGGTCTGCCGCCACAGTCCGAAGCCGAACTGTCCCGGATGCTTGCCCTCGCCAAGCAGCCAATTGATGCCCACCTCGCCGATATTGAACCAGTAGCCGTTGAACATCGGCGGATTGAGGCCGGTTTGGATGTTGCGCGCGCGGTTGCCGTCGTAGACGCCGAGATTGACGTAGAAGGATTTGGTCGGCGAAAAGTTCACGGTCACGCCGTTCGCCGGGTTGTAGTAGCCCATCATCGCGCCGATCATCGAGCCGTTGACGAAGACCGGCGTCCACAGCAGGCCGCTGACGGCCGGGATGTTCTGCGTGTCGTCGGCCAGCGCCACCGGTCGCAGGACGTTGCCGAAGTCGTAGGTCGGCAAGACGCGGCCGATGCGCATCGAGAGCACGTCCTTGATCATTTCCTGCAGGTACCAGGCTTCGAGGAGCTCGGTACGGTTGAACGGCTGCAGGCCGACGATGCTGTTGTACCCGGCGACGCTACCGGCCTGCTCGTTGGTCTCGCTGCCGTTGAATTGCAGGAACTGGACGCCGAAGGCCGCACCCTTCCAGTCGACCAGCTTGTTGGCATCGACGTGGAGGCCGACGAAGAGCGCCTGGTTGTTGGTCCAGCCGCCGGGAACTGCTCCGCCCGCAGCCACCAGGTTGGTGTCGGCGAGCCACAGCCCGCCCAGCTTCACTCCCCATTCGTCCTTCAAGCCGAGTGTATGGCCGAGCCATCCAGTGCCGACGATGGAGTAGTCGGTTGCCGCTGGGTTGCCGCTGACCGCGGGCGAGGCCTGCGCCATGGCTTGCCCGGTGGATGCCAGGACGGCGATGGCACTCAGCCCCGCCCAGATGGTGGACCGCCAGCCGCCGTTGCCCCCAAAGCGACGGCGGCTGGACCGACCCGGCCTCCCGACATCTGCCCCCAATGCCATGCGTTGCCCCAAGACTTTGCACGACCCTGCCCATGACTTTTTACCTGCGCGGGGTGTGCGTTGTGGCGTCAAGAAAGGATCAAGACGAATGGTCAGCCTCCGGATGGAAGAGGTCCGATCAGGAAAAAACCCGTGTTTGCAACGCTTTGGCGGGCAGACTAGGGTCGCCCGAGCGGGTAGGATGCGGCGCCCCGCGCGGGATGGCGCGCCGGCAAACTGCAAGTTTCATGATTGGGCGAAGCCGTCTGGCATGTCGGTCTACGCGTTCGGTCCTTTCATCCTCGACACTGCGGGACGCCGCCTGACGCGCGACGGCCAAAGGATGGCCGTGCCCGGGAAGGCCTGGCAGATCCTGCTGATGCTGGCCGAGGCTGGCGGGCGCCTGGTGTCGCACGACACCTTCCGGGCGAGGCTGTGGCCCAACATTGTGGTCGAGGACCGCACGCTCACCGTCCATATGTCGACCCTGCGCAAGGCACTGGGAGACGGTTCGGCCGATCTGATCGAGACGGTGTCGCGCGAGGGCTATCGCCTCTCCGCACCGGTCCGTGTGCTGCTGGAGGCCGGCCCGCAGGCAGCGAGCGCGCTGCCGATCGCCACCGCCAAGACTCTGGCCGTGCGGCCCTTCGCGACGCCGGAGCTCGCTGAGGCCGACAGCTATCTCGGGGTCGGCATTGCCGATGCCGTGACCACGGCCCTGGGCGTCGAGGACCTGGCCGGCGCCCGCTCGCTCGGCGTGGAGCATCTGCTGGAGGGTTCGGTCCAGCGCAGCGCCGAGCGCCTGCGCGTGGAAGTACGCCTGATCGAAGTGGCGAGTGGCCGCACCGAATGGAGCGAGCGCTTCGAGCAGGCCCCGATGGATCCGTCGGCCTTGCAGGACGCCATCGCCGCGCGCGTCGCGACGTCGCTGCCGCAGTCGTCGCCCGCCGATCAGGACGTGCAGAGCTATCGGCCGCGGGCGGCGGAGGCCTACTTCCTGCAGCTCGAGGCGCGGGCCCATCTCAAGCCGTTCACGCGGCTGCCGCTGATCAAGGCGCTGACCCTGTTCGAGCAGGCGCTGGTGCTCGATCCCGATTACGCCATGGCGCATGCCGGGCTCGCCTCGACCTATCTGTTGATGGCGTCGACGGCGATGTTGCGGCCGTTGCAGGTCGACGAGGCGATGCCGATGGCGCGCCGCCATGCCCAGCGGGCGATCGCCCTCGATGAGGGGCTGGCCGAGGCCTGGGCGGCGCTCGGCCGCGTGAAGATGGAGTACGACTGGGATTGGGACGGCGCGGAGGCCGATCTCGCGCATGCGGTCGCCCTCAATGCCAGCTCGGTCGAGGCGCTCGGTACCTTCGGCCAGTTCCTGAGTGCGATGGGGCGCCATGACGAGGCGATCGACGCCATGGAGCAGGCGCAGCGGCTCGATCCGCGCAGCGTCGAGACGCTGCAGCATCTGGCGATCGTCTACTGGATGGCGGGTCACGCCGACCGGGCGCTCGCGGCGGTGGGCGACAGCCTGAAGGTCCTGCCCGCGTCCACCCGCGCGCACTACGGGCGCATGATGATCCTCGACCAGCTGGGCCGGCGCGACGAGGCGATGGCCGAGCGTCTCACCACCCTGCGCGGGCTCGCCGTCGCCGAGGGCCTGGCCGAGCACGTCGAAGCGCTGGCTTGCAGCAAGGGCTGGCGCGAGGCGATGATCGTGTGGATCGGCCTGCTCGAGCGCACCAACCGCTGGGAGGGTGCCGCCCAGCAATGGATGGCTGTCGGCGAGCCGGGACGCGCGCTCGACGCCCTCGAGCATTGCGTCAAGGCACGCACCACTTACCTGTGCTTCACCGCCCAGAATCCGTGCTTCCGGCCGCTCCATGGCGATCCGCGCTTCGAGCAGATCCTTCGCGCGCTCAAGCTCGATGGACGCGCAAGAAGTGAGTCCTGACGAATTCCTTACGGCCGCGGGGCCAAAGGTCCTGATTGGCATGGACTCCCCGTCTCCCTGAAAGCCTGCGTCCGCCCATCACTTCTGTTCCCCCGAACTCGCGGACCGTGGCATTATTGCAGTGGGGAGATGCGGTAGTGAGAGTCGGCCGTCTCAATTTGGGGACTTAATGCTTGTCCAGGCGTCTCAGCCTTATGGGCGTCTGGTCGACCTGACGACGGACGGTGTGCCCGCCCGCGAGCGCTTCGACTATTGGCGCGACGTGGTGCTGCGCCGCACGCGGCCGGAGATGCCGGAGCGCGGGCAGCCGTTCCAGGCACATCTGCGGCGCATCGTGCTGAACGAGGTCGAACTCATCGAGCACGCCGCCGGCGCCGTGGCCTCCGGGCGGTCGCCGGGCCGCAGCCGCTTCGACGGCGGCGACGACATCGCGCTCGAGCTGATCCGCAGCGGCACCTCGAAGCTCACCCACAACGGCGAGCACAGGCTGCGTTCTGGCGACCTCTGCCTGGTCGACTACGCGCGGCCCTTCAAGACGGAGCTGACGCGCCATCGCGCCAGCGGCGTCGTGCTGTCGCGGGGCCGCGTGCGCGAGGTTCTGGGCGACGATCTGTCGGCGCTGGCCGGCCGTCGTGTGCCGGCGCGCGGCCTGGCCGCGGTGCTGCGCGCCCACATGTCGACCACGCTCGACGAGGCGCCGTACATGACGCCGCAGGATCGGATCGTCGCGGCCAATGCCGCGGCCGAGATGGCCTTGGCCATCCTGCAGGCCGGCCGCTTCGGCACCGCCGACCCCGACCAGTTCGGCTCAGGGCTCTACCAGGCGGCGTGCGCGGTGATCGACCGCGCCTGCGCCGACCCTGACCTGTCGCCCGACCGCATCGCGCTCACTGTCGGATGCTCGCGCGCCACGCTCTATCGGTTGTTCGCTCGCCGTGACCGGAGCGTCGCCGCGGCCGTGTGGGAGGCGCGCCTCGAGCGCGCGTGGCGCATGCTTTGTTCCGCCGAGAGCATCGCGGTGACGATCAGCGATGTCGCGCTGCTGAGCGGCTTCACCGACATGCCGACCTTCACCCGCATGTTCAAGCGGCGCTATGGAAAGACACCTCGCGAGGTACGGCTTGGATGAGGTAGGTCAGCTGCTCGTGCACACCACCGACGGCGTGCCCGCCAACCAACGGTTGGCCTACTGGCGCGAGGGTGTCATGCGGCGGATGGTGCCGCTTGGCGTCGAGGGCACCGCCAACCCGTTTCGCGGGCGCATGCGGCGGATCGTGGGCGATGGCCTGGAGCTGATCGAGTTCGCTTCCGAGGACGTCGTCGCCGTCCGCTCGCCCGAACGATGCCGCATCGATGGTTGCGACGACGTCACCATCGACCTGATGCGCCGGTCCAGCAATACCTTGATGGAGCATGGTGGCACGCAGCAGGTGAAGGCGGGCGATCTTTACCTGGTGGACTACGCCAAGCCGAGTGAGGTGAGGCGCGGCAGGCACTGCACCGTGGGCCTGACCATGTCCCGCCGGCTCGCCCGCGACGTCCTGGGCGACGACATTGCGCCGCGCGCCGGCATGAAGTTCGCGGCGAGCGGCCTCGCTCGCGTGCTGTGGCATCACTTGCAGGCCACGTTCGACGAGGCCGGCAGGATGGCGGTGGCGGAGCGGGCGGCGGCGGCGAAGGCGGCGAAGGACATGGGGCTTGCGCTCCTCCAGGCCACGCACGAGTGCATGGCCGACCCGGACCGCTTCGCGCACGGCTTCCATCGCGCCGCGCTCGGCCTGATCGACCACGAGTGCGGCGACCCCAACCTGACGCCGGAGCGCATCGCCTTCGCGCTCGACTGTTCGCGCGCCGCGCTCTACCGCGCCTTTGCCAAGCATGGCGAAGGTGTTTCAGCCGCTATCTGGCAGGCGCGCCTGGAGCGCGCCCGCCGGACGCTGGGCTCGCCGGAAGGGATCGGGTTGTTGGTCGCCGAGGTCGCCGTGCTTTCGGGCTTTCGCGAGATGTCGAATTTCACGCGCATGTTCAAGCGCCGCTACGGCATGACGCCGAGCGACGCCCGAAAGCAGGACTGAGCGGGGCTCACCCCCGCGGCTGAAACTCCGGCACGCGATGCGCCGTCACCGCCGGCGCCGGCGCGTCGAAGCGCTCGATCTCGACCAGGCAGGTCTGGGCGATGCAGCCCTGGCTCAGCTTCGAGGCGCCGATGTCGAGCGTTAGCGCATTGGGATTGCCGTGCTTCTCCAGCGGCTGGTTGGAGCCCGAACCGGCTGGATCGAACCACGCGCCGGTCGACAGCCTCACTACGCCGCGGCGGATGCGGTCGCTCAACTGAGCCGCGGCGAGGCAGGCGCCGCGATCGTTGAAGACGCGTAAAAGGTCGCCGTCCTTGATGCCGCGCGCAGCGGCGTCCTGCGGATGCATGGTGACCGGCTGGCGGCCCTTGATCTTGGTGGCATGTGCATGCGGGCTGTGGTCGAGCTGGCTGTGCAGCTTGTCCTTCGGCTGGTCCGACAGCATGTGCAGCGGGTAACGCTCAGCCGTTTTGGAGCCCAGCCATTCGATGGGTTCCATCCAGGTGGCATGGCCCGGACAGTCGTCGTAGCCGAACGAGGCAATCTTCTCGGAGAAGATCTCTATCCTGCCCGACGGTGTCTTGAGCGGATGCTTGTCGGGATCGGCGCGGAAGGCCGCCAGCATCACCGGCTCGCGGGTCTTGCCCTGGGCCTCGGCCATGCCGGCCTGCCAGAACTCGTCGAAGGCCGGGATCGCGACGCCGGCCTCGGCCGACTTCACACGCGACAGCTCATAGAGATGCTTCAGCCACGCCATGGTGTCGCGGCCTTCGGTATAGGCCTCGCCCTGGCCCATCTGTCGGGCGAGCTCGCCGAAGATCCAGTAGTCGTCGCGCGCTTCGCCCACGGGCTCGCGCGCCTTCTTCATGGCGATCAAGTAGGGCTCGCGGCTGCCGTAGCCGATGTCGTCGCGCTCCAGGCTGGTGGTGGCCGGCAGCACGATGTCGGCCATGCGCGCGGCCGGCGTCCAGAACTGCTCGTGGAACACGATGGTCTCGGGCTTGCGCCAGGCCAGCATCAGGCGGTTGAGATCCTGATGGTGGTGGAACGGATTGCCGCCCGCCCAGTAGACCAGCTTGATGTCGGGATAGACGAGGTTGCGGCCGTTGTACGGCACCGTGCCGCCGGGATTGAGCAGCATGTCGGTGAAGCGCGCGACCGGGATGAAGTCGCTGACGGCGTTGGTGCCCTGCGGCAACGTCGGTCCGCTGTACTTGGGGAAGGCGCTGCCCATCAGGTTGACCGGGCCGTAGCCAACGGCGAAGCCACCGCCCGGCAGGCCGACCTGGCCCAGCATGCAAGCGAGCGTGATCAGCGCCCAGAACGGCTGCTCGCCGTGATGGCTTCTCTGCAGCGACCAGTTGATGCTGACCGTGGTGCGCGTCGCCGCCATCTCGCGGGCCAGCGACACGATGCGCGGTGCGGGAATGCCAGTGATCTTCTCGGCCCATGCCGCATCCTTGCCGGCGAGCGAGGGCGCGAACTTGTCGAAGCCCACCGTGTAGCGGGCGAGGAAGTCGCGATCGTGCAGGTTCTCCGCCATCAGCGTGTGGCAGAGCGCCAGGATCAGCGCGGCGTCGGTGTTGGGGCGGATCGCCAGCCACTCGACGTCGCCGCCGGTGTCGAGATCGTCGGCGGTCGGCGTCACGTTGACGAAGCGAACGCCCTTGGCGCGCATGCCGTAGAGGCCGCCCTTGACGTGATGCTTGGTAGCGCCGCCGGCATTGATCTGGCTGTTCTTGTGCGGCACGCCGCCAAAGGAGACGAACAGCTTGCAGTGCTCGGCCATGACGTCCCACGGCGTGTGCATGGACATCAACTCGTCCATCGGCGCCACGATGTGCGGCATCAGCACGCGTGCGGCGCCCAGGCTGTAGGAATCCTGGTGGCGCACATAGCCGCCGACCAAATTCAGGAAGCGATGGACCTGGCTCTGCGCATGATGGAAGCGGCCGGCGCTCGACCAGCCGTAGGAGCCGCCGAAGATCGAACGGTTGGAATGCGTATCCTTGACCCGCTTCAGCTCCTTGGCGACGAGATCGAGCGCCTCGGTCCATTCGACCTCGACGAAGGCTTCCTGGCCACGCTTCTCAGGCGCGGCGCCGGGGCCTTTCTCCAGCCAGCTCTTGCGCACCGCCGGACGGCGCACGCGCAGCCGCGTCACCTCGTCGGACAGCATGTGCAGGCCGATCGGCGAGGGATCGGGATCCTTGGAGAAAGGGTGCAGGCGTGTGGCCTTGCCGTTGTCGTCGTACTCGACCTCGTAGACGCCCCAATGGGCGGCGGTGAGGGTGCGCTGATGGGTCATTGGGTTACTACTCACGCTGACTTGGCGATGGACAGGAAACGATCGACGTCGGCCGGATCGGTGTCGAAGGCGGTGACGAGCCGGAAGGCGCGCTCGCCCGGCCGATCCGACGGCCAGGGATGGTACTTGGCGCCGTTGTCCTGCAGCGCATCGTGCATGTGCGCCGGCATGACGACGAAGATCTCGTTGGCGTCGACCGGATACATGAGCTGCGTGCCCTTGAGTGGGGTTAGGCCGGCCACCAGGCGGCGCGCCATGGCATTGGCGTGGCGGGCGTTATCGAGCCACAGGCCATCGGTCAGGTACGCGTCGAGCTGGGCCGACACTAGGCGCATCTTTGACAAAAGATGGCCGCCGCGTTTGCTGCGGTAGGCGAAGTCGCGCGCCAGCTCGGCGTTGAAGAAGACCACGGCCTCGGCCGCCATCACGCCGTTCTTGGTGGCGCCGAAGCTCAGCACGTCGACGCCCGCCTTCCACGACAACTCGGCCGGCGAGCAGCCGACAAAGGCCACGGCATTGGCAAAGCGCGCACCGTCCATGTGCAATTTCAGCCCGTGGCGATGCGCCGAGGTGGCGATGGCCACGATCTCGTCGGGTCCGTAGACGGTGCCGCACTCGGTCGCCTGGGTGACGCTGACGGCGGCGGGCTGCGGGAAGTGGGGCACGCCGTAGACCGGCTGGGCCAGCGCCTGGGCGAGCTTCACCGGATCTATCTTGCCCTCGGCGCCGTCGATCCTGAACAGGCGTGCGCCCGCGGTGTAAAACTCCGGCGCGCCGGTCTCTTCGGCGGCGATGTGGGCCGAGGGATGGCAGAAGATCGCGCCCCACGGCGGCGTGCAGCAGGCGAGCGCCAGGCTGTTGGCCGCGGTGCCGGTGACGACCGGGAAGGCCACCAGGTCGGGCTTGTCGAACAGCTCGCGCAGGCGGCGCTCGACGCGCTGCGTCCAGTCATCGGCGCCGTAGGAGAAGGCGCTGCCGCTCGAGAAGGCGCGGCTCACCGCTTGAATGATCGACGGATGCGCGCCGACCTCGTTGTCGCTTCGGAAGTTCATGTCTGTTCCTCGGGCCGGCGCGTCACGGCCTCGAGGCGGTTGCCGTCGGGATCATGCACGAACGCGGCATAGTAGTCGGGACTGTAGATTTCACGGATGCCGGGCGGCCCGTCGTCGCTGCCGCCGTTGGCGAGAGCGGCGGCATGGAAGGCGCGCACCGCGGCGCGGCTCGGCGCGCGGAAGCACCAATGCCGGTTGTCGGGCACGACCTTGTCGCTAAGAAAGACTGAGAAGTAGCAGGGCGCGCCATCGACGTGCCGGCGCTCGCCATAGCCGATGGCCCGCTCTCGGCGATTAACCCGCGGCACGCCAAGCGGCGCCAGGACGGCGTCGTAGAACTTTTGGGCGCGATCGAGGTCGCTCGCGGTGATCGAGAGGTGGTCGAACATGATTCAGCTCTTCACCGCCCGACCCCTGGCGCGAATTCCACCGTGCCGACGACCGCGCCGTTGCGCGGGTCGACGACGTAGGCAAAGGCGGGGCCGCCCTGGGTCTCGACGTGGACGATCAGCCGCTCACCGGCCGTCGTCATCGACACCACGCGAGCGCCGGCCGGGAGCGCGATGCGCTCGCTGAAGCCGCTCGCGGCGGCTGGCGAGCGGGCGGCGTTGGGCGTAGACATGCGCCGGGCAATTTCGGCCGCGATGACCACGAAACCCGCCACGATCAGCAGGCCCATCACGATGACCAGCACCTTCAACCAGAGCGGTGCGTAGGCCGGAGCAGGGGACGCCACGAAAACTCCATGAGCGACCGCCACGTCGTGACCGTCGATGAAAGCACCTCGGGCGAGCGGCTGGACCGCGCGCTGACGGCTGCCTTGCCACACCTCACGCGCAGCCGCGTGAAGGCACTGATCGAAAGCCGCCGGGTGGCGCTTGCGGACGGCCGGACGATAGAAGAGCCGTCCCGCAAGGTCAAAACGGGCGAGTGTTTTATTATCGACATCCCCGAGCCGGAGCCCGCTGAGCCCCGGCCTCAGGCGATCGACCTCGATATACTCTACGAGGATTCAGACCTCCTGGTGCTGAATAAACCTGCAGGTCTGGTCGTCCATCCCGCACCGGGAAATCCCGACAGCACCCTGGTCAACGCCCTGCTGGCGCACTGTGGCGACAGCCTGTCGGGCATCGGCGGCGTGCGCCGGCCGGGCATCGTTCACCGGCTCGACAAGGACACGTCGGGCGTCATGGTCGTGGCCAAGAACGACCAGAGCCACCGGGCGCTGGCCAAGCTGTTCGCTGCCCACGACCTCACCCGCATCTACCAGGCCCTGGTCTGGGGCGGACCCAAGGCCCAGAAGGGCACGATCGAGGCCGCCATCGGTCGCCATCCCGTCGACCGCAAGCGCATGGCGGTCCGCACCAGCAGCGGGCGGGCAGCCGTGACGGAGTACTGGGTCGAGAAACGGTTCGGCCCGCCGCTCAGCCCAGTGGCCAGCCTGCTGGGGGCCAAGCTTGGGACCGGCCGCACCCACCAGGTCCGCGTCCATCTCGCGCACCTCGGCTGCCCGGTCGTCGGCGACCCGGTCTATGGCCGGAAGTCCCGCAACGCCTCCCAGCCCGCCTCGTTGAGAACCTTCGGAAGGCAGGCCCTGCACGCCGCCGTGCTGGAATTCAGACATCCGCGTACCGGGAAGGAGATGCGCTTCGCCACAGAATTGCCTCAAGATTTCAGGAGGTTGGTGTCGGAGCTGAACACCGTTAAGTATTAGCTCTTATATCCGAGGGTATTAGTCGGATTTTCTTGACCCGGGGTTCCTCGGACCCCTAGACTCAGCGTTAGCAGTCGACGGGTGTGAGTGCTAAACGCCCGTTCAGCCTAGTACCAGAAAGGGGGAGCCATGAGTGCTACCGCCGCAAATCTTCCCGCCCTGCCGTCGTCCCTCACGCCGGAAGGCAACCTCAGCCGCTATCTGCAGGAGATCCGGAAATTCCCGCTCCTTGAGCCCCAGCAGGAGTTCATGCTCGCCAAGGCTTGGCGCGAACATGGGGATTCCAAAGCCGCCCATCAGCTGGTGACCAGCCATCTGCGTCTCGTGGCCAAGATCGCCATGGGCTACCGCGGCTACGGCCTGCCGGTCGCCGAGCTCATTTCCGAGGGCAACGTCGGCATGATGCAGGCGGTCAAGCGGTTCGACCCGGACCGCGGCTTCCGTCTCGCGACCTATGCCATGTGGTGGATCCGCGCCTCGATCCAGGAATACATCCTTCATTCCTGGTCGCTGGTGAAGATGGGCACCACGGCGGCGCAGAAGAAGCTGTTCTTCAACCTGCGCAAGCTCAAGGGCCAGATGCAGGCCATCGAGGAGGGCGACCTGTCGCCCGAGCAGGTGACCAAGATCGCCACCCGCCTCGGCGTGCCCGAGGAGGAGGTGGTGAACATGAACCGCCGCCTCGCCGCGCCCGACAGCTCGCTCAACGCTCCGGTCAAGGCCGAGGGCGACATGGAGTGGCAGGACTGGCTGGTCGACGACAGCCCCAACCAGGAGGCTCGCCTTGCCGAGAGCCAGGAGCTCGGCCAGCGCAAGGGCATGCTTGCCCAGGCGCTGAAGCAGCTCACCGATCGCGAGCGTCACATCATCGTCGAGCGTCGCCTGGTCGACGAGCCCAAGACGCTCGAGGACCTGTCGGCCAAGTACGGCATCAGCCGCGAGCGCGTGCGCCAGATCGAAGTGCGTGCCTTCGATAAGCTGCAGAAGGCCATGAAGAACATGGTGGTCGAGGCGGCCAACCGCCCGGCCAAGCTGGCGGCGGCGGCGACCTGACGGGTCGCGCCCTCAACCGATACGAAAAAGCCGCCAACTGGCGGCTTTTTCTTTGTCTTCCGGACCGCGCGCTTCCAGCGCGCTCATGATCACGAGCGCGCGGGACGCGCGCGGTCCGGAAGAACATGAGTCACTGCGGCTCGTCGCGCATCGCCGACAAGAGCTTTTTGCCGAAGACTTCGTTGTGAAGCCGCGCCTCTGCTTCCGCGCGCTCGGGATCGCGGGCGATCAGGGCCGCTGCCAGCGGCTGATGGTGCTGGATGACCACCGACCAATCGTCCGGCTCGTTGTAGACGTTGGTGCTCGCGATATAGAGCCGGACCTGCTGCTCGACCTGCCGATAATGCTCGGAGAGCCGGCCGTGGTCCGCCAGGTCGACGATTGCCTGGTGGAAGGCGAAGTCGGCCTTGTTGATGTCGTTGACGCGGCCGCGGTGGCAGGCGGCCGATAGGTCCTCCATCACCTTGGTCACGCGGGCGCTGCCGCTGTCCGTCATGCGCTCGGCCGCGAGCCTGGCCGCGAGGCTCTCCAGGCTGCTGCGCAGCGTCCATAGTTCCCAGACGTCCCGTGACGAGAGGGCGACGACCTGCCATCCGGTGTAGGGGATCTGGACGAGGATGCCTTCCGATGCCAGGCGATGCAGCCCCATGCGCAGCGTCGCGCGGGCGATTCCCAGCTGTTCGGCGAGGGGTGTCTCGGTGAGTCGCGCCCCCGGCTTCAGGGCCCCCGACAGGATGTGTTCGCGCAGGCTGACCGTGGCCTGGGCCTCGGCCGAAAGGCGGGCGATGGGACGAAGCGCGCGTTTCTCCATGGGCTGAACTCACCTCGGTGGATGTCGTGCCCGGCGTGACGAAGCGATCAAAACTTCAGCGTCGCTCCGCCCGTCGGACAGGCAGATCACACGACAAGGCCGCGATTTCAATCACTTAGCCGAAAGAGCAGTGCACAGATTGCGGCCATTATTGCCGATTGACGACAATCGTCAACACGACTTTACTCGCCAGCGGGATCACAAGGGGGACCGCATGTTTCATCTCAATCGCCGCCACGCCTTGGCCGGTCTTGCCGCGACCGCGGTGTCGGGGCGGGCCCTGGCCCAGCCGTCGACCTTCACGACCAACATGTACGGCGGCCGCTGGGAGAACACCTGGCGAGAGAAGGTGCTGCCGCCATTCGCCAAGACGATCGGCCGTTCGGTGACGCTCGACATCGGCCTCGGCGCGCGCTGGGTCGCCAACTTCCGCGCCGCGGGCAAGGACAACCCGCCATTCTCGGCGCTGATGCTGAACGAACGCTTCACGGCGATGCTGCGCGACGAGGGCTATTTCGAAACGCTGACGCCGGCGCTGGTGCCCAACCTCGCTGACGTCGTGCCCTCGGCCAAGCTCAAGGGCGACACCGCCGTGTCCGCCATGCTGGCGCCGATGGTGATCGCCTACCGTACCGACCTGGTGAAGATCCCGCCGCGCGCCTGGGCCGACCTATGGCGCCCGGACCTGAAGGGGCAGATCGGCCTCTACGCCATCACCAATTCGGCCGCGGTCATGCTGGCGCTGTGGGCGGCCGAGCATTTCGGCAAGGGCATCACCGACATCGATACCGCGGTGAAGAAGTTCGCCGAGCTGAAGCCCTTCCCGCAGATCGCCTACTCGGCGCAGCTCACGCCGCTCCTGGTGCAAGGACAGATTGCCGTCGCGCCGATCGATCTTGGCGAGATCGTACCCCTGAAGCAGAAGGGCGTGCCGCTCGACTTCGTCGTGCCCGAGGAAGGCATGATGATCTTCGACCAGTCCTTCAGCATCCGGCCAACGGCGCCGACAAGGCCGCAGCGGGCAAGTACCTCGACTATGTGCTGAGTCCTGAGATCCAGCTCTTCATGGCCAGGGAGTGGCTGATCGCGCCGACCAACAGCAAGGTGACGCTGCCGGCCGAGCTCGAATCCTTGCCGCTGACGCCGGCCGCCATCGCCAAGGCCAAGCGCTTCGACTGGACCGAGGTGAACAAGCTCACCGCCGATCTCGCCACGGCGTGGTCCAAGGCCATCTAGCGGTCGGATGAGCAGCCTCGAGATCAGCGCGCTGTGCAAGCGCTACGGCCCGGCCGTGGCGCTCGACGGCGTCAGCCTGACGGCCGGGCAGGGCGAACTCGTGAGCCTGCTTGGCCCGTCAGGCTGCGGCAAGACGACGGCCCTGCGCTGCATCGCGGGCTTCATCGATCCCGATGATGGCGACATCCGCGCCAACGGCGTCAGTATCCTCGCAACACCGTCCAGCAAGCGCGACTTCGGCGTCGTCTTCCAGAACTACGCCCTGTTTCCCCACCTCAACGTGGCGGAGAACGTCGGCTATGGCCTGCTCTTTCGCAAAGGCAGCAAGGCCGAGCGCGAGCGCCGCGTGCGCGAGGTGCTCGAGCAGGTGCAGCTTGTCGGGCTCGAGCACCGCCTGCCGCGCGAGCTGTCGGGCGGCCAGCAGCAACGCGTGGCGCTGGCCCGCGCGCTGGTCATCCAGCCGAGGCTCCTGCTGCTCGACGAGCCCCTGGCCAATCTCGACGCCCGCCTGCGTGACGACGTGCGCTGGCTGATCCGCGACGTGCAGCAGGCCAGCCGCACCACGGCCTTCTACGTCACCCACGACCAGGCCGAGGCGATGGCGATCTCCGACAAGATCGCCGTCATGAAGAACGGCAAGGTCGCGCAGTTCGCTTCGCCGCGCGAGATCTACCAGCGGCCGGCCGAACGCTATGTCGCCTCCTTCACCGGCGAGGCGAACTTCCTTGCCGCTGAGGTCGAGCGCGCGCTGGGCGGCGGCCTGTTCCGGGTGCGCGCCGGCGGCGCCACGCTCGACGTCAGGGGCGCCGGACCATTTGCCGGCAGCGCCGTCCTGCTGGCCCGGCCCGAGAGCCTCGCCATCGTGACCGACGGTACGGGGCAGCTCGAAGGGCGCGTCGTCAAATCGGTGTTCCTCGGCGCCGTCCAGCATTGCGAGGTCGTGCTGCGCGACGGCGCCAGCGTGCGGCTCGGCACGCCGCCGGACCGTCCGCTGCCTGCCGACGGCACGGTCTCCGTCCGGCTCGACGTCGATCGCACCTGGCTGATGCCTGACGCCGTGCCGTGACGCGCCGTCTTCCTCGTCTGGCGCTCGGCCTTCCGGCCGTCCTGCTGCTGCTCGTCTTCCTCATCCTGCCCTATGCCGAGATGATCACGATGAGCTTCCGCACCTCGCAGCCGGGGACGATGCACGGCGCGGGCTTCACCGCCGATCACTATCGCAACGTGATGTCGGGCGGGCTCTATCTCGGGGCGCTGGCCCGCAGCCTGTTGCTTGCGCTCTTCATCACGCTTGCCTGCCTCGTGGTCTCCTATCCGATCGCCTGGCACCTCTCGCGCGCCAGCGGCCGCAAGGCCCTGCTGCTCTATGCCTGCGTAGCCTCGCCGCTGATGATCGGCGTGCTGATCCGCAACTTCGGCTGGATGATCATCGTCAACGTCGACGGCCCGCTCAACCGCGTGCTCCTGTCGCTCGGGCTCATCGACCGGCCGTTGCGGCTCCTGTTCACGCAGGGCCTCGTCGCGCTGGCGCTGGTCCATGTCTTCACGCCGTTCATGGTGCTGCCGATCAACAATGCGTTGCGCAACATCAATCCGGCAGTCATCGAGGCATCGCGCTCGCTGGGCGCCAGCCGCTTCGCCACCTTCTGGAAGGTGATCCTTCCGCTCAGCTTTCCCGGGATCCAACCCGGTTTGATCCTGGTCTTTGTGCTGGCGACGGCAGCCTATGTCACGCCGGCCCTGCTGGGCGGCCAGATGGTGACGATGATGCCGACCCTGGTCGTGCAGACCCTGGTCGGCACGTTCGACTGGCCGCTCGGCGCGACGCTGGCCGTCGTCATGGCGACCGCCGCGCTGATCGCGGTCGTCGTCTTCTCGCTCGCGACCCAGCGCCTCATGGAACGGGTGCGGGCATGACCGTCGCGTCGCTGGGATCGCGGGCGTCGCGGCTCGCAGGCTCGTCGCTGATCGTGCTGCTTTATGCCTTCCTGCTGATCCCGCTGGTGGCCGTGGTCGCGGCCTCGCTGACGGCGGGCGAGTTCATGCGCCTGCCGCCCGAGGGCCTGTCCCTGCGCTGGTTCGCGCGCTTCTTCCAGCGCGGCGATCTCGTCGAGGCGCTGCTGATGTCGCTGCGCATCGCGCTGGTGAGCACGCTCGTGACGGGCATCGTCGCGCTGATGGCGGCGCTCGCCAGCCAGTCGCTGTCGCGGCGGATGGCCGTCTGGTTCCAGATCGGCATGACCTTGCCGCTCCTGATCCCCGAGCTGCTGACCGCCATCGGCTTGCTGTTCTTCCTCTACAGGATCGGGCTCGGCAAGACGGTCCTGGGGCTGCAGATCGGCCACATCGTGCTGGCCTTTCCCTATTGCTACGTCTCCATCGCCGCGGCGCTGCGCCAGATCGATCCGGCACTCGACGATGCCTCGGGCAGCCTCGGCGCCTCGGGATGGCAGACCTTCCGGCACGTCACCCTGCCGCTCGCCATGCCCGGCCTGGTGATGGGCGCGGTGTTCGCCTTCATCACGTCGTTCGATCTCTACACCGTCTCACTGCTGCTGAAGCCGATCGGCGGCAACACGCTGCCGCTGGCACTGTTCGACTTCCTCACCTACGAGTTCAGCCCCACCGCCGCGGCGGCCGCGACCATGTCGGTCCTGCTCGCCTTCGCGGGCGTGGCGGTGATCCAGAAGCTCGTCGGTCTTCAACGGGCCTTTTGAAATGACATCCAGGATCCTCTATCAACTGACCAGTCCCATGCATCGCACGCTGGGCCAAGCCGAGATCGACCGCCGGCGCGACGCGCTGTCGGCGCTGGTGTCGCCGGGTACGACCGTGTCGGTCGAGCCGCTGGAAGAGGGGCCGCCCGCCGTCGAATCCCTGGCCGACATCGCCGTCGTGGGGGCGGAGCTCGTGCGCGAGTTGCCGCGCTGGCGGGCGGCAAACTACGACGCCATCGTGATCGGCTGCTTCAGCGACCCCGGATTGGCGGCGCTGCGTGACCTGATCGAGATCCCGGTCGTCGGGCCGGGCGCGAGCTCGGTGCATATCGCCGCGCAGTTCGGCGATCGCTTCGGCGTCCTGTCGAGCGAGCCCACCCCCAAGGGCCTGCATGCGCGCTTCCGCTCGCTGGGCGTCGGCGACCTGTTCGTCTCGGAGCGCATGGTCGGCTGCTCGGTCCTCGACCTGTCGCGCCGGCGCAATGAGGTTTTAGGCGGCATCGTCGAGGCGGCAAAAGCCTGTGTCGCGGACGGCGCCGACGTGCTCGTGCTGGGCTGTCTCGGAATGGGCTTCATGCCCGGGCTGACCGACCTGCTGCAGCGCGAGGCCCGCGTTCCCGTCGTCAATCCCGTGATCGCCGCGCTCAAGACCGCCGAAGCCGCCATCAGCCTCGGGCTGCGATCCGGCGTCGCCTTTCACTAGGAAAACAGGAGGAAAGCACCATGCAGTCTCTCGCACCAAGCCTGCCCCCGGTCCGCGCCGACGCTCCTGAGGAGATCCCGGTCCTCGACCTCGGCGCCTATCTCGCCGGCGAGCCTGGCGCGCTGCAGCAGCTCGGCGCCGAGCTGCGTCGCGCCTTCGAGCAGATCGGTTTCTACTTCATCGTCAACCACGGCGTGCCGCAGTCGCTGGTCGACGCCGCGTTCGCCGAAGCCGCGCGCTTCCACGCCCAGCCGCTCGAAGCCAAGCTGGCCGTCAAGATCGACGAGAGCCTGGTCGGCTATTTGCCGGTACGCGGCTCGACCACGCGGCACTCGCAGATCAACCGTGACAACAAGCCCAACGTCAACGAGGCGTTCTTCAGCCGCCGCGATGTCAACAAGTGGCCGGCGAACCTGCCCGGATTTCGCGAAACCGTGGTCGCCTATCAGGCGGCCATGGAGAAGCTCGGCAAGTCTCTGCTGCCGATCTATGCGACCGCGCTCGACCTGCCGGCCGACCATTTCGACGCCCTGTTCGCCGAGCCGAGCTACACGCTGCGCATGTCGCACTACCCGCAGCACGACGCGCCGGCCGACAACGAGTTCGGCCTGGCGCCGCACACCGACACCAGCTTCATGACGCTGCTCGCGCAGAACAAGATCCCCGGCCTGTCGATCCGCCTGCCGACCGGGCGCTGGGTCGATGCGCCGGCGATCGACGGCGCCTTCCTGGTCAATGGCGGCGACCTGCTGCGCCGCTGGACCAACGACCGCTTCCTGGCGACGCCGCATCGCGTGGCCAATCGTTCAGGCAAGGAACGCTATGCCATCCCGTTCTTTTTCGACTGCGGCGCCGGGGTGAGCATGGAATGCCTGCCGACCTGCCGCGAGGACGGCCAGCCGCCGCGCTACGAGCCGATCACCTACGCGGCCTATATGGACTGGTATCGGCAGATGAACTACGGCCAGGCGAAAGATCGCTCGGGCGTCAGCCTCTCCGCGTACTAGGCCCGAGGGTCACTCACCCTTCTTCAAGTCGAAGCACAGGAAAAGAAATCGCTTGATGCTCACGGCGCCGACGTGGTGTTGCCGTGGGTCATATCAAGGCCGGCCAGGCGCATTCCGCGGCTTCGTGGTCGGGCTGCAACATCGGGAGCAACCGTGAAAACCGACGACATCACCCGCGTACCCAACAAGACGTTTCCTGCCAAGTCGTCGGTGGCGACCTATCGCCTGCCCGGGGGCGGCGGCTTTCTCTGGGCGGTGGCGACCTCTCCCGATCGCACGCAGGATATTCGTGTCCAGACGCTCGGCGCGCTGGGGGTCATCGACAAATACCTGAAGGGTGCCGGCCTCGACCGCACCCGCACCGTCAAGGCCGAGATCGTGGTGACCGACCACGACAACAAGCCGGCGTTCGACGAAGCCTGGGCGACCTGGATGCCGGCGGGCCATGGGCCCGTCCGCTCTTTCGTTCAGTCGGTGATGCCGGAAGGCGACCTGATCGAGATCATCATCACCGCCGCGTTGCCAGCATAGCGACCGCCCGACCGTTTATCCGTCAGTTCCGTGCGATCAATGTGTCGCCGGATCGATCCGGTCGATGGTCTCCACGGCGCCCCACAAGGTAGCCGCCGTCACTCCTAGCGAGCAGAGCGCGGCCAACAGGGCGAGCAGGAGGGCAAGCCCGTCCTCCTCCAGATAGGCAAGCGCCAGCATCATGATCACCAGCGCGGGCATGACATGGGTGAACGGCACCGGCGACACCAGTGTCAGCCCCAGCAACAGCATCGCGGTGCCGGTCATTCGTCGCGTGGTCTCGAACAAGGTGGGCGACCGCGGGCGGATCAGCCTTTCGACCCAGGCGAGCCGCGGCGCGACAAGGGCAATGAGGCGGGCCAGGCGATCGACACTGATTTCGCGGCGGGCGAGCAACTGCGGCAGTACGGCCTTGTCATGGCCGAGGATGAGCTGGATCGCTGGCCATGCGATCAGCACGCCAACGAAGGCAGAGGCGCCGGGCATCAGCGCGATGATCGCCATCACCAGCAACGTCACGCCGAACGATCGGTCCCCGAGCTCGTTCATCAGCCAGCCGATGGAAACATGCGTCCCTTCGGGCCGCTCCAGCATGCGCGACAAGTGTACGGAGGCCGGCAGGTGGTCAGGCGGGGCACAGTCGTCTGGCATCGAAGGCAACAGCTCGCGGGCGTTCAGCGGCGCCACTCGTCCTCGGCGGGCAGCCCAGCCAGGATGTCGGCGTGTGCAGTGCTTGCCCTGGAGTCGAAGCGGCTGCCGGAGAAGCGTAACGCCAGGACCCTGCCGTCCTCGGTCGTCAGTTCGAGGTCTCGGCGACCGACGGCAGTGGCAAGTTCGGCCGGCGCCATGCAGATCTCGCCGGAGCCTATGACTTCACCAGGCCTGGTGCAGTAGCCGTCGATCTCGTAACGGGCAGAGCCCAGCACAACGTCGTGGCATCGCAGCGTTCCATCGCCGCGCAGCACGCCGAGGTGACGCATCGAGGCGCGCGACGACCGCTTCATTGTAGTCCACCGGCTGTCGGCTGCCGCCCCATGTTGCCGAGGCGCACGTGAAGATCGAAGGGTTGGCCTGCTGCTCCGAAGCGCTCGACGCGACCCTGGCGCTCGAAGCCCAACCAGTTGAGCCACTGGCTGTGGAAGCGGTTGCGCGTGTCACATACCGTTTGCAGCACTGGCCACTGCCGCTGCCAGACATCGACCTGCAGGCGCGACAGCCACACCAGGTTGATGAGGTCGTCACGCTCGAGCGTCGATATCATCGCCACCCAGGGTGTCGCTGCACGAGATGTCGTCGGCGACCCGGAGCAGGGGACAATGCCGAAGATTGCCGCCGCGTCGTCGCGGATGCGGAGGACGTGCGAACCACCCGCCACCCAGCCCTGCAACACATCGAGAGCGGGGCGCCCTTCCAGCGTCTCCATCTCCAGGCGATCCTCGGCACTCAGGAGCCCGGCGACACGTTCGACATCGCCAGCTGACGTACGCCGGATGCTGCAGCCGGGCGGCAGCCGGCGCGTCGGCGAGTCGCTCGGTCCGATGGGATGGGGAACGGCGGAAGTCGTGTCCGCGGGTCCGTCGGCAACTGCCGGTCCGCTCCGGATCATCGTCGGCAGGCGGACCGAGGCGGTGCGGCGGTCGCGACCGAGGGCCCGCAGGAGGGCGAGTTCCCCACGGACAAGCCAATCGACGCTGCGCAGTTGGCGGTGCACGAATCACCTTTGGTCGGCGGGCAGGCGGGAGCGTAAGGCGAGCCTCTCTCTCAGCCGCCGACGCCCAGAGGGTCGCTGCCGACGATCTTTCAGAATTGGGGATCGCCGGGGCGAACCGCAAGGCGCGCACCCATCGAAATGGGCAACCAGATACGCCGGTCAGGCCGGCGGATTGGCGCTGGTCGGCCTGCCCTTTGCGACACTCTCCATCACGCAGGCGAGGACATCGGCCACCGTATGCAGGCGCGATGCCTGGTCGTCGGAGATGTCGATCTTGAACTCGTCCTCGAGCGACATCACCACCTCGACGCGGTCGATGCTCGTGGCGCCGAGATCGTCATCCAAGGTGGCGATCTCGGTGATACGCTCGCTGGACACATGGAACCGCTCGGCGATGACCCGGCTTACCCGGTCGCGCAGGTCTACCATGATCTGCCTCCTGTGCCTTTTCGACTAACAGCTTGCCGGCCCGGTTCGTTGCAGCGAGGCCACCTTATTCTTGGTGCTCCGCGTCGAAGCGGCGGCCTTTGCCGGCAGTGAGGAACTGCTGTGCCCGGACGTCGTCGGACCAGCTCTCGATGCGGCCGAGCCAGGTGTCGTACCGAGCGTGCTGTTCGCCGGATGCCACGCCGTCCTCGATCGCCTTGACCGTGTCGACCGGCAGGCCGAGGCCGGCGGCCATGGTCTCGCGGGAGGCGCCGAGACGCCGGCGCCGATTGGAGAGATCCGTGGAATGCTTGGGATTGTTCATCGATCATCCTTGGGCGAGAGGACGTGGCCTTTCAAGTGGAGTGTGCGCGGGTGGCCACGACGGGCCCGGGCTGCTATGACGGATACAAGGCAGTCTCATCGCCTGTTGCCGGGCCGCCAGGCCGGAAAGGAACCCTCCAGATATCGTTCGACGCCGCCGGCGGGCCTCGCCGGCGCGCCGGAATATGTGTGCGCCTGGCCGCACGCTGCACCAAAGGAGAAGGCATGTTCGAAAAGACCCAGTTGGCACCCGTCGTGCGGCCTCCCACCAAGGAGGCCATCCTCAAGCAGGCTGACGAAATGCGCGACCTCTCGAGACGCGCGCGGCGTCTGAAAGGCAGCGTGACCGACGAAGGCGATCGCCGCCGCCTCAGCCGCTACGTGGAGGAGCTCGAGGAAAGTGCGGCGCGTCTGGAAAAGACGGCTGCGAACGCCAAGACGGGTTGAGCCGTCTCCCGCTCGAGTGAAAGCCGAGTGCGCAATGGCACAGGTAGCTCGAAGCCAGCAGGGCTCGGCGCGCAGGCGCTCGCTGTGGTGCTTGTAAAAGTGCCGGGAAGCGCCCATACCGAAAAGGTCGATAGACGGACTGATGACTTGGCCGCCCCTGATTTGAGCCGGGCCCGCCTCTGACTTGCTCCCGAGAATAGTGCGAATTCGACGGCTTGCCTCTCCAGGCAGGCCAGCATGGCCATGCTTTGAAAGGCTTTTTCGATGATCAAGGGAACAGTGAAGTGGTTTAACGCGACCAAGGGCTTCGGCTTCATCCAGCCTGACGATGGCGGCAAGGACGCCTTCGTGCATATCAGTGCCGTCGAGCGTGCCGGCATCAGCCACCTGATCGAAGGTCAGAAGATCCAGTTCGATCTCGTCACCGATGGCCGCAGCGGCAAGCTGTCCGCCGAGAACCTCAAGCAGGTCGATTGATCCGCCTGCGCCTACTCGGTGACGCGAGAGGAGGGAAGGCCCCGTGGCGAGAGCCGGCGGGGCCTTTTGCTTTTGTGGCTCCGCCCCGCAAATATTACGGCGCGTCGGGGGGCTGCTGCTCGGCCGCAGCCCTTTGTTCTTCCTCGAGGCGGAGTCGAGCGAAGTCCGCCAGCACGGCCGCGACAAGCGTGTGACGTTGGGTGTCGCCCGCGCCGAGGCTCGTGGCATAGAGTCCGATGACATAGCGCGCCTTCTCTGCTGCTTCCGCCCAGTTGGCGGCAGGTGCGGCGATCAGATGAGCTTCGAGCTGATCGCGGCGCTGCCGCAGGACGCGTTCATTGGCTTCGACCTGGGTGAGCAGGCGACGCGAGCTGGTCGCGTGCTGGGCGGCCAGGCCCCGACGCTGGTCGAGTTCGATTGGTTCGTCGGTCATTCTGCAATCCTGTCCAAAAGCTCGTTGAGCCGCCTTGCCATCGCGTTCTCCCAGGCATGGCCCTGCCAGGCATGCCGCGGGCCGAGCTCGGGATGTTGCTCGCCGGCGTCGAGCAGCCCGGCCTCGATGTCGGAATCCTCGATCGACCAGTGCGACCGCCCGGTGCGCCCCTCGACATGGGCGCGTCGTCCGTCCTTCAGCCGCGCCACCAGGCCGCCCGACCACGCTTCTCCCACCGCACTGACCCACGCATCCTCGACGGCGAGCAGATCGAGTGCGCCAAAGCCGTGGCGGTCAACATCGAGGCGGCAAAGCACCTGCACGAAATGATCGAGATCGCTGCCGTCCCATTCGCTGCCGCGCAGCGCCCTGCGCGCCGCCAGAAGCTTGTCGGCGTCGCTGTGCTCGCAACCTGCCTTGATCACGCGGCAACCCCTCAGTTCGTGTTCGGCGTCCTGAGCACCACGCCCAGGGCGCGGAATTCGGTGTCGTCACGGATGGCGCTTGCGATCGCGGCGTTGCCCTGCCCCGAGGCGAGGATCAGCCGGTCGGTCTCGCTCGCGCAGGCGAGCGCCAGTGTCTGGGCGCGCGCACGAACGGAGGCGCCGGCCAGCGCGCGTTCGGTGGCGTTGCGGGCGAGGCAGGCGTCGCGCTGGGCGTAGGCTTGGTCGATGCCGCGCGTCGTGTCGGCGGGTGCGCCGCCGGCGCTGACGTGGCCGGCGCGGAAGCCGTCGCAGGCCGTCGTCAGCAGCAGGGCGGCAGCCAGTACGGAACAACCGACGGGGGCAAGCAGGGCAGTCGGCACGATGACCTCCTCCTCTGCCGGGTGGAGGCGTTCGGGCTGGAGGGCAGCACCTGCCGGCCCAGGCGCTGCTCGCCTGAGCAGCTTCAGGTCTTGGGCGTCGCCGGCGCCAGCAGGAGCTCGACGCAGGCGCGGGCGATGTCGGAATCGCCGGTCTTGCTGCCTGGCAAGGAGGCGAAGCCGCTCTTCTCCAGGACGCTGTTGCGCTCCCAGGTGCTCGCTTTGGCGAGCTCGGCCATCCTGGCCGTCGCGTCGCCTTGGGCGCGGAAGCGGTCGGCGCAGAACGGCGCCAGCGTTGCCACTGTCGCGTTATGCGCAGCAACGCCTGCATCCTTGCGCGCGGTGGCGCCTGTCACCCATCCGCCCCAGGTGAAACCGAGGACGGCGCAGGCGATGGCGCCGACCACGGCGCCCTGGATCAAGGGTTTGGTGTCTTTGGGCATATTCATGGCGAATCCTTTCCGGCCGCACGAGGGCCGTCAGGTCGGCACACGCAGGATCGCGTAGCCGATGATCAACAAAACCAGGAAGATCGGGAAAAGGACGGGCGGTACGAGCCAGTCTCTCATGCGTTGCCTCCGCTGGGCGGGAGCGCACGCATCTCTCAGCCATCGCAAGCCGAAGCTAAGGGGACGATGGTGTAGCATTCGTACACCTCGCCGTCGGACCCGTCCAGAAGCCTTTCGGTCTGCGGCACGCTTTCGCGTCCTGGAGCGCCCAAGCAAGGCTCAACCGACGCGCTATGATCGAAGCAAAGGGAGCCCTGCCATGACCGATGCCATCCTCTACGAGACGCTGCCGTCCGGCATCGCCCGCATGGTTCTCAATCGCGCCGACACGAGAAATGCGCAGGACACAGCGTTCCTCTATGCCCTGAACGACGCCTTCGATCGCGCCGCACAGGACGACGCGGTGAAGGTGATCGTTCTGTCGGCCAACGGCCCGCACTTCTCCTCGGGCCACGACCTGCGTGAGGTCGACGGCCACGGCAACATGCGCAAGCACGAAACGGTCGGCACGTGGTCGGGCTTCGGCAGGCCGGGCGCAGAGGCGCAGTACGCGCGCGAGCAGGAGATCTACCTGGGCCTCTGCGAGCGCTGGCGCAACATCCCCAAGCCGACCATGGCACTGGTGCAGGGCAAGGTGATCGCGGGCGGCCTGATGCTGATCTGGCCCTGCGACCTGATCATCGCCTCTGAGGACGCCGAGTTCCTCGACCATACGGTGGCGATGGGCGTGGGCGGGGCGGAATTCTTCGCCCATCCCTGGGAACTCGGCGTGCGCAAGGCCAAGGAGTTCCTGTTCACTGCCGACTGGATCGGCGCCAAGGAGGCGCACCGGTTGGGCATGGTGAACCACGTCGTGCCGCGCGCCGAGCTGGAAGCGTTCGGCCTCGCCATGGCCGAGCGCATCGCCCAGAAGCCGCTGTTTGCGCTGAAGCTCACCAAGCAGGCGATCAACGCCGCCCAGGACGCCCAGGGCCGGGTGAGCGCCATGCAGACCTCCTTTGCGCTCCACCACCTGGCCCATGCCCACAACATGCTGGCGCATGGCAAGCTCATAGACCCCACGGGCTTGATGCCGGCCATAAAGAAGCACGAGAATTCTCAGTCATCCTGAGCGTAGGGGCGGATGTCATCGCCGCCGGCCTTGAGACCGTGTCCTGATCGCCAGCAGCATGAGATCCTTCGCTTCGCTCAGGATGACAGGAAAGTGCGGTTTCTGTATTTTCCGCGCCACCATGAAGCCCCAGAACATCGCCATCGTCGGTGCCACCGGCGCGGTTGGAGTAGAGATCCTCCGCGTCCTCGAGCGACGGAACTTCCCGGTCGCTTCCCTCAAGCTCCTCGCCTCGGCCCGCTCGGTCGGCAAGACGCTCGAATTCAAAGGCAAGCCGTACAAGGTCGAGGAACTGAAAGCTGACGCCTTCAAGGGCTGCGACATCGCCTTCTTCTCGGCCGGCGCCACGCGCAGCCGCGAGTTCGTGCCGGCTGCCAGGGCGGCGGGCTGCGTCGTCGTCGACAACTCGTCGGCCTTCCGCATGGATCCCAATACGCCGCTGGTCGTGCCGGAAGTGAACGGCGGTGACCTTGCCAAGCACAACGGCGTGGTCGCCAACCCCAACTGCACCGCCGCCATCCTGTCGGTCGCCGTGTGGCCGATCCATCAGGCGGCCGGCGTGAAGCGCATCATCGTCTCGACCTACCAGTCGGCCTCCGGCGCAGGCGCCGCGGCCATGCAGGAGCTGGAGGACCAGGCGCGCGACTTCTCGGCCGGCAAGGAGATCAAGCGCGCGGTGTTCCCGCACCAGATCGCCTTCAACGTCTTCTCGCACAACACCAAGGTCGCCGAGAACGGCTACAACGAGGAAGAGAACAAGGTCGTCGAAGAGACGCGCAAGATGTTCCATGCGCCGGAGCTTCCGATCGCGCCGACCTGCATTCGCGTGCCCGTGCTGCGCGCCCACTCCGAAGCGATCACGCTCGAGCTCGAGAAGCCATTGTCGCCCGAGGAGGCACGCGCCATCCTGGCCAAGGCGCCGGGCGTGAAGGTGGTCGACGATGCCGCCGCCAACCACTTCCCGATGCCGCTCGAGGCCAGTGGCGATCTCGACGTCCATGTCGGCCGCATCCGCCGCGACCTCTCAAACCCGAATGGCCTGATGCTGTGGGTGGCGGGCGACCAGCTGCTGAAGGGCGCCGCGTGGAACGCGGTGCAGATCGCCGAGGAGCTGGCCAAGCTCTCGACCAAGCCGATGGCGGCTGAGTAGGTTCTTGCCGGAGCGCGGAC
This sequence comes from Reyranella soli, assembly GCF_007992495.1. Taxonomy (GTDB): domain Bacteria; phylum Pseudomonadota; class Alphaproteobacteria; order Reyranellales; family Reyranellaceae; genus Reyranella; species Reyranella soli. The sequence continues at coordinate 31,869 of NZ_BKAJ01000038.1, forward strand.
CTCCAGGTCCGCTCATGGTCTTCGTCTTCCGGACCGCGCGCTTCTAGCGCGCTCATGAGCATGAGCGAGCCGGAGGCTCGCGGTCCGGAAGAGCATGAGCGGACCTGGAGGTCCGCGCTCCGAAGTCAGATCTTCTCGATCACCGCGGCCCTGAACCGCTTCATCTCGGCGAGAACGGCGGCCGCGTCCGAACGTCCGCCGAAATCGACGTCGATCGCCGTGACGCCCATCTCCTCCAGCGCGCGGAAGTCGGCGATGATGTCGGCCTCGCTGCCTGAGAACAGCCGCCGCTCGCCGTCCGTGGCCTTGGGCGGCACGGCCGTGCCGTAGCGCTTCACGCGAAAGCTCACGCCCACCGACTGAGGCTCGCGGCCTGCGTCGACGACGGCCTTGCGCAGGCGGCCGATGCCGGCCTTGAGCCGCGGCAGCGTGTCGAGCAGGTGCTTATTGTTTGAACCGATCGGATACCAGGCGTCGCCGACACGCGCAGTGCGGCGCAGGGCAGGCCCGGCCTCGCCGCCGACCCAGATCGGCAGCGGCTTCTGCACCGGCTTGGGTTCGAAGACAATACCGTCGAACTTGGTGTAGCGGCCGGCGAAGCGCGGCTCGGCCTCGCTCCACAGCGCGCGGAAGGTGTCGATGTATTCGTCGGTCACCGCGCCGCGCTCCTCGAACGGCGTCGTCACCACGGCGTCGAACTCGGTCTTCAGCCAGCCCGCGCCGATGCCGACCACCAGGCGCCCGCCCGACAGCACGTCGAGCGTCGCCAGCATCTTGGCGGCGAGCACAGCCGGACGATGCGGCACGACGAGCACGGCGGCGACCAGCCGGATGCGCGAGGTCTTGGCCGCGATCCAGGTCATGCCGACGATCTGCTCATGCCGTTCGAGCGGCGCGTCCTCGTAGAACTGGCCGGATTCGGAATAGGGATAGCCCGGCACCTTGGTGTTGGGCAGCACGACGTGGTCGGTCAGTGTGAGATAGTCGAAGCCCATGGCCTCGCCTTCGCTGGCGATGCGCGTCATGTCGGCGACGGCCGACAAGGGGCCGGAGTTCGGCAGGTTGAACCCGATCTGCATGGCTTGTGTTTCCCCCGACAGCACGCCTGTCGGAACGCTCCGCAGGCGGCTTTTGAACAGTCGCGACTGAGGCCACTATAGTCGAGCAACATGGAGACGAGGACACGCTTGATGCAGAATCCAGTTTCGCCAGTCCTTGCCAGCCCACAAGAGCGGGCGCGGGCCGTGCAGGCGGTGCTGGACAAGGACGGGCCGGAGATGGACCGCCGTCGTGAGCTGACGCAGGAGGTGGTCGACGCGCTGGCGGGCCAGGACCTGCTGCGCATGCTGCTGCCCAGAAGCATGGGCGGGCAGGAGGTGCCTCTCGTCGACTATGCCAGGGCCTGCGAGGCGCTGGCCTGGGCCGACGCCAGCACGGCGTGGTTCGTCAACCAGTCGAACGTGTCGATGGCGACGTCGGCCGCTTCGATGCCGCACGAGACGGCGGCGGCGATGTTCGAAGGACCTTATGCCGGCCTGGCCTGGGGCGCGCGCCACGACAAGAGCAAGGCGATCCGTGTCGAGGGCGGTTATCGCCTCACCGGCACCTGGAGCTTTGCCAGCGGCGGTCGGCACACCAAGTGGTTGGGCGCACACAGCGCCGTGCAGAATCCCGACGGCACGCCGCATACCCGCTACGGCCGGCCCGACGACCGCTCGTTCGTCTTCCTGCGCAGCCAGGCCAAGATCATCGACGACTGGCATGTGCTCGGCCTGCGCGGCACGGGCAGCGACAGCTACTCGGTCGAGGATCTGTTCATCCCCGACGCCCAGGCGCCGGCGCGCGATGTCGACGACGAGCGGCGCGAGAAGGGGCCGCTCTATCCCATCGGCTCGACGCTGCTCTATGCCACCGGCTTCTGCAGCGTCACCATCGGTATCGCACGGCGCCTGCTCGACACCTACGTCACCGTGGTGAAAGGCCGGCACAGCCGCTCCTCGCCGATGGCGATGATCAACAACCACGCCATCCAACGCGAGATGGCGATCCTGGAGGCTCGGCTCTCGGCGGTGCGCGCCTTCCTGCACGAGGCGGCGGGCCAGCTCTATGATGCCTCGGCCAAGGGCACGCTCGACGTCGACCTGCGCGTGCGGCTGCGACTCGCCACGACCTGGGGCATGAACGAGGCGACCGACGTATCGATCGCCTGCTATCGCGGCGCCGGCACCATGGCGATCTCCGAGAAGGCGCCGTTCGAGCGCCGCTTCCGCGACGCCATGAGCGCCAGCCAGCATCTGCAAGGCATGTGGCCGCATGCGGAGATGGTCGGCCGGCACCTGATCGGTGCGGATAACCTGGTGCAGTTCGTCTAGCGATCATATTCCTCCCCCGTCATACGGGGGAGGGTAGGGTGGGGGCAGGCCACAGTGCAGCTGCCAGCCACTTTCAGATCATGATTTTTAGAGATCGCCTTTGAGGCTCTCCCCCTCCCGTACCCTCCCCCGTATGACGGGGGAGGGGCTTGAGACAAGGCAAGAAGAGGAAACGCCATGCCGACCATCGACGTCCAGGTCCATGTCTACGAGCGCAACCATCCCGGCCGGCCGTGGCATGCCGTGCTGCATGGCCCGTCGGAGGTCACGGGCGATCAGATGGTGGCGGCGATGGACGCCGTCGGCGTCGACGGCGCGATCCTGGTCTCGCCCTACACGCAGTACCACTACGACGCCAGCTATGCGCTGGAGGTGCGCAGCAAGCATCCCGGCCGCTTCGCCGTGGTGAAGCCGGTCGATCCGACCGATCCCAAGGTCGCCGAGACCATTGCCGACTGGAGGAAGACGCCGGGCACGGTCGGCATCCGCATCATGATGGTGGCGGGTCCGCTGGTCGTGCCCGACGATCCTGGGGTTAATCGCGTGCTCGCCGCCGCGGCGCAGCACGCGCTGCCCGTCAATGTGCTGAGCTGGGGCCGCGTAGAACAGCTCGGGCCGCTTGCGGCGCGCAACCCCAACACGCGCATCGTCGTCGATCACATCGGCATGCTGCAGCCTTTCGAGCCGCCGAAACCCGCCGAGCCGTGGGCTGACCTGCCCAAGCTGCTGGCGCTGGCGCAGCACGACAATGTCGTGGTCAAGATCAGCGGCGCCGGCACGCTCGCCAAGCAGCCGTTCCCCTACAAGGACATCTGGGACCCGTTGCGGCGCATCTTCGACGCCTTCGGCATGGATCGCTGCATGTGGGGCACCGACTGGACGCGCGCGGTGGCGTTCCTGACCTATAAGGAAGGGGTGGAGGCGTTCCGCGTCACCGACCGCCTGACGGACAGCGAGCGTGCCACGCTGATGGGCGGCACGCTGCAGAAGGTCTACGGCTGGTCGCCCGCGAAGCGGTGATGCAGGTCCGCTTAGCGTCTTTGTCTTCCGGACCGCGCGCTTCCAGCGCGCTCATGAGCGCGCTGGAAGCGCGCGGTACGGAAGAGCATGAGCGGACTCGCTAAGCCTTCGCTTCTGCCTGCAGGTCCTGGCGCCGGAGCGCGCGGCCGGCGCGGCCGCCGCCGGGCTTGCCGTCGCGCCACACGATCTCTCCGTTGCACAGCACGACGTCGATGCCCTTGGCCGGCGAGATCGGCTTCTCGAAGGTCGCCGTGTCGATCACGGTCGCCGGATCGAACACGCAGACATCGGCATAGAAGCCCGGCTTGATTTCGCCGCGCTTGGTGAGCCCGAAGCGCTGCGCCGAGTACGACGTCATGCGCCGCACCGCGTCCTCCATTGGGAAGAGCTTCAGCTCGCGCGAATAGTGACCCAGCACGCGCGGAAACGTGCCCCACAGGCGCGGATGCGGATGGGCGTCGAAGGGGATGCCGTCCGAGCCGATCATGGCGCCGGGATGGGCCATGGCGCTCTGCACGTCCTTCTCGTCCATCATGAAGTAGATGGCGCCGGCCGGCTGGATGCGGTCGGCCGCTTCGCGCATGGAGCAGCCCATCTCCTGGGCGATCTCCTTGAGGTCGCGACCCGCCAGACCCTGCACCTTGTCGGACCAGGTGATCAGCACCTTGTCGGCGCGGTCCAGCATGTCGCTGCGCAGGATCGTCGAGCCTGCGATGTAGGGATAGACGTCGAAGGCGATCTGCTGCTGCTTCATCGCCTCGGTGAACTTGGGCAGCGTCTCCTTCATGCGCCCGAAGTTGGTGCGGCCCGAGCACTTGTGGTGCGAGACGATGATCGAGGCGCCGGCCCGCCGGCCGATCTCGAAGGTCTCATCCATCGCCGGCAGGATGTTCTCGCCCTCGTCGCGCATATGGGCGGTGTAGACGCCGCCCCACTTGCCGAGTGGCTTGGCCACCTCGGCGACCTCGTCGGTCGAGGCCGCGTTGGCCACGGCATAGAACAGCCCGCTCGACATGCCGATGGCGCCCTGTTCCAGGCTCTGGTCCAGAAGGTCGCGCATGCCGGCGATCTCGCCCGTGGTCGCGGTGCGGCCGAGATCGTCGCCCATGAAGTTCATGCGCAAGGTCGAGTGCCCGATCAGGAAGGCGCCGTTGATGGCAGGCTTGGCGGCGTCGACCTTGCTGGCGAACTCGCCGAAGCTCCTGGAGATGTTCGCCCTGTTCCTGACGATCAGCGACAGGAAATGGCCGACGTCGTCGCGAATGTAGGGCGCGGCCGACGCACCGCAGTTGCCGCACACCACGGTGGTCACGCCCTGGCTCGCCTTCATCGCCATGGTCGGGTTGTCGATCAGCGCCGTGTCGTCGTGGGTATGCACGTCGATGAAGCCCGGCGCCACGACCTTGCCCTTGGCGTCGATCTCGTTGTCGCCCTTGAGCGTGCCGGGCACCTCGACCGCGGCGATGCGATCGCCCTTCAGCGCCACATCGGCGGCGAACAGTTTCTTGCCCGTGCCGTCGGCCACCTGGCCGTTGCGGATCACGACGTCATAAGCAGCCATCTCTAAGAACTCCTACGCTTCGTTGCGGCCGAGCCGCATGTCGAGGTCGAACGGATAGAGCGGCCGCTTGACCCTGGTGTACTTGAAGAGCTTCAGGTCCGACGCCGTGCAGCCGTCGCCGTCGCACATCACGATGTGCTTGGCGATCGGCTCGAAGCCGGCGCGGAAATGCTGGCGCGACTTGATCAGGACATACTTCTTGCGCCGCGGGTCGATGCCGCAATGAGTGAAGACGCCAAGGTCGTAGGGCTCGGCGCGCCGCTCCGACACCACGATCTGCATCTTGCCGGTGTCGAGGACGGCGGTCCGGCCCATGCGCGCCGTGGTGCCGGTGGCCATCGGTCCGGTGACGACGAACTGGCCGTCGGTGATGGCCTTGACCTTGCCCGTTACCTTGAGCGGCTTGCCCTTCAGCCCCATGGCCGGCATGTCGATCTTGCCGCCGAGCTCGAGCGTCACCTCGGCGCCGACGCCCGCCTTGATCATCTGCTCGACACAGGCGGGATCGCAGATCGGGCCGGCACAGGCATCTTCCAGGCCCTGCTTCATCGCTTCCTCGATCACGCTCATGACGTCCTGCGTGCCGCCCGACGCGGTGTTGTCGCCATGATCGGCCATGACGATCGGGCCGCCGTCGAGCGACTTGGCCCGCGCCACCTGCACCGACAACGGCTCGGGATGGAACAGGAAGCCTTCGCGCTTCTCCCACGCGGTATCGAGGATCTTGTTCAGCAGGATCTCGCCCTCGGCGGTGCGCTTGTCGCAGACGATCACCGAGGAAAGGGCGAGGTGAGGGATGTCGGCCTGCGGGAAGCCGCCGAACACCGAGGCGTTCAGCACCTGGCCGGAGTCCTCGGCCTGGTTGGCCATGCCCATCAGCGTCTTCATCGGCTCGCGCGAGGGCGTGTGGACCAGCGAGCTGCTCATGATCGGCCGGTTGCCCCACACCATCCTGGGCTCGACCTCGCCGGCCAGCATGCGCATCAACGTGCGTCCCGACCGACGCGCGGTGTCCGCCATGTCGATGTGGGGATAGGTGCGGTAACCGGTGATGATGCTGGCGCCCTTGATCATGGCGTCGGTCATTTGGGTGTGGAAATCGAGCGCGACGGCGATCGGCACATCGGGCGCAATCTTGCGGATGCGGTTCAGAAGTTCGCCTTCGCCGTCGTCGTAGTGCTCGGCGACCATGGCGCCGTGCAGGGCGAGCAGGACGGCGTCGCAGCCCTTCTTCACTTCGTCGACGATGGCCGTCGTCATCTGCTCATAGGCGGCCTTGGTCACCAGGCCCGACGGATGGGCCGACGCCGCCATCGGCACGGTGAACTCGGCACCCGCCTTGCGCGCCACTTCGATGAAGCCGCCGAGCGAGGTGTTGGTGCCTTCCGACTCCTTGATGGCGGCCGGACCGCCCAGGGCGCCGGAGCGGGAAAAGGACTCGATAGGGGTAGGGAGCGGCGAGAACGTATTGGTCTCGTGCATCATCATCGCCACCACGAACTTTTGCGCCACCTTCACCCTCCGTTACTGCCAAGTCCTTGAGCAATCTATCGAATTGCCTGAAAAGCTGGCTTTCTGAGCTTTGCATCGACTGCAAGCCAGCTTCGCGTGATTCTTGTGCGTTGCAGAAAGGCAACACAAAAACCGGAACACAAAGTTGGCTAAATCTGTGAAATTAAGAGCTTTTTTCCCTCTTGCTTTTCCTTCGCAGGTGCACCATTCTTGGGGTGCAGCAAACGTCGCCTCGGCGACCTCTTTGTTTGCTGTATGCCCGTCTTGGGCGTTTCCTCCCTAAACTCGGGCCGTGCTTGTCACGGCCCTTTTTTTTGCGTGCTGCGTGATTGATCGGCGGTAGCTACTCGGCGGCCACTACTCAGCAGCCAGCGGCCGGGGCAGCAGTACGGCGAGCGCCTGGCTCGCGACCTCTTCGAGGAAGCCAGCCATGATCCGCTCGATGGCGACGGCGTTGTCGAGCTTCTTGTGACGGCCCTCGTCCATGTACAGGGACCGATTGATTTCGATCTGCAGGGCGTGCCGGTTGAGGCCGGGCCGGCCGTAGCGCTGAGTCGTGAAGCCGCCGGCGTAGGGCTGGTTGCGCTGAACCTTCAGGCCGTGGCTGGCGAACCAGCGTTCGGCGCTGTCGACGAGGTCGGGGGCGCAGGATTCGCCGTGGTTGTCGCCCAGCACGATATCGACGCGATGGTCGCGTTCGCGCGGGCCGACGCCTGAGGCCGAGGACGGCATGGAATGGGCATCGATCAGGAGCGCCGTGCCGAACTGGCGATGCGTGTGCTCGACCAGGGTCGAAAGCGCCGTGTGATAAGGCCGCCAGCAGGTTTCCAGCCGGTGCTCGATCTCCTCGGACGGCACGCGGCCGCGATAGATCGCCTCGCCGCTGGCTGCCACGCGCGGGATCATGCCCAGGCCTGCCGCGACACGCGTCGTGCGATGGTTCAGCGGCCGTGGCAGGGGCCCCTCGAACATGCCCGGATCGAGCTCGTAGGGCTCTCGGTTGGCATCGACGAAGGAGCGCGGAAAGCGGGCGGCCAGGAACGGAACGCCGAGCCCGGGTGCCGCCGCAAACAGCTCGTCGACGAAGGCATCCTCGGCGCGGCGCAACGCCGCCAGGGGCACCGCGGTCTGGGCGAGGAAGCGGGCTGGGTAGACCGATCCGCTGTGCGGCGAGGCCACCACGACCGGTGCGCTCTGGCGCCGCGGCGGGCGGTAATCCAAGGCCTCGTGGTCGAACGCGGTCGGCAAAAACTCCATGCATGCGTCATAGCGCGCGGATCGGGGCGCGTCACGCACTGCGCGTGCATCCCGGCATTGTCTCACACTTGCCAACCCGGACTTCGCGATGTAGACGACCGCACCTTGGCGATGCCCTGAGAAATTGGGGGCGCGTAGCTCAGCGGTAGAGCACTGTCTTGACATGGCAGGGGTCACAGGTTCAATCCCTGTCGCGCCCACCATCGCCCACCACAATCCCTTGTCCGAATTCTTCTCCCTCTACTCACACGACTTCGTGCGCGTAGCCTGCTGCGTGCCGCGCACCCGCGTCGCCGACACCGGCTACAACCTCGCCGAGACGCTGCGGCTGGCCGCCGAAGGTGACAAGGCCCGCACAGCCGTCATGGTCTTTCCCGAGCTGGGACTGTCGTCCTACGCCATCGAGGACCTGCTGCTGCAGGACGCGCTCCTGGACGAGGTCGAGGCGTCGATCGCCAAGGTCGTCGCAGCCTCGAACAAGCTCTTTCCCGTCCTGATCGTCGGCGCCCCGCTGCGCCTCGCCGGCCGCCTGTACAACACCGCCATCGTCATCCATCGCGGCGCCATCCTGGGCGTCGTCCCGAAGACCTACCTGCCGAACTACCGCGAGTTCTACGAAAAGCGCCACTTCGTGTCGGGCGCCAACATCATCGAGAACACGATCAGGATCGCCGGCCACGAGGCGCCGTTCGGCACCGACATGCTGTTCCGCTCGACCGGCAGCGTGCCTCTCACGTTCCATGTCGAGATCTGCGAGGACATCTGGGTGCCGGTGCCGCCATCGAGCCACGCGGCTCTCGCCGGCGCCGAGCTGCTGGTCAACCTGTCGGCCAGCAACATCACCATCGGCAAGGCCGAGGCGCGGCGCCTGTTGTGCGGCAGCCAGTCGGCGCGCGCCATCGCCGCCTATGCTTATTCGGCGTCCGGCCCGGGCGAATCGACGACCGACCTCGCCTGGGACGGCCATGCCGCGATCTACGAGCTGGGCGACCAGCTCGCCGAGACGAGCCGCTTCGAGAAGGACTCGACCATCGTCACGGCCGACGTCGATATCGGCCGCATCCGCCAGGAGCGGCTGCGCAACAACGGCTTCGCCGACTGCGCGATGATCGAGGGCGACAGGGTGAAGCGCTTCCGCAAGGTCGACTTCGTGCTCGAGGCGCCGCGCGGCAAGGTGGCGCTCGAGCGCCCCATCGAGCGCTTCCCCTACGTGCCGTCCGATCCGGCCAAGCTGCGCGACAATTGCTACGAGGCCTACAACATCCAGATCCAGGGCCTGGCCCAGCGCCTGATGTCGAGCCGTACGGAGAAGGCGATCATCGGCGTGTCGGGCGGTCTCGATTCGACGCAGGCGCTGATCGTCACCTGCCGGGCGATGGACCAGCTCAAGCTGCCGCGCAAGAACATCTATGCCTACACGCTGCCGGGCTTCGGCACGTCGGACAAGACGCACAAGAACGCCTGGCGGCTGATGGAGGCGCTGGGCGTGACCGCGGCCGAGATCGACATCAAGCCAGCCGCGCAGCAGATGCTGGCCGACATCGGCCATCCCTTCGCCCAGGGCAAGAAGGTCTACGACGTCACCTTCGAGAACGTGCAGGCGGGACTGCGCACCGATTACCTGTTCCGTCTCGCCAACCAGCAGGGCGGCATGGTGGTCGGCACCGGCGACCTCTCCGAGCTGGGGCTGGGCTGGTGCACCTACGGCGTCGGCGATCACATGTCGCACTACAATCCCAACGGCTCGGTCTCCAAGACGCTGATCCAGCACCTGATCCGCTTCGTCGCGGCATCGGGCGACGTCGGCAAGGACACGGCCGAGATCCTGCACGACATCCTCGACACCGAGATCTCGCCCGAGCTGATCCCGGCCGGTGCGGGAGGCGCCATCCAGTCGACCGAGCAGTCGGTCGGTCCCTACGCACTGCAGGACTTCAATCTCTTCTACCTGACCCGGCTCGGCTTCCGGCCGTCCAAGATCGCGTTCATGGCTTGGAATGCCTGGCATGACATCGACAAGGGCGCCTGGCCCGCCAACCTGCCGGCAGGCACGCGCCGGGCCTACGAGCTCGGCGAGATCCGGCACTGGCTGAAACTGTTCCTGCGGCGCTTCTTCACCAACCAGTTCAAGCGCTCGGCCCTGCCCAACGGCCCCAAGATCTCGTCCGGCGGCTCTCTGTCGCCGCGCGGCGACTGGCGCGCCCCGTCCGACGGCAGCCCGGACATCTGGCTGGCCGAGGTCGAGACGGTTCCCGAGAAGGTGAAATAGAAAGGTCACAGACCGGCCCGCGAACGAAACCGGGCGGTCGCGCGTTGGCACGTCGATCCCATCAAGGGAGGGTGTGCGATGGCTGATCCAACGCTGACCATTTCATCCGAGAGCGTCTGCTTCATCATCGTCAAGGCGCGCGAATTCGACGCCCAGGACGTGGTGACCGATCCAGATTCGGGTTCCAATGCCGCCGATGACGGGACGGCGTCGGTGCTCGAGGCGCATGCCGACGACCTGACGCAGAAAGAACTCGTGGCGTTCATCAACGCACTGAGCGAGGAGGAGCAGGCCGACCTTGTGGCACTGCTGTGGCTGGGTCGCGGCGACGGCACGATGGAGGACTGGGACGACCTGCGCGACGAGGCGCAGCGGCAACACAACAACCGCACTGCCGCCTATCTGCTGGGCGAGCCGCTGCTGTCCGATCATCTCGAGGAGGGTCTCTCGCAGTTCGGCTTCTCGTGCGAGGATTTCGAAATCGGTCGCCTGTGACGTCTTTCGCCGGTCGCGGTCTGTCAGTACAAATAGGCATCGGAGGACGTTCGATGCCGCTCAACATCAAGAAGACCGTCAAGCAGATGGTCGCTGAAGCCGACAGTCAGATCGAAACCATGCCGCTTGCCGACGTGATGAAGCTGCATGGTCAGCCCGGTGTCACCTTCATCGACATCCGCGATCCGCGCGAGCTGTGGCGCGACGGCACGATCCCCGGCGCGATCAACGTGACGCGCGGCATGCTCGAGATGTGGATCGATCCCGAGAGCCCCTACGCCAAGGATTATTTCCAGACCGGCAACAAGTTCATCTTCTTCTGTGCCGGCGCCTGGCGCTCGGCCCTAGCGACCAAGACGGCGCAGGACATGGGCCTGACGCCGGTCGCCCACATCGAGGGTGGCTTCGGCGCCTGGAAGAAGGCGGGCGGACCGGTCGAGAAGGTCGAGCCCAAGAAATAGGTTGGCGATGAGCCCCGACACCGCGCTGGTGCCGCAGCCGACGCTCGACGACTTTCCCGAGTTCGTCTCGATCCCGATCCGCATTGCCCGCAACGCCGCGGCGTGGCCCGACAAGCGGGCCGTGATGTGCGAGGACAAGGCGCGCGCCTGGCGCGACTTCGACCGGCGCATCAACCGCATCGCCCGCACGCTCGCCGGCATGGGCATCGGCCGGGGCGACAAGATCGCGATCCTCGCCGCCAACTCGATCGAGTACCTGGAAACCTTCATGGGCGGCCTGCGCGTCGGCGCCTGCGTGGTGCCGCTGTCGACCATGGCGGCGGCCGATGCGCTCGAGAAGATGCTCGACGACTGTGATGCCAAGGTGCTGTTCCTGTCGCAGCAGTATCGCGACTTGGTCGAGCCGTATGAGGATCGCCTCGGCAAGCTGATCGATGGCGGCCGTATCGCCTACGATTTCAGGCGCGCGGGCTGGCGCGACTTCGAGGAATGGCGGGAGCGGGCGAGCGATGCGCCGTTCGAGGTGCCGATCAGCCAGCTCGACGACTTCAACATCATCTACAGCTCGGGCACGACCGGCCTGCCCAAGGGCATCCTGCACAGCCACATCATGCGCGACATGCTGGCCGTGAGGTTCACGGCCTTCGAATACGGGCCGGACAGCGTATCGCTCGCCTCGACGCCGCTTTACTCCAACACCACGCTGGTTGCCGTGCTGGCGACGGTCGGGCTTGGCGGCACGACGATCCTGATGCCGCGGTCCGACGTCGTGAAGTTCCTGGAGACTGCCCAACGCGAGCGCGTGACCCACGCGATGCTGGTGCCGGTCCAGTATCAGCGCATCCTGGCGCACCCCGACTTCGACAAGTATGACCTCAGCGCCTTCAAGGCCAAGCTCTCGACCAGCGCTCCGCTGCGCGCCCATATCAAGGCCGACTGCCTGAAGCGCTGGCCGGGCCACCTGGTCGAGATCTACGGCCTAACCGAGGGCGGGGCGAGCTGCACCCTGGTCGCCGACCTCCACCCCGACAAGCTGCACACCGTGGGCCAGCCGGGCCTGGGCAGCGAGATCGTCGTGCTCGACGAGCAGGGCAAGGTCCTGCCGCAGGGCGAGGTGGGCGAGCTCGCCGGCCGTGCCCAGCTGATGATGAAGGGCTACTACAAGCAGCCGGACAAGACGCGCGACCTGTTCTGGCACGATGACAGGGGCCAGCTCTTCTTCAAATCGGGCGACATGGGCCGCATCGACGAGGACGGCTTCATCGTCCTGCTCGATCGCAAGAAGGACATGATCATCTCCGGCGGCTTCAACGTCTATGCCGCCGACATCGAGGTGATGATGCTCAGGCATCCCGACGTGATCGACGTGGCGGTGATCGGCATCCCGAGTGAGCAGTGGGGCGAATCGCCGATGGCGCTCTGCGTGCGCCGGGCCGGCGCGGGGGTGTCGGAGGACGAGATCCGCGACTGGGCCAACGGCCAGCTCAGCAAGACCCAACGCCTGGTCGCGGTGGAATTCCGCGATTCGCTGCCGCGCAGCACCATCGGCAAGATCATGAAACGCGAACTGCGCGAGCCCTACTGGGCCGGCCGCACCGCGAGGATTTGAGGCGACGACCATGACTGAACCGACACTGCGCACTTCCCATCTGTTCACGCTGAGCCTGACGGTCGATCCCAACATGACCGACATCGGCGAGACGCCGTACGGGCGCCGCCGCATCGGCACCGTGACCGGCGGCACCTTCGAGGGCGAGGAACTGCGCGGCACGGTCCTGCCGTCGCCGGGCGGCGACTGGCTGCTGCTCAGGCGCGACGGCATCCTGCAGCTCGATGTCCGCATCACCCTCAAGACCGACGACGATCATCTCGTCTACATGAGCTATCGCGGCATGCGGCACGGGCCGGCCTGGGTGATCGAGCAGCTCAACAAGGGCGAGAAGGTCGATCCCAGTCAGTACTATTTCCGCACTACGCCGTGGTTCGAGACGTCTTCGGAGAAGTACCGATTCCTCAACCGTATCGTCTCCGTCGCCACCGGCCGCCGCGATCCGGCCGGCCCGGTCTACGACGTGTTCCAGGTGCTGTAACGGACCGCGGGCCTGGAGGCCCGCCTATTGTCATCCTGAGCGTAGCGAAGGATCTCATGCCGGTTGCAAGCGGCGATGAGGTCCTTCGCTACGCTCAGGACGACAGAGCGGAGATCTTCGCCAGCACCGGCAGGATGTATTCGCGGAACTTCGCCGGATGCTCGCTCATCGGGAAGTGGCCGACATGCTTCATGATCTGCACCTCGACGCCCGGGATCTGCGCCGCCGTGCGCAGCGTGTCCTCCGACGTGCAGGAGAAGTCGTACTCGCCGGTCAGCAGGTAGAGCGGGCAGACCTTGGTGTCGATCGTCTTCACCTTCTCGCGCAGGTCGCCGTCGACGCGATAGAAGTAGAGGTCGCCTTTGAACACGCCGGGTCCACCCTGCATGTACATCCACAGCGTCTCGTGGCGGCTGACGGGTGGGCTTTGCGGCGCGATCAGGCCGGAGACAAGCGCCGCGCAGACTTCGCCGCCATGGACATCCGGCCGGTGTAGCCACGCGGTGTCGTACCAGGGCTGCTGGAAGTCGGCGGCCTCGAGCGCGATCAGGGCGCGGAACTCCGTGGCGTGGGCGATCGCAAGATTGAGCACGATGCGCCCGCCGATCGAGCAACCCATGACCACGGGCCGGTCGAGCTCCATGGCCGCGCAGAAGGCGCGGATGGCGGCCGTATAGGACGTCGTCGTCAGCCGATACTCGGTCTTCTCCCATCCGTCGGGCGGCGTCGACTTGCCATGCCACGGCATGTCGAAGGCGAGCACGCGGAAGCGCGACGTGATCTCGGGATCGGCGAGCAGGTGGCGGTACTGGCGGTTGTCGGCTCCCGCCGTGTGCAGGCAGACCAGCGGGATGCCGCCCCCGCCCTTGGGGCCGGCCTCCTCGAAATAGATGCGGTGATCGACGCCGTCGATCTTGAGCCGCAGGTAGCGGCCAACCATGGGGTCGAGCTGCGGCGCCATGGTCAGCCTTCCGACGACAAGCGGCGCGGCAGGGCCAGCAGGTCCTTGAAGAACTGCAGGTTCTGCAGCAGCGGCCGGAAGTCGCCTTCCATCGAGGCGACGCCCCGCTTGGTCAGGGCGAACAGGTCATGCCAACCGGGGGGTGGCTCTACCTGCCAATGCTGCGTCCAGGCTTCCTTGTCGGCGCGTATGGTGAAGGCCGAGGAGCGCATCAGCCTCGTGCCGCGTTCGAAGGCGGCCAATGCGCCGTTCTCAAGACCCAGGAAGAACGGCTGCTCGCCGACATCGACGCGGCAATCGACTGTCACCCAACGCCCGCGGCGCTGGAGATCTGTGTCGTCCGCGAGCAGGTCGGGTAGTCGGGCGAAGCGATCGGCAGGAGTCATTCCTGCAAAATGTACTCGATCGTCGATCCGTCGGAAGCCTTGAAAACGGTTTTGACCCAGCGGCCGCTGTCGTCGAACCACTGGTCCTTGTTGACGTCGCCGGAGTAGCGGTAGTGGTTGGCGTCGACCCAGCCGGTGGCGGTCTTCACCTTTTCCCGCCCGAGCGGCGTGACGTGGAAATGCATCTGTGAGCCGTTCTGGGTGTTGAACAGCGTGGTCTGGCCGATCTGACGTACGTTCCAGTGTGATGTCGGCAGCGTGCCCGGCGGCATGACCTCGCGGCCTGACGGGCGCTGGACATCGATGCCATTGGCGGTCCGCTGGGCGCGCACCGTGTACTTCGTGCCGTTGTCGTCGGTCTGGGTGAAGGCCGATTGGAAGGCATCGCCGGTCCAGTTTTCCTGGCCGCGGTGGGTATAGCGGTAGGCGGTGATGCCCATGACCTTCACGCCGAAGTCGATCGTGGTCGATACCGTCAGGTCGGAGCCGTTGTGCTGGAAGGCCAATGTGTGCCGCCCGATCGGCTCGCCGTTGCGATAAACGGCGAAGGTCAGGGTCGGGCCATAAGGCTGGTCCTGGGCGCCGGCTGCCGCAACGCCACCGGCGATCGCCAGGCACAGGGCGGCGACAAGACGGAACATGATGGTATCCCCTCGTCGATCATACGCTGCAGAGAGCGTTTGGATCACCCCCTTGCTATGGGGGAAATGAAGACGAGGGCGATCGGCTAGACGACGCGGTCGGCCCGCAGCTTCTCGATCGCAGCGGCCTCGTAGCCCAGTTCCCGCAGGATCTGGTCGGTATGCTCGCCGAGCTTGGGCGCGCGACTGCGGATGGTGAGCGGCGTGCGCGAGAGCTTCACCGGCTCCTGAAGCACGGGCGCCGGCTTGGCCATGCCGGGGTAGTCCATGTGATGGAAGAACTCGGCCGCTTTCACATGCGGGTCGTCGAGCGTCTGCTGCGGCGCGTAGACGGGGCCGGCGGGGATGCGGTTGGCCTCGAGCTCGGTCAGCGCCTCCGTGACGGTCCGTGTGTCGCACCATTTCTGCATGATCGCCGACAGCGCCTCGCCATTGTCGCCGCGCGCCAGGTCGTCCTTGAAGCGCGGGTCCTTGGCCAGGCCCTCGTCGCCCATCAGCTTGCACCAGCGCACGAACAGCGGCTGGCCGATGGTCATGGCGTAGATCCAGCCGTCCTTGCACTTGTAGCTGTCCGAAGGACCGGCGGTGAAACCGCGGTTGAGCGTGGCGATGCGGTTGAGCTGCAGCGCCGCTTGCTCGATCAGATGGCTGTTGGTGATGTTGATGGCGGTGCGCAGCAGCGCCGTCTCGACCTTCTGGCCCTTGCCGCTCTTGGCGCGGTCCATCAGGGCCGCCAGGACGCCGACGGTGCTGAGCAGGGCCGAGCCGAAATCGACGAACGGCGCATTGGCGCGTGTCGGCACTTTTCCATCGCCCGACAGGTGCATGGCGCCGGACATGGCCTGGCCGATCGTGTCGAAGCCGACGCGCGTGGCGTAGGGGCCCTCCGAGCCGAAGGTCGAGTTGGTGGCGAGGATGATGCGCGGGTTGATCGCCGAGATGGTCTCGTAGTCGATGCCCATGCGCTTGAGGTCCTCGTAGGGCAGGTTGGCGATGACCACGTCGGACACCGCCACCAGCTTCCGCACGATTTCCTGGCCGGCTGGCTTCATGGGATTGAGCGTGAGACCGAGCTTGTTGCGCCCCATCTGGAGGAACATGGCGCCTTCGCCGCCTTCGGCGACCGGCGTCACCCAGCGATCCTCGCTGCCGTCGAGCTTCTCGATGCGGATCACCTCCGCGCCGAGGTCGCCCAGCATAGTGCCGCAGAACGGCCCAGCGATGTACCGGCCGAAATCGAGAACGCGAATCCCTTCAAGAACCCCAGCCATGGAACGCTTGCCTCCCAGTTTCGTCAGGCCGCGCGAACGCGCCTTTGCCGAACCAATATCAGAGCCGGCAGCACTGTAGGAACAGTACCGGCCTATTCGAAGACCGGATCCATCCCGGCCTTTTGCAGTGCGGCGGCGCGGGCCTTCAGCAGCCCCCGCCGAAGGCCTTGTCGTCGGACGGGCCGCTGATGTTGAAGGCCTTCCAGGCGTCGAGCAGGACCTGCTGGCGCCTGATCAGCCCCTCATTGTGCTTCTGGGCGACATCCGTCCATACGCCCTTCTCCTTGAAGGCACGGACGGTGCCCTCGTGATAGGGGATGACCCACTGGAGGTTCTGTAGTGACAGCTCCATGCCTTCGGCGCCGGGCGCGCCGTCCCGATAGGCACTGTAGGTGTCGATCATCGCCTTGGTGACGGCGTAGATCATGTCGGCCGGGCGGTCGGCGTAGGTCATGAATATCGGGTAGGCGTAGTTCGACATGGCCACGGGTGATTGTGCGGACAGTCCGCCCGCGCCGCAGGTCGCCTTGTGCGGCACGAAGTAGGGCGCCTTCTTGTGGATGCGAGCCCAGCCCTCCTTGTCGTTGGCTGGCAGGGCGGGCCATACGACGCCGCGCGGCGAGGAGGCGGCCTCGTTGGATTGGCCGGACAGCGTCGAGGTCAGGGCGACGTCGACCTCGTTGTTGATGAAGCCTTTCCACATGGCGTTGTTGGAGGCGAACTGCACGGGCGTGACGTCCTGCTCGGCGAGGCCGCCAAAGGCGATCAGCGCCAGCGCACCCTGTGTCAGCGCGGGCGATCCCACGACCACCCCCAGGCGTTTGCCCTTGATGTCCTTGATCTCCTTGACGCCGATGTCGCCGGCGACAGCGATGCCCAGCCCATTGCAGCCGGTGGCCGCCATGATCAGCCGCACCGGCTGCGGACCCCAGGCCTTGGCGCCGAACTCGAACGCGCCCTCCTGCGCGAAGTAGGTGCCGATGCCCATCTGCGAGATGACGGCGCGATTGGCCTTTACCGGCGACAGGCGCCCGGTGTCGTTGCCGGACGGCAGGATGCGCACGTCGGAGCCGTAGGCCTTCTTGAACTGCTGGCCGATGGCGACGGCGACGTTGAAGCCGGACGAGCCGCTGTCGTAGGCGGTCCACGCCATTTCCGGCGGCACGGACTGGCCGGCCGCGGGACCGGATGCAAAAGCCATCACGATGGCGCCCGCAGCGACGCAGCGTCTCCGTACGGAACGTGCCCGGCCGGCGTTCAATCGAAGAAGGTGTTGGGTTTCAGGAAGAAGGCCAACATCAGGCAGCCTTCGTCGGTCCAGGCGTCGTGACGGCTGCCGGAGCGGCGCCAGACATAGTTGCCGGCACGACAGACGCCCATGTGATCGGCGAACGAGCCTTCGAGGACGAAGGTCTGTTCGATGGCAACATGTTCGTGCTGCGGAAGCCGGGCGCCCGGCGCCCAGCGCATCAGCACGGTCGACATGCCGGTCGCCGGATTCTCCATCAGGGTCTTGGCCTCGACGCCGGTAAAGCGCGTCGGCTTCCAGGGGATGGAAGGAACGTCGACGTAGGTCGAATCGGGGATGAAGGTCTCGGCGTTCATGCGTTCGCCCTCTGCTTGGCGGCGGTCAAGGTGCCGCCACGCATGACATGGCCGGGCAGGGGCCGGCCCACGACCTCTTCGGCGAGCTTGGCGACCTCGATCAGCCGGTCGATGTCGAGCCCGGTCTCCACGCCCATCTCCTCGCACATGAAGGCGAAGTCCTCGGTGCAGATGTTGCCGGCGGCGCCGTCGGTCGCGGCGAACGGGCAGCCGCCCAGGCCCGCGATCGAGGCGTCGAATTTGGTGACGCCCAGGCGCAGCCCGGCATAGGCAGCCGCCTGGCCAGTGCCGCGGGTATCGTGCAGGTGCAGCCCGATCTCGAGTTCGGGCCACTTGTTGCGGATGGCGCCGATCAGCCGCTCGACCGAACGCGGCGTCGCCCAGCCCATGGCGTCGGTGAGCTTGATGCCCTTGAGCTTGAAGCCCGCCAGCTCGGCTTCATCGAGGGCCAACTGGACGCGTTGCAGGATCAGCTCGGTCGACAGCTCACCCTCGTAGTTGCAGCCGAAGGCGCCGAGGATGATGCCCCATTCGACCGGCATGCCGCGGTCCTTGAAGGTCTTCAGCGACATGCGCTGCTCGACCATGGCGTCCGCCACCGACTTGCCGATGTTCTTGCGCGAGAAGGTGTCGGAGGCGGTGACGCGCACGCCGCCATCGACGTGCAAGGGCCCGCGCAGGGCGCGCTCGAGGCCCTGCTGGTTCAGCCACAGGGCGGCGTACTCGATGCCGGGCTTCTGCCGGATCTTCGACGCGACCTCCTCGGCATCGGCCATGGTCGGCACGCGCTTGGGATTCACGTAGGAGACGCAGGCAATGTGGCCGAGCCCGGTGTCCGCCAGCGCCTCGATGAGGCGCACCTTGTCGGCCACCGGGATCATCTTCTTCTCCGACTGGAAGCCCTCGCGAGGGCCCTCCTCGGAGATCGCCACGCGCTTGGGCAGGTCGGACATGGAGCACACTCCTTTGAAAATACCGTCATCCCGACCGGAGCCGAGCCCCTCGACTTCGCTCGGGACAGGCTACGCGAGGCGTAGTGGAGGGACCTATTCTTGTTGCGGCAACAACCGAAAAGGTCCCTTGACTACGCCGCCCGCCGGGCGGCTTCGCTCGGGATGACGGAAGACCGTCAGCCCTCTTCCTGGAAGGCCTCCTGGCGTGCCTTCTTGATACTGGGCAGGGCCATCAGGATGAGCAGGAGCGCAGTGGTGATCAAGAGGCCGAGGCTGATCGGCCGCTCGATGAACACCATCGGATCGCCACGCGATAGCAGCATGGCGCGCCGGAAGTACTCCTCCATCTGCGGACCCAGCACCAAGCCCAGCAGGAACGGTGCGCCCTCGCAGCCCAGCCGGACGAAGACGTAGCCCAGCACGCCAAAGATCGCGACCATCAGCACATGGAACGTACTGTTCTGCAGGCTGTAGGCGCCAATGCAGCAGAACAGCAGGATGGCCGGGGCGAGGAAGCGGTAGGGCACCGTCAGCAGCTTCACCCACATGCCGATCATCGGCAGGTTGATGACGACCAGCATCAGGTTGCCGATCCACATCGAGGCGATCATGCCCCAGAAGAGATCCGGCTTCTTGGTCATGACCTCGGGGCCGGGCTGGATGCCCTGGATGATCATGGCGCCGACCATCAGCGCCATCACCGCGTTGGACGGGATGCCCAGGGTCAGCATGGGGATGAACGAGGTCTGCGCCGCGGCGTTGTTGGCCGATTCCGGCGCCGCCACGCCTTCGACCGCGCCTTTGCCGAAGCGCTCGGGCGTGCGCGAGATCTTCTTCTCGAGCGTGTAGGACGAGAAGGCACCGAGGGTCGGGCCGCCACCCGGCAGCACGCCGAGGGCCGAGCCGAGCAGCGTACCGCGCAGCACGGCCGGCCAAGCCTGTCGCATCTCCTCGCGCGTCGGCCATAGCGAGCCCACCTTGATCGTGCCGCCGCTGCGCGCCAAGTGTCGTTCAAGGTTGACCACGATCTCGGCAATGCCGAACAGGCCCATGGCGATGGGCGCGAAGTCGATGCCGTCCGAAAGCTCGGGAATGTCGAAGGTGAAGCGCTGGGCGCCGGTGTTGACGTCGGTGCCGATCAGGCCGAACAGCAGGCCGAGGAACACCATGGCGATCGCCTTGATGACCGAGCCGCTGGCCAACACGACGGCAGCCACGAGGCCGAGCGCCATCAGCGAGCAGTAGTCGGCCGGCCCGAATTTCTGGGCCATGCGCGTCAAAGGTTCGGCAAACAGCACAATGATCAGCGTACCGACGGTGCCGGCGAAGAACGAGCCCACGGCCGAGATCGACAGCGCCGCGCCGGCGCGGCCCTTGCGCGCCATCTGGTAGCCGTCGAGACAGGTCACGACCGACGCCGATTCGCCCGGCAGGTTGACCAGGATCGAGGTCGTCGAGCCGCCGTAGGAGGCGCCGTAGTAGATGCCGGCCAGCATGATCAGCGAGGCGGTCGGCGGCAGATGGAAGGTGATAGGCAGCAGCATGGCGATAGTCGCCACCGGGCCGATGCCGGGCAGCACGCCGATCAGCGTGCCGAGCATGCAGCCCAGCAGCGCATACATCAGGTTCTGGAAGGAGACGGCGACGCTCAGGCCGAGTGCGAGATTGGCAAGAAGGTCCATGTCACCAGATCCCGCGCACGATGTAGATGTTCATTCCGAGTCCGACCTTGAAGACCACGGTGCAGAGGATCGCCAGCACCACCATGTTGCCGATGACCTCAGTGAGCTTGAATTCCTCGCCGCCCAGCGAGGCGATCAGGACCAGCACCACCAGCGACGGCAGGAGGCCGGCACGCTCGAACAGCAGGGCGAACAGCACGATGCCGATCGTCACCATGGTGATCGGCTTCCACTTCGGCGCCTCCACCGGATCGTCGGCATCCGCGCCCGGCCGGCCGAAGATCGACACCAGGATCATCAGGATGACGACGTCGATCACCAGGATGGCCGAAACCATGAACGGGACGGTCATGGTCTTGAAGGCCTGCTGGTTGGCGGGTCCCAGGATGCTGTTGGCGATGAAGTTCTGGCCCCAGGGGATGAGCGAGAAGGCGAAGACGGCGACCGAAAGGCCGGCCACCGGGATCCAGTAGCGTTCCTTCTCTGCCCGGTCGGCGGTGCGATAGAGCGTCGCCAGCACGATGATGCCGCCGAGGCTCAGCAGGATGAAGGAAAGCATGCGCGGCACGTAGCCCGGCCCCATGCGGACCGGTGTTCCCAGCGCCAGCTTCTGGCCGAAGTACAGGGCCACTATGCCGAAGGCGATGAACATCAGCCCGGACAGTAGGTCCTTGCTCAGGAATCGAGTCAACGATGCCTCCCCAGCACTCTTCCAAAAAAACGACGTGTTGTTGGGCCCAACCCAAGGCCGGTTACAAGCGCTAAATAAACACAATTCCGCCGCGTTGCCCAAGCGCCATTTCATACGCAGCGCAATCGACGTACCGCCGGGACCGCGTGTTACAAGGCAAAGAGGCGGCGCAAATGCGTGGCCGGCGTGCCCAACGAGCGGCAGCCCGCGATGGGCGCGACAAAGAGCGCAGGCAAATCAGGCGTCGTGCGATCATCACGTCGAACAACGCGAACAGTGGCGCATCATTGTTCTGACGCAGCCGTCAGGGAAGCCGGTACGACGTCGGCTCGGTTGGTGACCCGGGGGCATGGGTCGCCCCCGGATCAGCCAACAAGGCCGCCAATGGTCGATGTTGCATGCGCTGGGAGGGGCGAGCAAACTCCGGCCAAAGTAAATGATCGTTCAGGGGCTTCGGTTGGCGCGAAAAGGGGCAGAGTACGTCGGCACGATGGAGGTGCAGGAGAAGCACCGTTTCGACGAGCGGTCGCTCGCCCGGTTCATGGCGACCCATGTCGAGGGCTTCGTGCCGCCCGTGAAAGCCGAGCAATTCAAGGGCGGCCAGTCCAACCCGACTTACCGGCTGACCGACGGTGCGGGCCGGCGCTACGTATTGCGGCGCAAACCGCCTGGCAAGCTCCTGCCGTCCGCCCATGCCGTGGACCGCGAGTTCCGGGTGATCTCCGCCCTCAACAAGACCGACGTGCCGACGCCCAAGGCCTATGCCCTGTGCGAGGACGACAGCGTGGTCGGTACCGCCTTCTACGTGATGGAATATTGCGACGGCCGGGTGCTGTGGGATCCGCTTTTGCCGGAGTTGCCCAAGGAAAGCCGGCTCGCCATCCATCGCGCCAAGTTCGAGACCCTGGCCCGGCTGCATGCCGTCGACTACGTCGCCCTGGGCCTGACCGACTTCGGCCGGCCGGGCAGCTACGTGGCGCGCCAGATCTCGCGCTGGGGCAAGCAATACAAGGCCTCCGAGACGGAGAAGATCGAGTCGATGGACCGGCTGCTCGACTGGCTGCCGGCGCATCTGCCGGCTGACGACAAGACCGTGCTGGTCCATGGCGACTATCGCCTGGACAACATGATCTTCCATCCGACCGAGCCCAGGGTGCTGGGCATCATCGACTGGGAGATCTCGACGCTTGGCGATCCGCTGGCCGAGCTCTCCTATCTCTGCATGCTGTGGCGCACGCCCAAGGACTGGGGCGGGCTCAAGGGGCATGACCTTGCGGCCCTTGGCCTGCCCACCGAGCGGGACATGGTGGCCTATTATTGCGAGCTGGCGAAGCGTCCGCTGCCCGATCCGGCGCTCTGGGAATTCTATATGGCCTACAACCTCTTCCGCGTGTCGTGCATCCGCCAGGGCGTCTACGCCCGCGCGCTCGACGGGACCGCCTCCAACGTCCGCGCGGCGGAGTCGGGCAAGCTGGTGCGGCCGGCCGCCGACCTCGCCTGGCAGATCGTCGACGGCATGGCGGGAGGCGCATGATGAGCAAGCGCAGCAAGCCCGTGCGCGTCGTCGAGCCGCCCGCCACCGTCGCTGCCGAGCGCGATCCGCGGCCGCCGGTCGAGGCGATCCGCGCCGCCGCCTTCACCCAGTTCGCCGAGCGCGGCTATCCGGTGGTGACGGTGCGCGACATCATGAAGGCCTGCGGCCTGACCCAGGGCGCGCTCTACAACCACTTCAAGTCCAAGGACGAGCTGCTGCACGACATCATCGCCTCGACCCAGGGCGAGCTCGAGCGCATTTGCCAGCAGGCGGTGGCGGGGGCGGGCGACGATCCGCGCGCCAAGCTCGCTGCCTTCGTGCGGGTCTATGTCGTCCGCCATTGCCGGCTCAGGGTCGAGGCGCTGGTCGCCAACCGCGAGATCAGCTGGCTGGGCGCCGAGCGCGTTGCCGACATCCGCCGCAGCAGGCGCGCCATTCGCGACATTCTGGTGACCATCCTGCGCGAGGGTGTCGATCGGGGCGTGTTCGACCCGCCGCAGATCGACGGCCGGCGCGACCTCAAGGCGATGGCCATGGCAATGCTCGATCAGTGCACGCACGTCTCGATGTGGTACGGTCCCGGCGGCGCCTTCAGCGAGGAGCAGATGGCCAAGCTCTATGCCGACATGGCCCTGCGTGCGGTGGGCGCCAAGCCGCAGTGACCTTTTCGACGGGTGTCAGATGTCCGTGCGCCTGAAAGCGCTTCTGGTCGGTCTTCTTCTCGCAGCCGCCTGCACGCCTGAGCAGGCGGCCACGGCACCACCGACAGCGCGGACGTCTCAGCCGATGGCGATGCTCGCCGACGGCGCGGTGCCGGCCGATCGCTGGCGCGTGGTGCTGATCGCCGGCGACAACGACAGCCCGGCTTTCGACAACGGCGTAGAGGCGATGCGCGCCAAGCTGATGGCGCGCGGCGTGCGGAACATCCGCGCGCTCACCTCCGATCCGGGCGCCAATCCGTCGCTGCCGGTCGCTACGGCGGCGAACGTGTCGAGCGCCTTGCGCACGGCCGGTGGCGAGGCCTGCCTCGCCTTCATCACCAGCCACGGCGACGAAAGCGGCTTCGTGCTGAAGCAGGCGCGCGGCACGGTGAGCCCGGCGACGCTCGACAATGCGCTCGATGCCGGCTGCGGCGCGCGCCCGACGGTCGTCGTTGTGTCGGCCTGCCACAGCGGTGTGTTCCTGAGCTCCGGCATGCGCCAGCCCAACCGCATCGTCTTGTCGGCGGCCGCGGCCGACCGGGTGAGCTTCGGCTGTGGCGCCGGCGATCAGTACACCTATTTCGACCAGTGCCTGCTGCAGCAGTTCGACGGCGCATCGACCTGGCAGCAGCTCGCGGCGACGACCAAGACCTGCGTCGAGAACCTCGAGCGCCGCATGGGCATCCAGCGCCCGTCGCTGCCGCAGACCTTCATCGGCTCGGGCGTGGCCGACCTCAGGATCCCGGGTCGTTGATGGGAGCGCGGGCCTCCGGCCCGCTCATGATCATGATGCGGGCCGGAGGCCCGCGCTCCCGCTAACCCCCAATCACCGCAGTGAAGTCACACGTCACGTGGTTGGCGGCGTTCTGCGGCAGGGCCAGCGTGTGCCGCGCCGGACGCGACTCCGGATCCGGGAACATCGTCGACCATTCGCCGTTCAGCGCCTTGCGGCCGGTCGCCGGGTCCTTCATCCAGAAGTTCACCTTGATGATGTCGTCGACCGTGCCGCCCGCCGCTTCGACGCAGAGCTTGATCTGCTTGAAGATGTTGGTGACCTGCGCATCGAGCTCGGGCGGCATCTGGCTGGTCGCGGGATCGCGGCCGCTGATGATGCTCGACATCAGGATGTTACCGATGCGGCTTGCATTGGGGATCGGGTTCTCGTGCTTGAACCCGGGATAGTTGATGCTCTTGCGCTTGGCCATTGCGGTAACTCCGTTCTCCGTTTCACTTACTGTCGGGCGCTCAAAAGCTCGCCGAACACCTCGAAGCGCTCGCCGTTGAAGCGTTGCAGCGCCATCTCTTCCATCGGCTGATAGTCGGTCGGGCTGGTCGTCATGTTGATGCCCTTGAGCAGCATCGCCGGATGGAAATCCTTCAGGTTGGCGGCCTGGCGCATGACGTTCTCGCGCGTGAGGTTGTCGCCGCACTGCTTCAGGACCTGCACCATGGCCTGCGCCTGGATGTAGCCCACGACGTTCTGCGGGTCCTCAAGGCTGCCGGCGGGATAATACTTCTTCATCCACCCCACCCATTCCAGGAACTCGGGATCGTCCTTGTACTGGGGATCGGTCGGATCCTTCACGAACGCCGCCGAGACGATGTCCTTGGAGGCTTCGATACCGGCTGGCCGCATGACGATGCCGATCGAGGCGGCGGGGTTGTCGATGAACTGCAACGGCTTCCAGCCGAGCTCGTACGCCTTGCGGATCGCCTGGACGGCGAATTTGGGCGTCGTGATGTTGAGGAAGACATTGGCCTTGGTCGAGGCGAGGTCGATGATCTGCGAATCGACCGTGGCGTCGGTCACCTCGTAGCTCACCTCGCGCACGATGATCGCGTTGGCCTTGTCGCCCAGCCTGTCGCGAAAGCCCTTCAGGAAATCCTTGCCGAAGTCGTCGTTCTGATAGAGCACGGCGACCTTGGGATCCTTGACCTCCTTCAGCATGTAGGTGGCGTAGATACGGGCCTCGGCCTGGTAGATCGGCGTCAGCGTCATCGTGTAGGGGAAGTTCTCCGGATCGTTCCAGCGGCTGGCGCCGCTCGCCAGGAAGAGCTGCGGCACCTTCTTGCCATTGAGGTACTTCTGCACCGCCGCGTTGGTCGAAGTGCCGAGCGAGCCCGAGATCGCCAGCACATGGTCCTGCTCGATCAGGCGGCGCGTCTGCTCCACCGTCTTGGGCGGGCTGAAACCGTCGTCGAGCGAGATCATGGTGATCTTGCGCCCGTTCACGCCGCCCTGGTCGTTGATCATCTGGAAGTAGGCGATTTCGGCCTTCGCCAACGTGATGAATCCCGACAAGGGTCCGCTGTAGGGCATTGTCTGGCCGAGCTTGATCTCGGTGTCGCTGGCGCCCGGATCGTACTTCTTCTGCGCCAGGGCGGGCGTGGCCAGCAGCGCGAGTGAAAAGAACACCGTTGCCGCCCTGCGGACGATTTGCATGGTTTCCTCCCAATTTTGCCGCGGAGCATGGCACCATGCCGCGAGATAATCGACTGCAAAGGGGGAAACGATGGCGCTCGTAAACTATGAACGCGACGGCCAGGTCGTCACACTGACGCTGAATCGCCCCGAGAAGCTCAACGCCTTCTCCGACGAGCTGGTCGGCGTGCTGGGCGACGCGCTGCACCGCTTCGACACCGACGACGAGGCGCAGATCGCCATCCTGTGCGGCAACGGCCGCGCCTTCTCGAGCGGCGCCGACGTGCAGCAACGCCAGCTGCGCAGCCGCGAGGAATTCCTGAAGCTCGGCGGGCCGCAGGGTCGCGGCACGCACTCCGCCGACCTTCTGACCAAGGCAGTGAACTGGAAGCCGGTGATCGCCGCCGCGCACGGCTATGTGCTGGGCCTCTCGGTCGGCATCGTGCTGGAGTGCGACCTGATCGTGGCCGAGGAGGGCACGCAGTTCCAGATCACCGAGACCTCGCGTGGCCTGGGCGCCGGCAAGTACTGGGCGCTGATGCACTATCGCGGTGGCGGCGCCTTCACCATGGAAGCGGCGCTCACCGGCCGCTTCTTCACCGCCGAGGAGGCCCACAAGGCCAACCTGATCAATCGCGTCGCGCCCAAGGGCAAGTATCTCGAGGTGGCGCGCGACCTGGCGGAGCAGGTGCTGAAAAATCCGCCGCTCAGCGTGCGCTCGACGGTGCGCATGCGGCGTCACTACATGGATCGGCTGAGCCGCGAGGTCATGTTCATGGGCGCTCCCGAGAGGCTTTATCTCAGCGAGGATTTCCAGGAAGCTGCGCGCGCCTTCGCCGAGAAGCGTAAGCCGGCCAAGTTCAAGGGACGCTAGACATGAAGAACAGCAGCGATCGCATCCAGACCAGCCACGCCGGCAGCCTGCCGCGGCCCGACGACCTGATCGAGGCCAACGCCAAGCGCGAAGCGGGCACGGTCGATGAAGCGGCCTTCCAGAAGAAGCTGACGGAATCGGTGGCCGACGTCGTGCGCCGCCAAGTGGCCGCCGGCATCACCGTCCCGGGCGATGGCGAGTACGGCAAGTCGATGGGACACAAGATCAACTACCGCGCCTGGTGGAGCTACTCGTTCTCGCGGCTGGCCAATCTCAAGGTGAAGGGGCTTGGCCTCTACGATATGCCGGCCCACCGTTCGTCGCCGGGCAACACCGTGCTGTCGAGCTTCGCCGACCGGCGCGACCGCCAGCGCTTCGCCACCGCCTACAACGACCCTGAGTCCGGCGTGTCGACCGGGCCTCGTGCGCACGACTGGCCTTTCTGCGTCGGGCCGTTGAGCTACATCGGCCATAAGCAGATCGCGGCCGACATCGCCAACTTCAAGGCGGCGCTCGCCGCCAGCGGCGCCAGCGAAGGCTTCATGACCTCGATTGGGCCGGCGAGCTGCGCGCGCATCGGCAACGAGCACTACAAGAGCGACGATGAGTTCGTCTTCGCCTGCGCCGACGCCATGCGCGAGGAATACAAGGCGATCATCGAGGCGGGCCTGGTGCTGCAGATCGACGATCCGGCCATCGCCGAGAATTTCGACCAGATCAATCCGGAGCCGACGGCCGAGGACTATCGCAAGTTCACCATGCCCAAGATCGAAGCGCTGAACCATGCACTGCGCGGCCTGCCGCAGGATCGCATCCGCTTCCATCTCTGCTGGGGCAGCTGGCATGGCCCGCACACGACCGACATCCCCATGCGCGAGATCGTCGAGCCCATGCTCAAGATCAATGCGGGCGCCTACTCCTTCGAGGCCGGCAACGTGCGTCACGAGCACGAATGGGCGGTGTGGAAGGACGCCAAGCTGCCCGACGACAAGCTGATCCTGCCCGGCGTCGTGAGCCACGCCACCAACGTGGTCGAGCATCCCGAGCTGGTCGCCGAGCGCATCGGCCGCTTCACCAAGCTGGTCGGCTGCGAGCGCGTCATCGCCTCCACCGACTGCGGCCTGGGCGGCCGCGTCCATCGCGACATCGCCTGGGCGAAGCTCGAGACCTTGGCGCAGGGTGCCGCGATCGCGAGCAAGCAGCTCTTCTAAGGGAGCGCGGGCCTCCGGCCCGCTTATGAAATTATGAAGCGGGCCGGAGGCCCGCGCTCCCAAGAAGAGTCTCAGCCATCTCGCGCAGCTTGGTACGCTGGATCTTGAAGCCGTTGGGCGAGGGCGTCTTGGGGAAGTCGTCGATCGGGAAGATGCGCATCGGCACCTTGTAGTTGGCGAGCCCGAGCTTGCAGTGCGCGATGGTCGCCGCCTCGTCGAGCGCCGCGCCGGGTTCCAGGATCACGAAGGCCACGGCGCGTACGCCCTCAGGCCGCGGCACGGCGACGGTCTGGCATCCCGTGATGCCCGGCACCTTCTGGATGTGCATCTCGATCTCGAGCGGATTGACCAGGAAGCCGGAGAGCCGCAGCACGTCGCCCATGCGGCTCAAGTAGGTGAAGCCGCCGCGGCCGTCGAGCTGGCCGAGGTCGCCGGTGCGGACATAGCCATCCGGTGTCATCGCCGCCGCCGTCGCCTGCTCGTTGCCGTAGTAGCCGACCATCAGCGACGGTCCGGCCATCTCCAGCATGCCCGGCTGGCCCGGCTTCAAGAGCTCGCCGGTCTCCGGATCGCGCACGCGCACATGGGCGAGCGGCGAGACCGGAACGCCGCCGCCCGCCTTGCGCTTCGCCACGGGCAGGTTGAGCGGCTGCCGGGAGTAGAGCGCCTGGACCTCGCTCATGCCGTAGAGGCCGACGAGCCGCAGGCCGCGCGGCTGGGCGCGCTCGGGCAGATCCTCGAGCGAGGCGTTGAAGGCGGCATAGCCTGCCCACTTGATCGAGCGGAACGGCCAGCGGCCCGGCATCAGCTCCATCAGCCGCTGATACATGTCATCGCTGCCGAACATCGTGGTCGGCTTGTGCTCGGTGATCAGCCGCGCGATCTCCTCGATCTCGTAGGACTCGACCAGCACGCTCGGCTTGCCGGCGGCGAGAGTCGCCAGCGTCTGGTTGAAGCCGAACACGCCGCACAGCGGCAGGATGGCGAGCGACAGCGTTTCGGGCGCGGTGAAGCCGAAGCTCCGCGCGACCTGCTGGGCATGGCCCGCGATCGCGCCCTGGCGATGCAGCACGAACTTGGGCGAGCTGGTCGTGCCCGAGGTCGTGAAGATGTTGCAGGGTGCGCGGGCCGAGGCGTGGTTGCCGGCGAACTGCGGGCGCGACAACAGGCGGTCGAAGGGCACGCGCCTCCGATGCTCGATCGCCGGCGGCACCGGTTCTGGCGTCTCGCCGATCGTGACGATGGCGGCCAACCGGTCGAGCGCTTCGTGCTCGATGCCGGCCAGGATCGACAGGAAGTCGATGCGGCGGAAGGCCGGCGCGCAGGCCAGCACCTTGGCGCCCGAGCGGCCGACGATGTCGGCGACCTCGACGGCGCGATAGCGCGTGTTGACCGCGACGGCGATGGCGCCGAGCCGGGCGCAGGCGAAGTAGAGGATGGGATAGGCCGGGATGTTGGGCAGCCACAGCGCCACGCGATCGCCCGGCCCGACGCCGAGATCGGAGAGGCCCTGCGCTGCTCGCGCCGAGCACTCGAGCAGCTCGGCGAAGCTCAGCCGCCGCTCGCCGTGGATGAAGGCGGGCGCGTCGGGAGTCTCATCGGCGACATCGGCGAGCAATGTCCAGACGTCGGCAGCAGGATGGGCAAGCGACATGGCGCGCGGAGACTACCTGAAGCTTGTTTCATCTCAAGTCGCCGCGTTCTTGACCCGGCACGGTGCTTGCTGGAGGCTCGCATGAGGGATGGGGGTGTCGTGATGCTGCGTCGAACTCTGCTTGCTGCTCCGCTGGTGCTGGCCGCCGCGCCGGCTCTTGCGCAATGGGTGCCCAAGCAGCCGATCAAGATCCTGGTCGGCTACGCGCCGGGCGGCACCGCAGACATCGTAGCGCGGATCGCCGCTGACAGCATTTCGCGCCAGCATGGTTACACCGTGATCGTCGACAACAAGACCGGCGCCGGCGGCTTCATCGCCCTGAAACAGGTCGGCGAGGCCAAGCCCGACGGCTACACGGTCGGCATCGGCATCATGGGCCAGCTCGCGGTCGGGCCGGTCGTGCCGGGCTCGCAGATCCCGCTCGATCTCGACAAGGAACTGACGCCGATCTGCAATCTGGTCGGCGTGCCGATGGCGTTGATCGTGCGCATGGACGCGCCGTTCAAGACCATTCCCGAGCTCGTCGCCTACGCCAAGGCCAATCCAAGCAAGGTCACCTATGCCTCGACTGGCCTCGGTTCCACCAACCAGCTCGGCGCCGAGCTCTTCGCGGCGGAAGCGGGCGGCCTGAAGCTTACTCACGTGCCGTATCGTGGCGGCGCGCCGGCGATCGCCGACGTGGCGGGCGGCAACGTCGATCTGTTCTTCGCCAACGTGTCGGAGATCATGGGCATGGCGCGCGGCGGCAAGGTGCGCGTGCTGGCGCTCGCTTCCAGCCGGCCGACGGCGCTGGCGCCGGAACTGCCATTGCTGACCAAGGACATCCCGGCCCTCGACATCAACAACTGGTTCGGCCTGGTCGGGCCTGCGGGCTTGCCCGCCGACATCAAGGACTCGCTGGCCAAGCTGTTTCTCGCTGCGATGGCAGATCCCGCGAACAAGGAAACACTCGACAAGCAAGGCCTGATCGCGCTGGGGCAGGGCCCGGACGCGTTCGCTGCCTATATAAAGCAGGATCGTGAACGCTGGGCGAAGGTGGTGAAGCACGGCAATATCAAAGCGGAATGAGTACGGCACCGCTTTCCCTCGGCATCGACATCGGGGGCACTTTCACCGACCTCGTCATCCACGATCCGCGTGACGGCCGCGCCGTCATCTGGAAGGAGAGCACCACGCCCGACGATCCGGCGCGCGGCGCCCTTCTAGGTACGCGACGCGTACTGGCCAAGGCCGGCGCCAAGCCCGAGCAGGTCGGCCGCGTCGTGCATGCGACGACGCTGTTCACCAACGCCCTGATCGAGCGCAAGGGCGCCAAGACCGGCCTGCTCACGACCGCGGGCTTCCGCGACGTGCTGGAGATCGGGCGCGAGCGCAAGTACGAGCTCTACGACCTCTTCATCGAGATGCCCAAGCCGCTGGTCGCGCGGCCGTGGCGGCGCGAGGCCAAGGAGCGCCTGGCGCAGGACGGCACTGTCGAGATCCCGCTCGACGTCGATGCCGCACTGGCCGAGGTCGCCGATCTGGTGAAGCAGGGCGTCGAAAGCCTCGCCATCTGCTTCCTGCACGCCTACGCCAATCCCGCGCACGAGCGCGCCATCGGCGCTGCGGTCGCCGAGCGTTTTCAGAACCTCTCGATCTCGCTCTCCTCCGACATCGCGCCCGAGATCCGCGAATACCTGCGCGCAAGCACGACGGTGACCAACGCCTATGTGCGGCCGCTGGCCGAGGTCTATCTCGAGCGCCTGGAGCAGGCGCTGCGCAGCGAGGGCATTCCCGGCGGCCTCTTCCTCATGCTGTCCAACGGAGGCCTGACCCATGTCAGCGAGGCCAAACGCGCGCCGGTGCAGCTGCTGGAAAGCGGCCCGGCGGCGGGCGCGCTGGCCGGCGCCTGGTTCGGCCGCAATGCCGGGCTCGAGCGCGTGCTGGCCTTCGACATGGGCGGCACGACCGCCAAGCTCGCCCTGGTCGACGACGGCGAGCCGCTGGTCGCCTATGGCTTCGAAGCCGCACGCGAGAAGCGTTTCCTGCGCGGCTCGGGCCTGCCGATCCAGATCGCCACCGTCGAATTGATCGAGATCGGCGCGGGCGGCGGCTCGATCGCGCGCAAGTCCGATCTCGGCACGCTCAATGTCGGGCCCGAGAGCAGCGGCGCGCAGCCGGGACCGGCCTGCTACGGCCGCGGCGGCACCGAAGCGACCGTGACCGACGCCGACCTCACGCTGGGCTATCTCAACGCCGACTTCTTCCTGGGCGGCGCCATGAAGATCGATCGCGCGGCGACCGACGGCGCGTTCAAGCGGCTGTCGGGCACGCTCGGCGTCGAAGCGGGCCGCGCCGCCTTCGGCGTACATGACGTCGTCAACGAGAACATGGCGGGAGCGGCGCGCGTCGCCATCGCCGAGCGCGGCCGCATCCCGGCCGAGTACGCGCTGCTCGCCACCGGCGGCGCGGGGCCGGTCCATGCCTGGCACGTTGCGCGCAAGCTCGGCGTCAGTCGCGTCGTCTGTCCGCCAGGGGCGGGCGCGGGCAGCACCATCGGCATGCTGATGGCGCCGGCGCGCGTCGATCGCGTGGCGAGCTTCAACGTGGCGCTGGCCAGCGCGGATTTCGCTGCGGTGAAGCGGACGTTCGACGGCCTGGAGAAGGAATCGCTCGACGTCTTGCGCCTCACCGGCGCGGACATCGAGCGGCGCGCCGTGCGGCACCTCGCCGACATGCGCTACATCGGGCAGGGCAGCGAGATCACGGTCGCGCTGCCCGAGCCGCTCACCGAGGCCGGCGTGAAGGTGGCGTTCGAGGCGGCCTACAAGGCATTGTTCGCCCGCACGCCGCCGGGTGCGGCCATCCAGTTCGTCGCCCTGCGGCTCTCGGCCAGCGCGCCGATGCCGGGCAGCGGCGGCGCGCTGGAACTGCCGCGTCATCCGTCGGCCGAGGCGCTCAAGGGCACGCGGCCTGTGTTCTTTCCCGATGAAGGCAAGACGCTGCCGACGCAGGTGTGGGATCGCTACGCGCTGCAGCCCGGCGTCACGGTCGACGGCCCTGCCGTGTTCGAGGAAGACGAAAGCACCTTCATCGTCGGTCCCGGCGCCAAGGCGCGCCTGCTGGCCGACGGTTCCATCCTGGCGGAGGTCGGCTGATGGCGACGCCAAAGAAAAACAGAGAGTTCGATCCCATCGAGCTGGAACTTCTGTGGCGCCGGTTGATCTCCATGGTCGACGAGGCGGCTGCCGCCATGGTGCGCACCAGCTTCTCCACCTTGGTGCGTGAGAGCTATGACTTCTCCTGCGTCATCACCGATGCCGCGGGGCAGTCGCTGGTGCAGGCGTCGGAGAGCATCCCGAGCTTCATCGGCACCCTGCCGGAGACGGTGAAACACTTCCTGCGCTTCTTCCCGCCCGACCAGCTCGCGCCGGGCGACGTCCTGATCACCAACGACATCTGGCTGGGCACCGGCCATCTGCCCGACATCACGCTCGCCAAGCCGATCTTCCTGGATGGCCGCTTGGTCGCCTTCAGCGCCACGACGGCGCATGCCCCTGACATCGGCGGCAAGATCAGGAGTCCCGAGCCGCGCGAGGTATTCGAGGAGGGGCTGCAGATCCCGCCGATGAAGATGATCGCGGCCGGCAAGACCGACGAGACGCTGGTCACCATCATCCGCAAGAACGTGCGCACGCCCGACCAGACCATGGGCGACCTGTGGGCCCAGGTCGTGGCGCTCGACCTGATGGAAGACCGCCTGCGCAGCCTGATGGAAGGCTATGGCCTCGCCGACCTCACCGATCTCGCGCGCGAGATCCAGGGCCGCTGCGAGATGGCCATGCGCGCCGCGATCCGCGA
The DNA here is from genome assembly GCF_007992495.1 of Reyranella soli. Classification (GTDB taxonomy): domain Bacteria; phylum Pseudomonadota; class Alphaproteobacteria; order Reyranellales; family Reyranellaceae; genus Reyranella; species Reyranella soli. The sequence continues at coordinate 65,332 of NZ_BKAJ01000038.1, forward strand.
GCTGCCCGACGGCACCTACCGCAGCGAGCTCAAGACCGACGGGCTGATGGAGACGCCGATCACGCTCAGGATGGAGCTGACCATCAAGGGCGACGAGATCATGATGGATTTCGCCGGCACCGACCGCCAGGTCGATCGCGCCATCAACTGCGCGCTTTGCTACACCAATGCCATGGCGATGTACGGGGTGAAGGTCTGCACCAGCCCCAACCTGCCCAACAACGAGGGCGCCTGGCGGCCGATCACGCTCAAGGCACCCGAGGGCTGCATCGTCAACCCGCAGTTCCCCGCGCCGGGCGGCTCGCGCATGCTGATCGGCCACTACGTGCCGATGCTGGTGTTCGGCTGCCTGGGCCAGATCGTCCCGGAGCGCGTGATGGCGGCCTGCGGTTCGCCGATGTGGGGCATGAACCAGTCAGGGGTGCGGGAAGGCGGCAAGCCCTACGCCAACATGTTCTTCTACAACGGCGGCATGGGCGGCAACACGCGGGGCGACGGCGTGACCTGCCTCAGCTGGCCGTCCAACGTCAGCTCGACCTCGATCGAGATCAGCGAGCACATCGCGCCCTTGCGCTTCCATCACAAGAAGCTGCGCCCCGACTCGGGCGGCGCCGGCCGCCATCGCGGTGGCCTCGGCCAGGAGATCCTGATCGAAAGCCGCAGCGACACGCCGATCGCCGTGTCGTTCCTCGCCGAACGGACTCTCTTTCCCGCGTTCGGCATCGAAGGCGGCAAGGACGGCGCGCCGGGTGAGCTGCGCATCAACGGCGCCAAGACCGATCCCAAGAAGCAGTACGTCGTGCACAAGGGCGACACGATCTCGCTCGGCACGCCGGGCGGCGGCGGCCACGGCGATCCGCGCCAGCGCGATGCGGCGGCGCTCGCTGCTGACGTCGACAGCGGCTATGTGACGGACCGCACCGCCTACGGCTAGACGATGACGCGCGCGCCCACATCGGCACCGTTCACCCCGGAGCGCTACGGCTCGGCTGCAGCGCACTACGAACGAGGCCGGGTGCCGTACGCGCCAGAGCTGATCCGCCGCGTCGCCGAGGTCACCGGCCTTGGCTCGCAGCACCGTGTGCTCGATCTCGGCTGTGGCCCGGGCCCGCTCGCCCGAGGCTTCGCGCCGCTCGTTCGCGACGTGATCGCGATCGATCCTTCTCCCGAGATGCTGGCCGAGGCCCGCGCGCTGTCCGGGCAGGCGGCAAACATCCACTTCGTCGCCGGCAGCTCCTACGACCTCGATCCGGCGCTGGGGAGTTTCCGCCTTGCCGTCATGGGCCGCTCCTTCCACTGGATGGACCGCGTCGACACGCTGAAGCGCCTCGACCGGATGATCGAGCCGGCAGGGGCGGTGGCGTTGTTCTACGACACCGCGCCGGCGATCCCGGCAAATGCCTGGCGCAAGACCTGGAACGGCATCCGCGAGCGCTACGAGCCCGACACCGGGCCGCACGACCACGATCCCAACTGGATACGCAACGAGGCGATCCTGCTCGACTCGGCCTTCGCTCGCCTGGAGCGCTTCGGCGTTGTCGAGCGCCGCTCGATCGACGTCGAGATGCTGGTGCATCGGGCGCTCTCGATGGGTTCCACGTCGCCCGCCCACCTCGGCGAAAACATGTCGACCATGGTGGCGGAGATCCGCGCCGCGCTCGCCGACGTACGCGAGGAAGTCGTGGAAACCGCCGCCCTGGTGGCATGGCGGATCAGGGTTGGTATTTGAAGACCCTGCCGCCCTTCATCACGAACGCCATTCGGCGCAGCGCGGTCGCGTCGGCAAGGTAGTCGCCGCGCATCGCGACGATGTCCGCCGTCATTCCCGGCGCAATCGTGCCGATCTCGCTGCCGAGATTGAGCGATTCGGCTGCGAGCGACGTCGCCGAGACGAGCGCCTGCATCGCATGCTGGCCGCCGAACTTGATGCGGTACAGCAGTCCTTCGGCATTGTGGCCGTGGGCACCCGCGGTGGCATCGCTGCCATAGACGATCTTCAGGCCGGGTACCTTGAGGGATCGCATGAATTCCTCCGGCGGCTTCGGATTGGCGATCAGCTTTTCCATCATCGCGAACGCCTCCGCCGTGTAGTTGCCGACACCCAGGTACTTGTCCTTGTTGGCAACGTAGTTCTCGGTGACCACGCCGACCGTCGGATCGAAGAAGGTGCCTTTGGCCGCCATCAGGGCCAGCGCCTCATCGGTCATGCCGCCGGTGCCGTGTTCGATCGCCGTGCACCCCGCCTGGACCGCCATCTTCACGGCAGACGTATAGGCGTGAACGACGCTGCGCAGGCCCTGGCTGTTGCATTCGCCGCAAATGACGTCGAGCTGGGCTTGCGTGAGGGTGGGTCGCGACCCTTCGCGCACGCTCGTCGAGGCGAAGATCTTGATGGCGTCGGCGCCGCGCGCCTTGAGATCGCGCACCATGGCCCGCAGCTCCGGTTCCGGCTGCACGGTCTGTCCGGGCTGATCGTAGCGGAACCATTGCAGCGAGGTCAGCAGTCGCGGCCCCGGCACTAGGTTGCGCGCCCACGCCTCGCGCAAGGGGAGATCCCACGCGGTGCCCGGTCCCAGGCTCTGCACCGTCGTGAAGCCGGCCTCGAGGATGCGCACGCCGTTTTCCACGCCGAACAGGACCGAGTCGGGCACGGGCTCGTCCTGTCCGACGAGCCGGTTGTCGATGAAGCGATCGTGGCTGAAGTGGTAGGTCACGTGAACGTGGGTGTCGATCAATCCCGGCGCCACGGTCATGCCGTCGAGATCGTAGACCTGGGCTCCTTGTGGGACCGGCCCGCCAATGCGTTCGATCTTGTCGCCGGAGACGACGACCACGGTGTCTCGCAGCGTCCCGCCCTTGCCGTCGAGCAGGGTGGCGACCTTGAGAGCGATCGGCCGCTTGGGTTGCGGCAGCTCCCAGGTGAGCGGGGGCTGGTTCGCGACGCCCAGCAGCGCTGCTGATGGGTGAGATTGCACTGAGTTCATGTGCGCGACCTCACAGCTCAGGTGGCCAGCCCGATCGCTCGGCTCGACGCAAAGACGACTTTACGATCAGGCGATGGAAAGGCGCGATTCCCGCGATATAGGCCCGCCCTCCCAGATGATTGAAGGTCACGACCGTTGTGGCGACAAGGCGGCGGCACAAAGCGGACTCTTCAACCAAGACGGACAAACGGAAGTCGAGATGGCGATCGTCCTCGCCAAGAATGATCTCATGACGACGCCGATCGTAGACCCGGAAGAAATCGATCCTGTCGGTCGCAACGTCATTGCGCAGCTCGGACGATGTCTTGAGACCAAACCCCGCGACCAAAGTGTCCCTCAGGGCCACCAGCCAGCCGACCCACCGCGGTTGGCCCATAAGCATATGGGCGGCGAGGCGCTCGGCGTCGCCCGTCGCATTGCTCGGCAGATCGATCGCGAATGCGTCGGCGAAGCCCGCCTTGGCGTAGAGCGGCTTGAGCAACGAACGTTGCGGCAAATCGACTCGAGCAACGCGGGCCATGGATGTTCCGCCCGGACTGAATGGAAGCGAAGAGGTGGTGGAGACCAAAGCACGAGCGGGGCTCTCCATCAAGCGGCGAGGCAAACGGGCAGGTCGGTGTCCCCTTGTCCAAAGCTAGAAAATGTTCTCCGGCGCCACGCCGAGCATGACCTGACCGACCGTCTCGTAGTGCAGTATGCGCCCCTGGCCCTGTTGCGCGACCGTGTCGATGTCGCGCAGACGGCGTTCGAACGGATTCTCCTCGAATACCGCCCACGAGCCGCAATGGTGAAACAGCGTATTGACGATCTCCCGCGACGACTGAATGGCCCAGGTGGAGGCGAGGCGCAGGCGGGTCCGTTGATCGAGGTCCATCTCGCCGCGTTCCTCGATCGTCTCGAACGCTTCGTCCGCCGCAGCGTGAAGGAAATAACGCGCAGACCGCCACTTCGCCTCGGCCTGCGCCACGTCCGACTGGACGACGTTGTTCTCCACCATAGGCTTGCCCGCGCCGCCGCGAATCTTTTCCCGCGGCAGGCCCAGGAACGCGTCCATCGTGCCACGGGCAATGCCAAGGGCCACGCCACCGAACCCGATCGAATAGAGCTGGGTACTGGTGAAGCGGTAAAGCGGGCTGTCGCTCCGGCGGTCGCGCCGATCGTCGCGATAGATGGCGCGCTCGTGCGGAATGAACAGATTGTCGACGGAATACTCGTTGCTGGCCGTGCCGCGAAGTCCCAGCGTGTGCCAGATATCGTGGAAGGTGGCGCTCGATTTGGGATACAGGAACGTCTTCGTTTCCTTGGTGCCCGCCACCCGCACATGCGCGCCAAGCCAGGTGGCGTTCTGACTGCCGCTCATGAAGCGCCATTTTCCAGTGAGGCGGTACCCGCCTTCCACGGGCGTGGCTTCGTAGGGTGAACCGGGCGGTCCCCAGGCGACGATCCCGTCCGGCCTGCCAAAAATCTCCTGGGCGATGTTCGGATGGAGATAGGCGCTCGTGGTCGAGCAGCCGTTGCTTTGACACACCACCCACCCGGTGGATCCATCCGCAGTGGCAAGCGCTTCGGTCACTTGGGCAAAGATCGAGGGTTTCAGCTCCATTCCGCCAACGGACTTGGTCTTCAGCATGGTGAAGAATCCGCCGTCGATCAGGGCTTTGACGACGGGCTTGGTGAGCTCCCGGATTTCGTCGTTTTCGTCCGAGGCCGCGGCGATCAGGGGCGTGAGATCTCGCGCTTTCTGTACCTGCGGATGGACGGTCGGCATAATGTGTGTCTCCTGCTCCGCGAACGCGCGGCTTGATTGATTACCGACGGGCCGGACGCTCTGGTCAAGCGATGGCAACGCAGGGCTGCTATAGTCGGCCCATGACCGCGCGCCTCAGCAACCTGTCCCCAACCAGGATCGAAAAGCTCGAGACGTTCCTGATCGAGCGCTGGTGCCTGCTGCGCATCCACTGCGAGGACGGCACGGTCGGCACCGGCGAGGCAGGCGTACACGGCTGGCCACGGCCAACCGCCGCCATGATCGACGAGATGACGTCCTATCTCGTGGGGCGTGACCCCTCGACGATCGAGCATCACGCGCAGGCGCTGCAGCGGCACTCGCACTTCATGGGCGCGCTGGTCGGCGGCGCCATTTCGGCGATCGACATCGCGCTCTGGGACATCAAGGCCAAGCGCTACGGCGTGCCGATCTACGAGCTGATGGGCGGCAGGACGCGCGACCGCGTGCGCTGCTACATGCACGCCAAGGGCGACACGCTCGATGAGCTGGTGGCCGATGCCGTCGCCAAGAAGCGCCAGGGTTTCACGGCGATCCGCTTCTCGCCTTTTGCGCCCGACTATCATCTGCGCAAGTCCTTCGAGGAATGGGTGAGCGAGGCCGAGCGCCGCGTCGGCGCGGTGCACGAGGCGCTCCAGGGCGACGCCGACATCTGCATCGAGCTGCACCGCCAGATGAACCCGGCCGAATCGATTGCGCTCGCGCAGCGCCTGAGGAAGTTCCATCCGTACTTCTATGAAGACCCGATGCTGCCCGACAGTCCGGCGATGATGGGCGATGTGCAGGCGCGCAGCGGGTTGCCGGTGGCGACGGGCGAGCGCTTCTCGTCGATCTTCGAATTCCAGGAGCTTCTGGCGAACAACGGCTGCGCCTACGTCCGGCCCGATGTCTGCCTCTGCATGGGGCTCACCGGCAGCAAAAAGGTGGCGGCGATGGCCGAGGCGCACCACGTCAAGGTGATCCCGCACAATCCTCTGTCGCCGATCTCGACGGCGGCCTGCGTGCAGCTCGACGCCTGCATCCCGAACTTCGCGCTGCAGGAATACACGGGCGAGTCGGATCCGCCCAAGCGCGACATGGTCGTGCAGCCACTGGTGTTGAAGGATGGTTATCTCGAGGTACCGGATGCGCCGGGCCTCGGCATCGAGTTGAACGACACCGCCCTGGCGCGGCTCAGGCTGCGCGAGGTCGTGACCGAGCCGCCGATCGGTCGCGATGGGTCGGTGCAGGATTGGTGACAGGTGCGGCAAGGATTTGTCTCAGGCCAACTTCGGCGGGAAGCAGACACGCGTGCTGCGCGGTTCATTCCTCCCCAGCGAAGCTGGGGAGGTGGCCCCCATTTCTCCATGAACAGAGGCCGGAGGGGTCATGGGCAGCAGTACTGATGCCCATGACTCCTCCGCCCTCGTGTGACGAGGGCACCTCCCCACGCTTGTGCGTGGGGAGGGAGTGATTCAAGCAGCGCGGACTATGCTCTAATCGATCTTGACCTTCGCCGCCCTGACCATCGGCACCCACTTCTCGGAGGGCGAAGTTTGCTAGATGCCCAATCGCTTTCCGGTAGAATTGGGGATCATGCCGGCAATCCGCACGATCTCTGAATTCTTGTTGGCGCTTTTCTTGTCGGCGATGCCCATGGTCGTCCACGCGCAGACCGGGACGTCTTCTGCCGCGCAGTCCTTGCCTCCAGGCATCAATGCTCAAGTGGAAGCGCTGCTGCAACAATCCGCCAGGCTCGAGAGCGCAGGCAAGCCGGCGGATGCGGAGGTGGGATATCGGACGGCCGTTGCCGTAGCCGAAAGCATCATCGACCCGCGAGAGAAGGCCGAGCTCGCACGAGCGCTCGTTTGGCAAGCGTACTTTCTCTCCAGGCAGAAGAGGCACGACGAGGCTTGGGCTGTCGGCGAGAGGGCGTTGCATCGATACGAACAGGTCGTGGGCCCGCAGGATCCACGGACCGCAAAGGCTCACGTAATGCTGGGCGCATTCGCCAACAGCACACGCAACTTCCAAAAGGCCGAAGCGCATCTTCGCATCGCGCTGGATGAGTATGACCGCGATCCCGCCGAGGGACGCCGAGTCGAGGCCGGGACTGCTGCGCTGAATCTTGCCTTCGCTCTCCGGAGCCAACGGCGCTTTGACGAAGCTGAGCAAGCCCTGAAAAAGGCAATCGACATACGGGAACGCACCACCCCTCGCGATCAGGTCGGCATCGCAAACGCCTACCAGTCGCTAGCGATCAACAGCATAGCTCAGGGGCGTACCGCCGACGCAGCAGCTGCCTATGAGGCGGCGATCAAGGCCGCGGAAAACCTCCGAGGGCCCCAGATTGCCGTGCTCGCGACGATGCTGCTTGGTCAGGCGGGACTTCTTCGAAGCCAGCAGCACTTTGGCGAGGCCCGATCGGCGGCCGAACGGGCGCTATCTTTGCGCGAGAACCTTTTGGAGACAGATCATCCGGCTGTCGTCTCTGCCCTTGTCGAGCTGGGAAGGATCGCCTTGGCCCAGGGCGATCGCGCCGGGGCTGATACGCAATTCAGCTCGGCGTTGCAAACTTACCATCGCCATCCAGTCCAGGAGAGCGCAGTGGCCGCATCGATGGCCAGCTATCAATTGACGGCGTCTTTGAGACTGGAACGCCGCTTCCCGGAAGCGGAAAAAATGATTCGAGACTCCATCGCTCTTCGCGAGACTGTCTCGCCAGGCGATGAGACGAGTCTTGCCGCCTCATATCAGTTGCTCGCTCTTGTTTGTGCCGACCAGCGCAAGCTCGCGGAGGCTGAAACCGCATTCAGGAAGGCGATCGACCTCTACAGTCGCGCGCTCGGACCCGACCGGCCAGAGGTGGCGTATCTGTATCAATGGCTTGGCGATGCATATTTCGCCGCCGGTCGATATCGCGACTCCGAGGCGCCGCTTCGGACGGCCGTCGGCATACTTTCGAAACACGACGATGTGCTCGCCTTGGCAACCGCACAAATTCATCTCGCCGTCACCTATCGCTATCTGCGGCGTTTCGAAGAGTCCGAAGCACTGGTGCGTCAGGGTCTCATGGCGCGTGAACAGAAGCTGCCAGCCGATCACCCGTTTGTCGCGGATGCCCTATTCAACCTCGGTGCGGTGCTGCGATGGCAGAACAGGAATGCCGAGGCTGAACCCTTGCTGCGGCGCTCGCTCGCTATTCGTCTGAAAGCGTATGGTCCTGACAACCAGCATGTCCTTGCAGACATGAACGCTCTCGCGCTTGCCCTGGATGGAATGGGCCGATCAACCGAAGCGGAGCCACTGTTCCGGCAGGCGCTTGAGGGACGCGTGAAACTGCTCGGCGCCGTGCATGAGGAAGTCGCGGATACCCTGGTGAGCATGGTCTGGAGCTTGCGGCGTCAAGGCCGCTTCGCCGAAGCCGCGGAGCTTGCCGAGAGGCCGCTCGAGATCTATCGCAAGAGTCTCGGACCCGACCATCCTTTCAACATTCGCGCCTTGCTTCCGCTGGCGACGATCCACCAGGAACGAGGCGAGTTCGACGAAGCAGAGCGCCTGTTCCGCGACGCCCTGCGCATCCGCATCTCGGTTTACGGCGCCAACGACATCTCCGTGGCCGACAGTTACGCCGATCTGGTCAGGCTGTCCGTCGCGCGTCGCCAGTTCGAGGAAGGTGCCGGTTACGCATCGAAGATGTTGGCCGTCGTCGAGCAAAAGTTCGGCGCCGACGATCCGAGGATCATTCCGGCAATGACCGTTTATGCCGAGCTTCAGACATTCCTCGACAAGCTGGACGCTGCGGAGCAGTTGCTTCGTCGCATGCTCGCAATCTGCGAACGGACATACGCGCCTGATTCGCTTGCTGTCGGTATCGCCTTGTCGAACATGGCTTATCTCTATCGGCTGCGCGGCAAGTACGGCGACGTTGGGCAGTATTACGAGCGGCCCCTCGCGATCTATCGCAAGATCTTTGGCGATCGCCATCCCGTGGTCGCGAATTCGCTGAACTGGCTCGCCCAACTCCGTATCGGCCTTGGGCATCCCGAGGAAGCCGAAGCGCTCTATGACGAGGCTGCCTCCATTCTGGTCGAAGCGTACGGGGCCGACAGCCCGGCCCTGAGTGGAGCGCTCAACAACAAGGCACTTCTTCTGAAGCAGCTGGGGCGCCACCAGGAAGCTGAGAAAGACTATCGGAAGGCAATTGAGTTGCTGCGCAAGGGCTCAGGCAAGCCTACCCCATCGCTCGCGCTGGTTTTGGTCAATCTGGCAATCCTCTGCGAGACCACAGGCAGAGATGCCGAGGCGGCCGCTCTGATGAAGGAAGCAATCGGCATCTATGAGCAATCATACGGCCCGGATCGCATGCCGCCGCTCGTTCCGGGGCCAATGCTGCCACCGCCGCCGGAGCGGACGTAGCCTGGCGAAACGGGTTCTCGCCGTAGCGGAACAGGGCGATTGAACCTCCCGGCAGCCGCCGTTACGCTCGATACCGGTTGCATGGGAGGAAAAAAGATGAAGATGTTTGCCGCCGCCGGACTGGCGTTGAGCGCGATTGCCTTCGGAGTAGGGACGAGCGCATGGTCGCCCGCGAACGCGCAGGCTCAAGCCGCCACCGCCAAGCTCTGCGACAATCCCCGCCAGATGGATGGCTTCAAGACCTGCGCCAATCTCGAGAAGGCCAAGGCCGAGGGCGCCTTTGTGCTCTATTCGACCGATCCCGAGCAGGGCCAGGTCAAGCTTCTCGCCGCCTTCAACAAGATGTTCCCCGAGATCAAGACCAGCTACGTGCGCCTGCAGGCGGGTGCGCTCTACGCCAAGGTCCTGTCCGAGCGTCAGGCCAAGTCCTACCTGGTCGACGTCATCCAGATCTCCGACATGGGCATGATCCTCGACTTCCAGCGGCGCGGCGGCTTCCGCCAGTACATCTCGCCGCAGATGGACGCCTTCAAGCCCGAGTACAAGAGCAAGCCCGAGGGCTTCTGGACCTGGGGCTCGATCATCATGGCGGGCATCGCCTACAACCCCAACAACGTTTCCGCGGCCGAGGCGCCCAAGACGTGGCAGGACCTTCTCGATCCGAAGTGGAAGGACGCCATCAACGTCAAGGTCTCGAACTCGGGCCTGCAGCACGGCGTATGGTACGTGCTGAAGCCGATCCTCGGCCTCGAGTACTTCAAGAAGTTCGCCGAGAACAAGCCGCGCGCCTTCGACTCCTACGTCCAGCAGTACGGCCGCCTGGTCGACGGCCAGGACAAGATCATCATGGGCGCGCAGTACTCGGGCTACATCGAGTTCAAGGCCAAGGGCGCGCCGCTCGCCTTCGTCTTCCCCGAGACCGGCGTGCCGGCGGTGTCGGAGACCTACGGCATCGTCCAGGACGGCCCGCATCCCAACGCCGCCGAGCTGTTCATGGACTGGTTCCTCGCCCCCGTGGGCCAGCAGGCGCTCGCCGACGCCCTGCTGCTGCATTCGCCGCGCGCGGACGTGCCGCCGCCGGGCGGCGGCGTGGCGCTGAAGGACATGAAGCTCCTGTTCCCGGCCGACTGGGACGCCTTCGAGAAGGACCGTCCGGACTTCGCCAAGGAGTGGGACCGCATCGTCGGCGCCCGCCGCTGAGCCGGTCTTGACGCTCTCAGCCGCGGACGCGCTTCGCCCGCGTCGCAACTGGCAGGCGATCGTCACGGTCGCCATCCTGCTGGTGGTGGGTTTCCTCGTCATCCTGCCGATGGTGTTCCTCATCGAGGAATCGCTGAATGTCGGCGATCCGATGGCGTTCCCACCCCAGGCCTACGGGCTGAAGAACTACATTGCGATCTTCGACGAGGATATCAACGTCCTCTGGAACACGCTGATCATCGCGGTGATGGCCACCATCATGGCCATCCTGATCGGCTTCACCTTGGCCTGGATCCTGACCCGCACCAACGTGCCCGGCAGCGGGATGCTCGAGCGGCTGATGGAATTGCCGTACTACATGACGCCGCTCGTTGGCGCGCTCGCCTGGGCCATCATCGCCGGCCCCAAGAGCGGCTTCATGAACCAGCTGTGGAAGGGGATCGGCGGCAGCGGCGACATCGCCGACATCTACACCCATTTCGGCATCGCCTGGGTGATGGCGCTGTTCGAGGGCACCGTGGCCTTCGTCATGATCTCGGCCTCGATGAAGTCGATGGACCCTGCGCTCGAGGAATCGGCGCGCGTCATGGGCGCCTCGAAGCTCCGCACCACGCTCACCGTCACCCTGCCGCTGGTCATGCCGGGCGTGCTCGGCGCCACGCTGTTCGTTTTCGCCGAGATGCTGGGCTCGTTCGCCGCCGCCCTGGTGATCGGCATTCCCGGCCGCATCTACGTCATCACCACGGCGATCTGGGACTCCACGCTCTCCTATCCGCCGGACTACGGCCGCGCCTCGGCGATGGGGCTCACCCTGTTCGTCGTCATGTTCGGCATGCTCACGTTCTACCGCTACATGATCGTGGGCGGCAGCTTCGCCACCATCACCGGCAAGGCGTTCCGGCCGCGGCCCATGAACATGGGCAGGCTCGCCTGGGTCCTGTTCGCGGTCTGCCTCCTCTATGTCTTCCTGGCGGTGGTCCTGCCGGTCGCGGCCCTGCTGCTGACCTCGTTCCAGCGCTTCGCCACCGTGATCCTGAGCCAGGCCCAGTTCACGTGGGCCAACTACCAGACGGCCCTGTCGCTGGGCCCGGTGCGTACCGCCATGGCCAACAGCCTGATGCTGGGCTTCGGCGTGGCGACCGTCGGCGTGCTGGTCATGGCCGTGCTGGTGTGGATCATCTATCGCTCGCAGCTCACGGGACGCGGCGCCGTCGAATACCTCGTGATGTTCCCCGGGGCCGTGCCCCGGCTGGTGTTCGGGCTGGCGCTCCTGTGGGCCTGGCTCAACATCCCGATCTCGATCTACGGCACGCTGTGGCTGCTGGCGCTTGCCTATTTCACGGTGATGCTGCCGCTCGGGGTGCGCACCCTGGCCGGCGTGGTGCTGCAGATCGACAAGAGCCTCGAGGAATGCGCCCGCGTCTGCGGCGCCGGCTGGGGCTACCAGATGCGCACCGTGACCCTGCCGCTGCTGCGGCCTGGCATCCTCGCGGCCTGGCTGCTGATCTTCATGGCCTGTGTGCGCGAGCTCGGCGTCTCGGTGTTCCTGATGGGGCCCAATGCCAAGGTGATCGCGCCGTCGATCGTCAGCGCCTTCGCCTCCAGCGGCACGGAGCTGACGGCGGCGATGGCGCTCATCCAGACCTTCACCGTCATCGTGGCGTTGGTCATCCTGTTCCGCGTGACCCGCGGCATGACAAAGGAACTTGCGTGAGCGTTACCCGTATCGAGGTGAAGGACCTCGTCATCCGCTATGGCGACACGACGGCCGTGAACGGTGTCAGCTTCACCGTCGGGCGAGGGGAGCACGTGACCCTGCTCGGCCCCTCAGGCTGCGGCAAGACCACGACGTTGCGCGCCATCGCCGGGCTGGAGCAGCCGGTGGGCGGCAGCATCTCGATCGACGGCCAGGCGATGTACGATGCCAGCCAGAAGCGCAACATCCCGACCGAGCAGCGCGGCGTCAGCATGGTTTTCCAGTCCTACGCCGTGTGGCCGCACATGACGGTGTTCGACAACGTGGCCTACGGCCTGCGCGTGCGGAAGCAGAACGCCGCCGACATCAAGGCCAATGTCGAGCGCGCGCTCGACCTGGTGCAGATGCGGCACCTTGCCGACCGCGGCGCCTCCAAGCTGTCGGGCGGCCAGCAGCAGCGCGTGGCGCTGGCCCGCGCCATCGCCTTCTCGCCGACCGTCGTGCTGTTCGACGAGCCGCTCAGCAACCTCGACGCCAAGCTGCGCGCCGAGATGCGGGTCGAACTGCGCGAGCTGCAGCGCCGCCTCGACATCACCTCGGTCTACGTCACCCACGACCAGGAGGAGGCGCTCGCCATCTCCGACCGCGTCATCGTCATGAACGTGGGCGTCATCGAGCAGATCGGCACGCCGGAGCAGATCTATAACCGCCCGCGCAGCCGCTTCGTCGCCGATTTCGTGGGCTCGGCCAACATCATCAAGGGCAAGCTTTCAGGCGACGGCCTGTTCGCGACCGACGGCGGCGTCACGCTGAAGGCGACTTCTGCGCACAAGCCGCACGGCAAGGAGAGCGAGGTCGCGGTGCGCACCGCCTATGTCGACCTCGAGCCGCGGCCCGGCGACAATCATGTGCCGGGCAAGGTGCGCCAGCGCCTGTTCCACGGCGACTTCGTGCAATACGTCATCGATAGCGCCCTGGGCGCGCTGATCGTCCGCCGCCCGCCGGTCAATCTCCTGAGCGAGGGCGCCGATGTGACGCTGTCCTTCTCCCCCGACCACTGCGTCCTTCTGGAAGCGTAGCGCGGACCTGCCTGCGCGAAGCCGGAGCGGCTTCGCTTTGGCGAAGGCAGGCCGCGGGCGTCCCGCCCGCTCATTTTATGCCGAAGCGACGAGTGACCTCGTCCCGGCCCATTCGGTCGAAGTCATCGGGTACGGTGATCTCGCCAGCACGGAATCCCAGCCGCCGTGGCGAAGATGCGTGACGCGGCTCAAGCGGCACGATCTTGGCCATCGGCTTCCCGGCCTTTGCAATCATGAAGCCTTCACCTTTTGACGCCTGTTCAACTAGGCGGGACAGGTGCCTTCTCACGTGGCGTGGTGCCGTAGCCGACTTGAAACCATTTGTTCGCCACGGCGAAGAAGCCATCGCGAGTCACTTGGTCAATGGGCGTGCGCGATTTGAAATAAGGGAGATAGTTGACTGTCGCGGGGACGAATACCTTCCCCATTTCCTCCAATAGCGCTTTGAGCAAGCCGGCATCATGAAACGGGCCGGGCTTCGCTAGTTTGCTGCCAGTCGGGCGCAGTAAAGCGAACGCCTTGGGGTTAGGATGCGCGAACGTGCTAAGCGTCCGATAGTGCTCGGCGCGCTTTTGTTCCGTGAAACCATCACGCGCGTCAAGTGCCGTTCTGATATGAACGGGTTCGAACTCGCGCCGATCTTTTTTTGGTTCTGTCTCACGCCATTTCGCGACTAGCTGCGGATCGGTGCGTAAGTAGTCAAGCAAGAACGCTGTTTCGAGAACGTCACGCAAATGACTGGCAGTGTTCTGATAATAGCCGGCGAGCAACAGTTTGAGCGCCGCGGCCCCACCGTTGAACAGGCGCAATCCCAAATGCTGAACTGTTAGCAGATCCAAATCATCTGTTAGCCAGCCCGCGGAAAAGTGCTCTAGGGCTGTCATCGACGCTTCCACCACACTAACGTGCAGGTGCAATGCTGTGTCGCTGGCGATGTGATCGAGGGTGACCATCCGGACACGCTCTTCCGCACTGTGCAGCAACAAAAAGTTCTCGGGTATCGCCATCTTGTGTCTGGTCATTTGTCATCAAGCGCCAGTTCGCAGCGTTCAATTAGACTCGGCATTGCGTCCGCTATGGAATTGTAGGCGAATTCCGTCATCGCTAACGACCCAATCAACGCTTTGGTCACTAGGACGGAGAAGCGGTCGGTCTTGCGCACTCCGCGTCGTTGTCTTGGTTGCGGCGCTTGATTGACTAAACGCGCCGGCACTACCCCAAAAATTGGGATGTGCACTCTCGCTCATTTGGTCCTATGTTTCACGAAGGCCCGAGAATCGCTTGTCCGCTCTATCGATAAATGTGAGGACATTCACAGCCTCGGGAAAGTCCGGTTGGCCTTTGTGCCCCATAAGCAAGCGCATAACGACGGCGTCCAAGTCTGGCTGGACGCCGGTGTTAACCTGTTGCTTGACTAAGGTGTCGAGATACCACAGAGCGCAGGCCGTTTCTGTCAAGCTCCGGGCCAAGACCATGGCGGCAACGACATCATCCTTTTCAAGGGCATCGTATGCACACCGCCCGAGTTCCTCAATGCGCCAAATGTAACCTTCCCGGCAGCTAAGAACCTTGAACGGGATTTTGGCATTTGTGTGCAAAGCCGCGGCTTCGACGGACGTGGGAAGCGACGACTGAATCAGTTTTAGCCGTTCGCGCGCTTCGGCAAGCTCATCTAGGTATTTCGAGTGCATCGGTTCCTCAGCCGCAAGACTAACGCGTGTAATCGACAATCCTTAGACTGGTGCCGCGGTCAGGGTGCCACGCGTCCGCTAGCGATTTGAGGCGTTGTCGTTCCGCATCGGCAAACGTCACTCGCACCGAAAGATTGGCCACCCCTTGGAACCACGTCGCGGCCAAGATGGTGTTCGCGCCGCTTTTGGTGACCAGTTCGATATCCGATGTGCCTACGTGCGGTTCGCCACCATCCGTTAGGCCAAAACCAAAATTCAAATAGAGCCCCGGATGCGCCACACTATCAAGAATTGCGCGGCGGAAAGGGGAAAGGTCGATGGCAACGTTCAAGTCCGCGATATGACAACCGAATAGTTTCGCGAAGTACAGATGGACATTGAGCATTTGACGCCGCGTATCGGGCGCAAAAACATTTGTCCCCGAGAAGCGCTGACCCGCTTTCATATATGGCAGCCGGCGCCGAAGGGCGCGGGACAGTTTGGTCCAAGCCTCGTCGTGTGGTTGCGTCCGCGTCGAGTTGCAAGAGATACAGATTGGTCCCCCCGACTTAAGCCGATCGTTCTTTAAGCTGATAATACGCTGGTTCCGCCTCGCATCATTGTGAAGATACAAGGGGTGTTCGGCGCTCACGTTGCCGAACAAGTCCTGCAAATCGGATCGCTTCACCCGGTGTTCTTTGGAAAGCGGCCCAGTGCTGTCGCAGATCCAGCACCGCTCGCGCTTGCTCATTCTCACCTCCCTGTGCCCGACTTTAGCAAACATCGTATTTGGTTGCATGCGATGACGACACACGCGTCGTTTGGGCAGAGCGCGCGGGGTGGATAAGCCGGCTACGAATGGTCCATGCTGACCCCTGTCGATGCCCGCGCCTACCTCCACACCGCCGCGTGTTACGGCCAGCCGCTTGGTGTGCGCTGCCGGTCCGGCGAACGACGTGCCTTGGTTCCGCTGGACGTGATCGGCGCCAAGTCCAGGAACATGCGCGAGTTGCGCACGCTGCCGCTCAAGTGCCGGACGTGCGGCGGGCGGGACGTCGAGCTTTGGTTGTTTGTGACCGGCGAGGTGGGGCGTGTTTGGTGCGAGGACTCTAAGACCGTTTAGCTTTCTGGCCGGCATTCCAATCCAAAAACCAGATGTCAATGCCACGAAGTGCTACATGCTTCATGGTTTCCTGCGCCAGGGAGGGAAGAAACCATTTCTGTTCGATGAACTCGATGATGTCCTTCTTGTGGGCGGCCGAATATTCACGGTTCCACGCTGCCGCGATTGCGCCGGTAAACAAGTCGGCCGCCTGTACCAAGCGATTGTCCTTAGATTCCACAAAGTGGACGAGTTTGTACGCCTCGTACGTGCGTCCGTGCTCTCGCGCATCCCGATAATTCAGCGTAATCCGGGTCACTTCGGGCGAGTAACGGGTACCTCTGTTGTCGAGGTGAACGTAGAACTCGGGCAAAGCGGCGCCACTCTTGGCGTGTATGCGGGCGAACTTGTAGAGTAGCGTGAAGGCGTACTTGGTGAAGCCGAGTTCCCGATCACCTTCGTTGTAGTCTTTGTGATTGGCCCGATGACTGTCGATCACCAGACAGTGGAAGCGAACGACTCCCGATTTCATCAACGGATGCAGCGCGTTGATAAGGGACTTGTACATCGGAACATTGTGCTTGCGGATTTTCGTCCACTTCAGTTCCGAGGTCCCACGGTAGGGTGGGCCAATGGCCTTTTCGATGGTGGCGATCACCTGTTCAGTGCGATCCGCTCGGCCGTACATCGCGCCTATGACGATGTAGCGGTGATCCGTCTGCGAGCTTTCATCGCAATGTATGTCCCAGTGCACGGGACGCGAGTAGACATTTAGCCGGCAACATTAGCAACACGGGAGCGACGGCCCCGCTTTGCCAACACACGGCGTTTGGCTACGCCCCGCCGGCTATATTGGACACTTATTTAACATGAAAACCGGCCGATCAAAAAAAAGCTTGATTCTATTGGCGCGCCCTACGGGATTCGAACCCGTGTTTCAGCCTTGAGAGGGCCACATCCGGGCTACAGAAGAGGCTGACACGCCCGCAAGGATGTATGCGCGACCTGAAAGCACTCACGGGATGTCGTGTTGCCAGGGGTGAAGTCGGAGCGCACACAGCCGCCTAGTCTCGTCTATGTTAGGCGCAGCAAACGCAGCACCTCGTTCAGAGAATCCGAAGATGTTGGGCGCTCCGCAGCCCAGGATCGCCAGCGCAAAGCCAAGCGTGTCGCAAAGCGCGGCCAAGGTGACTGTGGTCGCTGCTGAGCGTCAGCTCTACTGCAGCTACGACTGACCACTGACGGGCGTAGGCGTCTTCTTGGGCACCCACAGGTCTTTGGTTGCCGTGATCTCGATCAATTCGTTCGGAAAGGCCCGTTGCTGGAAAGCCACAAGGTCTTCGAACGAGCCGTGCAGCCACTGGTCGAGCTCGTGCGGATGGAGCAGCACCGGCATCCGGTGATGCAACGGCCGTATCGCGTCATTGGAGTCGGTCATCACACCGGAATAGACGGGGCCCCATTCGTCGCTCTCGCGCCACAGGCCTGCCCAGGCGGCGATGGGTTGGTCCTTGATCGTGACCCATGTCCTGGTCTTCCCGCCTTTCGGCCCTTCCGGCTCGGCGAAGCTCGTCAGGGGAATCAGGCAGCGCGATTGCGGCTTCTGCGCCAACGGCTTCCAGGGGAACTTGGCGATATCGGCGATGTTGTTGACGGGTTTGGGTTTGGAGCCTGGCTTCATGGTCGCGAAGCGCATCGGAAAGCCCCACACCATCGACTGCAGGATGCGCTCGCCGTCGGCTTCACGGACCACCAGTCCGGGAGCGCCGGGCAGGATGTCGTCCGGCAGGTTCGGTTCGACAGGCGGCCTTCGCGCTCGGAAGGTTTGGGCGACTTCATCCCTGGTTTTGCGCACGGTGTAGAGAGTGCACATGTCGGCTCCTCGAATCGGGCGATCCTGCGGTGTCCCCAGGCTCAAAGCAACGCGCCGTAGCGCGCGCGGGGTCGCTGCACCCACAGGTCTTTCGTGCGCTCGACTTCCATGCGATCGGCCGGGAAGGGGGGCCGGAACTGGAACTCGATCACGTCGTCGATCGAGCCTTCGAGCCATTGGTCGTATTCGTCCGGGGCAAGCATCACCGGCATGCGTGGATTGAGCGGGGCGACGGCGCTGTTGCTGTCGGTCGTCATGGCGCCGTAGACGGGTCCCCATTCCTCGCTTTTGCGACAGAATCCCGCCCAGGCGAAGATCGGCCAGTCCTTTGCCTTGAACCACGTGCGTGTCATCGAGCCGCGCTTGCCGTCCGGCTGCGCGAACGCCGCCACCGGGATGAGACAGCGGTAGCGCGGGTCCGGCGCCATCGTGCGCCACATTGGATTGGTCAGGTCGGCAATGAGGTTAACTGGCTCGTGATGCAGCAGCCCGCCGGCTCCATCCTTCTGTGGCCGCGGGAAGCCCCACGTCGCCGGCAGCATCACGCGCTGACCGACGGAGCCTCGCACGATGATGCCGGGCTCTCCGCGCTTCGTTTCGTGCGGGATGTCGAGCTTGGGCGGATCCGCAACACCGAAGTGGGCCGCCATGTCTGCGATGCTTTGAGGGGCTTCGTAGAGATTGCACATGGCTAGAGCACCTGGTCATTGGGCGCACAGCGCCAGAACCACGCGCGGTGCTCACGTTCGGCCCATTCGATGCAGACGCCGGCGTAGGTCATCGCGTCGTCGACCGAGCGATCGATCTGCTCGACCGTCTTTGCCGCCGCAGCGTGCGCCGAGTGGGAATAGGTTCCGCGGCGGCGCTCGAAGCGATAGGTCTGCACGATCTCCGACAGCGCCTTCTTGGCGCGCGCCCAGCCCAGGATGGCTTCCCGTTGCGCTGCCAGTCGCTGCCACTCGGCTTCGACTTCCGCCGGCGTAGGTGCCTGCAGGCTTTCGGGAACAAGGCGATGCAGTCCGTCGCGCAGCAGGAAGGCGGCCATGGTCGCACTCTGCTCGGGGAAGCGGAAATGGAAGTACTCGATGCCGTTGAACTTGCCGCCGCGCCACTTGGGATCGATCTCACCCGCCTTCACGAGGATGCGGCCTTTCTCCGTGTAGGTGAGGGTTCCGCGCGCGATGCGGGCGACGCGCGCCGGAAAGAGCCGCTCGACATCGGCCGAAGAGAGGTAGCCGCGAACAATGTCGTCTTCGGACGTCATCATCGGTACTCCGCCATGAACCGCTTCACGTGGCGGCGTTCGCGAAAAACGTGGGGCGTGAACTCGCGCCGTCCGCAGTGGCTGCAGATGAACGGCAGCGTGTCGACGCATCGCAAGTTGCCCTCGCGGGCGCCGATGCGGTCGTGTTCGACGAGCGCGCGATGCAGGCAGTGATTGCACGAGATGCCGAGCGGCAAGTGACTATCCCAGACGTCATGAAGATCCGCGGATGGAGACATTGGCCAGTTCTCTCTGTCCCACTCATGAGAACAAAATGAGAACAATGACCTGATGAGTCAATCCATAGGGCTTGGCGCTGTCGGGGCGGATACCCGCTGTATGTTGTCCTCAAGCGGTTCTTCCACACGTGGCACCGACCTCTCGGCATCGGCCGACAGAAGTACATTCTCATGAAGGTGCTGCCGCTTCTTCTGCTGGGCGCATGGGGCAGGCGCAAGATTCGGGAGCTGGTGTTCCGGCCCCTGGTCCTAAGACCTGCCGAAAGAACTACTGCTGCTCGCGGGACAGAGATGTCCTGCTGGACTCACGGGACAAGAAGAAGCGGTTGCAGCGAAACACTCCTCCAGACTCCGCATCGGATTTGGGCGGCGCCCAACTCGTGTGCAAGATCGCGAGCGGCTATAGAGAGGGAACCCGAGCCTGCAGTCTGTTGAACTGCCGCGACAAGAGGAGCCAATGCGCCGCATAAGATCCAGCAGACCGACGGTTACGACATTGTCATTCGATCTTGGCGTGCTTCAAGTCTTCCTGATGGTTTGCGAAAAAGGAAGTATGGGTGCCGCGGCGAAAGCACTCGGGATTACGCAGCCTGCCGTCTCGCAGGCGATCTCGGATCTCGAACGTGGGTTGGGCAAGAAGTTGTTCGAGCGATCGGTCAGGCCGCTGGCGCTCACGGCCGTCGGAGCCCTGCTGAGGCAGAAGGCGAATTTGCTCGTGGCGGAAGCGCACGAGGTTTCAGCCGCAATTGGCGATGCCGAACAGGGATATCTATTTCGGGTCAGATTGGGGCTTGCCGGCTCCGTGATGCGTGCCTTTGCACTGAGGCTTGCGGAGTTCCTGAGCACGCAGGCATCCGAGGTAGCCATCTACTCCGGATCCACGCCTTCCCATATCGAAGGCATCATCAACCGCACCGTCGATATGTCGATCAGCTGGAGTGGGATGGAGGACACCGATTGGGCCGAGCGTCACTCCATTCTGGAAGAGTCGTACATCCTGCTCTTTCCCAGTTCCTTTCCTGAGTCTCGCGAGGGCCTGGCGACGATAGCCAAGCGTCTGCCTCTCATTCGTCACAGCGCGCGCTCGCAAACCGGCAAGGATGTCGACCGGCACCTGAGGCGCATGGGCATCGACATTCCTCGATTCCTCGAGTTCGACAGCCCCATCGGAGTGACGGCCGCGGTCGCGGCCGGAATCGGATGGGCGATCACCACGCCGCTTTCCAACTTCGAGGGCGGGCTGACGCCGCTGATCAGGCCAATGAAACTCCCCGGGCCTGGCTTTACCCGCCGCCTGTACCTGTTTGCCCGGAAGAACGAGCTTGGCCGCCTGCCAAGAGCCGTGGCGAACGAAGCAAAGCAAGTCCTCAAGAGCGACATCGTCCCCCAGCTTGCCAAGTACATGCCCTGGGCGAAAGACAAGGTTCGGATAGAGCCCATACGCTGAATGCCCGTCGGCGGATATCGTAGCGAGAAGAGGGCCCGCTGCGGTGATCGGCGGGTTCGAATTGCTCCAGCACCCTTCTGCCAACGTCTTTGCCTTCCTGAAGCCTGGAAGCGGCGAGGACGCAACGCACTATCACGCCCGAGTAGAGATGCCATGGCTGGGAACGGGTCCGTCGAGCGGCGCCAGATGTCGTCCGGATCAGACGACAACATCACATCTGCTTATGTAGACGCTTCCAATCGGCCTCCAACATAGTGCTGCCGACGTGCTGCCCGATGGTCATGGGTCGGCAGGCACTCGGACTAGGAACTCCACCGGCGAGAGATTTCGCATGGCGCGCGGATTGGCTCTGTTTCTTCAGCAGGAGAAGTGAGTGATCGTATACGGCGGCGACTACGAGCACACGCTCGACGTGTCTTCCATTCGCGACGGTATCGAGTTGCGCTATCAAGTGACGCCGCGGAACGAACTGTTCGCGAAAGTCCTCGAGGCGCAAGAGTTCGACGTATGCGAGTTCTCGCTATCGAACTATATGATGATGCGCGCGCGGGGCGCGGACTGGCTTACGGCCATTCCGATCTTCCCGAGCAGGGGCTTTCGGCACAGCACGTTCCTCGTTCGAAAGGACGATAGTGCCGCACAGTTTTCCGACCTTGTCGGAAAGCGCATTGGCATTGACGATTACACCATGACTGCCGGAGTTTGGGGACGGGGGATCGTCGCCGAGTTCCACCGGCTGCATTGGTCCCAGGTCGAGTGGTTCTCGAGTCCACGACAGCGCTTCGCGCCTCCTCCAGCAGCTCGAGTCAAGATCATCGATGAAGATCTCGAAGACGCTTTGGCAGGAGGGCGCCTCGACGCCTTGCTGTTTCCACGCACTCGCGACTCGCTGCTGCCGCCTTCCGAGCGGCGCTTTCGACCGCTTCTGAAGAATTGGCGCGAGGCAGAATTGGAATACTACCGGTCGACCGGCACGTATCCGATCAGCCACACCGTGGTCATCCCGCGCGCGAAGATCTCTTCCTGCCCGTCATTGCCGGGTACCGTCATCGCAGCGTATGAGCACAGCATGACTCGCGCCAAGCAACGTCGCGTAGGTTCGACGTTCTTGCCCTGGGGCGACGACAACTGGACCGCAACGATGAAGATTTTCGGCAACGATCCCATGCCCCACGGGTCAACCGCCGCGAACCAGGCGACCGTTGCCAAGTTGCAAGACTACCTTCTGGAGCAGCAGCTGATCGGCGCGCACTTGCCCTATGCCGACCTGTTTTGGCGGGCGTGATCGGACACGCCTTCCCGAGGGGCGGTCGGTCGCACGCGATGGGTCTCCCGAAGCGACCATAAAATTTGCTTATCGAGACAATCGGATTGCGCGCCGATTAAAGTGCTTCAGCAGCCCTGAAGAGGTGGAGCAATGTTCGAGATCCGCAAGGCTTCCAAGAGCTCGGGAGCGAAATCTACTTCCCGTCGAGATGTCCTGATCGGCGGCACCGCGGCGATCGCGGCTCCCTATGTTCTCAGCACGGCCGCAAAGGCGTCGGATCGGCTCGTGCTGGTGTTCGCGGGGGGATCGACGCAGATCGCCCTTGAGGAGGCCATCGTCAAGCCCTTCACGGCGGAGACGGGAATTCCGGTGACGATCGTGAATACGATCGACATGGCGAAGCTCAAGATCCAGGTGGAATCGAAGACAACCGAATGGGATTTGTTCGACTTCGTCGGCCCGGCTCTCATGCAAGCCGGGTCTCAAGGCCTCCTCGAAAAGATCGAACCCGATGTTTTCAAGGGAACGGCCATGTTCGAGAATCCGAGTCCCTATATGGTCGGATACGGCATCTACGTCGGTGGAATCTGCTGGGATCCGGCCCGAAATCCGAAAGCGCCCCGTACCTATCCCGAGTTCTGGGACGTCAAGAAGTTTCCCGGTCGCCGCGGGCTGCGCATGCGCGCCAGCGAGACCTTGGAGTGTGCGTTGCTCGCCGACGGCGTTCCGCCAAAGGAGATCTACCCGATGGACCTCGATCGCGCATTCAGGTCTCTCGAGCGCATCAAGCCGTATGTTCGCAAGTGGGTTGAGCAGACTCAGCAGACCGTGGATTTGGTGCAGACCGGCGAACTGGACTTCTCGTACACTTACCTCAATCGGACGAAGGCGGCTCGCGATGCTGGCATCAGCATGGATTTCTCGCAGGACCAGCTCGTCGTCTATGGCTCATACTATGTCGTCCCGAAGGGCGCTCCGCACAAGAACGCAGCGATGCGGTATCTGTCGTTCTTGTTGCGCCCTGATCGGCTGGCGGATTACTGCAGGCGCGTGAGTGTGATTCCCGGCAACTTGAAGGCAAATGAATTCCTGGATGAGGCCACCAGAAAATCCCTGCCGGACGTGAACAATCCGGCCTACGTGGTTCTCAACAACGCCTGGTGGGCAGAGAACTTCGCGAAGGTCGAGCCTCGCTTCAAGGAATTCGTTCTGAGTTCGCGATAGCGGTTACCGGGCAATCCAACAAAGGGGGATAGATGACAGTCGTGGAGTTGAAGGGTGTCAGTCGAAAATACGGAAATATCGTCGCCCTCGACTGTCTCGACCTCGTCGTTGAAAAGGGGGAATTCCTGACGCTGCTCGGCCCAAGCGGTTCGGGCAAGACAACGTTGCTGAACATCATAGCGGGCATGACACCACCATCTTCGGGTCGCGTTGAGATAGATGGCCGCGACGTTACGGACATGCCCACGCGCCAACGCGGCCTGGGCATGGTCTTTCAGAATTATGCGCTGATGCCGCATATGACGGTTTTCGACAATATTGCCTTTCCGCTGCGCGTCAGGCGGGTTCGCGAACAGGAGATCCGGATCCGCGTCGCCGAGGTGCTCGACATTGTCAATCTTCGGGATCTTGGCGGTCGAAAGCCACGCGAGCTCTCCGGCGGGCAGCAACAACGGGTCGCCATAGCCCGATGTCTGGTTTACAAACCCAGCCTCATTCTGATGGACGAGCCGCTCGGTGCGCTCGACAAGAAGCTGCGGGAACAACTACAGCTCGAGATAAAGCGCCTGCATTCCGATCTCGGCGTGACGGTCGTTTACGTGACGCACGACCAGGAGGAGGCGCTCACGCTGTCCGACAGAATCTGCCTTATGAACACCGGCCGAATCGAGCAGCTTGGAACGCCGCACGAGCTGTATTTTGCGCCAGAAACGGTGTTCGGAGCCCAGTTTCTCGGGGAGTCGAACGTGTTGACCGCGACGGTTTCGGAAAGCAGCTCCGAGGAGACCGTATTGCGATGCTCGGTCGGCACGATCAGGGCGCCGACGACGAGCGTCGCAACGGGCGCCGAAGTCACCATTGTCGTCCGCCCGGAAAACATTCGCAGGTTGGCGCCGGGCGAGTGCATCGGCAACGAGCTGTCGGGCGAGCTGATCGATACAACCTTCGTCGGTGGTGTGACGAGGTACTATGTCAGGCCTGACAATGGCAGCGTCCTTGTCTTGAAGGAGTTGACCAATAGGACGGCCTGGGCGGCAGGGAGTGGGAAAGTCAGAATTGGCTGGTCGGCGGAACACACGCTGGTCATTCAGAACATTGCCGGAAGGTGAATTGTGAAGCCCTCCATTTCGCAAGCTGAGTCGCTGGCGTTTCTTGGTCCGGTTTGCGCGGTCATGAGCCTTGGATTCATTGTCCCGCTCGGATTTATTTTCTTCCGTAGCTTCACGATAGACGGCGTCTTCACGCTCGAAGGTTTCAGGAGCTTGCTCACGAGCCCGCTTTTTGTGCGGGTATTCTGGACGACTCTTGAAATCTCCCTGATTGCCAGCATTGTCGCGCTGGCCGTGGGGTATCCGGTTGCTCTTCACATATCGCGTCAATCCGAGAGAGTGCGCTCGCTCTACCTGATCATGGTCCTCCTGCCGTTCTGGACGAGCATTCTGGTGAAGAGCTACGCGTTCACGGTGATCCTCGGCGATGCCGGGCTGATCAACACCGCGTTGCGCGCTTTGCGCCTTCCTCAGTTTGAAATGATATTCAATCGGTTCGGGGTGCTCGCCGCATCGACGAACTTCCTCGTTCCGTTCGCGGTATTTCCAATCCTCGCCAACCTGCTTGCCCAGGATCCGAACCTTGGCAAGGCGGCGGAAGTGATGGGCGCGGGCCCGCTCAGGATATTCTGGCGAATTACCTTCCCGTTGAGCGGGTCGGGTGTCCTGGCCGGATTTATCCTTACGTTCGTCCTATCGCTGGGGCTCTTCGCGACACCAGCGCTCCTCGGCGGGCGTCACGACATGATGATGGCCAATCTCATCGATTTCTACACGAGGGATACCCTGAATTGGAACGCAGCGTCCGCCATCGCAGTGATTCTGCTGTTCACAAGCGCCGTGCTTCTTCTACTGCTGAACCGGGTCCGGGGCACAGAGAAATTTGCCTGATCCTAACGGCAAGCGAGAGACGAACTCCATGAACAGTCCGGCCAGGAAGCTAAATCTGGGCGCCATCGGGAAGCCCGTGCATTGGAGGTTTCCGCTGACGGGCATCATGGCCTGGTCCGCATTTGCTTTCCTGCTTCTACCCAGTCTCATCATTATCCCGATCTCGTTCGGTAATAAGAACCAGATCGTCTTTCCTCCGACGGCGTTTCATTGGGATCTTTACTATCTCTTCTTTACAACCTCCACTTGGATAGCGGCGACGACTCAGAGCGCCAAGGTCGCGCTGTTGAGCACCGCCATTGCGTTGACGCTCGGTACGCTGGCCGCCTACGGAATCGAGCGGTCGCGCTTGCGCGGAAAGCAGCTGTTGCTGGTCGTACTGCTGAGCCCACTTCTCATTCCTGGCGTGGTTACCGCCCTGGGTCTCTACTCGTACTTCGCCGTGATCGGGCTTTCAGGCAGCACCACCGCGCTTGTCATGGGGCACACCGTCTTCTTGTGCCCATTCGTCATCGTGACGGTTTCTGCGGGAATCAAGGAGCTCGACGGCAGCATTGAAACTGCTGCCTCGGTAATGGGGGCGGGCCGATTCAAGATCTTTACGGCGGTCGTGCTGCCGCAGCTGCGCCCTTCGCTGGTGAGCGCCGGCCTATTCTCCTTCCTCATGTCCTTCGACGAGCTGGTGATTTCCTGGTTCATATCTGGCGCGCAAACGACCACGCTTCCTGTGAAGATGTACAGCAGCGTCCAAACGGAGACGTCGCCAATTCTCGCCGCCATTTCGACGATGTTGACCATCCTGTCTGTGATCATCTGCCTCGGCGCCGAGGGCGCCAGGAACCTCAGGAAAAAGGCCGTTGCCGCAGACAGCTGAGATGATTTTGCAGACCATAGGTTCCCCTTGGCTGCGTGGGACAACATGGATACTTCGTCCCGGCGGGTCTTGTTGACGCCGTCCTGACCTTCCCCTGACCGACTGGAGATACTCATGCCGCTTGGCGCCCTGCAGCACTACACGATCGAACCTTCCGACCTCGAGCGCACCAGGAACTTCTACTGCGACGTACTGGGGCTCGAAAACGGCGAGCGCCCTCCGCTCGGCTTTCCGGGCTACTGGCTCTATTCGGGAGGTGTCGCGACAGTCCATCTCCTGGGCGAGCGTAAGCCGCGCGAGGGCATCGTCGTGAGGGGCACCAATGCCAGGTTCGAGAATACCGGCCGCTTCGACCATATTGCCTTCGCTGCCACCGACATCGACGGCGTTCGCAAGCGGCTCCAGTCGAACAACGTGACGTTCCGTGAGCAGACCATCCCGCGCACCGGCGGCCAGCAGATCTTTCTGTACGATCCCGATGGCGTCGGCGTCGAGCTGAACTTTCCCTCGGCAAACGCGCGCTGAAGCGCGCTGGCTTCGCTCGAGTTCGATATCCCTCCAGTCCGGTAATGACGCCACAAACGCGGTGCTTTCGATTCGAGCATCGGCAGATCCTGCCGCTCGTTCAGGATCGCGATGGTGTGTCGACGTTGACAGCACTGCTGGCACTCGCGTCCGGCGACACAAGGCGCGGCGTTATTATTGCGCGTCAGACCCCTCTACGGGGCGCAAAAACTCGCGAAAACGAAATCGAGGATCGCAACCAAAGTTATTGACTGGACTGCACTTTGGTTATATAGATGCTTCGTTGCACTGCTTACCGGTGTTCCCGCTCTATGCATCGTTTATCCGATCGCGTGCCAGACGGCTCCTGCCCGGGAGCTTGTCATCCCGTCCGGCTGCGTTCGGTCGGACGGGCGCAATGATCGTCCGTAAGGGGTGCCGTCAGCGGAGGGGCAGCAGAAAATGCATAAAATGCAGAAAATCCAAAAGCGGCGTGAATTCAATGGCCTGGCGGACACCGGCCGACCTGCAAAAAATATGCAGAAAATGCAGAAATTCACGAGCGAGGCGACTGCAGTGCATGCACTCTCCGGCAACGCACTGTGCTTGCGCGTCACGGCGCGGCGGCAGTCGCGAGCCTAGACGGGCTCCGTCCCCGCCACGATCACGCGATGCATCAGCCGTCGCTCGCCTTCGGGATAGTCGGCGTTGGCCTTGTGCATGGTGCAGCGGTTGTCCCAGATCACGATGTCGCCTTGCCGCCAGACATGGCGGTACTGGTATTTCATCTGCGTCGCGTGCTCGATCAGCTCGTCGAGCAGCCGATCGCTCTCGTCCAGATCGAGCCCGACGATGCGCTCCATGCGATTGGGATTGAGATAGAGCGACCGGCGATGCGTCTCCGGATGCGTGCGCACCAACGGATGCGTGGCCTCCGGCATTGCCGCCATCTCCTCGGCCGGCCGCGTCGAGACGTAGGTGAGCTTGCGCCGCGAATGGTATTTGTGGACCACCTTCAGCGGATCGATGCGCCGCTTCATGTCGGCCGGCAGGTCGTCGTAGGCGGCGTACATGTTGGTGAACTGCGTGTCGCCGCCCTTCGAGGGCACGACGACGCCGTAGAGCATGGTGAGCGAGCAGGGGGCGCGCATGAAGCTGTCGTCGGTGTGCCAGTTGGCGCCGTTCACAATCTTGCGGCCGTCACCCAGCGTGTCGCGGTCCTCGCTCGAGATGATGTTGACCTCGGCGCACTCCGGCGTGCGCTCGAGTTGCTTGCGCAACATCGGCACGCCGAACCGCGCCATCGCGTCGCGAAATGCCGGCGGCGCCAGCTTCTGGCCGCGTACGCACAGCACCAGATTGTCGTGCAGCACATCGACCAGCGCGGCCTGCGTTGCTGCATCAGGCAGCTGATTGAGGTCGATACCGCTGACCGCCGCGGCCATGTGGCCGCCGAGTTTCTCGGTCTGAAAACTCATGGCGTTACTCCCAAGATGCGCGATAACGTGCGCGCCCAATCGACGAATCTCAAGAGGGGGAACCCATGAAGCTCGCCTATTCACCCGCCAGCCCGTATGTCCGCAAGGTCAATGCCTGCGCCATCGCCCGCGGCATCGACAAGCAGGTCGAGCGCTGGAAGGTCGGCACGACCGATCCCGCGCTGCTCGACTTCAACCCGCTCTCCAAGGTGCCGACGCTGATCCTCGACGACGGCACTCGGCTCTACGACAGCCCGGTGATCTGCGAGTATCTCGACAGCGTCGGCAGTGCGCCGAAACTCTTCCCGGCGGCCGGCCCAGCGCGCTGGAAGGCGATCACCCAGCAGGCGCTGGGCGATGGCATTCTGGACGCCACCCAGCCGCGCCGCCGCGAGATCGCGCTGCCGCAGGATGACGGCCGCAAGGCCTACATCGAGCTGCAGCGGGGCAAGGTGAAGCGGTCGCTCGCCGAGCTGGAGAAGGACGCGGGTTCGCTCGGCGATCTCAAGACCATCGGCGAGATCACCATCGGCTGCGCGCTGGGCTATCTCGACTTCCGCTACGCCAACGAGCCGTGGCGCCCCGGCCATCCCAAGCTCGAAGCCTGGTACGCCAAGGTCGTGAAGCTGCCGCCGCTTGCCGAGACCACGCCGGTGGGGTGAGTCTCATTCTTGCCGGACCGCGGACCTCCAGGTCCGGAAGACGAAGATCATGAGCGGACCTGAAGGTCCGCGGTCCGGCAAGACTATCGGCAAGTGGCTTGCTCGTGTCGGGACATCGGACAAAACTCTTACACACGTCAGACAAGGGGCGACGATGCCGGCACGGACGGGCGAGCAATTCCTGAAGGGCCTGCGAGGCCCGCGCGAAGTATGGGTCGACGGCGAGCGCATCAAGGACGTCGTCGACCATCCCAAGCTCACCGGCGCCGCCCATGCGCTGGCCGAGGTCTTCGATCTGCATCACCAGCATCCCGACATCCTGCTGATGCCGGACGAGGAGACGGGCGAGCCGATCCCCGTCAGCCACATGATCCCGCGCTCGCGCGACGACCTCCTGCGCCGCAGCAAGGCACTGCGCCGCGTCGCCGAGTATTCGGTCGGCCTGATGGGCCGCACGCCCGACTACATGAACGTCACCTACGCCGGTTTCGCCGGCAATCGCGGCGGATGGGCCGACCACGGCAACGAGGCTGGCGCCGAGCGCCTGGTCGCCTACCAGAAATTCCTGCGCCGGGGCGACATCTCGCTCACCCATACCATCGTGCAGCCGACCGTCGACAAGGCGATGGGCGACGCGCCGCAGGCCGGCAACCCCTATGGGCTGCGCAAGGTCGGTGACACCGAGCACGGCATCGTCGTGCGCGGCGCGCGCATCCTCGCCACGCTGGCGCCGTTCGCCGACGAGATCGCGGTCTATCCCGCGCTGCCGCTGCCCGCCGGCGCCGACGCCTATGCCCTGTCGTTCTGCATCCCCATGAGCGCGCCCGGGCTGAAGTTCCTGTGCCGCGACAGCGCCTCGGCGTCGTCCAACCGCTTCGACCATCCGCTGTCGAGCCGCTTCGACGAGCAGGACGCCTTCGTCATCTTCGACGACGTCGAGATCCCGCGCGACCGCCTGTTCATCGACGGCAACCTCGCCGCCTACAACTCGGTGATGACGACGAGCTGGCCGGCCAACATCCAGCAGCAGACCATGATCCGCGCCTCGGTGAAGCTCGACTTCGCCTGGGGCCTGGCGCTGCGCGTGGCGGCCGCCATCAATGCCGCCGATCCCGAGACGATGCGCATGATCGGCGAGATCTGGAGCTATTCCGAGTTCACCCGCTCGGCCGTCGTCGCCGCCGAGACCGAGGCGCGGGAATGGCCGGGCGGCCTGTGGACGCCGGCGACGGCGCCGCTGCATGCCCTGCGGGCGACGCTGCCACTGTGGTTCCCGCGGGTGAACGAGATCCTGCGCCTGATCGGCTCGCACAATGTCTTCGCCACGCCGACTACCGCGCAGATGGCCGACAAGGACCTGCGGCCGCTGATCGACCAGTACCTGCCCGGCGCCAAGGGCATGCCGGCCGAGGAGCGCATTCGCATCTTCCGCCTCGCCTGGGACTTCGCCGGCAGCGCGCTTGCCAGCCGCAACGAGCAGTACGAACGCTTCTATCTCGCGTCCTCGCCGCGCAATCTCGCGCGCCACCTCGTCTTCACCGACCGCAACCGCGCCGACCGGCTGGTCGATCGCTTCCTGAAGGAACCGTACTGACCAGAGCGCGCAGGCGTGCGATAATCGGGGTCTTGCAAGGGGCAGGGACGGCATACGCCCGTTGCAGGAGTTTGGGGATTTTCGCGCGTTCGATCGAGAAGTCCACGTCAGCTTGGTTTCGTGTCAGGGGGTCAACGGCCAAGGCGGAGTTGAGGTGGTCGACAAGTTCTCGCTGCTTGCCAACACTGCGTCCGACTGGTGGTGGGAAATGGACGCCGAGTTGCGCGTCACCTTCCTGTCCGAGCGGTTCGCCGAACTGTTCGGCGTGCCGGTCTCATCCATCGTGGGAAAGCGCCGCTCCGAAATAACCCGGGCTGACGACGACACGCCCGAATGGCGCGCCCATCTCGACGATCTCGCGAACCACCGGCCCTACCGGGATTTCCTCACGACCTTCGTCGACGCGCGCGGCGTGTCGCGGCCGGTCAAGATATCGGGCACGCCCATCTTCGGGCCGGACGGCTGCTTCCAGGGCTATATCGGCGTCGGCCACGACCTCACCGAGCTGCGCCAGAAAGAGCACGAGGCCCTGCGCGAAGCCCACAAGCTCGCGTCCATCCTGGAGCACATCGACCAGGGCGTGGTCTACTTCGACGCCGACTTGCGCGTCGCCGCCTACAACCCTCCGGCCATACGCTGGCTGCAGCTCGAAGATGTCGGCGACCCGATGGGCCTGCATCACTCGGACCTCATGCGGCGGCTCGCCGAACGCGGCGAATTCGATCCCGAGGACAAGGAGGAGGCGGTTGCCTGGCGCGCAGCCGTCGTAAAGGCGGGCCACCACCTCGAGGGCGAGCGCGCGCGCCGCGACGGCCGCATCTTCGCCTATGCCTACAACCCGCTGCCCGGGGGCGGCGGCGTGCTGACCTTTTCCGACGTGACCGAAGCCCGCCGGCGCGAGGCCCGGCTGGCGCGCAGCGAGGAAGGCTTCCGCTATCGCTTCCGCAATCTGCCGTTGCCGGTGTGGACCTACAGTGCCAAGACGCTGAAGTTCCTCGACGTCAACGACGTAGCGATCGCCGAGTACGGCTATACGCGTGAAGAGTTCCTGTCGATGTCGGCCATCGACATGTGCGGCCCGGAAGGCGCCGAGCGGCTGAGCAAATGGCTCGCCGAGGGTCGTTCGTCAGGCTTCGAGCCCAATGAATGGTTCAATCGCCGCAAGGACGGCCGCATCCTCCAGGTCGAATCCTACGGTCGCGACATCGACTTCAACGGTGAGCCGGCCCGCATCACCGTCGTCATCGATGTCTCGGCACGCAAGGAGGCCGAGCGGCTGAACCAGCGGCTGGTCGAGACCTCGCAGGACCTGGTCTTCGTGACCGACAGCAAGGCCAAGCTCCTCATTGTCAGCCCCAGCGTCACGCGCATCCTCGGCTGGTCTGCCGAAGACATGGTCGGCGGCAACACCGCAGACTTCATGGCGCCGGAAGACCTCGAGGCGGCTCGACGGGCGTTCAAGGGGGCGAAGCGCGGCCTGCCGGTCTCCAACCACAGGTCCCGCTACCGGCACAAGGACGGTCGGCTCGTCTCGCTGCTGTGGATGGGCATGTGGTCCGAGGCCGATCGCCGTCACTACATGGTCGGCCGCGACATGACCGACATCGACCGCACCGAGGCCCAGCTGCACGAGGCGCAGAAGATGGAGGCGGTCGGCCGGCTCACCGGCGGCGTCGCGCACGACTTCAACAACATCCTGATGGTCATCATGGCCAACGTCGACGAGCTGGCCGAGGACGACCGAATGCCGCCGGACCTCGGCAAGCGGATCACGCGCATCGCCCAGGCGACCCATCGGGCTTCCGACCTCACGCACCAGCTCCTGGCGTTCGCGCGCCGCCAGACGCTGCGGCCGCAATGGACCGACGTGAACGACCTGGTATCGGCCACCACGCGGCTGATGCGCCGCGCGCTGGGCGAGACGGTGAGGATCGAGAGCGTGCTGGCCGACGCCATGTGGCCGATCGAGGTCGATCGCGGCCAGCTCCAGTCGGCGTTGGTCAACATCTGCATCAACGCCCGCGACGCCATGCCGAAGGGCGGCACCCTGCTGATCGAGACGCGGAACGTCGCGTTCGACGCCGACTATGGCAGGCACAATCCCGACGCCGTTGCCGGCGACCATGTCCTGATCTCCGTCACCGACACCGGCACGGGCATCGCGCCGGAGATCCTGGACAGGGTCTTCGAGCCCTTCTTCACCACCAAGGAAGTGGGGCGCGGCACCGGGCTCGGCCTCAGCATGGTCTACGGCTTCGTGCACCAGTCGCGCGGCCACGTGAAGATCGAAAGCGCGCTTGGCCGCGGCACGTCGGTGCGCATCTACCTGCCGCGCAGCACCGAGAACCGACCGGCCGAAGCGGCTGCCGCGCGTCCCGCCGAACCGCATGGCACGGAGAACATCCTGCTGGTCGAGGACGATTCCAAGGTCCGCATGTCGGTCGGCGAACAGCTCCGCACCCTGGGCTATCGCGTCACCGAGGCGTCGAATGGTCCGGCGGCGCTTGGCATGCTGGAGACGGCACAGCATCCCTTCGACCTGATGCTGACCGATGTGGTCATGCCCGGCGGGATGTACGGCGATGCGCTGGCCGACGCGGTCGCCGAGCGCTGGCCGGAGGTCAAGATCGTCTTCATGTCGGGCTATACCGACAGCGCCAACGAGTTGCGCGGCCGGCTCGATCGCGACGTCCTGCTGCTCGACAAGCCTTTCCATCGCCGTGAACTGGCGCAGGTCCTGCGGCTCGCGCTCGACGCCCGCGCCGGCGCGCGATCGATCTGAACCGGCGAGGCAACCGCGTCCAGGTGGCCACGTTCGCTGGGCATGGCCTCTCAGCGCAGGAAGCGCCCGGGTGACGTCCGCATCGGCCTTTCGGGCTGGACCTACAAGTCCTGGCGCGGTCGCTTCTATCCCAAGGGACTGCCGCACAAGCGCGAGCTTGCGCATGTCGGCTCGGTGTTCCCCACGGTCGAGATCAACGGCACGTTCTACAGCATGCAGCGCCCCGAATCGTTCGGGCGCTGGGCCGAGCTGACGCCCGACGACTTCGTCTTCGCGGTCAAGGGGCCGCGCTTTCTCACCCACATGAAGCGTCTCAACGAGCCGCTGGCGCCGCTGGCGAACTTCGTCGCTTCCGGCGTGCTGCGCCTCGACGGCAAGCTCGGCCCGATCCTGTGGCAACTGCCGCCGAGCTTCCGCTTCGATCGCGACAAGCTCGACGCCTTCTTCCGGCTGCTGCCGCGCGACACTGCGGCGGCGGCGAGGTTGGGGCGCCGCCACGATCATCGGCTGAAGGCGCGGGCCTGGCTGCGCGCCGGTCCCGGGCGACATCGGCTGCGCCATGCAATCGAAGTCCGCCACGACAGCTTTTGCGACCCGGCCTTCATCGACCTGCTGCGCCGCCACGACATTGCCCTGGTCTGCGCCGACACGGTCGACTGGCCGCTGCTGATGGATCTCACGTCCGACTTCGTCTATTGCCGCCTGCACGGCTCGCGCGAGCTCTATCGCAGCGGCTACAGCACCGCCGAGCTCGGCCGCTGGGCGAAGCGCATTCGCGCCTGGCGTGACGGCAAGCCGATGCGCGACGGCACCTTCGTCGGCACGCCGGCCAAGGCCGAACCACGTGACGTCTATGTCTACTTCGACAACACCGACAAGCTGATGGCGCCGCGCGATGCGCTGGCGCTGATGCGCCGCCTCGAGGAGGGCTGACATGCCTGCCGCCGCCACGCAGCTCAAGGCTGTCGCCAAGGAGGCGGCGTCGTGCACGCGCTGTCCGCTCTACCGCAACGCCACCCAGACGGTGTTCGGCGAGGGGGCGGCGCGGGCGACCATCATGCTGGTGGGCGAGCAGCCGGGCGACCAGGAGGACCTCGCCGGCCACCCGTTCGTCGGGCCGGCCGGCAAGGTGCTCGATCGCGCCATGGCCGAGGCCGGGCTCGATCGCAAGAAGGTCTGGCTCACCAACGCCGTGAAGCACTTCAAGAACGAGCCACGCGGCAAGAAGCGCCTGCACAAGCGGCCCAACCGCTACGAGGTCGAGGTCTGCCGGGTCTGGCTGCGCCAGGAGATTTCCCTGGTGAAACCGCAGCTCATCCTGGCCCTGGGGGTGACGGCGGCGATTGCCCTGGCGGGCCGCCCGGTGGTGCTGTCGCGCGAGCGCGGCAGGGTCATCGAGCTGGAGGATGGCCAGCGCGGCATGGTGACCACCCATCCCTCGTCGATCCTGCGCATGCCCGACCCGAAGGCCCGACATGCAGCCTTTGCGGCCCTGGTGAAAGACCTCAAAGCGGCTGTGAAAGCCGCCTGAACGGCCGTTGCAATGCATCGCAGTCTGGCCAAATCTATGCCAGGTGACAGTGCAGGAGACGGCCGATGAGCGATATCGACGTCAAACCCGATACCATTGCCAAGCCGAAGATCGAGCAGCCGCGGCTCCACAAGGTGATCCTGATCAACGACGACTACACGCCGCGCGAGTTCGTGACAGCCGTATTGATGATGGTGTTCCATATGAGCGAGGACCAGGCCTATCGCATCATGATGACGGCGCACCAGCGCGGCGCCTGCGTCGTCGCCGCCTTCACCCGCGACATCGCCGAGAGCAAGGCGACCGAAGGCACCAATGCCGGCCGCCAGAATGGCCACCCGCTGGAATTCACGACGGAGCCGGAGGAGTAGGGCTGGGGGCGCGCCACTCCAGTGGCGCGTCTTCTCGCGGTCCAGAAGACATGACGCGCCACTGGAGTGGCGCGCCCCCGGCAAATCATCCGTGTAACAACCCCGCCGCCTCGACGCCGGCGATGCACACCGCTTCGTCCTCGTCGCCCGTGCCGCCGCTGGCGCCCGCGGCGCCCAGCACGCTGCCGTCCTTGTCCTTGATCACCACCGCGCCGGTCTGCGGCAGGAACTTGCCCTGCGCCGTCGCGGACAGCGCGCCGAAGAACTGCGGGTTCTCCTTGGCCCGGGCGAGCAGCGTGCGGCTCGCCACGCCCATGCCGACCGAGGCGTACGCCTTGCCAATGGCGACATCGCAGCGGAACATGCTGGCGCCGTCCTCGCGCTGCAGCGACTTCACATGACCCGACTGGTCGAGCACGGCGACGGCGAGGGGCTTGATCTTCATCTCGCGCGCCTTGGCGAGAGCCACTTCGACGATCTTGTTGGCTT
The DNA here is from genome assembly GCF_007992495.1 of Reyranella soli. Taxonomy (GTDB): domain Bacteria; phylum Pseudomonadota; class Alphaproteobacteria; order Reyranellales; family Reyranellaceae; genus Reyranella; species Reyranella soli. The sequence goes on from NZ_BKAJ01000038.1 coordinate 100,786, forward strand.
GCGTGAGGGTCAGGGTCGACATGGGTGTGTTCCGTTTCGAGTGAGTTGTCGTGAGTTGAGCACGAATTTGCGTGGCATGCATTTTGCTGACTTCGAACGGTAACGGGGAAGAAGGGGGCTGACATGCTGAATCGATGGTTGGCGGGGTTGGCGCTGACGGCCGCTCTCGCATCCGGCGCTGCTGCGCAGGATCTGCCCAAAAGCCAATTCAAGGTCATCGGGCTCAACAGCCCGACGCCGGTGTCGATCCACGACGAGCTGCCGTTCTGGCGCAAGACCATCCCGGAAGCGTCGAAAGGCGCCATCACGGCCGACATCACGCCGCTCGACCAGATGAGCATCGACGACAAGACGATGCTGCGGCTCTTGAAGCTCGGCGTCATGGATTTCGGCGCCATGGACATTTCCAAGATGGCGGGCGACGACCCGCGCTTCGAGGCCTGTGATCTCGCCGGCCTCACCCTCGATCCGGACAAGGCACGGGCGGCCTGCAATGCCTACCGCGCGGTGATCGACCGGCAGATGCAGAAGAACTGGAACGTCAAGCTCCTGGCGTTCGGCGGCAACACGCCCCAGGTATTCTGGTGCAAGGACGTCGCGACCGGCCTTGCCGGCTTCAAGGGCAAGAAGGTCCGCGTCTTCAACAACACCATGCGCGACTTCCTGGCCGGCGTCGGCGCCACGGCGGTCAGCATGGCCTTCGCCGAAGTCGTGCCGGCGCTCTCGGCCGGTGTCGTCGATTGCGGCGTCACCGGCAGCCTGTCGGGCAACACCGCGGGCTGGGCCGAGGTGACCAAGTCGATCTATCCGATGTCGCTCGGCTGGAGCATCAACGTGCTGGCCGTCAACCTCGACAGCTGGAAGCGGCTCGACCCCAAGACCCAGGCCTTCCTGCTGGAGCAGTTCAAGGCCTACGAGGACAAGATGTGGGCGACCGTTAAGACGACGACCTCGGAGGCCGACAACTGCAACACCGGCCAGCAGCCCTGCACCATGGGCAAGCTCGCCAACACGACCATCGTCGCGGTGAAGCCCGAGGAGATGGAGACCCACAAGAAGCTGGTCGAGGGTGCCGTGCTGGCGGGCTGGGCCAAGCGCTGCGGCGCCGAATGCGCCAAGGAGTGGAACGAGACCGTCGGCAAGGCGCTCGGCCTCACGGCGCCCACGCCGTAAAGACCTTGGACGCATGAAATACCTGCAAACGATCGCGGGAGAAATCTCCCGCGTCGGCGCGATCGTGGGCGGCGCGATGCTGCTGGTGGCGTCGATCCTGATCTGCATCGACATCACGCTGCGCTACACGGTGTCGATCACGCTTGGCGGCGCCGACGAGCTGTCGGGCTATGCGCTGGCCATCTCCAGCGCCTGGGGCTTTTCCTCCGCGCTGCTCAGCCGCTCGCACATCCGCATCGACACGGTCTATGTGCGCATCAAGTCGATCGGCGCGCGGGCGATGCTCGATCTCATCAGCCTCGGCACCTTGCTGGGTTTCTTCGGCATGGTCACCTGGTACGCCTGGGGCGTCGTCTGGCAGTCCTGGGTATCGGGCTCGCGCTCGCTGTCGGCCATCGAGGCGCCGCTGGTGATCCCGCAGGGCCTGTGGTTCGCCGGCCTGCTCTTCTTCGTCCTCCTGTCGGTGCTGCTGCTGGTGCGTGGCCTGCTGGCCTTCATCGCCGGCGACTACAACGGCCTGTTCGCGCTGATCGGCTCGAAATCGGCGCTGGCCGAGGCCGAGGAGGAGATCGCCGCCGTGGCGCACGGGCTCGAGCAGGAGAAGAAGCCATGACCGCGGGCGTCTCCCTTGTCGTGCTGCTCTTCCTGCTCGGCAGCTCGATCGCGGTCGCAGCCGGCATGGGCCTGGCCGGCGTGATCCTGAACCAGTTCTATTCGACGATGCCGATGAGCCGTATCGTCGGCGAGCTCACCTGGTCGACCACCAGCAACTTCATCCTGACGGCCATTCCCTTCTACATCATGTTCGGCGAGATCCTGCTGCGCAGCGGTACGGCCGAGCGCATGTATGCCGCCCTGGTGCAATGGTTGTCGTGGCTGCCCGGCGGCCTGATGCACTCCAACATCGGCTCGTGCGCCCTGTTCGGCTCGGTCTCCGGGTCGAGCGTCGCCACGGCGGCGACCATCGGCGTCGTGGCGATGGGCGAGATCGACAAGCACAAATACAACGAGCCGCTCTTCCTGGGAACGCTCGCCGCCGGCGGCACGCTCGGCATCCTGATCCCGCCCTCGATCAACATGATCATCTACGGCGTGATGACCGACACGTCGGTGCCCAAGCTTTATCTGGCTGGCTTCCTGCCAGGCTTCATCCTGACGGTGCTGTTCAGCCTCACCGTGCTGGTCGCCTGCATCTGGAAGCCGCAATGGGGCGGCAACCGCATCGAGACCAACTGGGAGATGCGCATCAAGCTCTTGCCCGACCTGCTGCCGCCGCTGGTGCTGCTGCTGATCGTGATCGGCGCCATCTTCTTCGGCGTGGCAACGGCGACCGAGGCGGCTGCCGTCGGCATCGTCGGCGCGCTGGCGATCACCGCATGGCGCGGCCGGCTCTCGTGGCGCATGCTGCGCGACGTCTGCGAAGGCACCGTGCGCACGACGGCGATGGTGGTGGCGATCCTGGTCGGCGCCTTCTTCCTCAACGTCATCATCCAGACGATCGGCCTCACCCAGCAGCTCAGCAAGCTGATCTCGGCCTACCAGCTCTCGCCGCTGCAGGTCCTGATGGCGGTGATCGTCCTCTACCTCGTGCTGGGGACCTTCATGGAGGAGCTTTCCATGATGATCTCGACCATCCCCATCACCACGCCGCTCATGGTGCAGGCGGGCTACGATCCGGTCTGGTACGGCATCCTGCTGGTGCTGCTGATCCAGACGGCGATGATCTCGCCGCCCTTCGGCATCAACCTCTTCGTCATCCACGGTATCCGCGGCCGCGGCACGCTCTCCGATGTCGAGAAGGGGTCGGCGCCGTTCGTGATTGCCCTGCTGGCCATGATCGCCATGATCTGCGTCTGGCCGGACATCGTGATGGTGGCCGTGCGCTGGTTCGGCTGAGCTGGGGGCGCGCCACTGGAGTGGCGTGCCCTCCAACACTACAGCGTGATCACGATGTTGCCGCCGCCGTCGCGCTCGGCGTGGGCACCCGGCGGGACGACGCAGGTCGAATCGTATTCCTCGACGATCAGCGGGCCGTCGCGGCCACCGGCGAGGTCGGCGCGGCTCAGCACGGGCGTTTCCAGCCAGCCATGGGAGTCGCCGAAATAGGCCTGACGCGAGGTCTGCGTGGCGCTTTCGCGGCGGCTCGACACGACGCTTTGCGGCACGCCGCTGCCCTCGCGCAGGCCCGACCCGACCAGCTGGATCGAGACCAGTTCGACCGGCTCGTCCGGCCCGGCGCGATGGCCGTAGGTCCGTTCATGCTCTTCGGCGAAGGCCTGTTCGAGGTGCGTGGCCATGCGCGCATCGATGGCACCGTCGGGCACCGGCGCCGTGAGCTCGTAGCTCTGGCCCTTGTAGTGCAGGGCCGCCGATCGCCTGAGACGCGCGCGCTCGCCGGTAAAACCCTCGGCGGCAAGCTGGTCGCTCGCCTGCCTGGCCAGCGCGTCCCAGGCGGCGGCGATTTCGCCCATGTCTGCCTGGCGCAGCAGCCGCCGGAAGGTGCGGGCGTAGTGGTGCTCGACATCGGCATAGAGCAGGCCGAACGACGAGAAGAGCCCGGCCGACGGCGGTACGACCACGCGGTTGATGCCCAACGACGCCGCCATGCCGGCGGCGAACAACGGCCCGTTGCCGCCGAAGGCGAACAGCGCGAAGTCGCGCGGGTCGCGGCCGCGCTCGGTCGACACCGCCTTGATGGCACGGATCATGTTGGAGGCCACGATCAGATGGGCGCCGTAGGCCGCACGCTCGATCGGCATGCCGAGCGGCTTGGCGATCTTTTCGGCAAACGCCGAACGCGCCTTCTCCGCGTTGAGCTTGAGCGCGCCGCCGACGAGATGCGCCGGGTTGATGTAGCCCAGCAGCACGTTGGCGTCGGTGATGGTGGGCTCTGTCCCGCCCTGGTCGTAGCAGACCGGGCCGGGCGAGGCGCCGGCGCTCTCAGGCCCGGCCTGCAGGGCGCCGCCGCCATCGATCCACACGTGCGAGCCGCCGCCGGCGCCGACCTCGGCGAGGTCGATGGCCGGCACCTTGAGCGTATAGCCGGCGCCCGTAAGCAGCCGCGAGCCGATCATGATGCCTGCACCCACGGCATATTCCTGGGCGCGCGCGACCTCGCCATGCTCGACCATCGAGGCCTTGGCGGTCGTGCCGCCCATGTCGAAGGTGATGATCTTGTCGAGATCCTTGGTGCGCGCCAGCGCCTGGGCCCCGACCACGCCGCCGGCCGGGCCGGATTCGATGATGTTCATCGGCCGCTCGGCCGCCGCGCCGTCGGTCGTCAGGCCGCCGTTCGACTGCATCAGCAGCAGGCGCGCTGGGATGCCGCCGGCGTCGAGCCCCTTGCGCAGTGCCCGCAGGTAGGTGGCGACGATCGGCATGACATAGGCATTGATCACCGTCGTCGAGGTGCGTTCGTATTCCTTGATCTCCGGTAGCACCTCGAACGACAGACTTTTAGGCAGGTGGGGGGCCTTGCGATCAATCACCGCCTTCAGCATCGCCTCGTGGACGGGATTGGCGAAGGAGTTCAGCAGGCAGACGGCAATGGCCTCGACCTTCTCGGCCAGCAGGGCGTCGACGGCCCGCTCGGCATCGGCTGGATCGAGGGCACGCTCGACATGGCCGCGATGGTCGATGCGCTCGTCGACCACCTTGCGCAGGTAGCGCTCGACCAGCGGCTCGGGCTTGGTCCAGCCGATGTCGTAGAGCTTGGGCATGCGCAGCGTGCGGATCTCCAGCACGTCGCGGAAGCCCTTGGTGGTGATAAGCCCGACGCGCGCGCCCTTGTGCTCGAGGATGGCGTTGGAGGCGACGGTAGTGCCGTGGCGGATCTCGTCGATGGCCGCACCGGAAAGGCCGGTCTCGCCAAAAACCTCGCTCAGCCCGTCGACGATCGCCTGGGCGTAATTGCCGACGCTGGATGAGATCTTCTTGGTATGGACGGTGCCGTCCGATCCAAGCAGCACGATGTCCGTGAAGGTGCCGCCGATATCGACACCGGCGCGATAGGTGACAGCCATGGGTTACTCGGCAGCGCGACTCAGCAGTTCGGGCTCGTGCCACTGTACCTTGGGCGTCTCGGTCCAGCCGCGTGCCCGACGGATTTCGTCGCGTCGCCGCGCCGTTGCCGCCGCATCGACCGTCCAGTTCGTGGTGTCGACGACCACGCCGTAGTCAGCCAGAGCCTTCTCGGCTGACAGAAGCTCATTGCGCACGTCGCGCAGCACGGCGGCTGGGTCTCGCTCCAGCGGATCACCCCAGCCGCCGGCACCCGCCAGCACGTGGCGGAACACGTCGCCTTTCTTGATAGTCATCGTGAGCTTGGACGGCAACAGGCGGTTCTCGCCGTCGGGATTCATGAAATTCTCCGACGGCGCGCCCGGGCTGCCGCCATAGAGGCCGAAGGGGCGATGGTCGCGCCGGTCCGAGCGGACCTGCAGCATGCCTTCATTCTCGAGGAACCTGTAGTCACGCCGGAACGGCACGCCGCCGCGATACTTGCCGGCGCCGGCGCGGTCGGCGACGAACTCGTAGGCCAGGAGCTGCATGGGCTGCTCGGCCTCGGTGACCTCGATCGAGTGCGAGGCCATGTTGGCGAACATGTGCGAGTTGCCGTCGAGCCCATCGGCCCAGGGGCGCGCGCCCCAGGCGCCGCAGGTGAAATCGACATAGACGAACGGCTTGCGCTCGGCGTCGTAGCCACCGATCGAGATGCCGGTGTTGCCGCCGTCACCCGCCGCCTTGACCTTGTCGGGCAGCATCATGGCGAGTGCTCCGAACATGCAGTCGACCATGCGGAAGCCGGTCAGGCCGCGCGCCGCGCACGCCGCCGGCAGCACGCCGTTGCCCACGGTGCCCGGCGGGCAGATCACCTCGATGGCGCGGAAGACGCCCTCGTTGTTGGGAATGCCGGGCGGCAGGACGGAGCGCACGCCGGTGTAGGAGGCGGCCTTGGTGAAGGAGAGCGTGTTGTTGATGGCTCCCTTGACCTGCGGATTGGTTCCCGTCCAGTCGACCACCATGTGGCCGCCCGTCTTGCGGACGGTGACGAAGAGGCGGATCGGCTTGCCGTAATCGACGCCGTCGTCATCGATCCAGTCCTCGAAGCTCCATTCGCCGTCGGGCAGCTTCTCCAGCGCCGCCCGCGTCAGCCGCTCGGCGTAGTCGATGACCTCCTTGAGATAGAACTTGGTCTTGTCCGGTCCATAGCGCGCGACGATCTCGGCGAATTGTGTTTCGCCGATATGGCAGGCGGCAAGCTGGGCGCGCAGGTCGCCGAACAGCTGGACCGGCAGGCGGACGTTCTTCTCGATGAACGTCATGATCGTCTTGTTGAGCTTGCCCGCCTCGTAGAGCTTCATCGGCGCGATGCGCAGGCCCTCGGCGTAGATCTCGGTCGAGTCCGACGCGTTCGAGCCGGCGACGCGGCCGCCGACGTCGATGTGATGGCAGACGGTGCAGGCGAAGGCCAGCCGCTCACCCTCATGATAGAGCGGCTTGAAGACGAAGATGTCGGGCAGATGCATGCCGCCGTCGAACGGGTCGTTCATGATGAAGACGTCGCCCGGCGCCATGTCGTCCTTGAAGTGGCGCATGATGGCGTCCATGGCTGTCGGCACCGAGCCGAGATGGCCGGGCAGGGTCAGGCCCTGCGCCGCGAGCTTGCCGTTGGCGTCGGCGAAGCCCGTCGAATAGTCCATGTTGTCCTTGAGCACGCCGGAGTAGGTGGTGCGGAACACCGTCAGCGCCATCTCGTCCGCGATCGAGAAGATCGCGTTCTTGAACAGCTCCAGCTCGATCGGATCGGAACTCAATGCCACTGATCCACTCCCTTCTGCCTAAAGCGACGCAATAGTCGTGCCGTGTCATTCCGGCGCGCGGATATTGGCACGTCGTATGACCTCGCCCCAGCGCACCGCTTCCGACTTGATCAGCGCGTCGAGCTCCTCCGGCGAACTCGGCGTCACCGACAGGCTGAGCTCGGCGAAGCGCTGCTGCAGGTCGGGTACGGCCAGGGCCTTGCGCACGTCGACATTCAGCCGCTGCACGATTTCGCGTGGCGTCCCGGCAGGCGCGGTGAGGCCGAACCAGGTTTCTACGTCGGCGCCCTTGATGCCCGCCTCGGCGAGCGTCGGCACATCGGGCAGACCCGGCGCGCGCTTGGGTGACGTCACGGCAAGCGCCCGGAGCGTGCCGGCCTTCACCTGACCGGTCACTACCGAGACATTGGCGAACAGCAGCGGCAACTGGCCCGCCAGCACATCGGCGATCGCCGGCGCCTCGCCGCGATAGGCGACGTGGGTCATGCGGATGTCGGTCGTGAACAGGAAGAGCTCTGCGGCCATGTGCGGCGTCGTCCCCACGCCGCCCGAGCCGAAGTTGATGGCGCCCGGCTTGGCCTTGGCCATCTCGATCAGCTCGCCCACGGACTTTGCGGCGAACGATGGATTGACGACCAGCACCAGCGGCGAGGCGCCGAGCAGGGAAATGCCCGCAACGTCGCGCGGTGCATCGAACGCCACCGACTTGTAGAGCTGTGGCGCCACGGCGTAGGTCGTCTGTGCCGCCACCATCAAGGTGGTGCCGTCGGGCGGTGCCTTTGCGAGGATGTCGGCGGCGATCAGGCCGCTGGCGCCGGTCTTGTTGTCGACCAGGACCTGGCCTGACGAGCCTTCGGCCATCTTCTGCGCTACCAGGCGAGCGATCACGTCGTTGCCGCCGCCGGCGGCGAAGCCGACCAGGACGCGAATCGGCTTGCTCTGGGCGAAGGCGCTGCTGGCAAATCCGAAGGCCGCCGTTCCGCCGAGGAAATATCGACGCGATGTCCTGACCATGAAGCCGCTCCCTCGGGCGTGGAGGGCGCACTGTAGCGTGATTCGCGGCCAATGGGCGGGCTTGACGGGGCGATCCGCTGTCCTATATAGCCAGATTAGAATATAGCCAAAAGGCAATATAAGAGGCGCCGATGCAACAGCTCGATCTTGTCTTCTCGGCGCTCGCCGATCCGACGCGGCGCGCGATCCTGGCGCGGCTGGCGGAAGGCGAGGCCACGGTGAATGAGCTGGTGGGGCCGTCCGACCTTAGCCAGCCCACCATCTCCAAGCATCTCAAGGTGCTGGAGCGGGCAGGGCTGGTGTCGCGCGGCCGCGAGGCCCAGTTCCGTCCGGTGCGGCTGAACGCGGCGCCATTGGAAGGGGCGGCGGAGTGGCTGGGCGACTATCGCCGCTTCTGGGAGGAGAGCCTCGACCGGCTCGACGTCTATGTGAAGGAACTCAAGCGCAAGGAGGGACGACATGTCAGCAAACGCAGGCGCCGGTGAGGCCGAGGCCGATCGGGAGCTCATCATCACGCGCAGCTTCGACGCGCCGGCGCGGCTGCTGTTCGAGGCCTGGAGCAAGCCCGAGCACCTGAAGAAGTGGTTCGGGCCGGTCGGCTACCCGGTGACGATGTGCGAGATGGACTTCCGCAAGGGTGGCCAATGGCGCGCCGCCATGACCGGGCCCAGCGGCACGCAGCAGACTCCGTTCGGCGGCGAGTATCTCGAGATCGTGCCCAACCGGAAGATCGTCTTTACGAACGGCTTCGAGCTGGCCGGCGCGGAGAAGATGATCATGACCATCACCTTCGACGAGAAGGATGGCAGGACGCTGCTCACCATCCGCACGCTGTTCGCCTCGATCGCCCAGAAGGCGACCCATGTCGGCGCCGGCATGGCGGAGGGCATCGCCTCTGGCCTCGACCAGCTCACCGATGTGGTGGCCGCGCTGAAGGCTGCGGCATAGTGGCAATCCTCTTGATGATCAAATATCTTTGTTATAAAGATAAATGATCATCGAGAGGAACCCCGTCCATGCTGATCATCGTGGCGGTCGCCGCCGCGCTGGCCTGTGCCAGCGTCGGCGGCGGCCTTTATGAGTTCTCCGTCGTCGATCCGTTCTGGCCCAAGCGCCCCGACCTGGTGCAGCCATCGCAGGGTGGCATCTCGCGCAAACGCTTCTGGATCGCCATCCACGTCGCCTTCGAGGTCGTGCTGATCGCAGCCCTGGTCTCAGCCTGGTCGCGGCCGGCCGTGCGCACCTGCCTCCTGGTCGCATTGGCGAGCCACGGCGTCATGCGCGTGTGGTCGGCCTTCGACTTCATTCCCAAGGCGCTCGCCTTCGAGAAGGCCGCCCCCGGCACGGTGAGCGAGGCGGCGGCCCGGCGCTGGACGGCGCGCAGCCGGCTGCGCCTGCCGCTGGATCTCGTGACGAGTGGCAGCCTGTTGTGGGCCTTGGTCCTGGCAGCGCGAACGGTCTAATTTGGCCGAAGTTTTCTCATCAATTGATAGATAAAACGAACGAGGAACGCGGACGGGAACGCCTTATGCTGTTCCCGAAGATCAATTTGGAGGGACGTCATGAGCCTTCTCAAGGACGCCGAGATCAACGTTGCGCCTTACGTGCCGACGCTTCAGCTCACGGAAGGGCAAGCGCCGCCCGTCGCCGCGAACGGCGGCCTGTCCTACATGTCGTTCGACCGCGACGGCGATGCGGGTACCACCAAGGCAATCGAGGATGCGCTTGCCGAGATCGCCGGCGGCGAGGGCCAGCGCGTAATCGACATGATCGACAAGGCGCCCTCCGGTCCGATCAAGACCAAGTGGGGGCTCGCCTTCCACGACTACGACGAGTGCATGAGGTACATCCGCGAGTCGAACAGCCTCAAGGCGCCGGAAGGCGGCGTGGTGCTGCCGCTGGCCTATACCGTCCACGAGCGGCCATCATATTCCATCGTTCCGTCCAACGTCATCTGGCACGACCCGGCACGCGCCGAACTCGCGGCGAAGCTGCGCAAGAACGAGGAGGACAATCGCCGGCGGAACCTCTATTTCCCGCATGTGCTGCGCGATGCGCGGCGTATCGGCGAGTACTACCCGGGCCTCTCGCCCAACAGCCCCGAATGCATGGACAAGCTCGGCGTCTCGCTGGCGCATCTCGAGTCCAAGTGCACGAACTTCTATGATTCGGCCGAGGTGGAGCGAGTGTTCTACCCCGAGATCGAGAAGCTGCTGCTGGATTTCTTCCCCGGCGCCACCGATGCGCTGGTCTACAACCATGACGTCTTCGACAAGGACTACACGGGCGACCGTACCGAAGACCAGGACAACAAGAACCCGGGCGTGAATGCCCGCTACGTCAACCTCGTGCACAACGACCTGAATGACAATTCGGGCCGCGTGCGCTGCCGCGAGCTGCTGACGAAGAACCTGCGCAACTTCGGGCGCCCGCAGAACTACACCGAGGCGGAGGCTGATGCGAAGATGTCGCGGCGGTTCATGTCGCTCAATCTCGCTAAGCCGATGGAGACGGTCGAGCAGTTCCCGTTCGTGCTCTGCGCCTGGCCGTCCTTCGCCGACCAGCCCTACATCAACAACTACCGGATCTACGACGACCGCGTCGGCGAGACGACCCGCTTCACCTACCGGCCTAACCACGAGTGGTACTGGTTCCCCCGGCAGACCTCGACCGAGGTCTCGATGCTGAAGTGCTACGATTCCGTCACCGACGGCTCGGTCTCGCGCTGGTCCTTCCATACCGCCTGCATCGATCCGACCGCGCCGGCCAATGCCCGTTGCCGCAAGAACGTGGTGGTTCGGTCCTACGTCTTCTTCTAGGAGAACAGGGGCGGGACCGGGCGTTGGCCCGGTCCCGGCCCACAACCGGCCCCCAAGCCATTATGATCATTGACGAATTTTAGGCAGGTCCTGGGTTGACGCGGCGCTTCCAGGTCCTTATTTTCCGCGCTCTTTCGGAATTCCCCCGGCGCCGGCCGGGGCTTTTGTTGAGAAGAACCATGAAGATCCGCCATTCCCTCAAGTCTGTGAAGCTGCGCCACAAGGACAGCCGCATCGTCCGCCGCAAGGGCCGCGTCTACGTCATCAACAAGACCAACCCGCGCTTCAAGGCCCGCCAGGGCTGAAGCCCGGCCGTCTTTCGCGTGCAAAGCGGCGGAAGCCCCCTGGCTTCCGCCGCTTTTGCGTTCGGCACGGTGGTTGTCCGGCCTCAGCTGGCGGTGCGCTGCAGCGAGGACAATATGCGCCGTGCCTGGGTGAGGTGCGGTGCGTCCAGCATCTTTCCGTCGAGCTCGATCACGTTCGATCCGGCCGCCTCGAAGGCACCGACGACACGCTCGGCCCACAGCCGCTCCGCCTCAGTCGGGGTGAAGCGGGCGTTGATGATCCCGACCTGCGCGGGATGGATGGCCGCCTTCGCCGTGAAGCCGTCGCGCCGGGCGGCATCGGTTTCCCGCGCCAGCGCATCGCGGTCGCGGAAGTCGGTGAAGACCGCGTCGATCGCGGCCACCCCCGCGGCGTGCGCCGCCAGCAGGCAAAGGCTGCGCGCCAGCGCGAAAGGGGCTGTGTAGCGGCCGCTGTCGTCTCGATTGGCCGTGGCGCCGATCGCCGCCGACAGGTCCTCGCCACCCCACAGCAGGCCGCTGAGCCGCGGATGCTTCCACGACCGGGCGGCGAGCGACAGCGTCGCCTGAGGCGTCTCGGTGCAGACGGCGACGATGCGGGTCGATCCGGCCTTCGGGGGCAGCTCCCAGCGGCCGATCAACGCGTTCAGATGATCGAGGTCCTCGGGGCCGGACACTTTCGGTAGCACGATCCCGTCCGGCGCGGCTGGCAGGACCGCTTTCAGATCGCCTTCGCACCACGGCGTGTCGAGCGCGTTGACGCGGACGTAGCGCAGGGGCGGCGCGGGCGGGCCGCCGGCGAGGCCCGCCGCGACCAGCGGCCTCGCCGCCTCCTTGTGGTCGCGATGAACCGCGTCCTCGAGGTCGTAGATGACGACATCGGCGCCCGAGGCCTCGGCCTTCGCCATCATCCTGGCGGAGCTCCCCGGGACGAAGAGCAGCGAACGCATTCAGGCCGCGGCGGCCGGCCGCTTGCGCATGAGCGCTGCGCGCTCGCAGGTCGCCACCACCAGGCCGTCCTGGTTGGTCATCTCGTGGAAGAAGTTGACGATGCCTTCGTTGGGGCGCGACTTGCTCTCGCGCTTGGACAGCACCGTCGTGCGTACCTTCACCGAGTCGCCGGGAAACAGCGGCTTGGGGAAGTTCACTTCCTTCATGCCGAGGTTGGCGAGCGTGGTGCCGAAGGTCGTGTCGTTGACCGACATGCCGATCAGCAACCCGAGCGTGAACAGGCTGTTGACCAGGGGCTTGCCCCATTCGGACTTCGCCGCGTAGTGCGCGTCGATGTGCAGCGGCTGCACGTTCATGGTGAGCAGCGAGAACCAGTGGTTGTCCGTCTCGGTGATGGTGCGGGACCATTCATGATTGAACACCATCCCGTCCTTGAATTCCTCGAACCACAGCCCGGCCATCAGCGTTTCTCCTCGGCAGCTTCCGGCGAGATTTCGACGAGGACGGCACCCGCCGGGACGGTGTCGCCCTCTGCGCAACGAATCGATTGGATGCGCCCGGCCAGCGGGGCCTTCAGCGTATGGACGAGCTTCATGGCCTCCATCTGCAGGACCGGAGTGCCTTTCTCGACGGCATCGCCGACCGCGACGTAGAGCTTCGACACGACGCCGTGAAGCGGCGCGTCGACGACGTTGCCCGACCGGTCGAGCTGTCCGGCCGCGCGCGGCATATCGATCCGCGGCAGAAGCGTGGCGGTGAGGGCGAGGCCGGCGTGCGCAACGGCAACGGCGTCGCCGTGACGGCGGTGGACGAAGCCGGCGAGGGGATCCGCTTTCGCGCGCGACCGCGGAAATTCGACCGCAGCTCCGTCGAGTTCGACGACGATACGATCCTGGCCGACGCGCAGCTCGGCTTCGGCACTGCCATAGTCGTCAGCGACGTGCAGCGAGACCCGGGCGGGGCGGACAGCGGTGGTGACCCGCACGGCGCTGCGCCGGTTCCAGGGGCTGACCCAGTCGCTGCCGCGGTCGGCCGTCTCGGGCTCCGCCCACCGCACGACGGCGGCGGCGCGCAGGCGGCGCAACGTGTCGGCTTGCGGTTGCCAGCCGCCGGGAAAGGCCGTCTCGATGAAGCGGGTCGTGGCCTTGCCGTCGGCGAATAGCGGATGCCTGACTGCATCCCGCAGGAAGGCCTGTGTCGTCGGCAGGCCGAGCAGCGTCAGCTCCGCCAGCCCGTCCGCCAGACGCGCCAGTGCCTCGGCGCGGTCGCCGCCATGCGCGACGAGCTTGGCTAGCAGCGAATCGTAGTACAGGCCGATGCGGGAGCCGGCCGCGACGCCGGAATCGAAGCGCAGGCCGCGCGGCGGTTCGACGGCCGTGAGATCGCCGGTGACCGGCTGGAACGCGCGATCCGCCCGCTCTGCGGTGATGCGCGCCTCGATCGCGTGGCCGCGCTGGACGATGCGGTCCTGGCCGAGCGGCAGCGGCTCGCCCGCCGCTGCCAGGAGCTGCCATTCGACGAGGTCGATGCCGGTGATCAGCTCCGTCACCGGATGCTCGACCTGCAGGCGGGTATTCATCTCGAGGAAGTAGGGGCTGTTGCTGCCCTGCTCCATGATGAACTCGATCGTGCCTGCCGAATCGTAGCCGATGGCGCGGCCAAGGCTGAGCGCCGCGTCGAAGAGCGTGCGTCGCACCGCGTCCGGAAGGTTGGGGGCCGGCGCCTCTTCGAGGACCTTCTGGTTGTTGCGCTGGACAGAGCAGTCGCGCTCGAAAAGGTGCACCAGGCCGCCGAGCCGGTCGCCGGCGAGCTGCACCTCGAGGTGCCTCGGGTTCAGGATGAATTTCTCGAGCAGCACGGATTCGTCACCGAATGCCGAAAGCGCTTCCGCCTTGGCGCTTGCCAGCGCCTCCTCGAACTCCTCCGCCCGATCGACGCGCCGCATGCCGCGTCCGCCGCCGCCGGCCGATGCCTTGATCAGGACGGGAAAGCCAATGCGCTGCGCCGCCTGGAGGAGGCTCGCCGAATCCTGTGCCGCGCCGTGATAGCCCGGCACGACCGGTACGCCCGCCGCCTCGGCAATACGCTTGGATTCGATCTTGGAGCCCATCTTCTCGACGGCATCTGCCGAGGGCCCGACGAATATCAGCCCGGCTTGCTCGCAGCGCCGTGCGAAGGCGGCGTTCTCTGACAGGAAGCCGTAGCCCGGATGAACGGCGTCGGCGCCCGACCGCCCGGCGGCCGCAAGGATGGCCGCCATATCGAGGTAGCTTGAGCGCGCCGGAGCCGGCCCGATGCGGATCGCCTCGTCGGCAGCCCGGACATGCATGGCGCGTTCGTCGGCGTCGGAATAGACGGCGATGGTGCGTATGCCGAGCCGCTTACAAGTGTGCATGATACGCACGGCGATCTCGCCGCGATTGGCGACCAGGACAGAGCGGATGGGGCGAGGAGAATTGAGAAAGCGCAAGGCGGTGAGTCCTACATGCGATAGACCGGCCGCGGGCCGGTAACGGGTGGCTCCATTGCGCCGATCGCCAGGCAGAGCCCCAGCACGTCGCGGGTATCGGCGGGCTCGATCAGGCCGTCATCCCACAGCCGGGCCGTGCAGTAGTAGGGATCCGACTGCTCGTCGAACATCCTGCGCAGCTTGGCCTCATGCTCGGCGAGTTCCACTTCTGTCGCGGGATTGCGCGAGATGCTGGAGCGGCGCAGGTCCATCAGCACCGAGCTGCCGACGTCGGGGCTCATCGTGCCGAGCCGCGCGTTTGGCCACATAAACATGAAGCGCGGCCGGAAGCCGCGGCCGCTCATGCCGTAGTTGCCGGCGCCATAGGAGCCGCCGGTGACGATCGTGTAGCGCGGCACGCGGGCGTTCGACACGGCATAGACGAGCTTGGCCGAGTTCTTGGCGATGCCGCCGCGCTCGGCGTCGGAGCCCACCATGAACCCAGTGATGTTCTGCAGGAACACGATCGGCACGTTGCGCTGGTCGCAGAGTTCGATGAAATGGGCGCCCTTCAGCGAGGAATCGGAGAACAGCACGCCATTGTTGGCCAGGATGCCGACCGGCAGGCCCTGGATGTGGCCGAAGCCGCACACCAGGGTGGCGCCGTACAGCGGCTTGAATTCGTGGAATTCGCTGCCGTCGACCAGGCGCGCGATGATCTCGCGCTGGTCGAAGGGCCGCGTCAGGTCGGCACCGACGATACCTGGGATCTCGGCCAGGTCGAACAACGGCGGCCGCGGTGGGCGAATGTCGCCATGGGTACGCTGCACCCGGTTGAGCGCGCCCACGATGTCGCGGGTCTTGGCGATCGCCTCCATCTCGTCGCGCGCAAAATGGTCGGAGACGCCTGACACGGTGCTGTGCATCTCTGCGCCGCCCAGCGTGTCGCGGTCGACGATCTCGCGGATCGCTGCCTTGACGATCTGCGGCCCGCCGAGATGCACGCTGCTGTTGCCGGCGGTCATGACGACCTCGTCCGCGAGGGCGGGGATGTAGGCGCCGCCCGCCGTGCATTCGCCGAACACGGTCGCGATCTGAGGGATGCCTGCCGCCGACATGCGGCACTGGCGGTAAAAGGCGCCGCCGAAATGATCCTGGTCGGGGAAGACCTCGTCGCCCTGCTGCAGATTGGCGCCGCCGCAATCGACGAGATAGACGACGGGCAGCCGGCTCTCGAAGGCGATGTCCTGGGCGCGCACGTGCTTGCGGATGGTCTCCTTGAAGAAGGAGCCGCCCTTCGTCGTGGCGTCGTTGGCGATGATCATGCAGGTGACGCCGCGAATCGTGCCGATGCCGGTGACGATGCCGGCGGCGGGAACGGCGTTACCGTAGAGTCCCCAGGCGGCCAGCGGCGACAGCTCCAGGAAGGGGCTGAGCGGGTCGACCAGCAGGTCGATGCGCTCGCGCACCGGGATCTTGCCGCGTTCGCGGTGCCGCTGGACCATGCGCTCGCCGCCGCCGGCCATCGACCAGGCCTGCCGTTCCCGCAGCGTCTTCAGCAGGCCGTCATAGACAGCGGCATTCGCACGGAAGGTCTCGGATGCGGGGTCAATCGCGCTCGTCAACGTCGCCATGTCTGGTGCTCCGGAATTAGCGAGCCGACTCGGGACGACGCTTCATCAGCAGCACGATGGAGCCGGTCTCCACGATCTCGTCGCGCTGATTGAGCACGTCGAACCCGAGCGTCAGCACGCCGCGATCGGGCTTGCTGGAGGGCCGTGCCTCGAGCGGCGTCACGCGGGCGCTGATCGTGTCGCCGAGCTTCACCGGCCTGTCGAACTTCCACGACAGTCCGAGCAACCCCATGGCGGTGCCGTCGATCCAATTGAGCTGGGACATGAGGCCGATCGCGGTCGACAGGATGAGCGGCCCATGCGCGACGCGGCCGCCGAAGAGACTCTGGCGGCAGAACTCCTCGTCGACGTGTAGCGGATTGTGGTCGCCGACCAGGCCGGCGAAGAGCGAGACGTCGCCTTCGCCGATGGTGCGGCCGCGTGTGCGGTGCGCGACGTCGATTTCGAAATCTTCGAGGTAGAGGCCCAAGGATCGTTTTTCCCGTTCAAGCGCGTGGCGGAACATCCCGCATGGCGATGTTAACTAACCGTACGGTTAGCAAACCGTCTTGTCAGATAGGAAGCTACCGGCTATCGTTTTTGAACGCAAGACGGGCCATTCCGCGGGGCAGGCATGTTCCCAACCAAAGAAGATATTCACGGGATCAAACGCCGGGCGGTGCTGCAGGAAGCGGCGGCGTCCTTCAATCTCAAGGGCTTCCACGGCACCTCGATGAACGAGATCGCCGCGAGCCTAGGCGTGACCAAGGCCGCGCTCTATCACTATTTCCCCAACAAGAACGCGCTGCTTGCTGGCTGCTTCGACTACGCGATGGAGGCGGCGTTCGCGAGCCTCGAGCGCGGCCGCAAGCAGGGACGCAACGGGCGCGAACGGCTGATCCTCACGATCGCGGGCTACGTCACCGAACTCCTGGACGAGCTCAATTGCTGCGTCGTCCTGATGGAAGAGCATGCGCTCGAGCCCGAGGACAAGGCCAAGCTGGTGCAGCAGCGCGATAAGTTCGAGCGCGCGTTGCGTGCGCTGGTGCGTGAGGGAATCGCCGATGGCAGCGTGGCGCCCTGCGACCCCAAGCTCGCGATCTTTGTCATCCTGGGCGCGATGAACTGGGTGCCGAAGTGGTTCAAACCGTCCGGCCCGTGGAAGCCCGAACAGCTCACGCGCGCGCTGAGCGACATCTTCGATCGGGCGATTTCGTCGTCGCCGGCGGCGGCGATGGTTCGCGACGTCGGCGAGCTGCCGCTGCGTCCATCGTCGGAGCGTCAGCGCAGCGATGACGCATCCCGAGCACCGGCGATCAGGCAGTCCATCAAGGCCGTGCGCCGCGATGCCGAAGCGGAGCGCCCGGCACGCCTGCGAGCCGTCGGCAAGGGGCGGGTGAGGCTGCGATGATCGCCAATCTCATCGTCGGCGGACTCGCCGCGGGTTGTCTCTATGCGATGGTGGCGATCGCCATCGTGATCGTGCTCAACATCACCGATATCGCCAACTTCGCTCAGGGCGAAATGGCGATGCTGACGACCTTCTTCGCCTATTGGCTGCTCGACGATCTCGGCCTGCCGTGGTGGCAGGCGGTGGCGATTGCCGCCGTGTTCGGCCTGGTGCAGGGCGTGATCGTGCAGCAGGTGATCATCCGGCCCCTGATCGGCAGCCCAGTCCTGTCGGCCATCATCGCCACGCTGGGGCTGAACGTGGTGCTGAACAGCGTGGCGGGGCTGATCTGGGGACACCAGACCTATACCTTTCCCTCGCCCTTCGCCTTCTCCGCGCCCTTCCATGTCGGCGGCGTGGCGGTGCCGGTCACCAGCGTGGTCAATATCGCCGTCGGGCTCGCGATCATCCTCGGAATGACGCTCTTCCTGCGTGCCACCTGGACCGGCATGGGAATGCGGGCGGCGAGCCAGAACCAGACCGTGGCACGCCTGATGGGCGTGTCGATCACCAAGTCCTCGGCGATCGCCTGGGGGTTGGGCGGCCTGGTCGGCGGCATCGCCGGCATCCTGGTGGCACCCGCGGTCTTCCTCGATACCAACCTGATGGGCGCCTTGCTCATCAAGGCCTTTGCGGGTGGCGTGCTGGGCGGTCTCAACAGCCTGATCGGCGTCTTCCTCGGCTGCCTGGCGCTCGGCGTTGCCGAGAACCTGACGAGCGCCTACCTGTCGCCGTCCTTCGGCGAGGCGATCACGTTCCTCGTCATCATCGCCGTGCTGATCGTGCGACCGGAAGGCGTCTTTGGTCACGTCAAGGTCCGCAAGGCGTGACCAACGCGACCGACATCGCCGGGCTGCCCGGCCGGCGCAGTTCGCATGGTTCGGAACTCGTCCTCGCCGGGCTGGGCGTCGCGCTCGCCTGCGTCGCGCCGTTTTGGCTGAACGGCTACGGCCTCTACCTGCTGACCCTGACCGCGATCTTCGCCATCGTGGCGCTCGGGCTCAACCTGCTGACAGGCTATGCCGGCCAGATCAGCCTCTGCCATGCGGCGCTCTTCGGCGTCGGCGCCTATGCTACCGCCCTGCTGACCAGCAAGGCGGGGTGGCCCTACCTCGTCTCGTTGCCGGTGGGCGCGCTGCTGACGACGGCGATCGGCGCCGCCGTCGCCGTGCCGGCCTTGCGCCTCAAGAACCTCTATCTCGCCATTGCAACGCTGGGCTTCGGCGTGGTGCTGCAGAAAACCATCTTCGAGTGGCGCAGCCTCACCGGCGGGGGCGGTGGCCTGTCGCTCGCACCGCCGACCATCGCCGGCCACGAGCTCGGTGCCACCGGGCTCTACTATCTTGCGCTGGCCTTCCTCGTGCTCGGCTTGTGGGGTGCATGGAATCTCAGTCGCGGGCGGACCGGCCGGGCGCTGCGCCTGATCAAGGAGAGCGAGATCGCGGCAGCGTCGCTCGGTATCCACATCGCCCGCTACAAGGTGACGGCCTTCGCCGTCAGCGCCTTCTACACGGCCATTGCCGGGGGGCTGTTCGCCTACCTGGTCCGCTACATCAATCCCGAAAGCTTCAACGTCGGCCTGTCGATCGGCTTCCTCAGCATGATCGTCATCGGCGGGCTGGGCACGATCGGCGGCTCGATCGTCGGTGCGTTGTTTTACGTCGTCGTGCCCGAGCTGCTGCGCGGCATCAAGGATGCCCCCGGTCTGGTCTTTGGTGTCGTGCTGGTCATGGTGATGGTGTTCATGCCGCAAGGATTGTGGGGCATGGCGCGCCGCTTCCTCGGGAGGCGCTGAGATGGGGCGCCTTGCGATCGAGAACGTGTCGGTGGATTTCGGCGGCGTGCATGCGCTCAAGGACGTGAGCTTCGCCTTCGAATCGGGTTCGATCGTCGGCCTGATCGGTCCCAACGGAGCGGGCAAGAGCACGCTGCTGAACTGCATCTCCGGCATCACCCGCCCGACCGCCGGCCGCGTGCGCCTCGACGAGGCGGTGTTGTCCGAGCGCAACGCTTCGAGCGTGGCGGGCCTGGGCATCGGCCGGGTGTTCCAGCATCCCGAGCTCGTGCTCGACCTGTCGGTGCGCGAGAACCTGATGATCGCCTGTCACCGCTCGCTGGGCTACGGGCTGGTGAGCGAGCTCCTGATGGTGCCGTCGGTATGGCGCCGTGAGCGCGAGGCGGCGGGCCGGGTGGCGGACGTGCTGCGGCGCCTGGGCATCGCCGACAGCGCCGACGCCGAAGTTCGCAACCTGCCTTACGGCCATCGCAAGCTGATCGATCTCGGGCGGGCGCTCCTGATGGACATCGGCTTCCTGCTGCTCGACGAGCCGATTGCCGGCCTGAACGATCCCGAGATTGCCCATCTGACCGAGCTGCTGTTCGAGCTGCGGCGGGAGTTCGGTTTCGGCATCCTGGTGGTCGAGCACAACATGCCGTTCGTGTCCCGTCTGTGCGAGCGGCTGGTCGTGCTCGATCTCGGTCAGCTCATAGCCGACGGCCGGCCGGCCGATGTGCTCGGCGATGCCCGCGTCATCGCCTCCTATCTCGGCGAGGCGGCGGATGCTTGAGGTCAAGGATCTCTCGGTGCGCTACGGGTCGGTCGAGGCGCTGCACGACGTGTCGATCAAGGTCGAGACGGGCGGCCTCGTCGCCATCCTGGGTGCCAACGGAGCCGGCAAGTCTACCCTGCTGCGCACGATCAGCGGCATCGTCAAGGCGGCGTCCGGCAACGTTGCACTCGACGGCACGGCGATCACCGGCCTGCGCCCGGAAGAGATCGTACGGCGCGGCATCGCCCACGTTCCGGAGGGCAGGGGCATCCTGCCCGACTTCACGGTGCGCGAGAACCTGATGATCGGCGCCTACGTGCGACGCGGCCAGGACGTTTCGCCGGACTATCGTCGCGTGATGGGGATGTTCCCGGCGATCGAACGGCGCGAGCGCAAGCTCGGCTACACGCTGTCCGGTGGCGAGCAGCAGATGCTGGCGATCGGCCGGGCGCTGATGGCGGCGCCGCAGGTGCTGCTGGCCGACGAACTGAGCCTCGGCCTCGCCCCGATCATCGTCCGCCAGGTCTTTGCCACCCTCGACCAGGTGCGCCGGACCGGCGTCACCGTCCTGGTGGTCGAGCAAAACGCACGGCTCGCCATGAAATTCGCGGACTACCTCTACGTGCTCAAGTACGGGCGCGTCGTCATGGAGGGACCGCGGGAAACCTTCGCGAAGTCGACGGACCTCGTCGATGCCTACCTCGGTGCTTGAGTCATGAAGGACTATCCCCTGAAGCAGCGTACGATCGGTCACGTCCTTGCCGACAAGGCGGCGAGGCTGGGCGATCGGACCTGGCTGATCCATGGCGCGGATCGCTATGGCTACGCCCAGGCTCACGATCTTTCCAACCGCTA
This sequence comes from Reyranella soli, assembly GCF_007992495.1. Lineage (GTDB taxonomy): Bacteria > Pseudomonadota > Alphaproteobacteria > Reyranellales > Reyranellaceae > Reyranella > Reyranella soli. Next base: position 121,783 of record NZ_BKAJ01000038.1, read on the forward strand.
TGCCAACGGCTTTCGCGCGCTCGGCATCGCCAAGGGCGACCATGTCGCAGTCATGTTGCCCAACTGCCCAGAATTCATCTGGACCATCTGGGGGTTGGCCAAGCTCGGCGCCGTGGCCGTGCCGCTGAACACCGCAGCGCGCGGCGAACTCCTGCGCTATTTCATCACCCAGTCCGACTCCGTGGTGGCGGTCGTGGCGGCAGAATGGGCGCCACGCGTGGCTGAGGCTCTGACCGGGGAGCACAAGGTGCGCACGTTCGTTGCCCTGGGCAACGGCGCGCCACTGGCCGGGCTCGGCCGCCCGGTGGCCGATCTCGCGGCCTTCGCATCGGCTTCCGCAGAGGAGCCCGATCGCGACGCGGTGCTCGCCAGCGATCCGCAATACATCATGTACACGTCCGGCACGACCGGACCGTCGAAGGGCGTGATCAGCCCGCATTCGCAGGCGCACGGCGTCGGCCGTTCGCTGACGCAGAACTTCGGCTACCGGCCGGATGACGTCCTCTACACCTGCCTGCCGCTCTTCCACGGCAACGCCCTCTGGTATTCCTGCTATGCCGCCCTGTGGGCCGACGCGGCGCTCGCGATCTCTCCGCGTTTCACGGCCACCGGGTTCTGGGACGAGATCCGCGCCACCGGCGCCACGCAATTCAATTCGCTGGGCGCCATGACCAACATTCTGCTGCGGGCGCCGGCGTCGCCGCGTGACCGCGAGCATCGCGTGCGCCAGGCAATGATCGTTCCGTTGTCGCCGCAGACCTATCGCGAGGTCTCTGATCGCTTTGGCGTGCAGGTCACCTCGCTCTACGCCATGACCGAGACGTTCGCCGTGACCATGTTCACGCCGGACGACCCGGAGGCCAAAGGCGCTTCGGCCGGCCGGCCGCGCGGCCTGGCGGAGCTGCAGATCGTGAGCGACGAGGACGAGCCGCTGCCGATCGGTCAGGTGGGCGAGATCTGCGTACGGCCGCTCGAGCGCGGCATCGTGATGTCGGGCTATTACAAGATGGCCGAGGCCACGGTCCGTGACACGCGGGACCTCTGGCTGCATACCGGTGATCGCGGCTGGCTCGATGAGCAGGGCTACCTCTTCTTCGTCGATCGCAAGAAGGAGGCGATCCGCCGCCGCGGCGAGAACATCTCGGCCTACGAGGTCGAGATGCTGATCTCCCGGCATCCGGCCGTGATGGAGGTCGCGGCCGTGCCCGTCACCTCCGAGCTCAGCGAAGACGAGGTGATGGTCTACGTCGTCTGTCGCGACGGACACAGCATCACCGAGGAAGAGTTGGTCCGCTTCGCCAACCGGCACATGGCGCATTTCATGGTGCCTCGCTTCGTGCGTTTCATCGACGCGCTGCCGAAGACGCCGAGCGAGAAGATCGAAAAATACAAGCTCAAGGTCTGGGCCGAGCAGAATCGCCAGGCACTGTGGGACCGCGAGGTGGTCGGGCTGAAGCTCGAGCGGTGATCACGTTCAATGGGGCAAGAGAGGAAGAGGAGACATCCATGAAGGACAAATTTGCCGAACCGGTGCTGTCGCGGCGCGCCGTCCTGCTGGCAGCGGGAGCTACGGCCGTGGCCACGGTAGCGGCGCGTGCCGAGGAGCCGCCCGTGAAGGTCGGCATGAGTGGGCCGTTTTCGGGCGGCCTGTCGTTGCTCGGCCAGGGCGTGCGCGACGGCGTCGAGGTGGCCTTTGCCGAGATCAACGCGCAGGGCGGCGTCGGGGGCCGCAAGCTGGTGTTCATCGCCGAGGACGATGCCTACGAGCCGATGCGCACCATCGCCGCCGCGCGCAAGCTTGTGGAGCAGGACAAGGTCGCGGCGCTGCTCGCCGTCACCGGCACGGCGCCGTCGGCGGCGCTGCTTCCCTTCGTGACGGAGAGCAAGACGCCATTGCTCTTTCCCTATGCGTTCTCGCATTCGCTGACGACGCCGGTGAAGCGCGACGTCTTCACCACGCTGCCGGAAGTGCGCGTGCAGATGCGCGTGCTCGCCAACTACATCCTGAAGACGTTGAAGCAGACCAAGGTGGCGGCGATCTACCAAAACGACGATTTCGGCCAGGATGCGGTGGCCGGTCTCGAAGAGCGTTTCGGCCGCGACAAGATCCCGCTGGTCAAGCTGCCGTTCGACCGCGGCACGACGAACTTCAGCGGCGTTGTGGCTCAGGCCAAGGCCGCTGGTGTGGAGCACATCGTCTTCCTCGGCATTCCCAAGGACGCCGCGCTGGTCATGCGCGAAGCCAACAATCTCGGCTGGAAGCCGCAGTTCAGCGGCCACAATGCGCTCGGCGACCCACAGACCTTCCAACTCGCGGGACCGCTCGCCGAGGGCGCCCTGGCCGTGGCGGTGATGGAGCCGCTCGATTCGGACAAGCCGGCCGTCAAGGCCTTCATCGAGGCGCAGAAAAAGTACAAGTCCAGCACGAAGCCCACGACCTACAGCATGCACGGCTACCAGTCGGGCAAGCTGCTCGCTGAAGTGCTGAAGCGCTCGGGCGGCAAGTCCGACGAGCCGTCGCTCGTCGCTGCTCTCGAGGGCATGAAGGGCTACGACACCGGCCTGATGGCGCCAATCACTTTCTCGCCCCAGCAGCATGCCGGCGCGCTCGCGGGCGCGATCATGAAGGCCGAAGGTGGGAAGTGGAAGCTCATCACAGGCTGGCTCGAGGCCGACTGAGCGGACCGCGGCGATGCGTGCCGTGATCGCGGAAAGGACCGGCCCCCCGTCGGTCCTGCGCGTCGCCGAGGTGGCGGCGCGCGAACCGGGCCCTCGCGAGGTCCGGATCGCGGTTGCCGCCTGCGGCGTGTGCTTCCACGACGTCGTGGTGCGCAACGGCACCTTCCGGCGCGGCGTCGAGATGCCGGTGATCCTCGGCCACGAGGTCGCCGGCACCATCGACCGCCTGGGATCGGAAGTGACGGGCCTGCGTGTCGGCGACCTGGTGGCCACCACGATCCACAGCCATGTCTGCGGCCATTGCCGGCATTGTCGCCGCGGCCGCGAGAACTCCTGCCCCGAGCGCGTCTTCCTGGGTGATGCCGGGCTGAACGGCGGCTACGCCGAGCTGGTTTGCGTCGATGCCGACGCGGCGCTGCCGGTGCCGGCCGGAGTCACGGCGGACGAGGCGGCCATCGTCGCCTGCACCATCGGGACGGAACTGAACGCCGTGCGCGACGTCGGCCAGGTCCGGCTGGGCGAGCGCGTGCTGGTGACGGGAGCGGGCGGGGGACTCGGCCTGCACGGCGTGCAGCTTGCGCGTTTGGCCGGCGCGTTCACCATCGCGGTCACGACGAACGCGGGCAAGGCGGCGCGCATTCGCGAGGCTGGCGCCGACGAGGTCGTGGTCTTCGGCAGGGGAGAGGATTTCTCGGCCGAGATCCGTCGGCTCACCGGGGGGAAGGGCGTCGATGTCGTGATCGACAACGTCGGAAGCCCGGTCTTCGAGGCGGTCCGCCGCAGCGCTGCCTACGACGCGCGCATCGTGCTCGTGGGCCAGCTCACCGGCGACTTCGTGACGTTCAATCCCGCCCAGCTTTTCCTGCGCAATGTCTCGATCCTGAGTGCCAAGGGCGTGTCACGGTCGCAGCTCGAAGACGCTTTGGAACTCGTGGCGCGGAAGCGCATAAAGCCCGTCGTCGAGCGTGCCTACCGGCTTGAGGAAGCCGCCTTGGCGCATGGCATGGTCGAAGCGGGCCTTGCGACGGGCCGCTTGCTGCTCAAGCCGGCGCTCTAGAAATTCTCGACCCAGAAGGGAAGCAGCCCATGTCCTCGACACACGACACAACGGCCGGCGCTGGTCAGGCGGTCTCGCTCGCCTGGCCCGACCCGGATATCGCTCTCGCCACCATGGTTCGCGAGCGGGAGATGAATACGCTAAGCCTGGAGCTTCTGGACGAGCTCGGTGCGTCACTGACGGCCAGCGTCGCCGGCGGCGCGCGGGCTTTGATCGTCACCGGCCAGGGCCGTGCCTTCTGTGCCGGCGCCCATCTGCGCTATTTCACCCAGCCTGACCCGCGTATCGGTAGCGGTGCCTTCGCCCTTCGCGACAAGTATCTGCAGCGCATCGCCGAGCTGTTCGATAGCATCGAAACCCTGCCCATTCCGGTGATCGCGGCGATCAACGGCTTCGCTCTGGGCGGCGGCTGCGAGATGTCGCTGGCCTGCGACCTGCGCGTCATGGCGGACAACACGAAGATCGGGGTGCCGGAGACCCGGATCGGCGCCCTGGCCGGCGCTGGCGGTGTCCAGAAGCTTCATCGCTTCGTTGGGCGCGGCAAGGCGCTCGAATGGGTCATGCTCGGCAGCCACGTGACCGCGCAGGAGGCGTTCACCCATGGCCTCGTCACGTCGGTGCACGCGTCGGCCGACTTGCTGCCCGCGGCGATGGAACTCGCCAAGCGCTTCAGGACACTCGGTCCGCGTGCGGTTGCCCAGTCGAAGGCCGCGGTGCGGCTTTGCGGCGATGCCGATCTCACGACCGCCCGCAGCGTGGGCCTGGAGGCGCTGGCCATGCTGATCGATGGCGAAGAGTGGCGGGAGGGCATGAGCGCCTTCATGGAGAAGCGCCCGCCACGTTTTCCGCCGCTTTGACGAGACCGGCGATCGATTGGCGACGTGAGGCGCCAAGTATGTGATATTTCCGCCGACCCGGCCGGGACGATACCGGCCCATGGGTTAGCAGAGATCAACCATGCAGATGCCGCCGCTCGATCCCGCCATTCTTGCCCGCCGCTCCGAGATCGTGGCGGCCCTGCGGGCCCTCGTGCCGGGCGAGGGCGTGATCGACGACCTCGAGGGCATGCGGCCCTACGAGTGCGACGCGCTGTCGGCCTATCGCCAGATGCCGCTGGTCGTGGTCCTGCCCGAGACGGTGGCCCAGGTCTCGGCCATCCTGCGCTACTGCCAGGACAACAAGGTCAAGGTCGTGCCGCGCGGCGCCGGCACCTCGCTGTCGGGCGGCTCCATGCCGGTGGGCGATGCGATCCTGCTGGGCCTGGGCAAGTTCAACCGGGTGCTGGAGATCGACTACGCCAACCGCTGCGCCCGCGTGCAGCCCGGCGTCACCAATCTCGGGATCTCCAAGGCGGTCGAGCACGAAGGCTTCTATTACGCGCCCGACCCCAGCTCGCAGATCGCCTGCTCGATCGGCGGCAACGTGGCGGAGAATTCGGGCGGCGTGCACTGCCTGAAATACGGCCTCACCACGAACAACCTGCTAGGCATCGAAATGGTGCTGATGACCGGCGAGGTCGTGCGGCTGGGCGGCAAGCATCTCGATTCCGAAGGCTACGACCTCTTGGGCCTGATGACCGGGTCCGAGGGCCTTCTGGGCGTCGTCACCGAGGTGACGGTCCGCCTGCTGCGCAAGCCATCGACCGCGCGCGCCGTCCTCCTGGGCTTCCCGACCGAAGCGGGTGCGGCCGACTGTGTCGCCGCCGTCATCGCCTCCGGCATCATCCCCGGCGGCATGGAGATGATGGACAAGGACGCCGTGAAGTGCGCCGAGGCCTATGTCGGCGCGGGCTATCCCATGGACGCCGAGGGCCTGCTGATCGTCGAGCTCGACGGCCCGGCGGTCGAGGTCGACTACCTGGTCGAGCGTGTCAGCGGGATTGCACGCGACCGCGGCGCCACCACGGTGCGCGTCAGCCACGACGAGCAGGAGCGTGTGCTGTTCTGGGCCGGCCGCAAGGCCGCGTTCCCTGCCGTCGGCCAGATCTCGCCCGACTACATGTGCCTCGATGGCTCGGTGCCGCGCGGCCGACTGGTCGAGGTGCTGGCCGAGATGCGCCAGATGTCCAAGAAGCACGGCCTGCGCGTCGTCAACGTCTTTCATGCCGGCGACGGCAACCTGCACCCGCTGATCCTGTTCGACGCCAACGATCCTGGCGAGCTCAAGCGCGCGGAAGAATTCGGCGCCGACATACTGCGCCTCTGCGTGCGGGTGGGCGGCGTGCTGACCGGTGAGCACGGCGTCGGCATTGAGAAGCGCGACCTGATGGGCGAGCAGTTCACCGAGATCGACCTCGACCAGCAGATGCGCGTGAAGTGCGCCTTCGATCCCGATCACCTGCTCAATCCCGGCAAGGTGTTCCCCAAGCTCAGGCGCTGCGCCGAGCTCGGCCGCCTGGTGGTGCACCAGAACAAGATTCCGTTCCCCGATATCCCGCGGTTCTGACGCATGGCCGGCACGATCAAGCCGCGCGATGCAAAGGAGCTGCGGCAGGCGGTTGAATGGGCACTGAATGACGGCGTGACGCTCGACGTGCGCGGCCAGGGCAGCAAGCTCGCGCTCGGCAAGCCGATGATCTGCGACCAGGTGCTCGACGTTTCCGGCATCTCTGGCATCGTCGACTACGCCCCTGAGGAATTGGTCGTCACTCTGCGCGCCGGCACGCCCATACGCGAGGTCGAGGCGCTGCTGGCCCAACGCAACCAAATGCTGGCCTTCGAGCCGCCCGACCTCGGCCCGCTACTCGGCCGGGAAACAGGGCAGGGCACCTTGGTCGGCGCGGTGATGGGCAACCTCGCCGGTCCGCGCCGCCTGTCGGCCGGCGCGGCGCGCGATCACTTGCTGGGCTTCAGCGGCGTCAACGGCCGCGGCGAGGCCTTCAAGTCGGGCGGCAAGGTGATGAAGAATGTCACTGGCTATGACCTTTCCAAGCTCCTGGCCGGCTCGTGGGGCACGCTCGCCGTGCTCGACGAGGTGTCGGTGAAGGTGCTGCCCGCACCCGACCAGACGCGCACGCTGCTGCTGCATGGCCTCTCCGATGAGGCGGCCGTGAAGGCGATGTGCGCCGCCATGGGCAGCCCGTACGAGGTCTCCGGCGCCGCTTGCATCAAAGACAGGACGGCCTTGCGCCTCGAAGGCGTGGCGCCGTCGGTCGAAGCGCGCTTGAAGGGCCTGCGCGATCTCCTGGCAGCAACGGGCGCACCGATGGAGGAACTCGGTACTCTCGAAAGCCGCACCTTCTGGCGCGACGTGCGCGACGTGGCACCACTGTCGAGCGCACGAGACACCGTCGTGTGGAAAATCTCCTGCCCGCCGACCGAAGGTCCTGCCATCGTCGCGCGCATCAAGGCGCAGCGGCCATCCGTCGAAGCCTTCTACGACTGGTCGGGCGGGCTGATCTGGCTCGCCTTGCCGTCGAATGCCGATGCCGATCAAGCGATTGTGCGCGGTGCTCTCGGGTCGACCGGCGGACATGCCACCCTGATCCGAGGGACGGATGGGGTGCGGGCGAGAATACCCGTGTTCCAGCCACAGCCGGCAGCGTTGGCCGCGTTGGCGTCGCGTGTGAAGGAGAGCTTCGATCCAAAGGGACTCTTCAATCCGGGGCGCATGGGCTAGCGATGCAGACCAACTTCACCCTGGCCCAGCTCGCTGATCCGGAGACCGCGCGTAGCGAGCACATCCTGCGCAAGTGCGTGCATTGCGGGTTCTGCACGGCGACCTGCCCGACCTTCGTGCTGCTGGGCGACGAGCGCGACAGTCCGCGGGGGCGCATCTACTTCATCAAGTCGATGCTGGAAGGCGATCGCGCGCCGACGGCGTCGGAGGTCAAGCACGTCGATCGCTGCCTGTCGTGCCTCAGTTGCATGACGACCTGTCCGTCGGGCGTGCACTACATGCACCTCGTCGATCACGGCCGGCATCACATCGAGGAGCGTTTTAAGCGTCCCTTGCCGGATCGGCTGATGCGCGGCCTGCTGGCCTGGCTGATGCCGCGGCCGGCGTTGTTCCGCTGGACCATGATGCTGGGTCGGCTTGCCAAGCCGCTGGCCACGATGCTGCCGGCCGGCAGCGCCGACCCCGGAGGTGCGACGTTCCTGCATCGCCTGCGGGCGATGCTCGAGGCCGTGCCCGACCGGCTGGCTGGACCCTCGCCGGTCGACCGGCCGCAGACGTTTCCGGCGCTCGGCCTGCGCCGCAAGCGCGTGGCGCTGATGCCGGGCTGCGGCCAGCAGGTGCTGGCGCCCGAGGTCAACGAGGCGACGGTGCGGCTCCTGACCCGGCACGACATCGAGGTGGTGAACGTCGCAGGCTCGGGCTGCTGCGGCTCGTCAGTGCTGCATGTCGGCCGCAACGACGAGGCGATGGCGCTGGCCAGGCGCAACATCGCGGCCTGGATGCGCGAGATCGACGGCGCAGGCCTCGATGCCATCGTCATCAATGCCTCAGGCTGCGGCACCACCGTCAAGGACTATGGCGCAATGTTCGCCAACGATCCCGAGTGGAGGGAGCGGGCCGAGCAGGTGGCGCGGCTGGCCAAGGACGTGAGCGAGGTCATGCTCGAGATCGGTCTCGCGAACGTGACCGCGCGGCCGCTCACCGTGGCCTATCATTCGGCCTGTTCCATGCAGCACGGCCAGAAGGTGATCGAACAGCCCAAGAAACTCCTGCGCGATGCCGGGTTCGTCGTGAAGGACGTGCCCGAGGGCCATCTCTGCTGTGGCTGGGCCGGCACCTACCAGGTGCTGCAGCCCGAGCTGTCGCGCCGCCTGCGCGACCGCAAGGTCGCCAATATCGAGAGCCTCGGGCCCGATGTCATCGCCGCGGGCAACTTCGGCTGCATCGGCAACATCGCCTCAGGGACAGGCATCCCGATCGCGCACACGGTCGAGCTGCTCGACTGGGCGACGGGCGGGCCGAAGCCTGCTGCGCTGCAGTAGGATCAGGATGACCCTTCTTCGCACTTGCCTTGCTGCGTTGCTCGGCGTGATGCTGGGGGCCAACGCGCTGGCGCAGAACGCCGGGAGCAACACCATGCTCGACACCTTGTTTGCCAAGCTACAGACGGCGACCGATCCCGTGGCGATCCAGTCGCTGGAGACGGCGATCTGGGAGCAGTGGGTCATGGTGCCGGAGGGCCCGCCCCGCGAGCTCATGCTGCGCGGCATCGCCGAGATGCAGCAGCACCAGCTCAAGCAGTCGGTCGACACCTTCAGCAAGCTGATCGAGATCGCGCCGGAGCTCTCCGAGGCCTGGAACAAGCGGGCGACCGCCTACTGGCTGCTTGGCAACTTCCCGGCTTCGCTGTCGGACATCTGCGAGACGGTCAAGCGCGAGCCGCGCCATTTCGGCGCCTATTCGGGTCTCGGCATGATCCGCGCGGAAATGGGCGAGCATTCGCGCGCCGTCGCGGCCTTCGAACTGGCCAAGAAGTACAATCCGCACATCGTGGGAATCGATGGCGAGATCGAGCGCCTGAAGGCGATGGGCGGCGACACGCCGGCCGATCCGCTGGGCTGCTCGCAGCGCACGGCGGGCCGCTGACGCACGTACTTGCCGCGCGGCAGGCGGGCGGGCAGACTCCTGGCCAAGTTACAACCTCAAGGATGGATCAATGGCCACGTTGTATGTCGGCGGTCGCGTATTCGACGGTGAGAAGGTTCTGGACGGGCAGGCGGTGCTTGAAGAGGACGGCAAGGTCAAGCGCATCGCGCCTGCAGCTGAGTTCACCGGCTTCTCTGGCGACAAGGTCGACACCACCAGCGGCACGCTGATCCCGGGCATCATCGACTGCCATGTCCATTCGCTGAGCGGCGCCGAGGGCAACCCGGGCGCGGTGCAGGACCGCATGACCGCCGCGCAGATCGCGGTGCGCGGCATGGAGCTGATGCGCAACACGCTCGAGGGCGGCATCACCGCCGTGCGCGACTGCGGCGGCAAGGACTATATCGAGTTCGCCATTCGCGACGCCTACAACAGCGGCCGCTTCCTCGGGCCGACCATGCGTTGCGCCGGCCGCATGATCTGCATGACCGGCGGCCACGGCAACCGCACCGGCCGCGTCGCCGACGGCGTCGAGGAGGTGGTAAAGGCGGTGCGTGAGCAGGTCCATGCCGGCTCCGACCTGATCAAGATCATGGCGACCGGCGGCGTGATGACCCCGGGCGTGAACCCCGAGGACGCGCATTATTCGGCCGAAGAGATGAAAGCCGGCATCAGCGAGGCCCATCGGTTCCACAAGTGTTGCGCCAGCCACGCCCAGGGCGCGCTCGGCATCCTGAACGCCGTGCGCGGTGGCATCGATTCGATCGAGCACGGCATCTTCATGACCGAGGAGTGCATCACCGAGATGAAGGAGCACGGCGTGTGGCTGGTGCCGACGCTGGCCGCGGTGAAGAACATCCTGAAGGGCTATGACGACGGCGACCGCTCGATCCCCGACTATGTGATCGAGAAGGCGCGCCGCGTGTTCGACCGCCACATCGCCTCGATCAAGATGTTCTACAAGGCCGGCGGCCGCATCGCCATGGGCACCGACGCCGGCACGCCGCACAACCGCCACGGCGAGAATGCGCGCGAGCTGGAATATATGTGCGAGATCGGCATCACGACCCGCGATTCGCTGTTCTTCTCGACGGCCAGCGCGGCCGACCTGATGCGGCTCGCCGACCAGGGCCGCATCAAGGAGGGCAACAGCGCCGACTTCGTGCTGTGCGACGGCGATGTCCTGGCCGACATCAAGCGCGCCGCGCGCAAGGAGAACCATCGCATGGTGGTGAAGCGCGGCATCGTCGCCCGCGACAACCGTGCCGCCTTCGTGCGCCAGGCCGCGCGGGTCGCCGCCGAGTAGCTGACCAAGCGTCCGACGGCCCTGAAAGCGGCGCGTGGAAGAGATCTTCCTGATCCTGGTAGGGATCGCCTGGGCCGTCGGCACGCCGATCATCGCCATCGTGGCGCTGGTGCGCACGGGACGCCTGCGTGACCAGAATGAGCGACTGACCGCCGATCTTGCGCGGCTGAAGCGGCAGATGGCGGAGACGCCTCTGCCGCCGCCGTTCGTCGATCAGCCAGCGACCGAGGCCGTCGCGCCGCCGTCCGAACCACTGCCGGAGGCGGCGCCAGGCCCGCTGCCAGATCCGCTTCCCGGGCCGGTGGCCGAACCGCCACCGGCGCCGCCCTTCGAGCCGGAGCCGACGCCTTTGCCTCCGCCGATGCCTGTGGCGGCGCCGGCGCAGGTCGGCTGGGAGCAGCGGCTCGGTGCACGCGCCTTCGTCTGGGTCGGCGCGGTCACGCTGGCGTTGGCGGCCGTGTTCCTCGTGCGCTATTCGATCGAGGAAGGCTATCTGTCGCCCGAGGTCCGCGTCATCCTGGCGGCGCTGTTCGGTTTCGCCCTGATCGGCGTCGCCGAGCGCGTGCGCAGCCGCGACGACCGTGTTGCCCAGGCGCTGGCGGCAGCGGGCGTCGCCGCGCTCTACGGCGCGCTGTTCTCGGCGGTAGCGCTCTACGACATGATCTCCAAGGTCGCGGCCGGCGGCGGGGCCGCGGCGCTGACGGGCTTCGCGATTGGCGTCTCGCTGCGCCACGGCATCTTCGTGGCCGGGCTCGCCTTCGTCGGCGGCTTCGCGAGCCCCGCCATCATCGGCAGCGAGACGCCCAACACGCCGGTGCTGTTCGGCTACCTGCTGGCGATCGCGGCCGGCACGCTGGCCGTGATCCACCTGCGCGGCTGGTGGCCGCTGGGCTGGGGCGTGCTGGTCGGCTCGGCGCTCTGGACGCTGCTCTGGATGCAGTCGCTGGCCGGCGGCATCCACTGGGTCGGTCTCTTCCTGGTGGCGGTGGCAGGGCTCTTCGTCTGGGCGACGTGGCGGCGGCTGCAGGAAAGCGACAATCCGACGGACGACGTCGCGCTCATGGTCTGGCTGTCGCTCGGTGTGACCGGCGCGTTGATCGTTGCCCTCATCATCCAGGATAATGGCCGGCAGGCGGCGGGTTGGCTCGCCCTGGCGGCGCATGGCCTCGGACTTTTCGTGCTGGCGCGATGGACGCCACGCTTCCAGTACGTCGCTGCCCTGGCGCCGGTCCTGTCGATCGTGGCGCTCGCGGCGTGGTGGGCAGACTCGGCGGCCCCGGGGGCGGGCCTGGATGACGAGCGCTTTGCCTGGCGCGCCGCCTCGTTCGGCGGCTTCTATGCCGCCGTCGCTTTTGCGCTGCTGTGGAATGCGGCCCGGCCAGGCTTCTGGGCGGCCCTCGCCGTCGCGGCGGCGCTTGCCCATTTCATGCTCTGCTGGTTCGTGTTGCGCAGCACCGCCGTCGGCACGCCGTGGGGCCTGATCAGCATCGCCCTTGCGCTGCCGTTCCTGGTCGGCGCCGAGCGGCTGGCGCGCTGGCGCGACAGCATGCCGGGCGCCACCGAGGCGCTGGGCTACTGCGCGGCCGGCGTCGCCTTCTTCATCGCCATCGCGATCGCCCTGGAACTGCGCCGCGAATGGATCACGGTGGCCTATGCCGTCGAGTTCGCCGCTGTCGCCGGCATCGCCGCCCATCTCGGCCTTCATGCCATGCGCCGCCTGTGCTGGCTGCTGCTCGCCGCCGTGGTCGTGCGCTTCGTGCTCAATCCCGAGGTGCTGAAATACCCGCTCGGCGTGACGCCGATCTTCAACTGGATCCTGTGGGGCTATGGTCTGGCGATTGCGGCCTTCGTCGTCGGCCTGCGCTTCCTGAGGCCCACTGGCGATGAGCCGCTGGTGCGCGCGACCGAAGCGGCGATCGCTCTGCTCGTCTTCGTGCTGCTCACGCTGCAGGTCCGCAGCATCTTCCGCCACGACGCGATGATGGCCCCCGATGCGCGGTTCATGGAGCGCGCGTTCTATGTCCTCGTCTGGGGCGCCTTCGCGCTCGCCGCCCTCTGGTTGGCGCGCACGCGCCGCGATGTCGTGGCCCTATGGGCATGGCGCGTGAGCGGCGGGCTCGCCGTGGCACTGGCAGTGGTCGTGCAGGTGCTGGTCGCCAACCCGATCTTCGACAGGGCCGATGTCGGCCGCCTGCCGATCGCCAACGGCCTGTTTCTGGCCTATGCGCTGCCCGCCGTTATGGCGGCGGTGGCGCGACGCTGGATCGATGTCGAGCCCAGCCGCAACGCGGCTCTGCTTGCCGAAGCGGCTGCCTCGATCCTGGCCTTCGCCTACGTCTCCTTCGAGGTCCGCCACCTCTTCGATCCCGGCTTCGAACGCCGTGGCCTCGGTGCGTCCGGCCTGGAGCTCTACGTCTATTCGGCGGTGTGGCTGCTGTTCGGCGTGGCCTTGCTGGCGCTGGGCTTCCTGCGCAGCGCCGCGGCGCTGCGGCACGCCGGCATGGCGCTGGTCTGCATCGTCGTCGCCAAGGTCTTCCTGGTCGACATGGCGGGCCTGCAGGGCCTGCTGCGCGTCTTTTCGTTCCTCGGCCTTGGCGCGGCCCTGGTCGGGCTGGGCTATGCCTATCGTCGCTTTGGATTCAGGTAGCATGTTTCCGGAAACCGCCATCTCGCTCGATGCCCTGCGTGCGTTGCAGCTCGAACGCCTGCGCTCAGCGGTTCACCATGCCTACGACAACCAGGCGCCGTACCGCGCCAAGTGCGTGGCAGCAGGCGTCCATCCCGAGGACCTGCGGCGGCTCGAGGATCTGCGGCGCTTCCCTTTCACCGCGAAGGCCGACCTGCGCGACGCCTATCCCTTCGGCATGTTCGCCATCCCCCGTGAGAAGTGCGTGCGCATCCATGCCTCGAGCGGCACGACGGGACGGCCGACCGTCGTCGGCTACTCGGCGCGCGACATCGATCTATGGGCCGACCTGATGGCGCGCTCGCTCTACGCAGGCGGCGCGCGGCCGGGCGACATCATCCACAACGCCTACGGCTACGGCCTGTTCACCGGCGGGCTGGGCGCCCACTACGGCGCCGAGCGGCTGGGCTGCACGGTGGTGCCGATGTCGGGCGGCTTTGGCGAGCGGCAGGTCCAACTCATCCGCGAGTTCGGCGCCCGCGTGGTGCTGATGACGCCCTCCTACATGCTGGCAATTGCCGACGAGTTCGAGCGCCAGGGCATCGATCCGCGTGACACTGCGATGCGCGTGGGCATCTTCGGCGCCGAGCCATGGACCGAGGGCATGCGCGCCGAGATCGAGCGCCGGCTCGGCATCGACGCCGTCGACATCTATGGCTTGAGCGAAGTGATGGGGCCGGGCGTTGCCTGCGAGTTCATCGAGAGCAAGGACGGACCGACCATCTGGGAGGATCACTTCTATCCGGAGATCGTCGACCCAGAGACCGGCGATCCGATGCCCGACGGCGAGCCCGGCGAGCTGGTCTTCACCTCGCTGACCAAGGAGGCGATGCCGGTCATCCGCTATCGCACCCGCGATCTTACCCGCCTGTTGCCGGGTACGGTCACGACCATGCGGCGCATGGCCAAGATCACCGGCCGCAGCGACGACATGATGATCGTGCGCGGCGTGAACCTGTTCCCGAGCCAGGTCGAGGAGCAGATCCTGCGCGACCCGGTCCTGACCGGGCACTACGTCATCGAGCTCTCGCGCAGCGGCGCGTTGGACGATCTTCTCGTCCGGGTCGAGGCGCGGATGGTGCTGGAAGGCGAGGCCGCCCAGCGCTCACAGGCGGGACTCGTTCAGCGGCTGAAGGGAATGTGTGGCCTCAGTGCCACAGTGGAAGTCGCTGTGCCCGGTGCGGTCGAGCGCTCGATGGGCAAGGCGCGGCGGGTGATCGACCGGCGCTAGCTAGTAGCTCTGCACAGGGATTTTGACGGCAAGGTGCTGTATGTGGCGGCGCGCGCAGCCGCCTCTCGGCTTTGCCGCCGGGAGCATGCACTGTCGGCGCGTCGATCGCGAATTTCTGCATTTTCTGCCAATTTTTGCAGGCTGGCCGAC
>NZ_BKAJ01000039.1 GCF_007992495.1 Reyranella soli
CAACGCGTGTCTGCGCCGCCTCGAAGAGCTGGCGGAAATCGTCCAGGACAAAATACGTGTCCTGCAGCTTGTCGATCTGATAGGGGCGGCGCATGACGCTGGCCGCTTCGAACGGCAGCCGCTCGACGTCGTCACCCGACATCGCGTGCTTCACTTCGGCGGCGGACGAGAGAATGCCCGCACCGTAGATCTTGAGGCCTGCGGGAGTGCGGATCAGGCCGAATTCCACCGTGTACCAGTAGAGCCGCGCCAACAGATCGATCTTGGCGCCGGCCTCCAACGCGCGCTGGCCGTACATCTGCATGTAGTCGGCGAACACCGGATTGCTGAGCAGCGGCACGTGGCCGAAGAAATCGTGGAACAGGTCGGGCTCGACCAGATAGTCGATCTCGGCGCGGGTGCGAATCCACACCGTCACCGGAAATCGCCGGTGCGCGAGATGGTCATAGAAGACCTCGTCGGGAATGAGACCCGGCACGCCGACGACGCGCCAGCCGGTCAGCTTCTCCAGGCGCGCATTCACCGCCTCGAAGTCGGGGATGCTGTCGCCGATGCCCAGCGTCTCGAGGCCCTGCACGAACTCCTCGCACGCATGCGCCTTGGCGAGCGCGGTCTGGCGCTCGACCAGCAGCCGCCACACGGCCTGGTCTTCATCGGAGTAGTCGCTTGTGTGCTGCGGCACCGTCCAGTCGGACGCCATGCCCGAATAGTTGCCGCGAAGGTTCTCGAGAGGGGCGAGGTTCATGCGCAGAATATGGGGAGGAGGGGCGTAGGGAATCCCGGCGAAGTTGGGCTGTCCGGCAGGCCTGAATGGGGATAAAATCTATACCAAAGGTGAAATTTAGAGATAACCCCTATGATCGAGCTGGATGACATCGACAAACGCATCGTCGCCGCCCTGCAGGCCGAGGGCCGTCTGCCGATCGTCGACCTTGCCGACCGGGTCGGCCTGTCGCCGACACCGTGCCAGCGCCGCGTAAAGCGTCTGGAAGAAGAAGGTGTGATCACGCGCTATGCCGCCCTGGTCTCGCCGCCGGCCATGGGGCTCGGCCTGCAGGCACTGGTCCAGGTGACGCTCGACGATCACTCAGAGAAGGTCGTCGAGGCTTTCGAGGCCGAGATCCGCGCGCGACCCGAGGTCGTGGCCTGCTATGCGGTGACCGGAGACATGGATTTCCTCCTGCACGTGCTGACGCCCGACCTCGCGAGCTTCAGCGATTTTGCGCTGAAGGCGCTGCTGCGCATGCCAGGCGTTCGCGGCACACGCTCGTCCTTCATCATGCAGGCGGTGAAGACCGATCTCGCCTGGGCGCCTGTCCCGCAGTCTCCGGCACGCAAAAGTCGCTAGACGCCGTACTCGGGCGCTTCGAGCGGCGGCACGGTTTCGGGCTGCGCCGGTGGCGGCACCGTGAAGGCCTTCTTGCGAATCAGGTCTTCCATGATGGCGATGCCCTTCTGGAAGTCGCCCCTCTCGCAGTCGATTTCCGCGCCAATGCGCGTGTGATTGCGCCGGCCGTCAGAGTTGTTGCTGCGGCCGACGCCGTACCGGTCGTAGAAGGAAATGAGCTGACGGCAGCGTGCCGCCGGGCTGACGGTCGCTTGCGCCAGTTGGGCGGCGACAAGTAGAGCAACGATCTCCATTCGCCCCTAGACGGGACCACGATCCGCGAGCGTGCGCAAGTAGAGCGGGCGGTCGATGTTTCCACCGCTCAGCACCAGGCCCACTCGTTTGCCGACCATGCGCTGCCGTTCCTGCATCAAGGCGGCGAGCGCGGCGGCGCCCGCGCCTTCGGTGAGCTGGTGCGTGTCCTCGTAGTAGGCGCGCATGGCCAAGCCGATCTCGTCGTCGCTCACCTGCACGATGCGGTCGGCGCCCTTCAGGATCACGCTGAGCGCTTCGGCATCGGGCCCGCGCACCGCCATGCCGTCGGCCATGGTGTTGGCGCTGTTGGTCGGCACGACCTTGCCGGCGGCAAAGGAGAGAGCGTAAGCAGGCGCCTCGGTCGATACCACGCCCACCACATTGGTCGCCGGGCTGAGCGCATCGCGCATGGCGATCACCCCGCAGATGCCCGAGCCCAGGCCGATCGGCACATAGACCGTGTCGAGCGCCGGCGCGCCACGGAACAGCTCCAGTGCATAAGTCGCCACGCCGCGCACCAGGTCGTGATGGAAGGAGGGGATCATCGAGAGTCCGCGGTCGCTTGCCAACCGCAGAGCGACATCACGGGCGGCGTCGAAGTCGTGTCCGGCCTCGACCAGCTCCGCTCCGAAAGCGCGCATGGCCGCGTTCTTCTCCACCGAATTGCCCTGCGGCACGACGATGGTGGCGACAATGCCGACTTTGGCGGCGCCGACGGCGATGCTCTGGCCGTGATTACCCCTGGTCGCGCTGACAACGCCCTTGAGGCCGGGCTGCGTGCGCTTCAGCCGATCCATGTAGACCAGCCCGCCGCGCACCTTGAAGGCGCCGATCGGCGTGTGGTTCTCGTGCTTCACCCAGACTTCGCAGCCGGTGCGCCGCGCGAGCAACGGCCAGGCATATTGCGCGGTCGGCGGCATGGCCGCGTAGACAACTTGCGCTGCTTCTTCGACTTCGTGCAGAGACAACATGGCGCCACTTTGGGCTAAGATGCCCTGTCTTCCAATTGGTCTTCCAACCGGAGTACCCGATGCCTGTTCTGCCGCGTTCGCTCGAGATCCAGGGTGAGATTGCCGCCATCCGCCGTGACATCCATGCCCATCCCGAGCTCGCCTACCAGGAGACGCGGACGTCGGACATTGTCGCCGCCAAGCTCACCGAGTGGGGCCTCGAGGTGACGCGCGGGCTGGGCAAGACTGGCGTGGTCGGAACCCTGCGCAAGGGCAACTCGTTGAAATCCATAGGCCTTCGCGCCGACATGGATGCGCTGCCGATGGAAGAGAACAATGAGTTCGAGCATCGCTCGCAGAACGCTGGACGCATGCATGCCTGTGGCCACGACGGCCACACGGCCATGCTGCTGGGCGCCGCCAAGATGATGAGCGAGAAGCGCGACTTCGAAGGCGCGGTGCATTTCATCTTCCAGCCGGCTGAGGAAGGCGGCGGCGGCGCCAAGGCGATGATCGAGGACGGCCTGTTCGAGAAGTTCCCCTGCGATGCCGTCTTCGCCATTCATAACAAGCCCGGCGTGCCGCTCGGCCACATCGTCACCAAGCCCGGTCCGCTGCTGGCAGCGGCCGACCGCTGGGACATCCGCATCGTCGGCAAGGGCGGCCATGCCGCCCATCCGCATCTCACCATCGATCCCCTGGTGGTGGGCGCCAACGTCGTGCTGGCGCTGCAGACCATCGTCGCCCGCAACATCGATCCGCTCGACGCCACCGTCGTCACGGTCGGCTTCTTCAAGGCGGGCTCGGCCTACAACGTCATTCCGGCCGACGTGCATATCGGCGGCACAACCCGCACCACGACGCCGGCCAACCGCGAGCTGGTGAAGCGCCGTATCGACGAGATCTGCCGCGGCGCCGAGCAGATGCACGGCGTGAAGATCGAGGTCGAGCACCGGCCGGGCTATCCGCCGACGGTGAACAATGACGAGCGCGTGCGATTCGCCCTCGACGTGGCGGCGGGCGTCTGCGGCGATCACGCCGTGAGCGACAAGGTCCGTCCCAGCATGGGCGCGGAGGATTTCTCCTACATGCTGGAGCAGGTCCCGGGTGCCATGGTGATGCTGGGCAATGGCGGTGGGCCCGAGGCGGTCAGCCTGCATAACCCGCGCTACGACTTCAACGACATGGCGATCCCGTTCGGCGTCAGCTTCTTCGTGCGCACCGTAGAGCGGTTCCTCGAGAAGCAGGCGTAACAGTATGACTGTCACCCTGAGCGTAGCGCGGACCGCGGGCCTCTGGCCCGCTCATGAATCATGAGGCGGGCCAGAGGCCCGCGATCCGCGCTTCGCTAGCATGGAGTTCTTCCGCGTCTACGGTCGGGTCATCGGTCTCTTAAAGGCCGAGCGCGGGCTTGCGATCATGCTGGCGCTGGCCAACGTCGCGGTGGCGGCGCTGCAGTTCTACGAACCGGTGCTGTTCGGCAAGGTCGTCGACCTTTTGAGCACGGCGCGCGACAAGCCGGTCGACGTGCTGTGGCAAGAGGCGCGCGAGCTGCTGGTGCTGTGGGCGGCGGTCGGCATTGGCGGCATCGTGGCCAACATCATCGTCTCCCTGCAGGCCGACCGCATGGCCCATCGCCGGCGACTGGGCGCCATGGCGACCTTCTTCGAGCACGTGCTGGTCCTGCCCTTTGCCTTCCATCACAGCCAGCATTCCGGTCGGCTGCTGAAGGTCATGCTGACGGGCGTCGACCATCTGTTCGGCATCTGGCTGTCGTTCTTCCGCGAGAATCTCGCGACCTTCGTTGCCCTCTTCATCATGCTGCCGCTCAGCCTGTTCATGAACTGGCGGCTCGGCCTGCTGCTGATCGTGCTGATCATCTTCTTCGCCGTGACCAATGCCTGGGTGGTGGGCCGCACCGACCGCCTGCAGCAGCAGGTCGAGGACCGCCACAGCGAGCTCGCCAGCCGGGCAGGCGACGCGCTGGGAAACATCCATCTGATCCAGAGCTTCGTGCGGCTGGGACAGGAAACCGGCGAGATGCATCGCATCATCCGCGAGACGTTGGCGGCGCAGTATCCGGTGCTGAACTGGTGGGCGCTGCTCTCGGTGCTGACGCGGGCCGCTTCCACCGTCACCGTCATCCTGATCTTCGTGTTGGGCACCTGGCTCTACACGCGGGGCGAAGCGAGCGTCGGCGAGATCGTGAGCTTCATGGGCTTCGCCACCCTGCTGATCAGCCGCATGGACCAGGCCTCGGGTTTCGTCAGCCGCATCTTCTTCCAGATGCCGGCGCTGGCCGACTTCTTCCGCGTGCTCGATTCGCAGTCGACCGTGCCCGACAATCCGCATGGCAAGGATATCGGCCGCGCCAAGGGCGACGTCGAGTTCGACGACATCAATTTCTCCTATGACGGCAAGCGGCCGGCGCTGGTGCATTTCTCGCTGAAGGTGCCGGCCGGCACCACGGTCGCTTTCGTCGGTCCGACCGGCGCGGGCAAGAGCACGGCGCTGTCGCTGCTGCATCGCATGTGGGACGCCCAGTCGGGCGTCATCCGCATCGACGGCACCGACCATCGCGACATCAAGCTGGAATCGCTCCGCCGCAACATCGGCGTGGTGTTTCAGGACAGCACCATGTTCTACCGGTCCATCGCCGACAACCTGCGCATCGGCAAGCCCGACGCCACCCAGGCCGAGCTCGAGCAGGCGGCGCGGCTGGCCGAGGCGCACGACTTCATACAGCGCCAGTCCAATGGCTACGACACGATGGTAGGCGAGCGCGGCACGACGCTGTCGGGCGGCGAGCGCCAGCGTCTGGCGATCGCCCGGGCGCTGCTCAAGGATCCGCCGATCCTGATCCTCGACGAGGCGACAAGCGCGCTTGATTCGGTGACCGAGGCGCGCATCCAGAAGGCGCTGAAGACGCTGATGGCGGGCCGCACGACCTTCATCATCGCCCACCGGCTGTCGACCATCCGCGACGCCGACCTCGTGGTGGTGTTCGAGCACGGCCGCGTGGTCGAGCAGGGCAACTACCGCGAGCTGGTCGGCCAGGGCGGCGCCTTTGCGCGCCTCGTGGCAACCCAGCAGGCTGGCATCGAGGCGGCCTGAGCGGCGCTCAATCCATCTTTTGCATCTACGTTCCATACAGGTGATGATCGGCCATGGCGGAACCCAAGCCGCGCCTATATCACGCGCTATCGTCCTACTATTCGATGATCGCGCGCCTCGCGCTCATCGAAGGCGGGATCGCCTACGAATCGGTCGTGATCGACATCCATCTCAAGATGGTCCAGCAGCGGCCGGATTATGTCCGGCTCAATCCGAACATGACCGTGCCGACGTTGGTGCTGCCGAACCGCAATCTCGACCAGAGCCGCGACATCGCCGAGTACGCGCTGGGCGTCAGCGAAGCGACACTCGATGGCGACACCAGAGCCTGGCTCGACCTTCACTACGGCTATGAGGTCGAGCAACTGACCTTCGGCAAGCTTCTCGCCACTAATCCCCTGGCTCGGATCGTGATTCCCAAGCGGCTCGAAGCCGTCCGTCGCCGCCTTCTCAAACGTGCTGCGCAGAATCCCGACCTCGCCAAGGTCTACGAGGCACGCGCCGAGGCCTTCGCCGCGCGCATCCGCGCGTTCGATCCCACCGCTGTCGTGCGGCTGGCGGAGACACGCCGCGCCGAAGCGATCGGCTTTATGGATCGGCTCGAGCAGACGCTTAACGATGGCCGCGCCGTGATCGTGCCGCCCGCCTATGGCGTTGCCGACGTGGTCTGGACCGTGTTCCTCGCGCGCATGGAATTCGTCGGCATGGGCGAGGAGCTTCTGAAGCGACCGGCGCTTGCGCGCTATTGGCGCGCCATGCAGGCGCGCCCAAGCTTTTCCCCGGCAGACATCTGGACGAAAGTGCATGTCTTTCGCCTGATCGGCGGGATGCTGGGCATCGGGTAAGCGGGGCACCGACTGGCATAGAATCTGCCTGATATCCCCTTGGCGGATGTGTTTTGTCCGCCTAAGAGTCGCGGGACGGGGAACTCAGAGGGGCACAAGATCATGAGCAAATTCGCCAAATGGCTGGGCGGCGCGGCCGTTGTCGCGCTGGCGGTGGGCAGCCTGCCGGCCAACGCGCAGACGCCGATCAAATTCACGCTGGACTGGGTGTTCCAGGGCCCGACCTCGCCGTTCCTGGTGGCGCTGGAGAAGGGCTACTACAAGGCCGAAGGCCTCGACGTCACGATGGACCCGGGCCAGGGCTCGGCCGGCGCCGTGCAGCGCGTCGCCACGGGCGCCTACCAGATCGGCTTCGCCGACGTGAACGCCACCATCGAGTACAACGCCAAGAACCCGGGCAAGGAAGTGCTCTGCGTGTTCATGGCCTACGACTTCGCGCCGTTCGGCGTCTATGCCCTGAAGAAGAGCGGCATCAAGGTGCCCAAGGACCTCGAGGGCAAGAAGCTCGGCGCGCCGGTGTTCGATGCGAGCTTCCGGCTGTTCCCGGCCTTCGCCAAGATCAACGGCATCACCAAGTGGGAGCACGTCAACCTGACGCCGCAGCTGCGCGAGCAGAGCCTGGTGCAGGGCACGGTGGACTTCATCTCGGGTCACTACTTCTCGTCGATGCTTGACCTCAAGGCGCGCGGCGTGAAGTTCGACGACATCGTCGCCATGCGCTACGTCGACTTCGGCATGGACGTCTACGGCAACGGCATCGTGATCTCGCCGGAGCTGGCCGGTAACGAGAAGGCGGTGAAGGGCTTCATCAACGCCACGATCAAGGGCTGGAAGGACGTCATCGCCGACAACAAGCTCGGCATCGCCGCCGCCAAGAAGCGCGATCCGCTGATCGACGAGGCGCTGGAGCTGGAGCGCCTGCAGATCTCGCTGCAGACCAACGTCCTGACGCCCTATGTGAAGGCCAACGGCATGGGCGACGTTCAGCCCGAGCGTTTCGCCAAGTCGGTCAAGCTGGTGTCGGAAGCCTTCGGCCTGCCGGCGGCGCCGCCGGTCGACAAGGTCTTCACCAACAAGTACCTGCCGCCCAAGGCGGATCGCATGGTCGTGAAGTGAGGGCCGTGACTTTCGTCTCTCCCCTCATGTTCCTCTCCCCCGCTAGGGGGAGAGGCTAGGTGAGGGGGCATCGAAGGTCGTGCGCAACCCCCTCACCCAACCTCTCCCCCTATCGGGGGAGAGGAGCATGACGTCAAACTAGATGACCTTCGTCGACCTCAAAGGCGTCAGTCTCACCTACAGGCTGGGCAAGGAAACCACGCTCGCCCTTGCCGATGCGACTTTCAGCATCAACAAGGGCGAGTTCATCGCCGTGGTCGGGCCGTCGGGTTGCGGCAAGTCGACCATCATGAAGCTCGTCACCGGCCTGCTGCCGGCGTCGTCGGGCGAGGTCCGGGTGGCGGGCGAGAAGGTGACGGGGCCGATCAAGGGCGTCGGCATGGCCTTCCAGAACCCGACCTTGATGCCCTGGCGCACCACCATGGACAACATCCTGCTGCCCATGGAAGTCGTGGAGCCGCACAAGCGACGCTTCCGCAGCAATCGCGCCGAGTACGAAGCGCAGGCGATGAAGCTGCTCCAGACGGTGGGCCTCGCCGACTTCGCGCGGCGCTATCCCTGGCAGCTCTCGGGCGGCATGCAGCAGCGCTCCAACCTTTGCCGTGCCCTGATCCACGAGCCCGAGCTCCTGATGCTCGACGAGCCGTTCGGCGCGCTCGATGCCTTCACGCGCGAGGAGCTGTGGGGCGTCATGCAGGCGCTGTGGCTCGAGAAGCGCTTCACCGGCGTGCTGGTGACGCACGACCTGCGCGAGGCGGTCTATCTCGCCGACACCGTCTACGTCATGAGCAAGCGGCCGGGCCGCATCGTGCTCTCCCGCAAGATCGACATCCCGCGGCCGCGCTCGCTCGCCACCACCTTCGAGCCGCATTTCGTCGATCTCGTGCACGAGCTGCGCGACCGCATCTCGCAGGAGCACGCATGAGCGACCTCAGGCGCGAGGCGCTCAAGATCGCCATGCCGTGGCTGGCGACGGCGGTGCTCCTGATCATCTGGGAGCTCGCCTGCATCGCCTTCGACATCCCCGAGATCATCCTGCCCAAGCCCAGCAAGATCTTCACGGTGTTCGTGGCCCGCTTCGATATCCTGATGGCCTATTGCTGGGACACGCTGTGGACCACCGTGATCGGCTTCCTGCTGGCGATCGCGGGCGGGCTGCTGCTGGGGCTGGCGATCGGCGCCTCGCCGTTCGTCTATTCGGGCCTCTATCCGCTGCTGATTGCCTTCAACGCCATCCCCAAGGTGGCGTTGGTGCCGATCCTGATGATCTGGGTGGGCGTGGGCTCGCTGCCGGCCGTCATCACGGCCTTCGTCATTAGCTTCTTTCCCATCGTGGTGAACGTCGCGACCGGCCTTGCCACCATCGAGCCCGAGATGCGCGACGTGCTGCGAAGCCTCGGCGCCACGCGCACCGAAATCCTGACCAAGGTCGGCATCCCGCGCGCCATGCCCTATCTCTTCGCCAGCCTGAAGGTCGCGATCACCTTGGCCTTCATCGGATCGGTGATCTCCGAGACGGTCGGCGGCAACAACGGCATCGGCTTTTTGATGCTGTCGGCCAGCGCGCGCAACGACGCGCCGACCACGTTCGCTGGCCTGTTCGCCATCGCCATCATGGGCGTCCTGATGTACGCGATCTGCGCCCTGGTCGAGAAGCGCATGACGCGCTGGGCTTTCCGGGGCGAGATCGTGGGCTGATGAGCGGGAACCCTGCGAGTCAGGGTTCCCGCTCAAAGCAGACGATTACCGCGTCTGGCAGTTCGACGCCGGCAGGTACTGCAGCTGCATGGCCCTCACGCAATCTTCATAGGACGCATAGGTCTGCTGGTAGCCAGTGTGCTGCACCTGTGCGGTGTTCTGATGGCGCACGTCAGCCGCGGGGTCGATCGCCGTCGCACCCAGAGTGAGCGCGCCGGCACCGATGGCAATAAGGAAGAACAGGGGCATGTCACTTCTCCTTTCGGTCGTGCCGGTAACCAACGCCGCTGCCTCCGGGCGGTGGCGGTGGGATGCGGTGGCAAAAAGGCGATGCCACGTCACGGCCACGCAACCGGCGTGGCCGACGGGCGTTACGCGCGGCTCTGCTGGGAGCGCGGACCTCTGGTCCGCTCATGTTCATGATGCGGACCGGAGGTCCGCGCTCCCACGATGAGCGGGCCTGGAGGCCCGCGGCCTGCCTTCGCTGAAGCGAAGCCGCCTCGGCTTCGCGCAGGCAGGTCCGGCAAGAATCAGAGCACGGCTTCGGCGACCACGCGCAGCGAGTCGACGGTGGCGCCGCTCAGCAGCATCGAGCCGACCTCGTGCGTCCTGCCGGCGGCCTGCCAGGCCTGCAGGCGGTCCTTGATGCGCTCAGGGCTGCCGACCAGGGAGACCTCGTCGACGAAGGCGTCGGGCACGGCCGCGACCGCTTCGGCGCGCCGGCCGCCCAGGAAGGCATCCTGGATCTTCACGGCGGCTTCCTCGTAGCCGAGCTGCTTGGTGACGTCGTTGTAGAAGTTCTTCGACCGCGCACCCATGCCGCCGACGTAGAGGGCGAGCTCGGGCTTCAGCGCGTCGCGGCAGGCCTGCAGGTCGGGACCCATGGCGATGCGGACATAAGGGGCGACATCGAAGTCGGCCAAGGTCCGCCCGGGACGCCCTTTGGCGATGCCGCCACGCAGCGGGTCGGTCACCATCTTGGTCTTCTCCGGCGACATGAAGATCGGCAGCACGCCGTCGGCCACTTCGCCCGCCACCTTGAGCCCGATCGGCGTGATCGAGGCGGCATAGATCGGCATGTCGGGATCGCCGTGCAGGATGCTCTTCAGCGGCTTGCCCAGGCCCGTGGCGCCGGGCCCCGTGTAGGGGATCTGGTAGAGCTCGCCCTGGTGCTGCAGGGCCGCCTCGCGCTTCAGGATCTTGCGCAGGATTTCGATGTATTCGCGGGTGCGCGCCATCGGCTTGCCGAACGGCACGCCGTGCCAGCCTTCGACGACCTGCGGTCCCGAAGCGCCGATGCCCAGAAGGAAACGGTTGTTCGACAGCGCCTGCAGGGTGAGCGCCGTCATGGCGGTGCAAGCGGGCGTGCGCGCCTGCATCTGCATGATGCCGGTGCCGGCCCTGATGCGGGTCGTGCGGGCGAGGATCCAGGCCGTCGGCGTGACGGCGTCGGTGCCGTAGGCCTCGCCGCTCCACACCGAATCGTAGCCCAGTCGTTCGGCCTCCAGCACCTCCGCGAGCGCGAGGTCGTGGCCGTGATAGCGCAGAAGCATGCCGAGCCGCATGGTCACCTCCCACCGCGCAAACCAGCCAGCAGCGGCATCGCCCCGGCGGCGAAGCGCTCGATCTGCTGGTCGCGCTCTTCATAAGGGCCGACGAAGTCGAGGATGAGGTGACGCACGCCGGCTTGCTGGAACTTGAAGATCGTCTCGACCACGTCCTGTGGCGTCCCCAGCGCGGCGTAACGTTGCGCGGCCTTGCGGAAGTCCATGGCGTAGCGCTGGCTGAGCGATGCTGTCGCGGCATCGAGCGCCTTTTCGTAGGTGTCGTCGATGCGTGTGAACAGCAGGTGGGCGGTGCCGAAGCCGCGGTCGAAGGTGCGGCCGGCCTCGCTGGCGGCCGTCGCGATCTTCTCCAGGCCCTGGCGGTACATGTCGGGCGTCACGAC
Source organism: Reyranella soli (assembly GCF_007992495.1). Classification (GTDB taxonomy): domain Bacteria; phylum Pseudomonadota; class Alphaproteobacteria; order Reyranellales; family Reyranellaceae; genus Reyranella; species Reyranella soli. Next base: position 11,314 of record NZ_BKAJ01000039.1, read on the forward strand.
ATAGGACATCCAGCCGTCGGTCATGCGCCCGGTGCGCCGCAGCGCCGGATCGGAGCGGCCGCCGCACCAGATCGGCGGGCCGCCGGGCTGGCGCGGCGGCGGCTGCATCTTCACGTCCGCGAAATTGAAGAACTTGCCGGCGTGCGAGACCGGCTCGCCGGTCCACAGCTTGCGCATGACCGTGATGCTTTCGCTGAGCCGAGCGCCGCGCTCGTTGATTGGCACGCCGCAGGCCTCGTACTCCTTGGGGAACTCGCCGCCGACGCCGACTCCGAACACGAAACGGCCCTCGGTCAGGTGGTCGAGCGTCGAAACCTGCTTGGCGACCGGCGTCGGATGGCGCAGGGGCAGCAGGTAGACGTCCGTGCCGAAGATCAGGCGCCGGCTGACCACGGCGGCCTGGGCGAGCTGCATCAGCGGGTCGAAGATCGCGATGGTGAAGGCGACGTGATCGCCGACCCACATCGAATCGTAGCCGCAACGGTCGACCAGGCTGACCAGGTCGGCCATCTCGTCGATGGTGGGCTGCCACGGGCCTTCGGCGGGCTCTGTGCGCCGATGGAGGGTTTGCACGCCGATGCTGAGGTGGTCGTCCAGGGGAAGGTCCATGGCGTTATCCTACCTGCTCGAAGAAGCTCTCGGCATCGTCGATCTCGACCAGCCGGCCCTTGCGGATCTCCAGGAAACGGTTGGCGACGGTGCGGGTGAAGTAGCGGTCGTGGCTGACGAACAGGCACGACACGTCGCTCTGGTCGAGTTCGGCCTCGAGCGCCTCCTGGCCCTCGATGTCGAGATGGTTGGTCGGCTCGTCCAGCAGGTACATGTTGGGCCGCAGCAGCTTCATCTTGAGGAACACCAGGCGGGCGCGCTCGCCGTGGCTCAGGATATCGATCGGCTCGCCGATCTTGCGGAAGGGGAAGCCGGCGCCGGCGAGCTGGCGGATCGCGTCCTTCTCGTTGATGCCCGCAACCTCGAGCACGTAGTCGAGAATCGACGTCATGAGCGGCAGGTCGCGCATGGTCTGGTCGAAATAGACCAGCCGGCAGGCCGGATTGAAGCGCACGGGCGACAGGCTGTCGTAGTGCTCCAGTTCGGGATCGAACGCCTTGGCCAGCGCTGACAGGAGCGTCGACTTGCCGGCACCGTTGACGCCCAGCAGGGCGATGCGGTCGCCGGCAGCAATGGCGAGACGATCGATGGCGATCAGCTTGCGCTCGCTGCCCGGCGCCAGGACGTCGAGGCCGGCAATGCGCAGCGCCACCTTGGCGTCGATGTCGCCGTCGGCCAGCTCCAATCGCCGCTCGCGGGCGGCATAGGCCTGGGTGCGGTCCTTCTCGATGCGGGCGATGCGCGTCTCGAGCGCGGCCTTGCGCTTGTTGAGGTCGGGGTTCTTGACCGCCCACACTTTGTAGCGCGCCGCGGCCTGCTCCAGGCGGCGGATCTCCTTGTCCTCGAGCTGGGCGCGCGCGGCCGCGGCGGCGTCGCGGCGCAGCAGCTCCTCGCGCGCCGGGGCGAAGCTGGTCTTGAAGGCGTGCATGCCGTCGCTGCGCAGGAAGAGCGTGCGGTCGGTGACGCGGTTCAGGAACTCGCGGTCGTGGCTCACGATCAGCATGGGCACGGGGAAGTCGACCGTGAGCCAGCGCTCCAGCGTCTCGATGTTGGCGAGGTCGAGATGGTTGGTCGGCTCGTCGAGGATAAGGATGTCCGGTTCTTCGAGTCGCGCCGCCGCCGCGATCAGCAACAGGCGCTGCCAGCCGCCCGACAGGGTGCCGAATGGCTTGTCGAGGATTTCCTGCTCAACGCCGATCTCGTCCAGCAGGACGTCGATGCGCCACCAGTCGTCGTCCAGGCCGACCTTGGCGAGCGAACGCTGCAGCACGTCGCGCACCGGCAGCTCGGCCAGGCCCGGCGGCACGTCCTGCGGCACGCTGCCGGTCCTGAGGCCGCGCGAGCGGATCACCTTGCCGCCATTCAGCTCCAGCTCGCCGCTGAGGCACTTCAGCAGGGTCGACTTGCCGGTGCCGTTCTCGCCGACCAGGGCGGTGCGCGCACCGTCGAGCAGGAAGGTGATGCCGCGGAACACCGCGGCCGAGCCGTAGAAGAAGGAGGCCCGCTCCATCCCGAGCACGGCCTGACGCGTCGCCATGGTTGATCCTTCTGGAGATCACTACGCCATCACCGGTGAATCAGGGCAGCCCGAAACTGACCTTGATCGACGCTATCATGCCGGTCACGGCGATGCTCGCCAGGACGAGGCCGAACACGCGGCTCACAACCTCGATGCCGGGTTTTCCAAGGAAGCGGAAGACCACGGTCGCCAAAGCGTAGGTGACGAACATTACCAGCAAGCAGAGCGCCAGGACGCCGGTTGTGGCAACCAGCTCGCTCCACGCGCGGCCCGTATTGTCGGCCAGCAATACCACTGTCAGTATGGCGCCGGGTCCGGCAATGGTCGGAATTGCAAGCGGGTACACAGCCCGTTGCAGCGGCGTCGCTGCAACGGGCGAGGTGGCCAGTTGCTCGTCCATTCTGCCCAGCACCATCTTCACCCCGAACAAAAGCAGCACGAGAGAGCCCGCGAGCTGAAATGACGCGATCGGGATCTTGAGCGCCGCGAGCAGGAACTGGCCGGCAACGATGAAGAACATCAGCACGAGAAAGGAGATCACCATCGCGTAGAACGCAACCAGAAGCGACCCGCGCCGGTCGAGGCCTTCGGCGGCGACGAGGAACAGGGGGATTGTCGCAATGGGGTCGAGTATGACGAGGAGAGTCACGAACTCGTAGAAGAAGTGGGTCAGGTACTCTGGCAACGCGAACCTCTCGGCGCCTGGCACGGCTGTGGCGCATAGTGGCACCGCCGAACCGCCTTGGTAATGTCGGGCTTGTGGGAAAACGGCGCGTGCTCAGGCGAGCAATGCGCCATCGCGGGCCACGACCTTGCCGGACTTGACCACCAGCTTGCGACGCGGGCGCGTAGCGACAGCCTCCGCCACGGACTGGGCTTCGACGACGACGAAATCGGCCGGCCCGCCGGCCGCGATGCCGTAGTGGGCAATGCCGAGCACCTCGGCGGCAGCTGCCGTCACCATGTCGAAGGCCAGTGCCAGCTCGTCGTCGTGCCGGAAGTTGGCGCGATAGCCGATCATCATGGCGCGTTCGAGCATGTCGCCGTTGCCGAAGGGCGACCAGGCATCGCGGATGTTGTCGGAGCCACCGAACACTTTCACGCCATGCTCGCGCAGGAGTTTTATGGGCGGGATGGCGGCGCCGCCCGGGCCGTGGCTCATGATCGCGACGCCGGTCTCGGCCAGAAGATCGGCCGTCCGCGCGGCCGACACGGTCGGTATCGAACCCAAGGCAAAGGCGTGGCTGATCGCGACCTTGCCCTGCAGGCCTGCCGCCCTGGTCCGTGTGGCAATGACCTCGATCTGGGCCAGGCCGCCTTCGCCGCCGTCATGCAGATGGATGTCGATGCCGGCGCCGCGCTGCTCGGCGATGGCGAAAAGCGGATCGAGATGGCCGTCGAGATCGCCGTCGATGCCGACGGGATCGAGACCACCCAAAAGATCGGCGCCTTCGGCCATGGCCGCCGCTAAAAGGTCGGCAGTGCCCGGCGAGCGCAAGATGCCGCTTTGCGGGAAGGCCACGATCTGGATGGTGACGAGACCCGAGAAGCGCTCGCGCACCTTCAGGATCTCGTGGAGGTTTTTCAGGCCGAGCTGGTTGTCGATATCGACGTGGCTGCGCATGTGCAGCGTGCCGCTGGCCACGACCTGGCGGACCAGATTGGCGCCGGTCTCTGATTCGGGAACGGTGCGCGCCGCGCGGACCTTGCGCTCGGCCTCGATGCGGTCGGCGACCTGGTTGCCAGTCGCCTGGTTGGGCACCCAGGGCAGGCCGAGCAATGTCTTGTCGAGATGGATGTGGCCATCGACCAGCGGCGGCAGGACGAGCGCCCCTTCGAGGTCGAGGTCACCCGCGTCGGAGGCCGGGAGGAGGGCGGCGATCCGCCCTCCCGAGACCTCGATGTCGTGCTTGCTGCCGTCGGGCAGCGTGGCGTTGGCGAACCGCACGCCCTTACTTGTCGGCGATGGCGCCCGCTTCCTTGCGGGTCTGCGCGACGGCGGCGCGGGCGGCCATGGCCATCAGGCCCGAATCGTTGGCGATGGTGACGAACTGGAAGCCCTTGCCGATTATCTTGGCGGCATAGCTCGCCGTGGCGTTATGGATGCCGGCAAATTGACCGCGCTTCTTCACCGCGGCCACGAGCTTGTCGTAGATCGCCAGCACCTGTGGCTCGTCGCGGTCGAGCTTGGGCACCAGGCCGAGCGACAGGCCGAGGTCGCTGGGGCCGATATAGATGCCGCTGATGCCCGGCACGTCGAGGATGGCATCGATGTTGTCGATCGCCTCCTGGGTCTCGATCATCGGGATGATCAGCACCTCGTCGTTGGCCGTCGCCTGGTAGGGCGTGGCCGAGCCGTAGGCGCCGGCGCGGATCGGGCCGTTGCTGCGCTTGCCCTTGGGCGGATAGAGCGAATAGGAGACTAGCGCTTTGGCCTCGGCCGCGTTATTGACCATGGGGCAGATGACGCCCCAGGCGCCGCCGTCGAGCACCTTGCCGATGATGCCGGGCTCGTTCCATGGCACGCGCACCAGCGGCGTCACCGGATGCTTGTCCATCGCCTGGAAGCAGGCGACCATCGAATGGTAGTCCTGCACGCCGTGCTGCATGTCGACGGTGACGCTGTCCCAGCCGCACTGCGCCATGGTCTCGGCCGAGAAGCCGCTCGGGATGGCGAGCCACGCATTGACGCAGGCCTTGCCCTCTTTGAGGCGCTTTTTCAGCATGTTCGACGAGTTCATGACGGCGTTTCCTCTTTCATGCGGGAGCGAAGACGGCGGCGATCATAGGCAGGCGGGCGGCCGGGGGCCATGGCGTCCTGTCGCAGTGCGGGTTCATG
>NZ_BKAJ01000040.1 GCF_007992495.1 Reyranella soli
CTTCCAGCGCGCTCATGAGCGCGCTGGAAGCGCGCGGTCCAGGAGAGTCAGCCCTTTACGGCGCCTGCCGACAGGCCCTCGACGATGTACTTCTGCAGCAGCGCGACCAGGATCACGGTGGGCGCCAGCGCCAGCAGGCAGATCGCCATCATCAGGTTGAAGAACACGTGCACGTCGCCGACCAGGCTCGCGATCACCACCGGCAAGGTCATGAAATTCGGCCGCGCATTCAGGATCAGCGGGATCAAAAGCTCGTGCCAGGAGATGATGAACATGATGACGCCGCAGGCGGCCAGCGCCGGCGTGGCGAGCGGCAGGACGATGCGCACGAAGGCGGTGAAGCGCGTGCAGCCGTCGATGCGGGCGGCCTCCTCGAGCTCCGATGGGATCGTGTCGAAGTAGGGCGCCAGGATCAGGATGGCATAGGGCAGCAGGAAGCCGGTCTCGGCGATGATGACGCCGGTCAGGGAATTGAGCTGCCCGACGGATCGCATGACCACATAGAGCGGGATCATCAGCACGATCACCGGCACGAAGCGCGCGACAATGTTGGCCTGGAGCAGGAACAGCGTCCATCGGTAGCGCAGGCGGGCCAGCGTGTAGGCCGACAGCGAGCCGAACAGCAAGGTCAGCACCGTCACCGAGATCGCCACGATCGCCGAATTGGCGAAGGCGACGTAGAAGTTCTTGATGTTGTCTGGCAGGTAGGTGACCTGCTCGAAGATGCGGCCCTTCTGCTCGCCCTTGGTCAGGATGACGGTGAAGTTGTCGAGGGTGAACTCGAGCGGCAGCACGCGGCGGGTGTCGGCCTGCAGGGCCTTCTCCGACTGGATGCTGCCGATGAACACCGCCACCACGGGCAGCAGGATGAAGAAGATCACCATCAGGTTGGCGATGTGCAGCATCAGCCGCGCGGTGGGCGTCGTCTTGAACATCAGAGCGTCACCCGGCGGTAGATCAGGCGCATATAGACCAGCGCGATCGCCGCGACCATCAAGGTCAGGATGAAGGCCGAGGCCGAGCCCATGCCGAAGTTGTTGGGTGGTGCGAAGGTGATCTTGTAGCTGTACCAGGCGGCCACCCAGGTGGCGTCTCCCGGCCCGCCCTGGGTGATCGCCAGGATCTCCTCGAACACCGCGAAAGCGAAAGCCGTGCGCAGGATCAGGATGATGGCGATGATCTGCTGCAGCATCGGCCAGGTGATCTTGGTGAAGCGATGCCAGGCGTTGGCGCCGTCGATCGCCGCCTGCTCGTAGAGCTCGCGCGGGATGCCCTGAAGGGCGGCGTGCACCAGGATGATGGCGAAGGGCAGCGTGCGCCAGATGTAGGGCACCGTGACCGCGTAGAGGGCGGTATCGGGGTTGCCGGCCCAGTTCACCGGATCGCTGATCAGGCCCAGCGAGAACAGGATGCGGTTCAGGAAGCCGAACTGGAAGCTGTAGAGGAACGACCAGATCAGGCCGTTGCAGATCGGCGGGATGGCGTAGGGCAGCAAGATGAGAAAGCGCGTGACGCGCGACGTCCAGATGCCGGCCTGGTTGATCAGCAGCGCAATCGCCACCGCCAGCACGATCTCGCTGCCGACGGTGATGACGGTGAAGATCAGCGTGTTCTTGATGGCGACCCAGAACAGCGGGTCTTCCAGCACCCGGCCGTAGTTCTCCCAGCCGGTGAAGGCGAACTCGCCGCGCCTGAGCTGTGCGAGGCCGACGCGATGGACCGAGAGATAGAGCGCGTAGCCCACCGGATAGGCCAGCACGAGGCCGAGGCAGAGCAGCGTCGGCAGGTTCATGACCAGCGCGAAGCGGCCGGCCGACATCTCGCGCCGGAACCAGGGCAGGCGCACCCGGTTCGCGGCGATCTCTTGGACTTGCGTGGTCAGGGTGTCAGACCTTGCGCTTGGCGTCGGCGATGCCCTTGATCAGGTTGTCGCAGCACGCGTCGGCGGTGATCTGGCCGGTCAGGCACTTCTGGACCTCGATATTGAGCTGATCGGTCCACGGGAAATGCCAGGGCTGATAGACCGACGAGCAGACCTCGCCGATGTAGGCCGCCTTGTCCCAGATCTTGAGGATCTCGGGCACGTCGCCCCACGGCGCCCAGCCCTGCTTCACGGCATCGCTGTTCATCACCGAGGTGTAGCCCGAGCCCAGCATGGCATCCTTGGCGAGGCTGATGGCCTGTGTGTAGTTGCCGTCCTTGGTCTTGCCGCCGAGATACTGCAGCAGCTTCCAGCCCCATTCCTTGTCGCGCGTCGCCGTCGACAGGAAGTAGACGTGGGTGACGCCGATCGTCTTGCCCTCGCCGGGCGAGCCCAGCACCTTGACCTTGCCGGCGATCGGCGACTGCGCCGGATCGTTGGCGACGTTCAGGCCGTAGTGATGGTTGGGACCGCGATAGAGGTTCTTGCCGGCGCCGAACGCCTTGGCCGAGGTCGTGAACTGCACCTTCAGCGATTCGGGGTCGGCGATGTCGAGGCCCTTCTCGAAGGTGTTGGCCCACCACTTCAGGGTCTCGCGGGCGATCGAGCCCGCTCCGAGCTGGTGGTTGCCCTGCTTGTCGAAGAAGGTGCCGCCCTTGTTCCAGGTCATCTGGTACCAGGTGCCCGGCAGCTGTTCGAGACCGACGCCCGCCACCCACAGGATGGGATAGCGCGACACGCCGTCCTTCTTGGCCTTGACGCAGTGCTCGATGAACTCGTCGTAGGTCGCGAACGGCTTGTCGATCTTCAGCTTCTCCAGCATGTCGGCGTAATAGTTCCAGACCCACACGGCGGAGAAGTAGGGCAGGCCCATGGTCTTGCCGCCGACCGTCGCCACCTGCTTGGTGAAGGGCGTGAAGTCCTTGATGTAGTCGGCCGCGCCCGGCAGGCCGTCGATCGGCTCGACCAGGCCCTGGCTGACGAAGTTCGGGAAAGAGAAGGGCGAGGACTGCGAGACGTCGATCTTCTCGCCCGCCGCGAACATGGTGGTGAGCTTGGTCGGATGATCGTTGAACGAGGAGATGGTCGAATCGACCTTCACGCCCCAGTCGGCTTCGAACTGCTTGGCGATGCGCGTGTAGATGTCGCCGTATGTCCAGACCACGAAGTTGACGGCATCGACCTTGCTCTTGGGCGGTACGCTCCAGGGGCCGCCCTGCTGGCCAAAGGCGCCCGCGGACAGGCCAGCCGCCCCGAGGCCCGCCGCACCGGCGAGGACACGACGCCGGCTGAGCTCCCACTTGCGCATCAGGTCATCGGTCATCTCGTGTTCCCCCAAGGTGTTGTTCGATGATGAAACCCTATCACCGCACCATGGGCGGATGTAGGGATAAGCAGCAAAAAGTACGCCAGGGTGGATTGCCGGTCCGGATGCCGCTAGAGGCAACGCCATGACCTCCTTGTCCCTTCGTGCCGGCCAGCTCGCGGTCGAGCTTGCGCCGCAGGCCGGCGGATCGATCGCCCGTTTCCGCCATGGCGACGCCGATCTGCTGCGGCCGATGACGGCCGATGCGGTGGCGTCGGGTCACGGCAATGAGGCGGCCTGCTATCCGCTGGTGCCGTTCTCCAACCGCATTGCAAATGGGCGCCTCGTTTTCGATGGCCAGGAGTTCAAGCTCGAGGCGAACTGGCCCGGCGTGCGCCATCCCATGCATGGCGAGGGCTGGGCGCGCGCGTGGGACGTGGCGCGCCACGACGGCAATGCAGCGGAACTTGTTCATGAGCATGACGGCAAGAAGGGCTGGCCGTTCCGCTATCGGGCACAGCTGTCGTTCCGCCTCGATGAGCGCGCCCTGACCGTGACCATGGCGATCGAGAACCGGGAGAGCCGAACGGCGCCGGCGGGAATGGGCCTGCATCCCTTCTTCACGCGCGACGACGACTGCGAGCTTGAATTCCGCGCGGCTGCCGTGTGGCTCGGCGATGAGGAAGTGCTGCCAACCAAGCGCGTCGCCGTGCCGACCGACTGGGATTATTCCAGGCCCCGCAAGATCGGGTCCGGTCTCGACAACTGCTTCGAGGATTGGAACGGGCGCGCCGTCGTCACCTGGCCGGGACGCGGCCTCAGGCTCGAGTTGCACGCCTCGCCGCCGTTCCATCATGCCGTGGTCTACACCCCGGCGAGCCGTCCATACTTCTGTGTTGAGCCGGTGAGCCACGTCAACGGCAAGGTTGCCGAGTCGCGGCTCGCTGCAGGTGCTACGCTTGCCGGTGAGGTCGCTTTCCGCGTTTCAACCTTGTGAGGGTCCCATGCCTGCCTTCGCTTCCTATCCCAGCCTGAAAGATCGCGCGGTGTTCGTCTCGGGCGGCGGCTCGGGCATCGGCGCGTCGATCGTCGAGCACTTCGCCGAGCAGGGCGCCAAAGTGGCCTTCGTCGACATCGACGAGCCGGCGTCCCAGGCGCTGATCAAGAAGATCAAGGGCGCGGGCCATCCCGAGCCTGCTTTCGCCAAGTGTGACGTGCGCGACATCGCGGCCTACCAGAAGACCATCGCCGCCCTGGCCCAGCGGCTGGGCGACTTCACGGTGCTGGTGAACAACGCCGCGCGCGACGACCGGCACTCGATGGAGGAGGTGACCGAGGCCTACTGGGACGAGCGCATGAACGTGAACCTGCGCCACCAGTTCTTCGCCATCCAGTCGGTGGCGCCGGGCATGAAGAAGGCGGGCGGCGGTTCGATCATCAACTTCAGCTCGGTGAGCTATCACGCCATGACGGCCAACCTCGCAGTCTACCAGGGCGCCAAGGCGGCGGTGGTCGGCATGACGCGTGGCCTGGCGCGCGACCTCGGGCCCGACAAGATCCGGCTCAACATCATCACGCCGGGCTGGATCATGACCCAGCGCCAGATCGATCTCTGGCTGACGCCGGAGGCGGAGGCCGACCTGATGAAGGTGCAGTGCCTGAAAGAGAAGGTCTATCCGCCCGACATCGCCCGCATGGCGCTGTGGCTCGCCTCCGACGACAGCCGGATGGTGACGGCGCAGAATTTCGTGGTCGACGGGGGACGGATGTGAATGCGGCAGCCATCCCACGGCGGGCCGCTCGCCGCGTCGTCCATGCCTTCCGGGAGGTGCTGCCGCCGACGCTGTTCTTCCTGATCTCCTTCAATCTCATCGTCTTCACCACCAACCTCCTGGTCCACGACTACTGGTTCAAGCTGTCGAGCTTCCTGCTCGCCACGACCACGGCGCTGGTCGTCGGCAAGGCCGTGCTGGTCGTCAACCACATTAGGCTGATCGACCGCTTTCGCGGCGCGCCGCTGGCCCAACCCATCCTCTACAAGACGATCTTCTATACCCTGGTCGTGCTGGTGGTGCGGCTGGCCGAGCGCTTCATCCATCTCGCCATCGACGACCGGGGCTTTGGCGCGGCGCTCGACATCGCCGTGCAAGACTTCAGTTGGCGCCGCTTTGCCGCGGTCCAGATCTGGATCTTCACCTGCTTCCTGATCTACGTGACGGCGACCGAGCTCAGTCGCCTGCTGGGCGAGGGTCAGCTGTTCCGCCTGTTCTTCCGCCATCGCTCCAATCAGCATCGCCTGACGCGCCGCCAGCACGTGCGCGCCCTGATGGAGCTGAGCCGCCTCGCCGAGACGACGCCGCGCGAGCAGCTGCTCAATACCGCGACGCCGCAAGGCCAGCGGCTGGTGACCATCGTCGACGCGCTGCGCCAGCGGCCGGCGTGAGCCGCTCGCCATGGCCATCGACCGGAGCTGGCGGCGGATCTCCTGGCTGATCCTGGGCATCGGCGGCCTGATCCTGGCCGGCGGCCTGGCGCTGGGCTGGGGCAGCCTGCGGCATGTCCTCTACGCCGAGCGCGCCGAGGGCGAAGTGATCGAGATCCGCCGCGAGGGCGACATGTATGCGCCGGTATTGCGATTTCGCCTGGCCAGCGGCGAGACGGAGGAGGTCAAGGATCTGGGCAGCGGCGCTCCCGACTTCGCGGTCGGCGATCGGGTGACCGTTCTCTACATGCCGAGCGATCCCGAGGACTTCCGCATCGATACCTTCGATCGGCTGTGGTTCTCGGCGATCTTCGTCACGGGGTTTGCCGGCTTCTGGCTGCTGTTCGGCGTCGTCGCCTGGGCACTGTCGAGTAACGTCGACCTGTTCATTATCGGCGAACGGGCCTTTGCCCTGATCGCGGGCGCGGCGCTGGCGATTGGCACCGCGGCGCTCTGGAACGCGGTCGGGCTCTACAGCAGCGGCACGCGCACCGAGGGCACGGTGCTCGAGGTGCGCGAGACGCGCCGCACCGAGCAGGAGGAGGTCACGCGACCCGACGGCAGCGAATACCGGCGTAATGTCGAGCGCGTCTCCTACGCGCCGGTCGTGCGCTTCACCACCGGCGACGGCCGCGAGATCGAGTTCCACGGCCGCAGTGGCAGCGACCGGGGGTTCACCCAGGGCGATCGCGTGACGGTGGTCTACGATCCTGCCAATCCCATCCGCGCTAGCATCGTCTCCTTCCTCGACCTCTGGCTTCCGACGGCCGTGGCCTTCGGCGTGGCAGTCCTGTTCGGCGGCTCGGTCTGGCTGTCGCGCTGGTCGCGGCGGCGCGCGTCATAGCTGGGAGCGCGGGCCGGAGGCCCGCGCTCCCGTTAGGGGATCTCGTACACTGCAACCTCGGCGGCAACGCCGCGCAGGGGATGGCTCTGCGCCATCGGCTTCTGGCCGTTGCTGCTCAGCACCTCGGCGCTCTTCGGATTGTCGATCACCGGCGCGGTCGCCAGGATCGAGCGCGTCTGCGCCAGCCCCTGGACGCGCGAGGCGATGTTCACCGTCTGCCCAAAGTAGTCCTGCCGCTCGTTCAGGTTCACCGCCAGGCAGGGCCCCTCGTGGATGCCGATCTTGAGCAGCAGGTCCTCGCGGCCGTGCGTCGAATTCAGCCGGCGCATGGCCTCGCGCATGCGCAGTGCCGCCGACAGCGCATGGTCGGGCGTCAGGAACGTCGCCATCACCGCATCGCCGATGGTCTTGACGACGGCGCCGCCCTCGGCTGCGACGATCTCGTTCAGCGTCCGGAAATGCTCGCGCACCAGGTCGAAGGCAACCAGGTCGCCGACCCGCTCATAGAGCTCGGTCGAGCCTTTCAGGTCGGTGAACAGGAAGGTGAGGCTGGTGATCTTCAGCCGCTGGTCGACGTCGAGCGTGTCGGTGCGATAGATGTCGCGGAAGGTCTGGTTCGACAGCAGGCGCTTGGCCGTCAGGAACGGCCGGCGCTTGCCGACCAAGGCAGCGAACTTGTCGTCGACGACCCACACGGTGGGCAATGCACGCGTGGCCGTGCGATTTTCCAGAGATAGCCGGATCGTTCCGGGGCGTAGCGTGATCTCGCCCGTCGGCGCGCGCAGGTTGTTGTAGACCAGCGTCACGTTCTGCCGATCCTGCGTCGGCTCGCCGGTCACGTTGATGAACTGCGCGGCGTGGCTCACCGGCTCGAGCACGATGACGAAGCCGGCCGGCAGTTGCAGCGACAGGAACGCCTTCTCGCCCGCCGGAAGCTCGACAGCATCGAGCGTCACCTGCTGCATCGCCGCTTCCAGGCCTTCCTCGGGCAAGTCGACGCCCCGGCCCCAGAAGACCTGGCGATAGTACTCCCAGAGCGGAAGCTGATCGGGATCGTGGACCGCGATCCGTCGCACGCGCGGATTCACCGTGAAGCTCACCTCGACCATGTCGTCGAGCGTCGGCTCGTTGTTGAGGTTGCAGAAGGCGCAATAGTATTCTTGAGAGCGCACGCTCTTCAACGAGGTGTTGGCGTCCAGCACGCCACTGCAGCTCGGGCAGAGCACGTTCCACGACATGTCCAAAAGGCCGATCTGGGCGGCCTGCAGGAACGTGGCGATCGTCCGCTCCTCCTTGAGGCCCTCGCGCCCGGCGAATTCGAGCACGTTGATGCGCGCCAGCCTTCGATCAGGCGCATCGCGCACCAATCGTTCAAGCGCGGCAACGCAATCGGTATCAGCCGATTGCCGTAGAACTGCAAACAGTGATTGTGCTTCGCTCATGGTCGGTACTCCGACGCCCAGACATGGCATGGGACGAGGCCGGTTCAAGCCGACCGATCCGACAAATTACCTCATGCTTCAGAGATGCGTCTCTTCGATCCAGCTTGCCAGCAGCGCTGTCAGTTCGTCTGGTCGCTCCAGCGGCGCCATGTGGCCGCAATCCTCGAGGATGGCAAAGCGCGCGTCCGGCAGATGCTGCGCCATGCGTTCGGTTTCCGCGAAGCTGCGCAGGCGGTCCTGGCGACAGGCCACGACCAGAGACGGGCAGGCGATGCGCTCGAGGTCGGCGTAGCCGTCGAGGCGGATCAGCGCCGCCTGGCGTGTCCGCACCTCACGGCCGAGCCGGCGCTGCATGCCGCGCATGCGATCGAGCAGCACGGGATCGTTCTCGCGATCGGGATGCAGGCCGCGCGCGGTCGAGATCTCGCCCGCCGCGCGCGGCGGCCGGTCGCCCGGGCGATAGCCTGCCTTGCGCCGCTCGGTCTCCTCTTTCGAATAGCCGCGCGCCGAGGAGGCGACGAAGGCCACGCCGGACACGCGCTCGGGCGCCATCAGCGTGAGCACGCGCGCGACGAACCCGCCCATTGAGAAGCCGACCAGCACGAAGCGCTCGGGCGACGAATCGAGCACACGCTGCGCCATGCCTTCGAGCGTCGAATCCTCGTAGACGTTGCCGTAGTGGATCGTGCCGAGGGCGCCGAGACCCGGGACCATGTCGGTCCACAGGTCCTTGTCGCACATGAAGCCGGGCAGCAGGACGAGGTGGCGCAAACGCTTGGTTACTTCTTCAGGGCTTTCAGTATCTTCCCCGAATCGGTGACGAAGCCGAAGCACTTCTTGACGTTCCACACCGTGGCCTCGGTGCAGAAGTCGGGCGAGGTGGTGGCGCAGCAATCCTCGACCAGCACGCAGCCGTAGCCCAGGAAGTTGGCGTCGGTCAGCGAATGCAGCACGCATTGGTCGGTGTTGACGCCGGAGAACAGCACCGTGCGCGTGCCGAGGTTGCGCAGGATGGAATCGAGCGGCGTGTCCCAGAAGCCCGAGATGCGATGCTTGTCGATCTTGATGTCCTCGGGCCTCTGCTCGAGCTCGTCGACGACGGCGGCCGCCCATGAATCCTTCTGCAGCACCGGCGCGCCGCTGCCGGGCAGGGGATCGCCGAGGCCGACGCCGGTGCCTGCCGGCTTGTAGAGATGGATCTGGTTGGGCGGCATGTTGGCGAGGTCAGGTCGGTTGCCCCAGTTCACCCAGATCACCGGCACGCCCGCCTTGCGCAGCGCCGGCAGCAGCTTCTGCAGCGGCTTGATCGGTTTCCGGTCGGGTGTGTAGTCGGCGCCGAGATAGTCGACCCAGCCGCCCTTGGCGCAGAAGTCGTTCTGCATGTCGACGACGATCATGGCCGTGCGCTTGAGGTCGACGGTGATGTTCTGTGGCGCTGCCGAGATCTTGAGCGGAACGGGCTTCGCCGGCGGTGTCGCCATGTCTATTTCGCGGGCATTGGCGCCCCAGGCGAAGCCGGCGCGCGGAGCGCCCAAAGAATGCAGTTTGTTGGCCATTGATCTCCCTCAAAGGGCTTTGTGGTTGGGCCGTTGGTTGCAAGATCCCTGCCAGTTGGCACGCCGATTGCCTGTGCCTTGCCGGGGATCACGGACCCAACGAGCGGGGGACCATAGCCATGAACAAGTTCGATCGTCGCGGATTTCTGGCCGGCACAGCCGGCGCTGCAGGCCTTGTGATGCTGGGCGGCCTGGGAGCACCCGCGCGTGCTGCCGGCCCGCTCAATGTCGGCGTGCTGATCCCGGGCTCCAAGTCCGACAAGGGTTGGATGGAATCGGGCTACGATGGCATGAAGGCGGCCGAGAAGAATCTCGGCACCAAGGTCGCGGTGAAGTTCATCGAGAACGTGAAGTTCGGCGACATGGAGCAGGTGCTGGTCACGCTGGCCGGCAAGAACGAGCTGGTGATCGGCATCGGCGGCCAGACCCAGGCCTCGGTCTTCAAGGTGGCGCCGCGCTTCCCCAAGGTGAAGTTCGCCATCATCGGCGGCAATGCCGATCCGAAGAAGCCCGACAACGTTTCGGGCTACGACGTGCGCCAGGCCGAGATCGCCTTCGTCGCCGGCGCGTCGGCGGCGATGCTGTCCAAGACTGGCGGCGTGTCCTATGTCGGCGGCCTGGAAATCCCGGCGATCAAGAATGCCGGCATCGAGTTCGGCAAGGGCGCCAAGTACATCAATCCCAACATCAAGTACTTCGAGAGCTACACTGGCGACTTCGACGACGTCGCCAAGGCCAAGGAAGCGACGCTGGCCGCCATCGCCCAGGGCGCCGACATCCACTACCACATCCTCAATCTCGGCCTGCGCGGCATGGAGCAGGCGGCGCGCGAGAAGGGCACGCACATCATCGGCAGCTACACCGATCGCTGCGGCACCGATCCGCTCTACGTCGCCTACTCGATCACCGGCGTCGGCTTCCAGGTCGAATACGCCATGGAGCAGGTGGCGGCCGGCACCTGGAAGCCGGAGTTCAAGCCGTTCGGCCTGGCGATGGGCCCGAAGTCCTCTGACATGGTGATCTGCAAGGCGACACCCGAGCAGAAGGCCAAGATCGAGGAGATCAAGAAGGACCTGCTGTCGGGCAAGATCAAGGTTCTGGACGCCTAGTTCTGTCGTCCTGAGCGAAGCGAAGGACCTCATCGCCGCTTGCAAGCGGCATGAGATCCTTCGCTTCGCTCAGGATGACAAGTGCGTAGCATGACCTCGTCGACCGGATCGCTGCTCTCGCTCGAAAACCTCGGCAAGCGCTTCGGCAGCCTGCAGGCGCTCGAAGGCGTCAGCCTCGACGTGCGCCCGGGCTCCGTGCAGTGCCTGCTGGGCGAGAACGGCGCCGGCAAGTCGACCTTGTGCAACCTGATCTTCGGCGTCTACGAGCCGACGGTCGGCAGCATGACCTTCGACGGCGCGGCCTGGGCGCCCGAAAGCCCGGCCGTGGCGCTGGAGCGCGGCATCGCCATGGTGCACCAGCATTTCAGCCTGGTGCCGCGCATGACCGTGGTCGAGAATCTGATGCTGGGCCAGGTCAAGGGCGTGCTGAAGCGTCACGAGTTCGGCGCCAGGATCCGCGACATCGCCGAGAGTTTCGGCTTCACCCTCGACCCCGATTCGGTCGTCGGCGAGCTCTCGGTCGGCGAACGCCAGCGCGCCGAGATCGTGAAGTGCCTGATGCGCGATCCCAAGCTCCTAGTGCTCGACGAGCCGACCGCCGTGCTGCCGCCGGGCGAGATCGGCGCGCTTCTGGACATCTGCCGCCGCGTTGCCGATTCCGGCCGCGCCGTGATCCTGGTGACCCACAAGCTCGCCGAGATCGCCAAGGTCGCCGATCGCGTCGCCGTGCTGCGCACCGGCCGGCTGGTCGCCGACGAGAGCATGCAGGACGCCGACATGGGCGAGCTGGTCCACGCCATGGTCGGCCGGGAGCTGAAACCGCTCGACGTCGCCCTGGCCGATGACGGCGAGGCGCCGGCAGCATCCAGGCCGCTGGTCACGCCGCCCAAGCTCGCGCTGGTGTGCGACGGCCTCACCGTCCACGACCGCCACGGTGCGGTGCGCCTCGACAATTTCACGCTCGAGATCAAGCCCGGTGAGATCGTCGGCCTGGCCGGCGTCGAGGGCAATGGCCAGAGCGAGCTCGGCATGGTTTTGGCGGGCCTGCTGCGACCGACCGAGGGGCACTTCTTTATCGGCGGCAACGATCTCACCCATGCCGGTGCGGCGGCCGTGACGGCGGCGGGCGGCGGTATCGTGCCGGAGGATCGCCATGCCGTGGCCTGCGTCACTGCTATGTCGGTGGCCGAGAACATGTTCTTGAACAAGCTCGATCGCTTCACGCGCTTCGGCCTCCTGCAGAGGCGCACGCTGAACGCGGCGGCGCAGATGCAGATGCGCGAGTTCGACGTGCGCGCCGCGAGCCCCGAGGTGGCTTTCTCCGGCTTGAGCGGCGGCAATCAGCAGAAGGCGGTGCTGGCCCGCGAGCTGACGCTCGATCCGCTGGTGGCGCTGGTCGCGGCCCAGCCGACGCGCGGCCTCGATGTCAGCGCCGTCGAGGCGGTCTATCGCCAGATCAGGGCGGCAGCGCGCCGTGGCGTCGGCGTGCTGCTGATCTCCAGCGAGCTCGACGAGCTCATAGCCGTGGCCGACCGCATCACCGTGCTCTATCGCGGCCGGCTCGTGGGCGAACGTCCCGCCGAAATGAGCGAACGCGGCGCGATCGGCGCCCTGATGTCGGGTCAGGTCGCATGACGGCGCTCGCGTTCTCCCTGCCGGATCGCCGCCGCCTGCTCGGCATGGCGGTGCCCTTCATCGCCGTCATCGGTTCGATGATCGTCGGCCTGCTGTTGATCGCGGCAAGCGGCAAGGACGTGCCCGACGCCATCGAGGCGTTCATGGACGGCGCGTTTGGCTCAGCCTTCGCGATCGGCGCCTCGATCAATCGTGCCGTCGCTTTGTCACTGGTCGGTCTCGGCTTCATCCTGGCCTTCCGCGCCAACCTCACCAACGTCGGCGGTGAGGGCCAGATCGCCGTCGGCGGCATCGCCGCCACGGCGCTGGGCCTGTGGCCGCCGATCGCCAACCTGCCGCTCGGGCTCGCGGTGATCGTGCCGCTGCTCGGCGGCACGCTCGCCGGCGCCTTCTGGGGCGGCATCGCCGGCTTCATGAAGGTGCGCTTCGGCACCAACGAGGTCATAAGCACCTTGCTGCTGGGCTTCGTCGCCCTGCTGCTCGTCTATTGGTGCGTGCAGTCGACGGCGCTGTTGCGCCAGCCACAGACCTCGTCGGCGACCTTGCCGGAATCCCTGCCGATCGCCGACGCGGTCAAGCTGCCGGGCCTGACCGGCAATTCGGAATCGCCCCTCCATATCGGCCTGGTGATCTGCCTGCTGCTGGCCATCGCCACCGCGATCGTCCTGCAGCGCTCGACCTTCGGTCTGCGCCTTCGAGCGATCGGCCTCAACGAGCTGGCGGTGCGCCGGGCCGGCATGCCGGGCGGCATCCTGCTGGTCGTGGCGCTGGCCATCGCCGGCGCGTTCGGCGGACTCGCCGGCGCGATCATGCTGCAGGGCGAGCAGTACTACCTGAAGACCGGCTTCTCCTCGGGTTACGGCTTCGACGGTCTGGTCGTCGGCCTCCTGTCGCGCGGCTCGACGGTCGGCGTGCTGGCGGGGGCGTTGTTCTTCGGCTTCCTGCGCTCGGGCGGCATCTCCATGGAGATCATGGCCCAGGTGCCGGCGGCGCTGACCTTGGTCATCCAGGGCCTGATCGTCATCGCCGTCGCGGGGTCGGTCATCCTGGTCGAGAAGCTGCAGGGAGGCCGCTGATGGAAGAGATGCTCGCCATCTTCATCGCCTCGACCTTGCGGCTCGCCATGCCCCTGATGCTGGCGGCCAGCGGCGAGCTGGTGTCCGAGCGCGCCGGCGTGCTGAACCTCAGCCTCGAAGGCATGATGCTGACGGCGGCCTTCTTCGGCGCGCTGGGCTCGTGGGCCAGCGGCAATCCCTATCTTGGCGTCGCCTGCGCCATTCTAGCTTCGGTCGTCGTCTCGGCAGTGCAGGCCTGGCTCAGCGTCAATCTGCGCGCCAACCAGCTCGTGGTCGGCATCGGCTTCAATATCCTGGCGCTCGGCGCCACGACCTTGCTCTACCGCATCATCTTCGGCGGCCTGTCGCGCGAGGAGATCCCCGGTCTCCCGAAGCTCGCGGTGAAGGGCCTGAGCGATCTGCCGTTCGCCGGCACTGCCTTCTTCCAGCAGTCGGTCATCGTCTATGTCGGCCTGGCGCTGATCGTGCTGATCTGGGCCATGTTGAACCACACCTCGTTCGGCCTTTCGGTGCGCGCCGTCGGCGACGAGCCGCGTAGCGCCGACAAGGCCGGCATTCCCGTCGCGGCGACGCGTTGGAAAGCGGTTCTGATCACCGGCTTCATGGCGGGCTTCGCCGGCGCCTTCATCTCCATCGCCGACATCCACACCTTCACCGAGAACATGACCAACGGAGCGGGCTACCTGGCGCTGGCCGCGGTGATCTTCGGCGGCTGGAACATCGGCCGCACCGTCGCTGCCTGCCTGCTGTTCGGCGCCGCCACGGCGCTGCAGTTCCAGCTGCCGGCCATGGGCATCAACGTGCCCACCGCCTTCCTGCTGATGCTGCCTTATCTGCTGGCGCTTCTGGCGGTGGCGGGCGTCGTCGGTCGCCTCGAGCCGCCGACGTCTTTGACCCTGCCGTTCCAGCGAGGAAAGTAGCGTATGCCCACAATTGCCGCTCAGCCTTACGAGTACAGCTTCCCCGCCGGCCGGCTGGCGCTGATCGTCATCGACATGCAGCGCGACTTCGTCGAGGAGGGCGGCTTCGGCTCGGTGCTGGGCAACGACGTGCGGCCGCTGGCCAAGATCGTTCCCACCGTGCGCCGCCTGATCGACGGCTTCCGCGCAGCGCACCTGCCGATCATCCATACCCGCGAGGGCCACAAGCCCGATCTCTCGGATTGCCCACCGTCCAAGCGCGCCCGCGGCGGCGGCAAGCTCACCATCGGCGACGAGGGCCCGATGGGCCGCATCCTGGTCGATGGCGAGCCCGGCAACGATCTCGTGTCGGAGCTGGCGGCCCGGCCGGGCGAGGCGGTGATCGTGAAGCCGGGCAAGGGCGCATTCTATGCCACGCACCTCGACGATATCCTGAAGCGCGACGGTGTCGGCCATCTGGTGTTGGCCGGTGTCACCACCGAAGTCTGCGTGCAGACCACCATGCGCGAGGCCAACGACCGCGGCTACGAGTGCCTGTTGGCCGAGGACGCGACCGAGAGCTACTTCCCCGAGTTCAAGGCCGCGACCCTCGCCATGATCCGCGCCCAGGGCGGCATCGTCGGCTGGACCGCGCCGACCGACACCATCGTCAAAGCGCTGCGATGATGTTTTTGCTGGGGGCGTCGTGCTCCTCCGGACCGCCGGCTCCAGCCGACCTCATGAGCATGAGCCGGCAAGATGCCGGCGGTCCGGAAGAATATGAATGACTTCGGCGCCTTCGTTCCCGGTCCCCGGGCACGCTTGGCGCCGCTCGGATCGGGCCCGCTCGACGGCCTCACCTTCGTCGCCAAGGACCTTCTGGATGTCGCGGGATACGTGACCGGTGGCGGCAACCCTCATTGGGAGAGCCGACAGAAGCCGGCGATGAGATCGGCACAGGCCGTCGATTGCCTGCTGCGCGCTGGCGCCACCCTCGTCGGCAAGACCATCACCGACGAACTCGCCTTCAGCCTGGAAGGCGAGAACGAGCATTACGGCACGCCGACAAATCCGCGTGCCCCCGATCGCCTGCCGGGCGGCTCGTCGAGCGGATCGGCGGTCGCCGTCGCGGCCGGCCTCGCCGATCTCGGTTTGGGCACCGACACCGGCGGCTCGGTGCGTGTTCCCGCGAGCTTCTGCGGTGTGTTCGGCTGGCGCCCCAGCCACGGCCGCGTCTCGCTGGAGGGCGTGGTGCGTTTCGCGCCGAGCTACGACACGATGGGCTTGCTGGCTCGCGACGCATCACACCTGCGGCTTGGCGCGCAATGCCTGCTCGGAACGCCGGCCGTGTCGCTGGCGCAATGCCGCCTGCTGTTCGCCAGCGACGCCTTCGAGCTGGCTGAGCCGGAGGCGGCGTCTGTGCTCGCCGACGCCGCCAAAGCACTCGGCGCCGTCGAGGAGGTGCAGGTCTTTGCCGGCCGTCCGGGCGATTTCCGCGACGCCTACGTCACCTTGCAGGGGCTCGACATCGCGCGTGAGCACAGTGACTTCTTGAGCAGCGACCCGATCTTCGGTTCGACGATCCAGCCGCGCTTCGACAGTGTGCGCGCACTCGATCCATCGGCCGGCGCGCGTTGGAGCGCGTGGCGTGCCGAGACGACTGACCGCTTGCGGCAATTGTTGCCGCCCGGGACATTCCTCCTGTTGCCGACGGCGCCGTCGATCGCGCCATTGCGTTTCCTGCGCGACGAAGCCGCCGGCCGCTTCTACGACGCAGCGCTCACCCTGGGATCGGTGGCAGGCCACGCCGGCCTGCCGGCGGTGAGCCTGCCGATCGCGACGTTGCACGGCTGTCCGCTCGGCCTGTCGATCGTCGCCGGTCCCGGCGAAGACGAGGCGCTACTGGCGTTGGTCATGAAGATTGCATGAATGTCGCGGCATCCAATTCGGTTGTGATTGCATTGTCATCTGCGGGTCCTAAATCCGAATCGAGTTCACCCAGGAGGACTGCGATGGCAGAGAACGTGCCCAAGGCCCTGACGCCCAGCGCTTTCACGCCGTTCGGCGGCGAGTTCGACCAGCTCTTCAATCGCATGGTGCGTGCCTGGTCGTTCGGCTTCCTCGAACCGGCCAACGGCCACATGCGTACGCTCGGCACGCACGAGCATGCGCCCAAGGTCGAAGTGCAGGAGAACGGCAAGACCTACACCGTCACCGTCGAATTGCCGGGCGTCGACCAGAAGGTCGTGAAGGTCCTTGTCGAGGACGATGTGCTGACCATTTCCGGCGAGAAGCACGTCGAGCGCACCGATGAGAAGACCCACTACTCCGAGCGCAGCTACGGCAGCTTCACGCGCGCCTTCACCCTGCCGTCGGACGCCGATCGCAACGACATCTCGGCAAACTTCGCCAACGGCGTGCTGACGCTCAGGATCGGCAAGAGCGCGCACGGCGCCGAGCGGGCCCGCCAGATCGAGGTCAAGCCCTCCTGACGCTCAGGCGAGCAGGACGCCGGCCCAGGCCGCGGCCAGCATCAGCAGCAGGCCGGGGATGACATAAAAGGCGAAGGTCCGGCCGCCTGCGGTCACGGCAAAGGCCATCTTGGTGACGGTGTTGGTGGTGAAGGCCGCCAGCACGGGGATGATGGTCTGCGGCGGCTTGATGCGGCCGTCGCTGACCAGCGACGCCACCGAGACGGCGGCCGAGTGGGTGTCGGCGAAGCCTGCGGCCGCGGCCGCGACCACCACGCCCGCCTCGCCGAACCAATCCTGCGCCGCTGCCGCGACCAGCAGGACGACGGCGAGGATGGCGGCAAAGGTCAATGCCGTGGTGAGACTGAAGGCGTTGCCTTGCGCTTCGTGCTTCTGGTTCCTCTGCTTCAGCGCCCACAAGGTGAAGGCGCCGCCATAGAGAATCGCGGCGACGCCCGAGAGGCTCAACGGCAACCACAGGGCCTGCAGGGTCGGCATGTTGGTCGCGGCGATCAGGATGCCGAGCTGTGCGACGGTGGCCACGGACGACAGCACGGCGCCGGCGACAGCGGGCTTCATCAGCTCGGGCTCGTGCTTGGCGCGCGTGCCCATGGCGCCGATGGTGGCGCTGCTCGAGACGAAACCCGAAGCGAGGCCTGCCAGCGGCAGGCCATAACGCGGGCCGACCACGCGGACCGCGACGTAGCCCAGGGCGCTCACGGCCATTACCAGGACGACGATGGTCCACACCGTGCGCAGGTTGAGCGCGCCGTAGGGACCGATCGGCTTGTCGGGCAGCAGCGGCAGCACGACCAGCGTGGCGGCGGCGAAGATCAGGAGATCGCGCAGCTCGTCGTCGGTCAGGACCGAGCGTACGAAGCGGTGCAGCGGCGAGCGGGCGGCCAGCAGCACGGCGACCACGACGCCGAGGCCGGCGGCGAACTCAGGCTGTTTGATCGCCAGGCCGCCCAGCAGCGTGGTCAGCACCAGCGCCGTCTCGGTCGTGAGCCCGGGATCGACGTCGCGTGCCCGCCAGTAGGAGAGGCTGGCGAAGGCGACCATGCCCAGCGCCACGGCCGCCAGCAGGATCTCGTCTCCGGTTGCCATCGCCGTCGCCCCGGCCAGGGAGGCCAGGGTGAAGGTGCGCAGGCCCGCGGGATCGCGCGCCGCGCCGTCGCCTTTGTGGCGCTCGCGGTCGATGCCGATCAGCAGGCCGACGCCCAGCGCCACCAGGAAGCCGACGACCAGAGGGTGCACGAACGACATGAACCATTATCCCCATTGCCGTAGCGAGCGTCACGCAAGCGTAGCGATTCTGTAACCCGTCCTTGTTCCGCTCTGCCTATGCAGCGGCGTATGAGCTTAGCCGGCACGACTGGAGTCCTAGACGGCATCCAGGCTGCGGCGGTCCCCGTTCGGCGTCGCAGGCTGCGGCTGCTGCCCTATGCGTTGCTGGCGCCGTCGCTGCTGTTCCTCGTCCTGTTCACCTACCTGCCGGTCGCGCGGGTGCTGGTCGAATCGCTTTATGACAAGCCGCACGGCACCGGGGCGGCAACCACTTTCGTAGGACTCGGCAACTACGCCAAGGTGCTGGCCGATCCCGCTTTCCGCCAGGCCGCGCTCAACAACCTGATCTATGCCGTGGGCGTTCTGGTGCCGACTATTGTGCTGGCGCTGGCCTTTGCGCTCGCCGTGCAGCGCTCGACGCGCTTCTCGGCGGTGCTGCGCACGGTGTTCTTCTTCCCCTCGCTGGTGCCGCTGGTGGCGGCGGCGTCGCTGTTCTTCTTCATCTTCCTGCCGCGCGTCGGCCTGCTCGACTACTACCTCGCCAAGATCGGGCTGCATGGGCCGAACTGGCTGGGCGATTCCGACGTGGCGCTGTGGTCGGTGATCGGCCTCACCGTGTGGAAGAACGCGGGCTACTACATGCTGTTCTACATCGCGGGCCTGCAGAACGTGCCGCGCGACACGATCGAGGCGGCGATGATCGACGGCGCCAACGCCTGGCAGCGCCTGCGCTTCGTCATCCTGCCGGCCCTGGCGACGACCACCGCCTTCGTCGTGGTGATCGCCCTGATCCAGCTTTTGACCAACGTTGACCATGTGATCGTGCTGACGCGAGGCGGGCCGTCCAACGCCACCAATCTGCTGCTCTATTACATCTTCCAGTCGGCGCACGAGAACTTCGAGTACGGCAAGGCCGCGGCGGCGACCTTGATGAGCGTCGCCGTCCTGCTCGCGATCTCGCTCGGCTCGATGCGGGTCATGGAGAGGGGAGCGCGCGGCAATGGGTAAGGGGGCATCGCCGGGATCGCGCAGTGGCGCTCATGTTCTTGCCGGAGCGCGGACCTCCAGGTCCGCTCATAATCATGATGCGGACCTGGAGGTCCGCGCTCCGTATGAGCGGGCCTGGAGGCCCGCGGTCCAATGAGAATGCGCAAGCATCTCCCGGCCGCCTTGCTCGCCGCGCTGCTGTCGGCCGTCGCCTTTCTGTGGGCGAGCCCGTTCCTGTGGACCCTCATCGCGTCGTTCCGGCCCGAGAGCGCGGGCAGTGCCGGCATGGCCTCGCTGTGGCCCGACTTCAAGCCGACGCTGGAAAACTTCCGCAACGCCCTCGATAGCGGCTCGTTCGGCCTCTACTACCTCAACACGCTGATCGTCGTCGTGGGCGTGCTCGCCGTGCAGTGCGTCACGGTGAGCCTCGCCGGCTATGCCTTCGCCCGCCTGCGCTTCCCGGGCCGCGACGTGCTGTTCTACGCCTTTCTGCTGCAGCTCATGCTGGTGCCGCCGGCGCTGATCGTGCCCAACCTCTCGACAGTCGTGGATCTCCATCTCTACGACACGCTGCCCGGCGTGATGGCGCCGTACTTCGCCTCGGCCTTCGGCACCTTCCTGATGCGCCAGACCTTCCTTGCCCTGCCGCGTGACTTCGAGGAGGCCGCCGCCATCGACGGCGCGCCGTGGTGGGCGATCGTCTGGTACGTGCTGCTGCCGATGGCCAAGCCCGGCCTGATCGCTTTCGCCATCGTCTCGGTCACCGCCCACTGGAACGAGTTCCTGTGGCCCCTGATGGTGATCAGCTCGCCCGACAACCAGACGCTCACCATCGGCCTCGCTGCATTCACGCGCGGCGCCGAGGGCGGCAAGGAATGGGGCGTGCTGGCTGCCGGCACGCTTCTCGTCATGGCGCCGCTGGCGGTGGCTTTCATCGCCTTCCAGCGCCGCTTCGTCGACAGCTTCGTGTTCAGCGGTGTGAAAGGCTAGGAGGCACAACAATGAGAATTGGACGTTTGGGATTGGGCGCATTGGCGCTCTCGCTGGCCACGGCGGCATGGCCCGCGTGGTCGCAGACCAAGATCGATTTCTTCTTCCCCGTGCCCGTCGAGGGCAAGCTGGCGCGCGAGATGACGCGGCTGGTCAAGCTCTACAACGAGAGCCAGAAGGAAGTGGAGGTCGTGGCCTCCTACACCGGCAGCTACGACGACACCAAGCTCAAGGCCCAGGCGGCCGCCAAGGCCGGCAAGCCGCCGTCGGTCGTGCTGATGAGCGCCAATTTCAATGTCGACCTCAAGCTCTCGGGCGACATCATCTCGCTCGAACCCATGCTCAAGGCCGACGAGACGACGCGCGAGGATTTCCTCAAGGATTTCTGGCCGGCGCTGCATGCCAACGCCACGGTCGACGGCGAGCTCTACGGCGTGCCGTTCCACAATTCGACGCCGCTGCTCTACTACAACGTCGAGCATTTCAAGGAAGCGGGTCTCGATCCCGCCAAGCCGCCGCGCACCTGGGCGGAGATGGTCGATGCCGCCAAGAAGCTCACCAAGGGCGACCGCTCGGGCTTCATGATGCCGGCCGGCTACGACTATCTCGGCTGGCTGATGGAGGCGCTCTCCATGTCCAACGGCGGCCGCTACTTCAACGAGGATTACGGTGGCGAGGTCTATTACGACCAGCCCTCGATGCTGGGCGCGGCGCGCTTCGTCGAGGACCTGATCTTCAAGCACAAGGTCATGCCGCAGGGCGTCACCGAGGCCGGCGGCGTGTCGACCGCCTTCTTCGCCGGCAAGGCCTCGATGGTGCTCCTGTCGACCGGCTCGCTCTCGTTCATCCGCGAGAGCATGAAGACGCCCTATGACGTCGCCTTCGTGCCGAAGAACGTGCGCAACGCCGTGCCGATCGGCGGTGCCTCGCTGGTCATGTTCGCGGGCCAGAGCGAGGACAGCAAGAAGGCCGGCTGGAAGTTCATCAAGTGGCTGTCCTCGACCGATACGCTGGGCGGTTGGAGCCGCTTCACCGGCTACTTCGCGCCGCGCAAGTCGGCCTACGACAAGCCGGAGATGAAGGAGTTCATTGCCAAGAACCCCGACGCCAAGGTGGCGCTCGACCAGCTGCCCTACGCCAAGCCGTGGTTCGCGACCTACCAGACCGTGGCCGTGCGCAAGGCGCTGGAGGACGAGATCCAGGCGCTGATGAACGGCAAGAAGAAGGCTGACCAGGCGGTCAAGGATGCCCAGAAGAAGGCCGACGAGCTGATGCGGCCCTATGCCGAGACGACGTCGTTGAAGTTGCCGTAGACGCCCTCATGTCATCCTGAGCGAAGCGAAGGATCTCAGGCCGGTTGCAAGCGGCGATGAGGTCCTTCGCTGACGCTCAGGACGACAGAATCTGTATTTCGAAAGCTCGTTCAAGAGGAGCCAAACCCATGATGATCGCCCAGATCACCGACCTGCATGTCCGCCCGCGCGGCAAGGTTGCCTACGAGCGGGTCGACACCAACGCCATGCTCGAGGCGGCCGTCGCCGCCATCGAATCCCTTCCGCGCAAGCCCGACCTGGTGATCGCCACGGGCGATCTCACCGATTGCGGGCTGGCCGAAGAGTACGAGGTCCTGCGCGACATCCTCGACCCCTTGTCCATGCCGGTCTATCTCGTGCCGGGCAACCACGACCGCCGCGCCGAGCTCTTCGCCGAGTTCGCCCCGGACGGTTACCTGAGGAACGACGACGGCTTCCTGCACTACGTGATCGAGGGCCATGACGTGCGCCTGATCGGGCTCGACTCCGTCGTGCCCGGCCACGGCCATGGCGAGATGTGCGCGGCGCGGCTTGCCTGGCTGGAGGGCAAGCTCGGCCAGGAACGCAAGCGGCCGACGATGATCTTCATGCATCATCCGCCGTTCGGCACCGGCCTTGCCGACATGGACCGCATCAACTGCCGCAACGGCGCGTCGATGGGGGCCGTGCTGCGCCGCTTCGACAATATCGAGCGCGTGGTATGCGGCCATCATCATCGCCCTATCACCGTACGCTGGGGCGGCACCATCGGCTCGGTGGCGCCCAGCACGGCCCACCAAGTGACGCTCGACCTCGAGGTCGACGGCGGACCATCGAGCTTCACCTTGGAGCCGCCGGGCTTCCATCTGCACATCTGGTCGAAGGACACCGGCCTGGTGACACACGGGGTGAATATCGGCCGCTTCGAGGGGCCGTTTCCCTTCATCCTCGACGCCGACTATCCCGGGCATACGGCGAAGGCCGAAGCCGCCTAGCGATTTGATCCACTCGCGACCCGGTCATCGTCCGTATTAGCATGGCGGCGGAGGAAGCCGCCGCCATGACGCCGAGCAACGAGCCGGTCCGCTACATGGAGCGCACGCGCCTTTACTATCGTGCGCTGGGGTACGAGCAGGACTATGTCTGGGCGCACTACGCCGACGTCCCGTTCGTGCGCCCGGCCAAGCCGCTGGCCGAGTGCCGTATCGCCCTGGTGACGACGGCAAGCCCGCTCACGGCCGTGCGAGACGACGGCAGCGTTGCCAAGCAGGTGTGGTCCGGCAGCGTCTCGCCGCCGCCGGAAAGGTTGTTTACCGACAACGTCGCCTGGGACAAGGAATCCACGCACACGCGTGACCGCGAGAGCTTCCTGCCCATCGAGACGGCGAGCCTGCTCGCGCGCGAAGGCCGCTTCGCCAGCCTCGCGGTGCATTTCCATGGCGTGCCGACCGAGTACAGCCAGCGCAAGACCTTGACTGAGGATGCGCCGCAGGTGCTGTCCCGCTTGCGCGCCGACGGTGCCGACGCCGCCATCCTCTGTCCACTTTGACCCGTTTGTCACCAGACCGTGAGTCTGGTCGCCCGAACCCTCGAAGCCGCCGGCCTGCCCACCGTCATCATCGGCTCGGCACTCGATATCGTGGAACATTGCGGCGTGCCGCGCTTTGTCTTCACCGACTTCCCGCTCGGCAATCCCTGCGGCCCGCCGGACCGTCGCGACGTGCAGCGTGCCGTGGTCGAGCTGGCGCTCGGCCTGCTGTCCGGCGCCGAGAAGCCACGCACCATGGTCCGCGCTCCGTTCGACTGGCATGATCCCGAGTGGCGCGGCCGCTATGGCCGTCTCGATCCCGCCGAGCGCGAACGCCTGCGGCAGCTCGGCGATCAACGCCGCGCGCGGGTGGCGGACAGAAAATCACGCTATGGCATGTAAGTTGCTGCCGGCCGACACATGAGCGCACCGCTATTCTTCATGGCCCCCGGCGCACCGACGCCGGTCGCCCCCTTCAGCCACGCCGTCGAGGTCGACGGCTGGTGCTTCGTCACCGGCCAGATGCCGACGTGGCCCGACGACGACAGCAAGCCGTTGCCGCCCGACATCGAAGGCCAGACGGTGCGCGTCATGGAGAATCTCAAGATCGTGCTGGGCGGGTTGAAGCTCGGGCTGGAGCACGTGATCTGCGCGCGTGTCTACATCACCGACTTCGAGACCAACTACCCGCGCATGAATGAGGTCTATGCCAGCTACTTCCCGGCCGACCGGCGGCCGGCGCGCACCTGCATCGGCGTCACCG
Organism: Reyranella soli; assembly: GCF_007992495.1. Lineage (GTDB taxonomy): Bacteria > Pseudomonadota > Alphaproteobacteria > Reyranellales > Reyranellaceae > Reyranella > Reyranella soli. The sequence goes on from NZ_BKAJ01000040.1 coordinate 23,589, forward strand.
GCCTGGCGCGTGGCGCCATGGTCGAGATCGATCTCCTGGCGAAGCGTTGATCCCATGTGCAGAGGCGACGATCCCAGCTGCGCCGACTTCGAGATCCATCACCGGCAGTTCGTCGAGGACATGGCGCGCGAGCGGCGTGCCTTCCTGGCCAGCGCCTTCGCAGCCAAGGGCGGCATCGCCGCCATGGCCGCCGGTGGCGTGGCATTGCCGAAGAAGGTGTCGGCCGTGACGCGGCACCACCACCTGCCCGCCAACGCCGACACGGTCCATTGGGGCTATTTCAGTCGCAACCTCAAGCCGCAGCTCGAGATCGACTCGGGTGACTTCGCCACCATCGAAACGCTGACACACCAGGCGAGCGACGATCATGAACGCATGATCGAAGGCGATCCCGGTGCGGAAAGTGTCTATCTCTGGACCAAGGACAGGAAGGGCGTGATGCGCCGCGGCGCCGGAGAGGGCGACGGCAAGGGGCTGGGCGTTCATGTCTGCACCGGTCCGGTGCTGGTGCGCGGCGCTGAGCCTGGCGATGTCCTGGAAGTGCGTATCGTCGACGTGACGCTGCGGCCGAGTGCCAATCCGCAGTTCAGGGGCCTGGCCTTCGGCAGCAACGCCGCCGCCAACTGGGGCTTCCACTACAACGACTTTCTCACGGGCGACACGCGCGAGGTCGTGACGATCTACGAGCTCGACGCCACGGGCGAGCGCAACTGGGCGCGTGCGATCTACAATTTCCGCTGGCCCGAGGTCATGGACCCGTTCGGCGTCAAGCATCCGACCATCGACTATCCAGGGCTGCCGGTCGATCACGCGCTGACGACACGCAACTGGGATGTGCTGAAGGGCGTGCGTATCCCGGTGCGGCCGCATTTCGGCGTAATGGGGCTGGCGCCCAAGGAAGCCGACGACGTGAACTCGGTGCCGCCGAGCTATACCGGCGGCAACATCGACAACTGGCGCATCGGCAAGGGCGCCTCGGTCTACTATCCGGTTGCGGTGTCGGGCGCGCTCCTGTCGGTCGGCGATCCGCACGCCTCGCAGGGCGATTCGGAGCTCTGCGGCACGGCAATCGAATGCTCCCTGACCGGCACCTTCCAGGTCATCCTGCACAAGGCGGGTGAGCTTGCCGGCACGCCGATCGAGGGACTCGACTTCCCGATGATCGAGACGCGCGACGAGTGGGTGCTGCAGGGCTTCAGCTATCCCAACTACCTTGCCGATCTCGGTGCTGCGGCCCAGTCCGCCATCTTCCAGAAATCCTCGGTCGATCTCGCCATGCGCGACGCCTTCCGCAAGATGCGCCGCTTCCTGATGACGGCCAAGAACCTCACCGAGGACGAGGCGATCAGCCTGATGTCGATCGCCGTCGATTTCGGCATCACCCAGGTGGTCGACGGCAACTGGGGCGTCCACGCCATCGTCCGCAAGGACATCTTCCCGACTTGAGTCTTCCGGACCGCGCGCATCCTGCGCGCTCATGATCATGACCGCGCAGGATGCGCGCAGTCCAGAAGAGCATGAATCTAGAAGCTGAGGCGTTTACCCACCGCCAGCGGCGTCAGTTTCTTGTCGCCGAAGGCGTTGGTGAGGGCGGCCATGGCGCGCCAGCCGGTGCAGTGGCCGGCAGCGACGACGTCGAGGTCGAAACCCTTGAGGGCTTCGACCGTCTGCGGGATGACGCGCTCATTGATCCCCGATAGATGCAGGCCACCCAGCACGCAATGCAGCTTTACGTCCGGAAAACACTCACGCGCGTGATGCAGCACGTTGACGACGCCGGCGTGGCTGCAGGCCGTCAGCACGACCAGCCCCTTGCCGCGCACATTCACCGCCACGAAACGTTCGTCGATCAGAAGTTCGTCCGGCTCCCAGCCGTTGCCGTCCTCGGTGCGGCGGTGCTGGCCGGGCAGGCCGGTCTCGAACGGCGTGCGGCGCGGGATCTCGCCGCTCACGAACACGCGGTCGGCGATGAGCTGCGACTCGCGCGTGCAGACGACGTCGCCGCCCTGCGCCTCGAGATCGGCCAGCGAGGGCACGTCCTCCATCGGCCGGAAGGAGCCGTCCGGCAACTTGGCGGCGCGGCTGCGGAACATGTCGGGATGGACGTAGCAGCCGATGCGCTTGCCGCCGTTGCGATCGAGCACGAGCTGAAGCGCCCGCAACATGGCGCCGGCATGGTCCCAGTGTCCGTGGCTCAGCACCATGGCCTCGACCGGGCCGAGATCGAGGCCGAGCCGCGAGACATTCTGCTCGAACACGCGATCCTCGGGTCCGGTGTCGAACAGCACGGAATGGCTGCGACCGCCACTCTTCACGGTGAGCAGGCAGGAAAGACCGTGCGCAGCGCAACATAGACAGCCGCCGCCCAGCACCCAGGCGCCGCCACGCCGTCGGCCGAGGCCTCCCAGCTCCGTCTCGATGAAGGAGGGCACCGATGACAGCGAATCGGTGACGTTGTCTACGATGATCTGAATGTCGAGGGAGTCGACCGGGGCAAGCGTCGTCATGGAGAATCCTCCCGAGAAAAATGCGCCCAATAAAGGTCAGCTTTGGGTGCGCCATGCAAATTGATTGCGTCCCTGGCGACGGTGAAGGTGGCGTTCGCCAATTCCACCTCGGGGGAGCGACGGGACCATGGCGATCTGGGAGGACCATCCGCTAGGGATGATCCGGGAAACCGCCAACGCGGCTCTCGGCGACCTGACGGGAGAATTTGCCAAGCTCGAAGGGCCGAGACGGCTGTCGATCCCGCCGGAACGACTGCTGCGTGCGATGCTGTTGCAAAGCTTCTACGGCATACGCTCCGAGCGCCAGCTGATGGATCGGATGGAGATCGACCTCCTGTTCCGATGGTTCGTCGGGTTGGGAACCGGTGATGCCACGTGGGACCATTCAACCTTCGCGACCAACCGCAACCGGCTGCTGACGGAAGCGATTGTGCGGAAGTTCCTGGTGGCGGTGATCGCCGATCCGCACGTGAAGCGTCTTCTGGCGACCGACCACTTCGCCGTTGATGGCACGCTGCTGATGGCTTGGGTATCGGGCAAGAACGTTCGGCACGCGTGAGCGTCGTGCTTCAGTATCGCCAGGTCGGTGGCCGCTTGGCGAGAAAGGCGTCGACGCCCTCGGCGAAGTCGGGCGTGACGGCGAGCTGCACGACGGTGTCGAGCTCCAGCGCCATGCCGTCCTCGAAGGTCATGCCGCCGCCCAGGGTCACGGTGCGGCGGATGGCGGCCAGCGCCGCCGGCGACTTCGCGGCAAGCGTCTCGGCATAGGCCTGCACATGCGCCTGCAGCCCGGCAGGCTCGACCAGCTCGTCCAAAAGGCCCCAATCCAGCGCCTCGGCCGCCGGCACGAGCCTGCCCTCATAGAGATAGCGGATGGCGCGCGGCCGGCCGATCAGGCGGGCGAGCGCCTGCGTCGTGGCGATCGGCGGGATGAAGCCGATGTTGATCTCGGGCTGCCCCAGCCTTGCGTCGGTCGCGGCGAAGCGCAGGTCGCAATGCAGCGTCATCTCCAGCCCGCCGCCCACCGCGGTGCCGTTGATGGCGGCGAGCAGCGGCTTGGGTGAGTTGCGTAGCAGGCGCACGATGTCGTGGCAGCGTTCGGCCCAGCGCCGCATGCCGTCCTGGCCGATGCCCTTGAAGACGTGCAGGTCGGCGCCGGCGCTGAAATAGCGCGGGAGCGCGCTCGCCAGCACCAGCACGCGCACTTCGGGATCGCCGAGCGCGGCGACGATGGCATCATGCGTCTCGTCGACCATCTCGCGCGTGAAGGCGTTGACGGGCGGCCGGTTGAATTCCAGCCAGCCGACGTGGCGGTCGACGCTGGAGCGAATGAGGATGGGCTGGCTCATGACCCCAGCGTATCGTGCACTGTGCGAATTGCCACCGACCCTGGCAATGGATTGTGAGACCGTGGTCCGGCTCGGAGAAGGTCTCATGAAGGCGATCCTCGCGTTTCTGGCGGCGGTCTTGCTGCTGCCTGCTCCGCTGGCCGCTCAGCCCGTGTCGGAATGGACCGTGGTGACGCTGGCGCTGGACGGCTCGTGGGGCGTCGGAACGTCCGAGTACTACGGCCCAGCCCTGGCCTCGGCCCTGCGCAAATGCGAGGCCATGTCGGGTGGCCAAAGCGACTGCGGCGCCGAGGTCACGGCCGTCAGGCAGGGCTGGACGCTCGCCAGCCTGTGCGGCGACCATCGCGTGCTCGTCGCTGCGGCAAACTTGACGACGGCCATCATGGAGGCCCAGGCGCGGCAGATGTACCTAAGAGACCTCTACGGCGACGGATTGCCGAGCTGCTCGTGCGTCATGTGGGTCGATCCGCAGGGCTTTGCCACGGCCTCCAGGAAACCCTCGGGCACCCGGACCAGCCTCGACAAGTGAGCGTCGCTGCGCTCAACGAACGTTTTTCGCCAACCGGGCCAGCATGATCATGGTGACCAGCGACAGCATGGCGGCTGCGAAGATCAGCCATAGGGCGGCAGCTGTGCCGCCGTTGCTGAGGACGGCGGCGATGACCGGCGGCGCCGACGCCGAGACGATGCCCTGCGGCAGGGCAAGCCTTCCCATGTAGGCGCCGAACTGGCCGCGGCCGAACAGGGCGAGCGGCAGGGTGGCACGCTGCACGGCCTTGAGTCCGTTGGCGATGCCGTAGGAGACGATGCAGACCAGTGCCAAGACGAAGTTGCCGCCGTCGATCATCGCCACGGCCAGTCCCAGCACCAGGGCCGCCGAGCCGAATACGGCGGAGTTCATGATCGAGTAGCGATGGCCGAACAGCAGCTCGAAGATGCGCACCGTGACCTGCGACGGCCCGATCAGCGAGGCCAGGAACACCGCGACGGCGGCAGGATGGCCGAGCCCGCGCATCAGCTCGATCATGTGCACCATGGCGCCGGTGAATACGAAGGCGCCGCTGGAGAGCGTTATGGACAACAGCAGGAACGCACGAGACCGGACCTCCGACGGCACGCCGCTCGCCGCCGCACTGCCTGCTGCGGCGAGATGATGCGCCGGCGGCCGCCGAGGCAGCACCAGCAGATGGACCGGCAGGCAGGCGAAGAGATGGATCGCGGCATAGACCAGGAGCGTGCCGCGCCAGCCCAGCGCTACGTCGAGTGCGCCCGAGAGCGGCCAGAACACCGTCGAGGCGAAGCCGCCGATGATGGCCAGCATGCCGATGGCGCGCCGCGCGCCCGGACCCGCGACCTGGGCCAATGCGATGCTGGACGGCGTGCTGAGCGCCAAGGTCGACGCGATGCCCATCGCCGCCCAGCACAGCAGGTAGCTCACCATGCCCTGGCTGAAGGCCAGCGCCGCGATGGAGACGGCGTAGAGCGCCGAACCGGAGGCCATGATGGTGCGGGCACCGATGCGGTCGACCAGCCGGCCGACCTGCGGTGCGAGCAGCGAGCCCACGCCGAACATCACGGTGATGCCGGCGAACACGACCTCGCTCGCCAGGCCGAGCGAATCGCCGATGTGGCGGCCCAGCACCGCGGGCATCAGGAAGGTCGTGCCCCAGCCCACGATCTGCGTGAAGCCGAGGCCGATGGTCGCGAGATGGGCGGATCGCTGGGCGGGCGTGATCACGCCGCCTGGGACTGTTCGGGATAGAGCGACAGGAGGCCCGCTTCGCTCGCGGGGCAGACGCCGCGTTCGGTGATCAGCGCGGTCACCAGCCGCGCCGGCGTGACATCGAAGGCGGGATTGGCGGCGGGGCTGCCCTCGGGCAGCACGTCGACCGTGACGACCTCGCCCGAGGCCGTGCGGCCGGCGATGCGCGAGACCTCGCTGGCGTGACGCTCCTCGATCGGGATGGCGGCGCCGTCCTCGATCGTCCAGTCGATGCTTGGATAGGGCAGGCCGACATAGAACGGGATGCCGTTGTCGTGCGCGGCCAACGCCTTCAGGTAGGTGCCGATCTTGTTGCAGACGTCGCCGCGCCGCGTCGTGCGGTCGGTGCCGGTGATGCAGAAATCGACCTGGCCGCGCTGCATGAGATGGCCGCCGGCATTGTCGGCGATCACGGTGTGCGGCACGCCGTGCTTGGCGAGCTCCCACGCCGTCAGGCTGGCACCTTGATTACGGGGCCGGGTTTCGTCGACCCAGACATGGATCGGGATGCCGGCATTGTGCGCCTGGTAGATCGGCGCCAGCGCCGTGCCCCAGTCGACCGTGGCGAGCCAGCCGGCGTTGCAGTGGGTCAGCGCATTGATGCGATCGCCCTTGGGCTTGAGCTTGCGGATGAGACCGAGACCGTTCTCGCCGATGCGCCGGCAGATCTCGGCGTCCTCGTCGCAGATCTCGGCCGCACGGCGATAGGCGGCATCGGCGCGCTTGGCGTGCGGCAGGGGTGCCAGAAGATTACGCAGATCGTCGAGCGCCCAGCGCAGGTTCACTGCGGTCGGGCGCGACGCCATCAGGGTGGTGTAGGCCTGGGTCAGCATGGCATCGGAGTCATCCCTGGCCATCGCAAGGGCCATGCCATAAGCAGCCGCCGCGCCGATCAGCGGCGCCCCGCGCACGATCATGGTGCGGATGCCGCGTTCGGCATCCTCCATGGTCCGCCAGTCGCGCACGACGAACTGATGCGGCAGCAGGGTCTGGTCGATCACCTGAACGGTCGTGCCGTCGGCGCCGAGCCAGATGGTGCGGTAGGGGGTGCCGTCGACCTTCATGCGCCGGAGATAGAGGCCCCGGCCGGCGGAGGTCAAGCGATCCGCGTCATTTCAGGCGCTGCAGGCCGTCCTTGGTGAATTCGGCGCTGAAATAGCCGTTGGCGGCCATGGGATAGGTCGCGAGATAGCCATACTTCTTCATCAGGGGATCGTTGTCCCACGAGCCCGTGATGTCGTTGCGATAGTTGAAATGCACGTTCTTGGCATCGCCAGCCAGGATGACTCGGGCCAATGCTTCCTGGTCGGGATGACTGAACTGGGAGCCGCTGGTCGAGACCAGCGCATGCTCGAAGGCGACGGCCGCGCCGAGGTCGCGGGTCATGTTCGATTTGCTGCCGTGATGCGAGAGCTTGAACAGGGCGACGCTCACCGCCTTGCCGCCATCATAGGCGCGCAGCCCGTCGAGCAGTAGCCCCGGATGGGCATCGGCCGCCAGCAGCAGGCGCCAGCCGCCATATTCAAACAGGAAGGCAATGCTCGAGCCGTTGGCGGGCGCGGTGTCATCGGGCGTCTTGCGATTGGCGAGGGCTTCCAGGTCGGCCGAGTCCCGCGCCGCCAGCACGGCAACCTGGCCAGCCGCACCGGCGCCGGCCACGGCCAGCAGACCCGGGACGATTTCCGCGCGCGCGCACTCCTTCCGCCAAGGCTTTATCAGGGCTGTGAGTTTCTCACGACTGGGTGACAGCAGGTGGATGACCGCGCCGCCCGCGAGTTTGCGGCGCACCGGCTTGCCGTCGTCGCCCAGGGCGACGGCCGCACCGTCGAACGCCTTGTTCCAGGGCCACTTGCGCTGGCGGATTGCTGCCGTGAGCAGTTCGCCGTGCTTGGCGCTCAGGACGGGGATCTGGTTGTCCGGGAGGACAACGGGGACCGATTTGCCCTCCAGATGAGGAAAGGCATTGAACCAGATGTCGTCGGCGGCGAGGGTGAGTTCGGCGTCCTGCAGCAGGGCCAGCGCGCCTTCGATGTGGTCGCGGTCGATATGGCTCACGACCATGAGCTCGAGCTTGCGCTCGCCGTCCTTGAGGTCGGCGAGGAATGGGCCGAGATGGTCGTGGTAAGTGGCGAGGCGTCCGCCATCGATCAGCACGCGATGCGGCTTGTCGCTGTCGCCGTACTCGATCAGCAGGCAGTCGCCCTCGTTGGCGGGAAAGGCGTGGAGCCGCAGGCAGTCGCTCATGGTCACCCTTTCTTCGCCGGCGGAGCGATTGGAGGCTGTTGCTGTTGTTGTTGCTGCTGCTGTTGTTGTTGCTGTTGCCGCTGATCCTGCTGCTGTTGCTTGGGCTCCCCTCCCGGGGACGGCGTGCCAACGGGAAGCACGAGAAAGATGAGGAAGAACGCGATGTTGATGGCGAGCAGCGCGCCCAGCACGGTCGTCCGCATCAGAGGCTTGCGGAACACCCGCTTGTCGAGCGTGTCGACGAAGCGGCTGAGGTCGTCGCGATGACGCTGCAGGCGCTCACGATCGGCCGGGGCCGCGCCTGCCAGTTGCTTGTCGAGCGTGGCGAGGTCGATGCGCGCGGTGGCGAGCTGGCTGCGCACCAGCTCGTGCGCCTCGGCGCCGCCATAGACCTCGTCGAGGCGGCTTTGGAAGGCGCGCACGGGCACCAGCACGGCCATCACGAAGCTCACCAGGGCGATGAACCACAGGCCGAGGAACGGCACCTCCCACTGGGCGTATTCCTGGGCAAACGGCAGCTGCAGCCGGAAGACCACCCACCAGGCCGCCAGCACGGCGCACAACGACAGGGTGACGCGCGCGGCGAAGGCGTAAATCGACTCGATCAGCTGCAGTGTCCTGACGCCGCTGTCGCTGTTGAAGCCCGACAGCTCGTAGTCGAAGCCGCGCAGCACATCGAGCAGGCGGCCATTGGCGATCATGGCGCCGAGGAAGTATCCGGCCAGCAGGGCGGCGATGCCGGCCACCAGCAGGAGCGCGATCGGCTCGAACAGCGAGCGCACACGCTTGCCGCCCGGATCGACGATCTGGAAATTGGCGAAGTCGGGCCGAGCACCGGAGAAGAAGTCGAAATAGTAGAGGATGCTGACGACCATGGTGATCAGCACGACCGCGGCCATGGCCGCGCCGTATTGGCGGTCGAGCCGGTAGATTGCATCCAGCACGTCCTGGCGCGCCTGCGGCGATTTGAAGGTGATGGAGCCGCTCTGGTCGAGGGCATCGAAGATGCCCTTCATGCGCCGGTTCAGCCGCACGCAGTCCCAGGCGACGAAGATGAACAGCGCGCCGTTGACGATCGGCATGAAGTCGAACGAGTAGGCGGTGCCGAAGAACTGAAGGATGATCTGCAGCACGAGATAGACCAGCGCGACGTACAGCAGGACGACGAACAGCCAATCGGCCGCGCTGAAGCCGGTGAACATGTCGCGGTACACCGGCTTGGCAGGCTGGGAGACGTCGGACATGGCGCGATCCTCGCCGTCAGGGCAGCTGGGCACGGTCCTCGGACAGCTTCACGAGCGCCGACAGCGAGGGCAGCTCGGAGAAGCGTCCGCCGCCCGCGATCTCGATGACCTTGGCGCGCGCGGCGGCGTTCGACGATCCGACGAATGCCAGCCACTGCCAGAATTCGTCGACCGACGGCTTCTTCTGGAGGTTGTCGTTGTCGCGCAGGGCAAAGAAGCACTTGGTGGCGGCCGTGCGGAACGTCGCCTCGGCCTCGAAGTAGGCCTTGGTCTGCTTCAGACGACCATCGACGATGCGCTCCAGCATCTTCTGGTCGAGGACGATGTTGTGATAGATGCAGCGGCGCAGGAAGGGCTCGGGCAGGCGGCGCTCGGAGTTGGACGTGATGACGATGACCGGCCGGAGCGCCCTGTCCTTCAGCGTCACCGTCTTGCCTTGTTCGGCGCAGAAGATCTCCATGCGGTCGAGTTCGTGCAGAAGATCATTGGGGAAGTCGCGCGGCGCCTTGTCGATCTCGTCGATCAGCAGCAGCTGCGGCTTGTCGGCGGCGTCTTCGATCGCCTGCCACAGCGGTCCTTTCTGGACGAACTCGCCCTTGGACGGCGCGGGCGTGCGGTTGGCGGCGGCCATCTGCGATTCGCGGAAATAGGCGACGGCATCGAAGGTGTAGAGCAGATCCTGCGCCCGGCTGTTGGATTTGACCTGGAAGCGGGCGGCGTTGAGGCCGAAGATGCCGGACATCCAGGTCGCCGCGGTCGTCTTGCCGGTGCCCGGCTCGCCGGTGAGCAGCAGCGGGCGTCCCGTCGCCATGCTGACGTTGACGGCGTCGCGCAGCCCTTCGCTGGCAATATAGTTGGCGACCTCTTCCTTGACGTCGGCGTAGAAGAGCTGGAAGGGCCGCGCCTTCAGGATGCCGCCGAGATCGTTGTTGCCGCCGTTCTGCTCGGCGTGCTGCACCAGATCGAACACGTAGTTCACCATGACACCCTCCGGAAACGTCAGGCGATGCCTGCCTTGGTTTTCAATGCAATGTGGGTTTGATCGAAGACGCCGTTCGTGCGCGTATGGATGTCGGCGGCAACGCGGTCGACCTGATGGTCGAGCACGTTGTAGAAGGCGGTGAAATCCCGCAGATGCCCGGCCAGTTCGTCCCGCGATACCGATTCGAAGACACCGAGCGGCGTCAGCGACAGGAAGTCCGAAACCGCCATGACCTTGGCGATGTCGATCGAATCGGTCGGCCCGACGCGCAGCGGGAAGGCGAGCAGGATGCGCAGCGCCTGCGCCTTGGCGTTCTTTTCGATGCGCTTGCGGATTTCTGCCCAGGTGAGCCAGTAATCGCGCAGGAAGACCTGGCGCTTGGCGTCGATCGGCTCGTGGCTGAACAGCACGGTCGAGCCCGCCGTGGCGACGGACTGGGTGAGCTTTCTGACGACGTCGTTCAGCTGCACCGCCTTGTCGGGCGCCCGCAACGGATCGCCCGGTCCGGCGAGTGCAGCGTAGATCGATTTGGCGAAGTGCGGCACCAGCTCATCTGAATCGTCACCGGCGGCCGGGTAGGACTCGGCCTGGAAGCGGACCATCCATTCGCGGATTGGCGTCGTCGTGAACTGCTCGTTGAACACGTCACGCAGGCGCCGGCTGAAATTGGTCAGGCCCTGGCGCTCCTCGGCCTGCCAGGCGATGCCATCGATCGTGATGCCCTTGCCGCCCAGCCGGCTGGCGAAGGCCGCCGTGGCATGCTTGACCGGCTCGTGGCGATCGACCCGCGCCGGGAAATCGCCGGCGGTGACCGGGCGGATATCGCTGCGCTTCTCGGGAGCAAGCGCGATCCAGCTCGCGTAGCGCGTATAGACCACGGGGCAGCCCCACCGGCCGCCGACGGTGCTGCCGGACACGTTCGTCAGCACCTTGCGAACGGCGTCGGCCAGGAGGGCATCCGGCGCGGTGCCGTCGCGCGCCAGGGATTCCAGGACGTGCAGGCCGATCAGGCGTGATTCCTCGACGCCGGCCACCGTGCGGTTGGCGATCAGGCAGGGAACCAGCGCCGAGAGCTCCTCGCCCAGCCCGAAGCGCGGCGCGCTGTTGCCGTGGCAGCAGTTGGCGAAGAAGATTTTGGGTCGCAAGCCCCTGGCGGCCTGGTCCTCGAGCACGCGACGGATCTGGGTCGGGCTCACCCGCGGCAGCTCGCCGGGATTGGCCCGGAACAGGAGCTGGCTGCTTTTGCCGTCGGACTCGCCGTGGCCGTAGAAATAAAGCACATGCGGCGCGAACCCGGCATCGAGCAGGGCGATCACATCCTTCCATCGACGCGCCACCTTGACGTTCTCGACGAAGGCGGCGGCGGAATAGCAGCTCTTCAGGGCGGCCAGAATCTCTTCCTCGTGCGCCGGCGCCTGATCCTTGTTCGGGTCGTAGCCGGGCGTTGCCGGATCGTCGCCGGCGATCATCAGCAGGATGCGCGGCTCGGGCGGGAACAGCACTTCCTCGCGCGCGAGTTCGGGCGCCCCGTCGAGCGTGACCACCCAGGGATTCTCCTCGTCGTTGATCAGGAACGACGAACCGCGAGCATCGGGCCGCGCCAGGAACGACCACGGCAGCCGCTCGAGCTCGCGCCTGACGTCGGCGCCACCGGGGCCGGGCCTGCAGCAGACGGCGATCTCCAGCCAGCCGCCTTCCTCGTTCAGGACCTTGGCGCCGCCCAGCGCCTCGAACAGGATCTCGCCGATCGCTTGCTGGGCGTAGACGGTGAAGAACTCCTGGACGTCGAAGAACTGGGTGGCCTCGGCATAGGTGTCGATGACCTCTCCCAAAGTGGAGGTGCGGCCCTCGCCGAGATCGATGGCGCGGCTGCGCGACAGGTCGATCGGGTGCGAACCAGCGCCGTCGATCCGGCTGACCAGGCGGGTCAGCGGGTCGATCGCGAGCTCGATGCGCACCTTGCGGTCGTTCATGACGCGGCCGGCGCCTCCTTGGCCGCAGCTTCCGGTTCGGCACTGGCCTCGGGCGAGGCCTGGGTGCTTTCCGCCGGTTCCGTCGCGAACTCGACCCGCTCCAGCTTCCTCACCTCCAGGCGTGGTGGCAAGGCCGTGGTGACGGCGATGCGGCGTCCGGCCAGCGTGGCCGCCGCCACGCGCGCCCCCTGCTCGGCCGAGAAGCCCAGGCTGTTCAGCAGCATGTCGGCTTCCGAGGCGACAATCGACATCCCGGCGTCGAGATCGATCACATCGACCAGATCGTTCATCGCCACCAGCACGGTCGTGCTGTTGGCCGTGACATAGAGCTGATGCGGCTCAGCCAGCACCTCGACCGGCCGCCAAGCGCGTTCGACGGCGCGCCGCGACGGCGACAGGTGGAGGTCGAGCGCGGCTATGTAGTGGCGGCCCGAGGCGCGCTCGGTATAGGCCGCGACGACCCGCGTCAGGCCGTCGCCGTCGGTGTTGCGGATCTCGAGGAACGCGCTCGCCAGGGCCGTGATCGGGCCGGGGAAGCGCGCGTCGAGCGCCGAGATCTCGGGCGATCCGTTGGGGCTCCTCTTGGGAACGGACAGCAGGGCGCCCGACGTGCAGCCGGCAATCATGAAATTCTCGGACACATCGGCTATGGCGCCGACCTCCTGCTCGGTCGGCACCGTCGATGTCTGCGGCTCATCGCCTTGCGCGAGCCGCCACATGACCCGGCGTCGGGGTAGCCAGGCCAGCACTTCTGCTCGCAAGGACGAAGCGCAGAGCAGGATCGGCTCATTCGGTTCGACGGAATCCCTCACGTCGTACTGCCGCCACCTCTTTGCCGGCTGTTCGCTGGTCGTCACCGATTCGCCCGTCTCCACGGCCTCGAACATGAAAGCGCCGATGCGGCCGCTTTCCGTGGCGAACCCAACGACCTTGTCGTGCGCCACGATCGTCCTCAACGGCCCGCCGACGTCGCCGATGGTCTCCTTCACCAGGCCGGACGAAACGTCGATCGACACGATGCGCACTCCCTGCGCCGGGTCGGTCGTGGTCTGCAGGATCAGCTCGTCGTCCTGGCCGAACGCCATCGCCGGCCGAAGCACCTGATGCATCAGCGGCTCGCCCAGCCGCAGCTCGGGAGTCGATATGTGCCACACCGGATGGTGCGGCGCCGGGCGCCTTTCCGGTGCCTGGGCCGAGCGCAGCAGCTCGAGCGATTCCGAGCGGCGCGGCCGTACCGGCAGGCGGATCGACGTCTCGTGCGTCTCGAAATCCGGTCGCCCGCCGGCGGTGGTCGGCACCAGCCGCTCGAGGAACTCCGCGATCGGCTCGTCGGCCAGCAGTCCCGACTGGCGGATGCGGCCGATCTCGGCCAACGCCTCATCCGGCTTGCGCATCACTTCGACGTTCTGGATCGAGAGCTGCCAGCTCGCATGCGCGGTGTCGCCGGCGTCGGCGGCGGGCTCGTGCTGCTCGATGATCTTGCGGACGTGGCTGATCACCTTGTCCTTGCGGCTGGGCGCCTCGAGCGTGGCCAGCTCGGCGATCAGCAGGCTGCGCACGCGGCTGTCGAAGCGCAGGCCCTCGGCCGCCACCGTCGTGCCGGGCAGCGCCGCCAGCCGCGACAGGGCGATCCACGGCACGCGCTCGTGGAAGGTCGCCCGGATCGATTCGGCCAACGCCAGCGAGACGGGTTCGACCAGCGCGCAATGGCGCGCCCAGCCGATGGCGCCGCCCAGGATGGCGTGGACCTCGCCGGCCAGTCCCGAGTGGCGACGCCGGCCGAGGGCCGCCCCGGCCGTGCGCGCCCGCGCGCCGATGCCGCGGACGGGTGCATAGGCGACGCGTAGCGCTTCCTCGGTCGCTTCGCCGGTCGCCTCGTAGATCGGGATGCGCGCATTGCGCAGCGGGTCGAGGCGCGAATCCCACAATTCTCGATCGCGGTCGTCGAACCAGAAGGCGCGGCCTGCCATGCCGAGCCGTGCCAGCAGCCGGGCATCGGCGCTTTGCCAGAGATTGCAGTCGCTGAACACCATGGTGACGGCGTAGCCGGAATCGTCGATCAGGCTTTCGATCTCGGTGGCGAGCGCGGTGCGGCGGGCGGCTTCGCCCGGCCGGTCGGCGGCGCGGTGCAGCGATCCGCTGAACGACCGGCGGACGACGTCGAAACCGCGGCGGTTGAGCCCGTGGGCAAGCTCCTCGGGGATCGAGTTCCAGAGCCGTGCCGACGAATTGGCATCCTCGAGGATGACGATCAGCGGCAGCACGCGCCGGCGCGGATGCAGGATCGTCACCATGCCGGCGCCAGCGATGACGGCGGAAATGGTGCGGTCGATGTCGAGCTCGCGCAGTTCCTCCTCGCCGTTGGCATAGACGAAGAGGTCGACGATCGTGCGCAGTCGCTCGGGGTCGAGACGCGGCGGCAGCGCGCCGCCGACGGCCCCCATCCGGAAGGTGAAGCGTGGCGTCCCGGCTGGTTCGCGATGGAAGGTCGGATCGGATTTGGGCCTGGCGAGTCCGTCTTCGTCGACCCGTCGGCGTGTGATCAGGCGCAGGACCATCAGGATGGGGCCGAGCAGGGCGGCGCCGGCGAAGGCGGCGAACAACCAGGCGACCGGCGGCGCCTCCTCGGCGGTCTGGCTTCCGGCAACCGTCACGGCCGCTTCGCTGGTGTCGTACAGCAGGTAGGCGATCACGGCGCAGGGAACGAAGGCGAGCAGCGTCCAGCCCAGCTTGTCGGCCGGCAGGGCGCGCCGGACTACCCTCACGATTTTTTTCGGTGGAGAGGCGGTCTCTGGCGGCGGCGGGCTGTCTTTGCGGCGCTGCCCGGCGGGTTCGTCCGGCTTGCCGGAAACGGGCGCCTCGGTAGCGTCCTGCGGCGGACCGCCCGGCGACAGCGCCGCGTCCGGTTTCAACGGGGCGATCTGGTTCTCGGTGAAGACCAGGTCGAAGACGGCGTCGAACAGAGTGCGGTCGGCCGGGCCGGCGATGAACAAGCCGGCCAGGATGCCGCGCAGCCGCTCACGCGCCCAGGTCGGCTGCTGGGCGACGACGAACAGCGCCTGCTCGTACTCGCGTGGGCCGACGCGAACGCCAGCCAGTCGCAAGCGCGCGGCAAAGACCGCGATCGGCCAACTGCTCTGGTCGTGCTCCCCGCTCACGGCGATCCGCCTGGCCGTGGTTGTTGAAGGATTAGCTACCCCTTCGTATCACGACGGCGATGACGAGTCGGTGAGATTTCGCACGTTCGCTGCTTTATGGCGGGGTCGGCTGGTGGAACTCCAGCCACAAGCCGTGGGCCGCGTTCGGGCCAACCCACAAGCTGCGGCCCTCGCATCCGGGCGGCCGTGCGATGGCTACCCGGCCGGTTTCGAGGACATGTCGAGCAGCCTGCAGGTCCCTGACCGTTAGCGTCACGCCGACGATCGATCGACCGGGCACGAGCTGAACCTTTGCGGGCAGGAAGACGACCCGCGCTTCCGGCAAGGAGTAGGCGGCTGCATCGGCGCCGAATGGACTGCAAACCGGTGCTTCTACCGGGTTGGCTCCCAGCAGAGGCAGCAAGCGGCGTTCGGCTTCCGCGCCTGCCAGCCAGACGCCGGAAAGGGCGAACGCCGTGTTGGGATGAGCGAAATGCTCAGGCCGGTCGGTCGGCGAGTGCTGCCGGCGGGAGAAGAACACTCGCTCGAGTGACAGGTTCTGCAACGCAAGCCGCTCCTTCAGCGCCTTCGGGTTCGAAGCGAAAAAACCGAGAAAAGCTGGCCCGTCTCCCCGCTGCAGCCACTCGATATAGTCGGATGAGAGTGCGTCCGATGCCGAAAGCGCCGTGATGAGCTCGATTTCGGTGCCGTCCGGGAACTTGGCGTGCGTGTTGCGCAGCCCGTTGGCGTGCGGCCGGCCCGGCTTCAGGACGAAGCCGAGCGCTTCGAAGTCGGCTTGCGCCTGCTCCAGATCCTTCACGGCGAGGGGAATGTAATCCAGGCCGCGAACGACGGCGTCCTCAGCCGCAGCGGCCGTGGCCGACAACAGGAAGGCGATCCACGATAGGCAGCGAAGCAACGGCATGAGCCATGCTTCGCCGCGCCGTGGTGAAGGTCAAGCGATGGAACGGGCCACGGCGTCGACGATCGCCGCCGCATCGAGCTTGTAGGCACGGTAGAGGTCGGGAATGTCGCCGGACTGTCCGAAGGCCTCGATGCCCAGCGGCACGACGCGCTGGCCGCGCACCGAGCCCAGCCACGAGAGCGCCAGCGGATGGCCGTCGAGCACGGTGACCAAGCGGGCGTCGCGTGACAGCGGCGCCAGCAGGCGCTCGACCGGCGCTGCGCTTCGATCGACCAGGCCTGCCGTCCGACCACGATTTCGCTGGGCCGAAAGCCAGTCGGCATGCAGGCGGTCGGGCGATGTCAGCACTAGAAGGCCGGCGCCGACGAAATCGCGCGCCACGTTTTCGTGCGCGGCGATCGCCTCGGGCGTGACGGCGCCCATTGCGACGATGGCGACGTCGCTGCCCGGCTCGGGCGGGGCGTACCAGTAGCCGCCGGCGACGATGTCGGACTCCTGCCCGGGCGTCAGCGTACGCTGCGGCTGCGGCAGGCTGCGGGTCGACAGGCGAAGGTAGACCGAGCCGCCCTTGTCCAGCTGCATGTATTGCAGGCCATGGCGCATCAGCACGGCGAGCTCGTCGACATAGGCGGGCTCGTACGAGAGCAGGCCGGGCTGGCCGATGCCAATCAACGGCGTATGGATGCTCTGATGCGCGCCGCCTTCCGGCGACAGGGTCACGCCCGAGGGCGTGGCCACGATCATGAACCGCGCATCCTGGTAGCAGGCGTAGTTCAGGGCATCGAGGCCGCGGGCGATGAAGGGGTCGTACAGTGTGCCGATCGGCAGCAGGCGGGCGCCGAACAGCTGGTGGCTGAGCCCCATCGCGGCGAGCTGGATGAACAGGTTGTTCTCGGCGATGCCGAGCTCGATGTGCTGGCCGCGCGGCGTCTTGCGCCAGAGCTGGGCCGACACGACCTTCAACTCGCGGAAGACGTCTTCCGCCTCGGTGTGTGCCCACAGACCACGCCGGTTCACCCAGGCACCGAGGTTGGTCGAGACGGTGACGTCGGGCGAGGTCGTGACGATGCGCTTGCTGAGCTCGCTGTCCTCGGCCGCGATGGCGTTCAGGATCTTGCCGAAGCCCGCCTGCGTGCTCGATTCCTTGTCGTTGGGCTTGGGCAGTGCTGCAGGGATCGCCACGACCGGCGCCTCGGTGCGGCGGCGGCCCTCGGCGTTGAACGGCGCTTCGGCCAGGAACTGTTGCAGCTCGGCCGGCGTCGCCTTGAGGCCTGCGAACTTGTCCCACTCCAGGCCGTCGGCGATGGCCATGCCCTTCTTGAAGCCCGCCATCTGGTCGAGCGTCATCAGGCCGGAATGGTTGTCCTTGTGGCCGGCGAAGGGCAGGCCCTGGCCCTTGATGGTGTAGGCGATGAAGCAGGTCGGCTGGTCGCCCTCGACGCCCTCGAAAGCATCGAGCACGGCCTGCATGTCGTTGCCGGCGAGGTTGGTCATCAGCCGGTGCAGCGCCTCGTCGTCGTGCTGGTCGAGGATGCGGCGGATGCCGGGATACTGGTTGAGGTCGCGCGTCAGCGCCTCGCGCCAGCCTGCGCCGCCCTTGAACACCAGCGCCGAATAGAGCGAGTTGGGGCAATCGTCGATCCATTGCCGCAGATGCTCGCCATCGGGCTGGGTGAAGGCGGCTTCCAGAAGCATGCCGTACTTCAGGGTGACGACACGCCAGCCGACCAGCTCGAACATCTCGCCGATGCGGCCGAACAGGCGGTCGTTGACCACGCCGTCCAGGCTCTGGCGATTGTAGTCGATCACCCACCACAGGTTCCGCACGTCGTGCTTCCAGCCTTCGAGCAGCGCCTCGAAGATGTTGCCTTCGTCGAGCTCGGCATCGCCGACCAGCGCCACCATGCGACCCGTCGGCCGCTTGCCGTCACCGAGTTCCTTCAGGCGCACATAGTCCTGCACAAGGGAGGAGAAGAGCGTCATGGCGACGCCGAGGCCCACCGAGCCGGTCGAGAAGTCGACGTCGTCCACGTCCTTGGTGCGCGAGGGATAGGACTGCGCGCCGCCCAGCCCGCGGAAGTGCTCGAGCTTCTCCTGCGTCTGATGGCCGAACAGGTACTGGATGGCGTGGAACACCGGCGAGGCGTGCGGCTTCACCGCCACGCGATCCTCCGGCTTCAGCACCGAGAAGTAGAGCGCCGTCATCACCGTCGCAAGCGAGGCGCATGAAGCCTGGTGGCCGCCGACCTTCAGCCCGTCGCGGTTGGGCCGCAGGTGGTTGGCGTTGTGGATGGTCCAGGCGCTCAGCCACAGGACCTTGCGCTCGAGCTCGCGCAGGAGCCGCAGACGTTGCGCCTTCAACTCTTGAACAGGGGCAATCGTGGTCATGGGCACGGCATACGCCTGGCTCGGGGGAAAGTCCTTGCGTTTGGACCCTTTGGGGGTCTGTATAGGGTAGAATTGCGCCAAAAGTAGGAAATTTAAGCAATGATCTCCCTTGATGCCATCGACCGGCGCATCCTCGACCATCTGCAGAAGGACGGCCGGGTGAGCAATGCCGACCTCGCCGGGCAGGTCGGGCTCTCCTCTTCACCGTGCTGGCGACGGGTCAAGGCGCTGGAGGAGGCAGGTGTCATCAAGGGCTATGCCGCGCAGGTCGACGCCAAGTCGGTCGGCCTGTCGGTCAACGTCTTCATGAGCGTGTCGCTCTCGACCCAGAACGAGAAGGCGCTGCAGGCCTTCGAGCGCGCCGCGGCAGCGCGACCCGAGGTCATGGAGTGCTACCTGATGACGGGCGACAGCGACTACCTGCTGCGCATCGTCGTGCCCGACCTCGAAGCCTATGAGCGCTTCGTCATGGACTTCACCAAGATCGCGGGCATCGCCCAGATCAGGAGTTCCTTCGCCCTGCGCACGGTAAAGCAGGGCGCGGCATTGCCGCTCGGGTGATGTGACGGGAGCGCGGGCCTCTGGCCCGCTCATGATGCGGGCC
>NZ_BKAJ01000041.1 GCF_007992495.1 Reyranella soli
CAACGTCCTACGGTCTCGCCTCGAGGATCATGTTGAACGGCGTCTCGGCGGCACGGCGGACGCTGCGGAAGCCGGCGCCGCCGATAACTTCGCGCAGCATTGCCTCGCCTGCCTGTGCTCCGAGCGCGGCACCGACTTCCTGTGAGAGGGACGTCGGCACGCAGATCATGGTGGATCCCGCGTAGAAGAGGCGTCCGACGGGATTGAGATTGTCCTCGAGGCGGTCGCCGGCCATGGGCTCGGCGATCATCCAGGTCCCGTCCGGCTTCAGGAGACTGCGAACGTGGGCCGCCGCGCCGGCCGGATCGCCCATGTCGTGCAGGCAGTCGAAGCTCGTCACGAGGTCGAAGTCCCGTTCCGGGATTTCCTTGGCTGGCGCGACCTCGAACCGCGTGTTCGCCGAGACGCCGTGTTCGCGGGCATGGGCGCGCGAGTCCTCGATCGATCCGGCATGGAAGTCGTAGCCGATGAACTGCGATTTGGGGAAAGCCTTGGCCATCAGCACGGTCGACCAGCCGTGGCCGCAGCCGATGTCGGCCACCTTGGCGCCGCGTTCGAGCTTGGCGACCACGCCGTCCAGTGACGGCAGCCAGCTCGGGATCAGGTTGCTGTGGTAGCCCGGGCGGAAGAAGCGGGCGACGGCGCAGAACATGCAGCCTGCGTGGTCGCCCCACGCCACGCCGCCGCCGCTCGTGAAAGCGGCCTGCACCTTGGGCTGGTTCTCCAACATCGCCGCCATGAGATCGAAGCCGCCCATCATGTAGACAGGGCTGTCCTCGACGGCGAAGACCATGGCCTGTTCCGGCGGCAGCGCGAAGGTCCTGGCTGCAGGGTCGTATGCCAGATAGCCGGAGGCCGCCTGGTGCGACAGCCATTCGCGCAGGTACCTTTCGTGCACCCCGGCGCGCAGGGCGAGGGCGCTGCTGGTCATCGGGCCTGCTGCCTGAAGGGTCTTGTACAGGCCGAGCGCGTCGCCCATGCGCACCATGGCGACGCTGGCGGCGCCACCGAGATCTCCCAGCATCTTGCCGATGAAATCGTTGAGTTTTGCTTCGTCGACCATGGGCGACCTCTTTCACAATAGGGGTTCATGCTCGCTCGTCTCGGCCCGCTTCGCTTGAAGGATCCCTTGAGAACGCCTCGTCTTTTTCTTGTGACGCATCGCGACGGCAAACAGCACCAGCGGTCCCAGCAACTTGTCCATGCCGACGAGATGGCGCGGACGACCGCTTCGTCTCAACTACCTGGCATGTATTCATGTTAGGTGTGGAGGAGAACCAACAACGAGCCTTCGTCGCGTAGAGTGTGTTGATGAAAGACCAGACCTTGTCGGGCGGTGTGCCGTACGGCGCCATCGCCTTGTTCGCCATCGCCTTCCTTCTCTATTCCGGCTTTCTCGCCAATCTCTTGGGCTCGCGCGGCACCGACCTGGCGGGCCGCGGCATGGCGCTGGGCTTCGCCGCGATCATCGGCGCCGTGCTGTGGCTCGCGCTCACCGGCCTGTTCGTGCTGGCTTGGTTCAACGGCCGCCTGCCGGGCTGGCTGGCCGTTGCAGCGCTGATCGTCCTGCCATTGTCGGCCATCGCAGCCGCGGCGGCCGCCGGCCTCGCCGAGGAGCGTGGTTGGTGGCTGATGACGGCTCCCATCGCATTGCCGCCGCTGCTGGCGCTGCTCGCCCTGTGGGGCCGGTTGCCGGCCTTGCATGGCGTCCTGCCCGTCGGACCGACCAGCGCCGCGCTCGGCGGTGCGATCGTGGTGCTCACGGTCGTGCCGCTGGTGGTGGGCTGGATCGAGACCATGCCCAATCCCGAGCGCGACGCCCAGCGTGCCGAGCAGCAGCGCCGGTACGAGCAGGAGACGGAGCGCCGCGCGCAGCAGGCGCACGCGGAGGAGGAGACCCGCTTTGCGCGCCTCGGTCCCGCTTCGTCGCTCGGCGACTATCTCGACTATCTGCCGCCGGGGAGTTCGCGCCATGCCCAGGCGCTGGCCGGCGCGCGGCTCGTGAAGAGCCGCAACCAGGATGCCGCCGCGCTGCTGCGCGAGGGCCGTCTCAACGATCTCGAGGCGCTGTGGCAGCTCGATCTCGATCCCGCTCAGATCTGCCAGGCCTATGGCGCGGCGTTGCAGGTCCAGGCGATGAAGATCGATCGCAACCAGCCGGGCTATGTCTCTGCCGCGCTCGATATCGAGTGGCAGCTGCCCAACATGAAGTGGCTGGCGGTGGCGCGCTGCGATCTCGGCCAGGCGCTGGCTCTGGCCGAGGCACGGGTGAGGGCGATCGCCGACAATGTTCGCCTGACCGGAATCGCCGACCAGGTCGCGGCGCTGCGCCAGCCGAAGTGAGATGTGGGCGTCACAGCGGCTGCAAACAGACCAGCGGTCTTTGGCAGTGCCGTCTCAACGATCGCGCACTCATGTTAGAGTGAGCGATGCGCGTTCCGGTCGGAACCATCGTCCTGCTGTCGGTGGCGGCAGTCCTCTACATCGCCATGATGAGTTGCCTTGCCGATGCGCCAGGCGGCGATGCCTTCGGACGCGGGCTGGCTCTGGCGTACGCCGCGTTCCTTGGCGCGGCGGTGTGGCTCGTGCTGGCGGCGGCGCTGATCGTCGCTGCCGTGAACGGACGCATGCCGGTGTGGGCGGCGATCGGCCTGGTGCTGCTGCTGCCGCTGTCCTGCGTGGCCGTGTGGATGGCAGGCGACGCCGTCGGCCGGGGTGACTCGTCGGCGCTCCTGATACCGGCCTTGCTGCCGCCGCTGTTCGCTCTCTATGCGCTGTGGGCGCGCCTGCCGGCACTGCACGGCACTCTCGGCGCCGGCGTCGTGAGCGCGGTCGTCGGCGCCGCGATCATCTTCCTCACCGCGACGCCCTTTGTCTCCGCGATCAGGGCCGCGCTGCCCGATCCTGCCCGCGATGCGCGTCTTGCCGAGCTCGCCAGGCAGCAAGAGGAACAGCAGGCGAAGGAGCGACAGGCCGCGCGCGAGCGCGATGAGGCCGAGTTCACGAGCCTCGGCCCGGACTCGCCGCTCGAGAGCTACCTGATCTACCGGCACTCCGACACCTATGGCGCACGCGCTCTGGCCGGCATCCGTCAACTCAGGAACCGCCAGGCCGATGCCATCGCCATGCTGGAGAAGGGCAAGCTGTTCGACCTGTGGGACATCCGGGAACTCGATCTCTCGCCCACGACCGACCTGTGCCAGGCCTATGGCCTTGCCCTCGCCGGAGCGGCGGGCCGGGTCAGCAAGACGCAGTCGAACTATCTCGGCGTTGCCATCGATCTCGAAAGCCAACTACCCAATATCGAATGGCTGATCGCGAACCGTTGTGACCTCGGCCAGCCACTCGGCTTGCTCTCGACCAATCTGCGCGCGGTTGCCGATTCATCGCGTATCACCGGCTTCGCCGACACGCTGGACGGCCTCGGTCGCATCAAGTGAGGTCGCCCATCATGCCAGGTCGATCGTGCCGCTGAGCATCGGCACGCAGCGGCCGCCGATATAGGTATCGACGACGCGGCCGCCCTTCTTCTCGGCCATGCTCTCGAGGATGCTCGGCCGGCCCATGTCGAAGCCCTGGCCGATCGTCTTCGACAGGGTGAGGTCGGCCTCGCGTCGGAAATGCGCCAGCAGGCCGATCAGGACCACGTTGGCGCTGCCGGTCGCGGGATCCTCGGGCACGCCATACAGCGGCGCGAACATGCGCGACTGGATCTCGACGCCGAGTTCCGTCGCATGTGTGTAGAGATGGATGCCGACGGCCCGTGACATCGGCACGTGCCTGGCCAGCAGGTCGGTGCGGACGGTCGCCTTGGCGAGCGCTGCGCGCGACGTCACCTCGGCGAAGACGAAGTTGTTGCCGCATGAGGCGATGACCGGGCGATGCGTCGCCGAACCGATATCGCCGGTGCCGAGGCCGCAGATCTCGGCGACGAGCTCGGGCGCGAGCTCATCGCCGAGAGCGAGCTTCTGGGGCGCCGCCAGCCGGGCGGCGACGATGCTGCCCTGCTCGCGCGTGAGATCGAGCGGCACGAGCCCGGCCTTTTCCTCGAATACCAGCCGGTCGCCGGTGATCTTTCGGCCGTGGCAAACGCCGGCCCGCGCCAGCACGAAGGCCGTGCCGACATTGGGATGGCCGGCGAACGGCATCTCGGCCTTGGGCGTGAAGATGCGGACCTGGGCGGTGTGTGCAGGATCCTGCGGCGGCAGCACGAAGGTCGTCTCGGCGAGGTTGAACTCGGCGGCGATCGACTGCATCTGCTCGGTCGCGAGTCCACGCGCGTCGGGGATGACGGCCAACGGATTGCCGCCGAACCGGCGGTCGGTGAACACGTCGACGGTGGTGAATTCGATCTTCATGGCGCGGACCCTAATGGCTCGCCGCGCCGACGAAGAGCGAGATTAATTCAGGGGCAGGACAAATACCTTGCTGGGCGTCCCTAGAAGGCGGTGAGCCCGCGGGTTTGCAGGACGTACTTCATGGCCCGGAACTCGGTGTCGTGGCGGATCGACGCCGTCACCTTGGCATCGCCGTCGGTATTGGCGGTGGCGACCAGCCGGTCGGTCTCGGCCTGGCAGGCGAGTGTCGCGGCGTGGGCCAGGGCGTCCGGTTCGGTGCCGCTGGTTCCATCGGCCAGGGCATGGCGCTTGAGGCAGGTGTCGCGCGCTTCGTAGCTCTTCTTGATCTCGGCCTGGCGCCCGGGATCTTCGGCCGGAAAGACGCTTCCTTCACAGGCGGTGAGCAGCAGTACAAGCAGCATGAACGCACGATGCATGGAACAATGTCTCCCAACGGGGCGCACCAGCCTTTTCGTGGGTGATATGATCCGGGCGGCCAAAACATCCCTGTGGCATCTGGCCCCGTGCCGCCGCTAAGCTTTCGCCCATGACCCAGAGCCCCCGGATTTCCTACGACCACGGCGTGTCGACCAAGAAGCTGATCGGCGAAACCATCGGCGGCTTCTTCGACCGCACGGTCGAGACCCATCGCGACCGCGAGGCGCTGGTGGTGCGCCAGCAGAACGTGCGTTGGACGTGGGGCGAGCTGGGCCGGCGGGTCGACGATCTTGCCGCCGGGCTGATAACGCTGGGGCTGGAGCGCGGCGATCGCGTGGGCATCTGGGCGCCCAACCGCTACGAATGGACCCTGGCGCAGTTCGCCACGGCAAAGGCGGGGTTGGTACTGGTCAACGTCAATCCAGCCTATCGGCGCGCCGAGCTCGAGTACGCCATGAACAAGGTCGAGTGCAAGGCGCTGATCCTGGCGCCGGCGCTGAAGACCTCGAACTATCTCGAGATCGCGTCGGACCTGGTGAAGGCGGGCAAGCTGCCGCATCTCAGGCACGTGGTGCGGCTGGGCGCGGAGAAGACTCCAGGCATGCTGAACTTCGACGATGTCGCCAATGCCGGCGGCAATGCCGAGAAGATGAAGCTCGCCGAGCTCGGCCCGAAGCTGCAGTTCGACGACGCCATCAACATCCAGTTCACCTCGGGCACGACGGGGCATCCGAAGGGCGCCACGCTCAGCCATCACAACATCCTGAACAACGGCTACTTCGTGGGCGAGGGGCTGAAGCTCACACCCGACGATCGGCTCTGCATTCCCGTGCCGCTCTATCACTGCTTCGGCATGGTGATGGGCAATCTCGGCTGCCTGACACATGGCTCGACCATGGTCTATCCGGCCGAGGCGTTCGATCCGCTGGCGACCCTGCAGGCCGTCTCCGAAGAGCGCTGCACGGCGCTCTACGGTGTGCCCACCATGTTCATCGCCCAGCTCGACCATCCCGAGTTCGCCAAGTTCGACCTCAAGAGCCTGCGCACCGGCATCATGGCGGGCTCGCCGTGCCCCATCGAGGTGATGAAGAAGGTGCAGAGCCAGATGAACATGAGCGAGGTCACCATCGCCTACGGCATGACCGAGACCTCGCCGGTGTCGACGCAGTGCGCCACCGACGATCCGGTCGAGCGGCGCGTCTCGACGGTGGGCCAGGTGCTGCCACACATAGAAATCAAGATCGTCGATACCGAGGGCAAGGCCGTGCCGCGCGGCGAGACCGGCGAGTTCTGCACCCGCGGCTATTCGGTGATGAAGGGCTACTGGAACGACGCCGACAAGACCGCCGAGGCGATCGACGAGGCCGGCTGGATGCACACCGGCGACCTCGCGACCATGGACGAGCAGGGCTACGTCAACATCGTCGGCCGCCTGAAGGACATGGTGATCAGGGGCGGCGAGAACGTCTATCCGCGCGAGATCGAGGAGTTCCTGTACCGGCACCCGAAGATCCAGGACGTCCAGGTGATCGGCGTGCCCGACCCGCGCTACGGCGAGGAGATCTGCGCCTGGATCAAGCTGCACCAGGGCAGCACCGCGACGGCCGAGGAGATTCGCGAGTTCTGCAAGGGCGAGATCGCCCACTACAAGATCCCGCGCTACATCGAGTTCGTGCTGGAGTTTCCGATGACCATCACCGGCAAGATCCAGAAGTTCGTGATGCGCGAGGAGACGATCAGGAAGCTGGGGCTGAAGAGCGAGGAGACAGCTTGATATGCCGAACGGCCGGTCGCGCGATACTTGGCCATGATGGAGGGCGGCCCGCCATCGCCTTGGTGGTCGGTCCCACAGGCGCTCGTGTGGATCGTGACGCGCAGCGAGTCACAGGTATTGCGAGCCGCTAGCCTCCGAACGACCGCCAGCCTTCGTCGATTGACAGGCCTCAGGGCGCTATCGGTTCCGGAAGAGCCGCCCGTGACGCTTGCGGCAGCTGCAGATGAACTGGCTCAGGCTTGGAAAGCTCGGCACCTCGTCCTTTACGGCCGCGAGTCGGGAATGGGGCCCTCACGGTCGGTCCGTGGCCGTAGTGGCCTTTGCTTTCGGGACCATCGTGGCGAGGTATGCCTCGGTGATAGAACCCTCTACTTTGATACGCGCCGGTTCTGGTCGAACTTGTCGTTGCGAGCCGATGACTGCAGGCGCCGTTGGCCATCGCCTGTCAACCAGACACTTCGGACTTCGTGGCGATTGACGGCTGCCCGCCGTCCTACGGATCGCGAAGTGCTCGCGCTGATTGAGCAGACGCAGAAAGAATTCAGAGCAGAACGTAAGAAGGCAGGCCGGGACGTGCTGTTGATGGTGGCTATGAACCACTTCGGGCTGCCTCGAAAGGTGGTACTCGACGTCTGGAACAGCGCGCCTCGCGACCGCAAAGGTGGTCGACCGAAGAAAAACGAAACCCGAGCACAGAAGGGCCCATAGCCAAATGACAGAGGCAGAATAGGCCTCCAAACGTGGCACGCCGAAACGTGGCAACTCCATGTTTCGTGATCAGGTTTTGATCGTGGATCCTTCTCAGACCGCAGGCTTCACGAACGGCAGGTGGAGAAGCAATAAGCGCTTGCCGTTGAACAGCTTCGTTGTCTGCGCAGCCCGCCTGTGTGGCCAACCGGAGTTGCCCCTGTGTTCAATCTCTTTTGGCGCCCCTTTGTGCCCGGGTTTCGCGTCAGACCGCACGACGAAGTACCGGGTTTCAACGTCGACCAGAACAGCCTGCCGAGCCGCTGGTTCAATGGAATGCTCCCGGATGCGGTGACGCAAGGGTATCCCGATTCGCCGCAGACTGAGATGCCGTACAGTATAAGCGTTCCGGCGCTAGGACCTGAGGGGATGGTCCAACCTACCCCGTTGATTGGTTTGGCAGGGTTTCGCGTCAGTCCGCAGGACGATGTCCCTGGCTTCAACGTTGGACTGAGGGATGATGCACCTGGCTTCGGCCTCGACGACGATGTCGAGGAGCAAGAAACGAATTGGTCGTCGCAAACGCCGCCGCCGGACACAGAAGAGCCGGTTCAGCCGTCTCCGCCGCAGTTTCCCGAATGGGTCTATAAGCTCGTAACCTGGTTGCCTCAGTCGTTGGCCGCATTCGATCCGATCATCCCGCGGCGCCTCGCGATCAACTCACTGCCAGGCATGCCTTCAGCTATGCCACCCGATGCCGCACAGCCGGCTTCGTCGAACGCGCCTCAACAGCTGGCAGGCCCAGATATCGCCTCCCGTACCGTCGCCACGCGAGTCACTGCTTCCCAACTCGGAGCGGGGGAAGCGATGTCGAGCACTTGGCACCGACCACAGACGGGTGGTTGGCCGCATACGCAAGTGGCCAAGCTCGATAATCCATGGAGTGCCGAGATCACACGGCGGACAATAGGCCTTCCCTCGATGATGGAGGCCAAGCCAGTCGCAGAGTCCAACTTCATCGTTGCGAGCAGCCGTGCCGCCAGCGAACCGGCATCGCGACCGACGTTGCTGGAATATCGGCAGCAACTGTCGGCACCAGTTGGGACTGCAATAGCTGAGGTCAACCAGCCTCATCAGCCAGACATTCGCATGGCGCCTCTCGAACGCGAGCCTGAACGGATGTCTTCGCCGTTCACGGGCGCCAACCGGCCGCTGGACGTCGGTGGCCGTGCTGAGGATTCGCGCCTGATCGGCCAAGCCTATGCACAAGTCGAGAAGCCTCAAGTTGCGCCACGAGTAGACTTTCGCCGTGACGCAGCGGGTCTGCCGAGCGGCACAATTCTCTCGAGCATCCGCCCTCCTGAGCTGAGCTCCAGCCAGGGTCGGGCTAGCGCAGGGGCCATCGCTCCAACGTTCATCTCGTCGGCGACGGAAACAGTCTAGAAGACGTACCTCGCAACGAGCGGCATGAGCGAGGTGTTGAAGACTCAATTGCCGATCACCTTGCGAAGGGATTTGAATTAGTGGCTCGTGGCCCACGGGCGGTCGATGTTCCAGGATTTTCGTCCCCCCGGCTTTATGACTACATCATTCGGGATCCTGTCACGGGGCTATGCTATGGAGTAGAAGTGAAGACCACTATCATGAGCACTATTCGGCTTGATCGGCAGCAAGTGATGAAAGATGCAGTTGTGGTCGCTAAAGGCGCCAAGGTGCGTGCCCTGGATAATGTGGAACTATCTGGCGTGAGCTATTCGGTCTACTGCTTTGGATGCGAAGCGTTTGATGTCCGATCTGCAGTCCTTCTAAGCATATTGCAGAACGCAGGTGTACCGGTGGTCCCGGGCATTCTGCCGGGAGACATTCGACGACCTTAGACAAAGGGTGGCCATGTTTGACGAGAAGTCGATAACCCCAGGCTTGTCGGGACTTGGCTACATCCGCCTCAAGAAGCTGACCTATAAGGCTTCATGGAGTTCGACCGATGTCGAACACTTTCTATTCGCGTCTTTGTTCGGCGGCGGCAATTATTTCCTTTGCGATTTTGGGATCAGAAATCCTGGAGCTGAGCAGTTCGCACTCGAATGCTTGAAATTGTTCGGCGGACCACGCCTCCGTGATGTCCGCTTTGAGCCTCGCTATGACTGTTCCAATCGGTTTCCTCTGGGAAAGTTGGCGGGATGGTCCATTGGCTGGTCTCTAACGATATCGGCGTTCTCTGAAGCCGCCTTTGCAGACAAGGTCAAAGGCGACATTGAGCACCTTTTGCTTCCGGTCGTCCGTTCCATCCTGTCTCCTGCCGACCTTTTTTCTATATTGATCAAGAACGTCGAGCCTTGTAGCTGGGTAACGGTTGGTGGCCCACTTCGCGCCGCGCAGGTTGTTTACTTAGGACGACGGCTGGGGGTGACAACCAGCGAGCTTCGATCGATGCTGCAACCATATTTGACGCAAATTGGTGGGAGCCTTGGCCGTGGTGGGACGGGGAAGATGCAGTCTCCCAGTGCCTTCCTGGAGAAGGTATTGCAACACGCAAACTAGGCTTGCCCATTCGGTGCCGCACCATCCGCTCGTGTCATTTGCGAGCAGACGATCAAGAAGTTCGGTCTGAAGACGGGGAAGACGGCTTAAGCCGGACTCCTCATGGCTAAGAGCGTGCCACTTCCGTGGCGCATCTTTTTATGTTCTCCGGACCGTGCGCGTCTTCGCGCGCGCCGTCGAGGGCGAACACTACGTTCGGCTGTGATTGGAAGGAGCACCCCGCCGGCCCTAACCGGCCGGCGGGACGCAAGCAGCGCTATCAGCGATCAGCGGGCCTTCGCCGCCTCGACGTCGGGAACGGGAATCTTCTGCCGCTCGAGAGCCTTGGTCAGGTTCGCGATGCCCAACTTGTAGTTCCCCTTCTGGCATTCGCTGAAAGCGGCGGCGACCTCGACATTTGGCGCCGACGTGGAGCCGCGGCCGTTGGCCTCGTACTTGTTGTACAGGCCGTAGAGGTCCCGGCAGCGAGACATGTCGTCGACGGTTTGCGCATGGCCGGCGGCGGCGTAGACGATGGACAGAGCTGCAACCGAGAGGGCGGCAGCATTTCGAGCGATGTTCACGAAAGCCATTGGGCTGTCTCCACTGTGCTTGAAGTGGAGCAGGTCTAACTATTTTGGTATTTTTGATAATCGGCCTTGTTCACGATATACCTTTCAATAGAAATTAAGAATGAGACCTTGAAATGGACCGCTTCGAAAACATGCGCATCTTCACCAAGGTCGTGGAGGCCAGCAGCTTCACGACCGCGTCCGCGGGCCTCGGGCTCTCGACGAGCATGGTGAGCCAGCACGTCAAGCAGCTCGAGGAGCGGCTGGGCGCGCGACTGCTCAACCGCACGACGCGCAGAATGGGCCTGACCGAGGTGGGCCGCGCCTACTACGACCGTTGCAAGCGACTCCTATCGGACCTCGAGGAAGCCGAGGCGGCCGTGGGCAGGATGCAGGTGGCGCCGCGGGGCGACTTGCGTGTCAATGCGACGCCGGTGTTTGGCGTCCTCCATCTGGCGCCCGCGGTTGCCGACTTCACCGCGCGCTTCCCGTCGATCTCGATCGAGGTGATGCTGAGCGATCGTATCGTCGATCTCGTCGACGAGAGCTTCGATGTGGCGGTGCGTGTCGAGCCGCTGCCGGACTCCAGTCTCGTGGCGCGCCAGGTAGCGTCGTGTCGAATGGTCATCTGCGGCGCGCCAGCCTATCTCAAGAAGCACGGGATGCCGCGTACGCCGGCCGATCTCGCCAACCACAATTGCCTGACGTTTACCGGAACATCCTACATACGCGGCGCCTGGCAGCTCGGCTCGTCAAAGGCCGAGGCGCTCGAGGTGTCCCCCAGGGGAAACTTGAGGTCCAACAACGCGGCCGTGCTCCTCTTGGCGGCGCTGGAAGGGCAGGGCCTTGTCGCCCTGCCGACCTACATGGTCGGCGATGCCGTGAAGTCGGGCCGCCTGCGGACGGTGTTGGACGATTATGCGCCTCCGCCTTTGACGATACGGGCCGTCTATCCTCACGGCCGTCACCTTTCGGCAAAGGTTCGAACCTTCGTGGACTTCCTGGCGGCGCGCTTTGGACGAGAAGCACAATGGGAAGGAAGGCCAAAGACAAGCGGCACGACCGCTGCGTGCCAAGGTAGCCGCAAGCATCGTGGTAAAGGAGCAATCCACGTGAAGAAGGCGGCCTAGCCGGCTGCAACAATCGACGGTGCTGGAGCGTTTGGGGGAATATCGCGGGAGCTCCCCATGAAGGCGCTTTCAGTCTCTGCAGCATTTGTGATGGCGGCGGGCACGGCGCTCGCGCAGACGGACCAACGGCCGGCGGACACCCCACTTGCCGTCAAGCCCATCACCTCCGAAGCGAGGACGACCGACACTGACGTGATCCGCTCGAAGATCGAACGGATGGGCTATACCGACGTCAGCGGCCTGTCGCGCGACAGCATGGGTGTCTGGCGGGCGAAGGCCAAGCGCGGGACCGAAACCGTCGACCTCATCGTCGACAAGGGCGGCCGCATCAAGACCGAGCCGCAATAGGGTTCAGTCAGCCGCATACCGGTCGGCGTGCCTTGCCCGGGCGTCCTGGGTGTTGAAAAGGATCGTTTGATCGGGCCCAATCCACTCGTTTGTGGAATCGATGACCAACGGGTGGATGCGACCATGCGACAGAACAAGATCAAGCAGATGTGGCGTGACGGGAAATGTGTGACGCTGGGCTGGCTTTCCGTGTCTCACGGCTTCACCGCCGAGGTGATGGCGCGCCAGGGCTTCGATGCCCTGTGCGTCGACCTGCAGCACGGAACTGCCGAAATGAAGGACGTCGCGCCGATGCTGCAGGCGATCTCGCAGACCGACACGGTCCCGGTCGTGCGGGTCGCCTGGAACGAGCCCGCGGCGATCATGAAGGCGCTCGACCTCGGCGCCTACGCCGTCATCGTGCCGTTGGTGAACAACGCCAAGGAAGCCGCGATGGCGGTTGCCGCGTGCCGCTATCCACCGGTCGGCATGCGTTCCAACGGACCCGTGCGCGCCGTGCACTACGGCGGCACCGACTATGTCGCCAATGCCAACAACGAGATCGTCGTCATGGCCATGATCGAGACCAAGGAGGGTCTGGCCAACCTCGACGCCATCTGCGCCACGCCCGGCCTCGATGCCGTCTACATCGGACCGGCCGACCTGTCGTTCGCCCTGGGGCTGCCGCCGCGCGGTGACAACCCGGATCCGCTCCATCTCGCCACTTGCGACAAGATCCTGGCTGCCGCTCACAAGGCCGGCATCAAGTGCGTCATGCACTGCGCCAGTGCCGCGTTCGCGGCCGGCGCGGTGAAGCGCGGCTTCGACATGGTGATGCTGACGTCCGACCTGTCCTGCATGATCGCAGGCGCGAAGATGCAGCTCGACGAGCTCAAGGCGAAGACGGCCTGACGCAGGCGACCTAGGCGCCATCGAGCGCGGTCAGCGCGTCATCCGGCAGATCGAGTTCGGCGGCAGACAGGTTCTGCCGCAGATGCGCGACGGATGACGTGCCGGGAATCAGCAGGATATTGGGCGCGCGACGAAGCAGCCAGGCGAGCGCGACCTTCATCGGCGTGGTGCCGACGCGCTGCGCAACGTCGGAGAGAATCGAGGATTGCAGCGGGCTGAAACCGCCGAGCGGGAAGTACGGCACATAGGCGATGCCGTCGCGGGCGAGGCCGTCGATCATGGCGTCGTCGGCCCGATGGGCCAGGTTGTAGTGGTTCTGCACGCAGACGATCTCGCAGAGCCTTCGGCCTTCGGCCAATTGCGTGGGCGTGACGTTGCTGAGGCCGATATGGCGGACCAGGCCTTGCTGCTGGAGGTCCGCAAGAACGGTGAGCGGCGCTTCGATGGAGCCTTCCGCCGGCCCATGCACGCTGAAGATGGCGCGCAGATTGACCACATCGAGCACGTCCAGGCCGAGATTGCGGAGATTGTCATGCACCGCCTGACGAAGTTCGTCGCGCGAGAAGGCAGGAATCCATGAAGCGTCCTGACCACGTCGAGCGCCGATCTTGGTGACGATGACGAGGTCATCCGGATAGGGATGCAGCGCCTCGCGGATCAACCGATTGGTGACATGCGGGCCGTAGAAGTCGCTGGTATCGATATGGTTCACCCCGGCCGCGACGGCTTCGCGCAAGACGGCCAGCGCCGCGTCGTGATCCTTGGGCGGGCCGAACACGCCGGGGCCTGCGAGTTGCATGGCACCGTAGCCCAGTCGCTTCACGGTGCGGCTGCCGAGGACGAACGTACCGGTCATTTGCCTTGGTCCTTGCTTCATGTTCCCTGGAGAACATATGAAGGATCCTTCAGTTTTGAATTCGCATTCCATGAGCGCCGTCGCAACGACCCTAAAGCCCAGGAAATCCCCGGTTCAGGCCCGCTCCGCGGCGACCATCGACGCCCTGCACGTCGCGGCGATTCAGGTTTTGACCCGCGAAGGCCTGAGCCGCTCCACGACGACCCGCATAGCCGAGCGCGCAGGCATGTCGGTTGGCAGTCTCTATCAATACTATCCGAACCGCGACGCGCTGCTCGCCGCTGTCCTGGAACGGCATCTGGACCGCATCACCAGCGCCGTCGAGCGTGCGTGCAGCGAACATCGGGGCAAGCCGGTGTCCCAGATGGCAGCGGCCCTTGTCACCGCCTTCCTTGCCGAGAAGCTGCGCGATTCCAGGGAATCGAAGGCGCTCTATGCGGTTGCCGAAGAACGGGGCGGCGCCCGGTTCGTCGCTCGCATGTACGCACGCACGGTGACGGCCGTTGCAACCATGCTGGCAGACGCGCCCGACGCTCGTTTCGATGACCCGACCATGACCGCCACGATAGCGCTCGGCGCCCTGGTTGGGCCCGTGCGAACACTGCTCGAAGGGCACGCTCCTGCCGGCTTCGAAGAGTGCCTCGAACGGCAACTCATCGTGCTTCTGACGGCCTTTTTCCAGGCGAAGGAGTTCAAGCCATAGAGGCCCGGCCAGATGGAACCGCCGGATCGCGTTCTAGCGGGAGACGGCCTGTCGCGGGCGCTGGAGATAGCCGCAGACGCGAACCGGCTTGCCGTCGACCTCGATCTCGCGGGAAGCCACGAGCTGATTGTCGATGAGGCCGTCGGAACCGGCGGGTATCGGCTGGTTGCGGATCAAGAGCACCTTGTGCCGTGCCAGATCGGCAGAGGCGTCGCGTTCGAGATATCGGCGATACAGGTCGACAACGGCTGGCACGGCGGATGGCAACCGCCTGGTCGCGGGTGACGTATAATTCTGAAGGTTCGGCCAGCAGTCGCTCTGGGCGAAGAAGTAGATCGACCCCAGCCAGCAATCGCCGGTCTTCATCTCCTCGCGCATGTTGGTCTCGAGTTGCTGCGGTGTGATCCCGGAACGGAAAAGGACCTCGAAGCCGCTCGCAAAGTGGGTGCTCGCCGCCCGGGCGTGGTCGTCGAAGCTCTGGTCGCTGGCCCATGTCGGCACCGGCTTGGACAGCATCGTGTTGTAGCCGCCAAGCACCACAGTGCCCGTCGGCACGCGCGTCAGGAACAACGACTCGTCGAAGAAGTGCGGCAGGATGACGGCGTCGACCGCTCCGACGCGCGCCCTGGCTTGCGCAAGCACGTCGCGAAACAGCACCGAACGGACATTGTCGAGCTTCCAGTCGGCCTCGTTGCGCCAGGCGCCCTGCACCGCCACGAAGCCAATCAGGAACAGGAGGCCGACCGGCAGGAACTGGCGCAAGTCGCGATGGCGCTCGAAGGATGAAAGGAAGCCGCCACTCATCAGTCCGCCGCCGACGGCGATGCAGACATAGGCGATGTAGACTTCCCAGTTCTGCGGCATGACCGCGAGCCCGGTGACGATCTGCTGGTTCAGCACGATAGCGGGCACCGCGAAAAAGACGGCAGCAGCGACGGCGGGCGGCTGAATTCCGGTTCGACGCATCGCCACGCCGGCCCAGACGAGGCCGCACAGCGCGAGGGCAACCGAAGGGCGCAACACC
Source organism: Reyranella soli (assembly GCF_007992495.1). Taxonomy (GTDB): domain Bacteria; phylum Pseudomonadota; class Alphaproteobacteria; order Reyranellales; family Reyranellaceae; genus Reyranella; species Reyranella soli. The sequence goes on from NZ_BKAJ01000041.1 coordinate 15,281, forward strand.
GGCATATGGGTATGGAACATCATGCGTGCGGCGACCGACGATGTCGTGCCGATGCCATACAGCAGGATGCAGGTCGCCGTCGCAGCTGCCATCGCGAGGGCGAACGGCACGACGATCTTGCGCTTGAAGAGAACGATGCTGCAGACCGACAGCGCGGCAAAGACCAGGATGGCGGCGACGGCGATGTTCACGTAGGTGAAGACCAGCAGCGGTGTCGTCGCACAGGCCACAAGGTAGGTCGATCGCCGCCCGTCCAGGAAGGCGCGCAGCAGGATCGCCCAGTAGAAGAACACCGCGATCCAGCTCGCTTGCGGCTCGGGGCGCCGATGGACCAGGAAGAAGCTGAGCACATCCGGCTTCAGCAGGGCGGGGTTGCCGACGAGATCGGCCAGCCAGACGGCGGGCGGTTCGTAGTCGATGATCCTGCTGCTGCCGCTCAGGAAATCGAAGCTGAACAGGATCAGAAGGGCCCAGATCAGCCGACCGAGCGACCATCTTTCCCAGGTGCCGGCGAGAAAGACGGCGCCTGCGAAGGCGAGAACGGGCATCAGGAGGCCGTACATCGTGAGCATCACGTCGTACGACGCGCCGGCCCACAGGAGGACAGCTCCTGGAAGCTTGCTGAGCAGCCGGTAGTTTATGTCGAGCGTGCCTTGTTCGATTTCTTGCTGGAGCTGCCAGAAGTAGTAGGGCTCGTCATAGGCAAGCTGCATCGACAGGAACTCGCCGAACAGGCCCGAGAAGCGAAGCGTGGTCCACACCGGGTTGAACAGAAGAAGGCCGACGACCGCGACGGTCATTGCCATCCTCACCTCGGGCCTGTCGACGAGGGAGCGCTCGATTGAGGTTGGCTGCACGCGCTGATTGCGGCCGGCTAGGCGGCCTGCTCCCTTCGTTCGACCGTCGCCTGGAGCTTGTGCTTCCTGACCGTGGCTTCGCCATAGAACGGCATCAGCAGGTATTGAGACACCGTCTTCGGCTCGGCGATGTCGGCCAGGCCGACCGCCGGCCACTCGTCATGGCGCGGGAAATAAGCGGTGCCGAACAGCACGTCCCACAGCGGCGTGGTGGTCGAGAAGTTGCGGTTAAGATGCCGTTCCTCGATCGAATGGTGGATGCGATGCACGCGATTGTCGGAGAAGACGTAGCGCAGGGGACCGATGTTCAGCCGCGCGTTCGAATGGATGAAATACGAATGCGTGTTGAGGACGACGATGACCAGCCAGGGCACCGGGCCCGACGCGACGCCGAGCAGGAAACTCATCGGGATCGTCACCGCCACGAACTGGAAAAGATCCTCGAAGACGTGGTGGTAGCTGTTCGTGGCGCTCATCTCACCGATCGAATGATGGACGCGATGGAAGCGCCAGAACCAGCCGAACCTGTGCTGGGCACGATGCATCCAATAGTAGAAGAAATCGGATACGCAGGCGATGCCAAAAGTCGCGATCGTGTATCCGACAATGCGCGTCCAAATGTCGGATGACGTCGTCAGCGGCGACAGGTCGAGGAACGCCAGCGGCTTGGTGCTGCCCGACACGTCTGTTCCGGGCGCGGCGTTCTCGACACCCGACGCCATCGTCAGTAGCGACAGCACGATCGTGTTGATCGCGATCCCGACCATCACCATCCGGGCGCCGCGCCAGTAGGACGCCCATGAGGCGCGCTGGCGCGGCAACACCAGCTCCAGGAGAAGGAAGAAGAGGCAGGTCGCCGCCGGATACTGCACCCGGATCAGGAAGGAATTGCCGATCCCGTACAGCCAAGAGTAGGCGGCGTCGAGAACCTGCAACATCAATCGGCCGCCGCGCGCTGCTCCATCGCCGCGGTCGCCGGCCGGTTGGCCTTCAGGAACGTCCGGATGTGACGCACGGCGAGCGGAATCTTCTCCGGCGTGTCCTTCCAGGGATACATGCTGACCTGCGAGTTGGGCGCCAGCATCGCCACCTCCATCGCCACCGCGTAGGGATGCGGCGGGATGTCGTCGGGCAGCACCATGATCGGGATCTGACAGTTGCGCACGAAATCGCGGCTGACGGTGAACACGAAGTCGGGATTGGCGCGGTACATCTTGGCGAGGAACTGGCTCACCTGGTCCATGGTGACGTCGGGTCGCCGCGCGGCGAAGGCCGGGCCCCAGTTGTTCATGTTGTTTTGGTAGAACTGGTCGGGCAGTTCGGGCCGATGGCCGCTCGGCTGCGTCAGCACGGCGGCGACGACACGATTGGGCGCGCGCTTGATCAGGTTCCAGATGAACGGCTGGCCGATGCAGAAGCCCAGCACCATGAACTTATCGATGCCGAGGTGATCCATCAGGCCGATGTGATCGTCGGTGAAGGAGTCCCACGGCCGGTCGATCTCGAGCGGTCCGGAGGACTGGCCGGCATTGGCGTTGCGCAGGTCGGCGCCGACACAGCGGAAGCCGTCCTTGGCGAACTCCTTCATCGCGTTGAAGGGATGGCTGGTGTCGAGCCCGGCGATCGTCGAGTTGAGCCCGCCGCCCGGGATCACCATCAGCGGATAGCCTGAGCCCATCTCTTCGTAGTGGATGCGGACTTTGCCTCTTTCATAGGTCGGCATGGCGGTCCTCCTTGACGGCGTTGGCTGTTTACACGCAGCGCGCGAGTTTGGCCCTCCTGCCGGCCTCGCTCAACGGGTTTCCGGCCGCCGCGCCGGCATCACAGCCTGCTCGTCCAGTCGTCATCCTGGACGGGATTGCGACGCTGGCGGTCGCGCATCTGCTGCACGGCACCCCGTACGTCGTCTTGCCACTTGCGAAAGCCGACCAGGGTCCGAGCCTTCAGGGCGCGCTCGCCATCGGACAGGTACGGCGCAGGATCGGAGAATTTTCCGTTGATGATCGTCGAGAAGTGCAGGTGCGCGCCGGTCGATCGGCCGGTCATGCCGACATAGCCGATGACCTCACCCTGGCTGACTCGGCTGCCCACAGCGTGGCCGGCGGCAAAGCGCGACATGTGGGCGTACAGCGTCGTGAACTGGGCGGCGTGGCGGATCTTTACGGTGAGGCCGTATTCGAAGTGACTGCCCTGATGCTCGATGACGCCGTCGGCTGCCGCGAGGATCGGCTGCCCGATGCGCGCCTCGTAGTCGATGCCGTCGTGGAAGCCGCCGCCCGATGGGCGCCCGTAGTAGCGACGGGGCCCGAAGGGCGATGACATGCGCGAGCCCGGCCGCGGCGGCGCCAGGGCGGCGCCGAGCCGCCGGCCGTCGTCGTCGAACCAGCCTTCGGGCTCGTCGTCCGGCGCAAATCGCCAGAACGTCTGCCTGTCTGCGCCCTCCGTGCCGATGGAGACATAGAGAGGACAGGGAGCGCCGTCGGCCGTCGCGCCCAGGGCGACGCGAACGATGTCCGAATCGGCCGGGAAAGTCTCGAGAAGGGAGAAGATCACCTGGTTGGCCGGCGCTGCCGCACGCACGCTTTGCAAGCCCACCTCTGAGATCGGGGCCGACAAGCTTGTGCCGGACGAGAGTCCGCAGACCTGGCCGGAGACGGCAGGAACATCCTTCGGCTCGCCTCGGAGCTCCAGGCGACTGCGGCTGTCGTACTCCGGCAGGACGCCGCCGGGATTGCGATCGAGACGGCCATAGTCCGGCGTCCGGACATGCGCGGTGGCATCCGCGACTGAAAGGCCGAGCAGGCAAACGGCAGCGAAGGCGAGTCGCAGTGTCGACGGCCGACGGAATCCGCCGGCAGGACGCGCAACTGTCGTCATGGACCTGCTCCCCTCTCGTGCATTGGTGGCTGATGTCCGGAACCTAGCGCCCGACAGACGCTGGCTCCAACTGGATTCTTACTGCCGATTCACATCGACTGATTCGCTCGCTCAGCCCGTCAGCCGTTGCACCACCTCGAGCTGGATCTCGGCCGCCTCGACCATCTCGGCGATCGGCACCGATTCGTTGGCCGCATGGCCCTGCACGCCCGAGCCGGGACCGAAGTTGATGATTTCGATGCCGTCGTCGGCGTAGTAGCGGCCGTCGCTCACGCCAGTGGCGTTGAGGAACTTCACCTTGCGCCCGGTCTGCTGCTTCACGACGGCTTCGAAGGCGCCGACGGCCTGGCCGTTCTCCGGCGCGAAGAAGCCGTTGGTGCCGGTCAGGAACTCGACCGAATACATGTTCTTCGGTTCGCCGACCTTGTCGATCACCGACTTCAGCTCCTTGAAGGCGTCCTTGACCTTCTCATTCGGCAGCAGACGACGGTCGATCTCGACAGTGCAGGCCGAAGGCACGACGTTGGTGTTGTGGCCGCCATGGAACATGCCGACATTGACCGTCGACTTCATGGCGCCCTTCACGCGCTTGGTCAGTGCCTTGTTGTAATACGCCTGCAGCGCGCCCACCAGCCGCATCATGCGCAGGATGGCGTTGTCACCGCCCGCCGGATTGCCGGCGTGCGCGGCGCGGCCTTTGGTCGTGATCTTGGCCCACATCACGCCGCGCTCGGCCACGATCAGGTTGTTCTCGGTCTGCGCGCCCAGGATCAGCGCATCGGGCCGCACGCGGCCGCTCTTGCGCAGAAATTCCATGCCGTCGGGCCCGAGATTCTCCTCGTCGGCCACGAAGGTGAAGATGAGCTCGCCGTTCTGCGGGCCGCCGCGGCGCGCGATCTCCTCGGCGAGCCAGATCTGCACCGCCATGCTGCCCTTGCAGTTGCCGGCGCCCAGGCCATAGACCAGCCCGCCTTTGACCAGCGCCTTGTAGGGATCGCTCTTCCAGTTGGCGCGCTCGCCCACGCCGACGGTGTCGACATGGGCATTGAAGGCGATCACCGGGCCTTTGCCCTTGCCCTTCATCCGCGCCACGACGTTGTCGACGCCCTTGGTCTTGGTCGCGATCTCGACCTTGTAGCCCGCCTTCTTCAGGCGCTTCGCCGCGTAGGCGCAGATCTCGACCGAGGTGCCGGGCGGGTAGGGGCTCGGCAGGGCGATCAGGTCGGAGAGGATGCCTACAAGATCGGACTCAGGTTTTTTCGACACAATTTTTCCTTCGACTATCTGTTCGCCAATTCTTCCAGCACTTCGACCAGCACGCGCGCGCCGGCGGCGAGGTCGGCAGGCGTGGCGTTCTCGGCCTCGTTGTGGCTGATGCCGCGCTCGCAGGGCACGAAGATCATGCCGGCGGGGCAGAGCTTGGCGATGTGCATGGCGTCATGGCCTGCACCCGACGGCATGTCCATGTTGGTGAGCTTCAGCGCGTCAGCCTTCGCGCGCACGAGATCGATCACCTTGGGATCGAAGTCGGTCGGCGCCACGTTGGTCACGCGCTCGATCGCCGCCGCGCAGGGCGCGGCCTTCTTCGCGACGATGTCCTTGAGCTTCGCCTCGTGCGCTTCCAGCACCGCATTCGACGGATGGCGCATGTCGATGGTGAAGCTCGCCTTGCCCGGCACGGTGTTGGGCGAGCCGGGCTGTACCTCGACGCGGCCGATGGTGAAGCGCAGCGTGTCGTCGGCGTCGGCGGTGGCTTCGTACATCGCCGCGGCGATGCGCGTCGCTGCTGCGAAGGCGTCCTTGCGGGCAGCGCGCGGCGTCGTGCCGGCATGCGCTTCCTCGCCTTCGGTCGTCACGATGTAACGTCGGCTGCCCTGGATGCCGGTGACCACGCCGATGGTCTTGCGCTCGTTCTCCAGACGCGGGCCCTGCTCGATATGCGCCTCGACATAGCCGTCGAGCGCAAAGCCGGGCTTGCCGTCGCGCAGTGGTGCGGGCGCCGCCTCGAGCGTGCTGGCCAGTGCATCCTTCAGCACGACGCCGTCCCAGTCCTTCGCCAAAAGCATGTCGTCGAGCTTGTAGTAGCCCGCGAACACCGCGGAACCCATGGCGCCCGGCTGGAAGCGCGAGCCCTCCTCATTGGTCCAGGCGACGGCGACGACGGGCCGCTTGGTCTTCACGCCGGCATCCTCCAGCGCTTCCAGCGCCTCGAACGCCGCCAGCACGCCGTACATGCCATCGAAGCGGCCGCCAGTCGGCTGGCTGTCCATGTGCGAGCCGCTCATCACCGGCAGGGCGTTGGCATCGGCGCCCTCGCGGCGCACGAAGAGATTGCCGATCGCGTCGGTGAACATCGAGAAGCCGCGCGCCTTGGCCCACGAGGCGAGCAGGTTACGCGCGGCCGCATCCTCGTCCGACAGCGCCTGGCGGTTGACCCCGCCCTTGGGCGTGCCGCCCAGGCGGGCCATGTCGGCGTGGCGTTGCCACAGGCGATCTTCGCGAACGGCTTTGGCACCGCTCATGCATTCTCTCCGGTCTTGTTGGCCGAGCTATAGCGGCCCCATAGTCGCGCATCAATCGGGAGGTCCCCTTGCATAATCACCTCGAGCGCAATCTTCTGGGCTACGGCTCCAACCCACCCGATCCGCAATGGCCCGGCGAGGCCCGCATCGCCGTGAGCTTCGTGCTGAACTACGAGGAGGGCGGCGAGAACACGATCCTGAACGGCGACGCTGCCTCCGAAGTGTTCTTGACCGAGACGCCGGGCGGCACGCCGATCGTCGGCGGCCGCGACCTTTCGACCGAATCGATGTACGAGTACGGCAGCCGCGCCGGCTTCTGGCGCATCATGCGGCTGTTCTCCGAGCGCAACATGCGATTCACGTCATGGGCGGTCGGCCGCGCGCTGGAGCTGAACCCGGCCGCCGGCAAGGCCATGGCCGAGGCTGGCCACGAGGTGGCGAGCCATGGCTACCGCTGGATCAACTACAAGGATTTCACGCTCGAGCAGGAGCTCGACCACATGAAGATGGCGGTGAAGGCCATCAAGGACACCGCCGGCAAGCCGCCGGTCGGCTGGTACACTGGCCGCTTCGGCATGCACACGCTGTCGGCTGTCATCAAGCACGGCGGCTTCCTCTATTCGAGCGATTCCTACAACGACGATCTGCCGTACTGGGTGAAGGTCGATGGCACGCCGCACTTGATCATCCCCTACACGCTGGAAGTGAACGACATGAAGTTCGGCGTGGCGCCGGGCTACACCGCAGGCGACGGCTGGCTGCAGGCGATGAAGGACAGCTTCGATGTGCTCTACGCCGAGGGTGCGCGCAGCCCGAAGATGATGTCGATCGGCCTGCACTGCCGCCTGGTCGGCCGGCCGAGCCGCGCCGCCACCTTGGCGCGCTTCATGGATTACGTGGCCTCAAAGCCCAAGGTCTGGGTAGCGACACGCGAGGAGATCGCGCGGCACTGGATGAAGGTGCATCCGGCTTAGTCTTTCTCTTCCGGACCGCGCGCATCCTGCGCGCTCATGA
>NZ_BKAJ01000042.1 GCF_007992495.1 Reyranella soli
GACTGGCGGGCGATCTCCTTGCCGCGGTGGAACAGGATCATCGTCGGAATGCCCTGGATGCCGAAGCGGCCGGCGAGCTGCTGCTCCTCGTCGGTGTTGACCTTGGCGAAGCGCACCTGCGGCTCGAACTGGCCCGCTGCTTTCTCGAACTGCGGCGCCATCGCACGGCAGGGCCCGCACCACGGCGCCCAGAAATCGACCAGCAGGGGAATGTCGCTCTTGGCGGCGTGTGTCTCGAAGCTCTGGGCGTTGAGCGCCACCGGATGCCCCTCGAACAGGGATGCGCCGCAATTCCCGCACTTGCCGCCGCCGGCCGCGAGCTTTTCGCGCGGCGCGCGGTTCAGGGTGTTGCAAGCCGGGCAGGCGACGATCAGGGTTTCACTCATGGCAGGCCCTCGGTGCTGGTCTGTTAAGAATGCAGCAGAAGCGACGGCGTTGCACTGTCGGATCGCGGGAGGAGGAAGATCATGGATCTGATCACGCAGGCGCCGACCGGCACGACCATGCTGCTGCGCGCCCTCGCGCGCTATCCCGATCGTCCGGCCTTCGTGTGGGACGATGGCCGGCTCACCTATCGCGCCACGCTGGACCTGATCGGCCGCTTCCAGGCGGCGATGACGGCGGCCGGCCTCAGGAAGGGAGAGACCGCGGCCTTCCTCAGCGCCAATAGCGCCCACATGTGGTGCGCCGGCGTGGCCGCGGGCGCTCTCGGCCTGATCACGACCTGGCTGCATCCGCTGGGCGCTCTCGCTGATCATCTCGATGTCATCGAGGATGCCGGGGCGACGGCGCTGATCGTCGATCCCGCCACTCACGCGACCCGCGGCGGCGAGCTCGCCGCGCGGGCCGCCAACAGGCTTGGTGCCGTGCTGAGCCTCGGGTCGTCCGACTTCGGCCGCGATCTTCTGCTGGCCGCCGAACAGGTCGGCACGGCCACGCCGGTCGACCTCACCGATGCCGACGACTATGCCGTCATCAGCTACACCGGCGGCACGACGGGCAAGTCCAAGGGCGCGATTCGCCGCCATCGGTCGACGACCGCCATGTCGCTGGCGGTCGCCGCCGACTTCGAGTTGCCCGCTGTGCCGCATTATCTCGCGGCAGCACCCATCACCCATGTCGCCGGCACCAAGGTGACGCCCACGCTGCTCAAGGGCGGGACGGTGCGGCTCCTGAGGGGCTTCGAGCCGGAGAAGTTTCTGGCCACCATCGAGCGCGAGAAGATCAACTGCACGCTGATGGTGCCGACGATGATCTACGTGCTGCTCGACCATCCGCGGCTCGAGCAGACCGACCTGTCGTCGCTGGAGCTGATCCTGTACGGCGCCTCGCCGATGTCGCCGACGCGGCTGGTCGAGGGGCTGGAGCGCATCGGCCCGGTGTTCAGCCAGCTCTATGGCCAGACCGAATGCTATCCGGTGAGCGTGCTGCGCAAGGCCGATCACGACGCTGCGCGTCCCGAGCTGTTCCAGTCCTGCGGCTTTCCCATCGCCTCCTGCACGGTGACCCTGCGCGATGACGACAACAACGAAGTGAAGCAAGGCGAAGCGGGCGAGATCTGCGTGCGCGCGCCGCACGCCATGGAGCAGTACTGGAAGCAGCCCGAGCAGACCGCGGAAACGTTCAAGGGCGGCTGGCTGCATACCGGCGACATCGCCCGCGCCGACGAGCGCGGCTATCTCTACATCGTCGATCGCAAGAAGGACATGATCGTGTCCGGCGGCTTCAACATCTTCCCGCGCGAAGTGGAGGATGTGCTGTCTTCCCATCCCGATGTCGCGATGGCTGCGGTGATCGGCGTGCCGCACGAGAAGTGGGGCGAGGCTGTCGCCGCACTGGTTGTCGTCAAGCCTGGCACGCAACCGGCAGCCGAAGCGTTGATGCAGCATGTGAAGGATCGCAAGGGCAGCACGCACGCGCCGAAGCAGGTCGAGTTCGTCGACAGTCTGCCGCTCACTGCCGTCGGCAAGGTCGACAAGAAGATTCTGCGAGCGAAATATTGGTCGGGACAGTCACGTCAGGTCGGATGATCTCGCGCTGTCCGAGAAAAAGTTGTTAAAAAGATGGACTCGATGACGCAGGCGACAGCGCGTGTGATGTTCTCATTTCAGGGTGTGCGTGGCTTCGTTCAGCACGACAACAGCGCGACCTAACTTACCGCGTCACAAGAATTTATTCTGACTTCTGTGGATTGTTTCAACGATCCTTCATGCGGAAGTTCACCTGACGTTCGCAGTTTGATCGTTTTCCACGTGCTGTGTGAATCTCGACCTTGCAGGGTTTACCTCGTCCCACAAATCGTGGCAGCAAGGGTTGTGACTGCATTTCGCGCCACTATCTCCTGCGCTGGCCTCTTCGTCAGCGCCTTCCTCGTCTCCGCATGCCAGCTCGGAGGAACTCCGCCCAAGACGTCGGGGTTCGAGCCGACGGTCGATCTGCGTCAGAAGGAGATCGACGAACGCAAGGAAGAGATCATCCGCCAGCTCGCTCATTGCGAGAGCGGTGGCTGGGGTCCGTCTGATCGGCCGATCCATGGCGGCCGCGGCGCGTATCTCGGACGCCTGCAGTTCTCGGTGCAGACCGTGATCAGCTATCAGCTCAGGAAAGAGGGCACGCAGCTCTCGCGCCAGGAAGCCGCCGAGCTGGCGCACGACTACGATCGCGCGGCGTCGCTCGCCAAGTACATGATCTTCGACCTCGAAGAGCCGCATCACTGGCCGCTGTGTGCCCGCAAGATCGGCCTGCGCAGCCAGATGTCCGCCATCAAGGAAATGTCGAACCAGGCAATGGCGGCGTGGTGAGCTTGTAAGCTCACGCCGCGCGGCGCTTGCGCGTCGCTGCCGCCTTGCGCGCCGATGCCGAGCGCGCAGCCTTCGGTCGCGACGCCGCGGCGCGTCCACCGATCCGGCCACCCTTGCGCGACGCAGCGTGGCTTTCCTTCTTGCCGCGACCCGAGCCGCTCTTCTTGCCGCCGCCGCTTTCCTTGTTGACGGTCGCCCAGGCGCGCCGCTCGGCTTCCTTGTGCGAGACGCCGCTTGCTTCGTAGCCCTCGGCAATGTGGTCGGCCTTGCGATCCTGCTTGGCCGTATACTTCGACTTGTCACCGTGTGGCATGACGATCCTCCGATGCGAAAGCCCCCGCATCGCACGAACGTCAAGTCGTGTCGGCTGGTTGCGCCCAGCCGCTCGAGGGCGGCTACTTGAGTCCGCCGCAGAACTCCTGGATGCGCTTACAACCCTCGCGCAGGCTCGCCATGTCGGTGGCGTAGGAGATGCGGAAGTAGGGGCTCATGCCGTAGGCCGCGCCCTGCACGGTGGCGACGTGCTTTTCCTCGAGCAGCGCCGTCACGAAATCGGTGTCGTTGGCGATCTTGCGGCCGCCCGGCGTGGTCTTGCCGATGCAGCCCGCCATGTTGGGGAACACGTAGAACGCGCCCTCGGGCTTGTGGCAGGTGAGCCCCTTGGCCTCGCGCAGCATGCCGACGACCTCGTCGCGCCGCTTCTGGTAGTCGGCGGCGCGCTCCTTCAGGAGCTCCTGCGGCCCGTTCAGCGCGGCGGTCGCCGCGGCCTGGCTGATGGTCGAGATGCCTGATCCGATCTGGCCCTGCATGTTCATCATGGCGGCGACCATGGGCTTGGGCCCACCGCAGAAGCCGACGCGCCAGCCGGTCATGGCATAGGCCTTGGAGGCGCCGTTCACCGTGAGCGTGCGCTCCTTCAGCTTGGGCTCGACCTCGGCCACGGTGCAGAAGCCGAAGCCGTCGTAGGTCAGGTGTTCGTAGACGTCGTCCGACATGACGAAGACGTGGGGATGGGCGAGCAGGACGTCAGCGATCTCGCGCATCTCGGCGCGCGAGCACACCGCACCCGTCGGGTTGTTGGGGAAGTTCAGCACCACCCACTTGGTCTTGGGCGTGATCGCAGCCTCGAGGTCGACGGCGCGCAGCTTGAAATGGTTGTTCTCCGGGCACGACACCGACACCGGCTGGGCGCCGGCCAGCGTCGCCTGGTCGGCGTAGGAGATCCAGCCGGGCGCCGGGATGATCACCTCGTCGCCCGGGTTCACGCTCGCCTGCAGGGCGTCGTACATGATCTGCTTGCTGCCGTTCGAGACCATGATCTCGTCGAGCGCATAGTCGAGATTGTTGTCGCGCTTGAACTTGCGCTGGATCGCCTCCTTCAGGGGCTTCACGCCATCCTGCGGCGGATACTTGGTGTCGCCGGCAAGCGCTGCCTTGTAGGCCGCCTCGATGGCGTGCGTCGGCGTCGGGAAGTCGGGCTCGCCCGAGGAGAGGCCGACGATCTTCACGCCCTGGGCGCGCAGCTCGCGCACCTTGCGGGTCATGGCGGCGGAGGCGGATATCTTGACGTTGCGCAGGCGCTCGGCGACTTCGAACATGGTCTTCTTCAACCCTTCTTCCGTATCGTGAGCGCGATGCCGCCCAGGATCGCCGCCGAGGCCAGGAGCAGCCGCGCGGTGATCGGCTCCGCGAGTAGCACTGCCCCGCCGATGGCCGCAATGGCCGGGACGCTGAGCTGGATTGTGGCGGCGGAGGTTGCGCTGAGCGCCGGCAGGGCCGCGTACCACAGCACGTAGCCCAGGCCCGAGGTCAGCGCGCCCGAGACCACGGCGTAGGCGAGGCCCGTATAATCGACGGTTTCACGGCCATAGGCCGTCAGGATCAGCGCTGCTGCAAAGGGCACCGTGCGCAGGAAGTTGCCGCCGGTCGCCGCGATCGGCTCGCCGGCGCCTCTTCCGAGCAGCGAATAGACGCCCCAGGCCGCCCCGGCGCCCAGCATCAGCGCGGCGGCATGTGGCGGCGGCGCGGCGAGCCCCGGCAATAGCAGGACGACCAGGCCGCCCACCGCGATCACCAGCCCCAGGAGCCGCCAACCGGCGATGCGTTCGCCCCGCCACAGGCCCCAGGCCATCATGGTGAGCTGGACGGCGCCGAACAGAAGCAGCGCGCCCGTCGCCGCCGTGAGGTCGCGATAGGCGAAGGAGAAGAAGACGGCATAGGCGAACAGCATCACCGCCATCGGCCAACTCCCGCCGCTCGACGGCCGCACGCCGCGCATCCGCAGCAGGATGATCAGCATGAGGGCGCCCGAGGCGAGCCGGATGGCGGTGAAGCTTGCTGCGTCGATCTCCGTCTCGCGCAAGGCCGCGCGGCAGAGCAGCGAGTTGCTGGCGAAGGCCAGCATCGCGAAGACGACGAGAAGCGGAATGCGCAGGCTCGAGTTCATGATCTTCCGGACCGCCGGCCTCCGGCCGGCTCATGATTACTTATCGTCCAAAACCGATCCGGTCCAAACAGACCCAAGCGGCCCTGGTTAGGCTGCCAGCCTCGATGGCCCTGCGCTGAGCGATCTTAAAAAGGAGGAGCGACGCCTGTCGCGTGACTGACTTTCACGAGGTCCGCGATCGTGTCCGCCGGGAGCATCACGCCGTCACGACGATTCATCGCCTCATTCCGTGCCTCGATCTCGCCCGGATAGAAGATCTCGTCGTGACCCTGCGCCAGCGGCACGGATTTCATCTTCTCCATGCGGGCGTTGAAATCGGCCAACGGCTGGAACTTCTCGATGTCGAGCACGATCATCATCTGGCCGGCGCCGCTCTTGTGCTCAGTCTGGTAGGGGCCGAACACGCCACTGCCGAAGGCGCTGCCAGTCAGCACGCCCGACAGCATGTCCATCATGGCCGCGATCGCGTAGCCCTTGTGGCCGGCCATCGGCAGGATGATGCCGTCGATGGCGGCCGACGCGTCGGTCGTCGGCGCGCCCTCGGCGTCGATCGCCCAACCTTCCGGGATCGGCAGGCCCCTCTGCTTGGCGAGGTAGATCTTGCCGCGCGCCACGCCGGTGTTGGCGATATCGAGCACCATGGGCGCATACGAGCCGGCGGGCGCCGCCCACGACCACGGATTAGTGCCGACCGTCTTCTTGCGGCCTCCCCACGGCGCCATGGCAGGGCTGGCGTTGGTCGACAGAAAGGCGACGCAGCCTTCGCGCGCAGCGGCGAGCGTGTAGTAGAGCGCCGTGCCGAAATGATTGGAGTTGCGCAGGGCAACGGCGCCGATGCCGTGTGCCTTGGCGCGTCGCACGGCATCGCGCATCGCGTGCAGGGTCAGCACCTGGCCCATGGCGTCGTCGCCGTCGATTACGGCCACAGCGCCGGCATCGACGACGAATCTGGGCGCGGCCACTGCCGTGCATACGCCGGCCTTCAGCCGTGCCAGGTACCAGGAGAGCCGCATCACCCCGTGCGACTGGTGACCCCACAGGTCGGCTTGCACCAGAGTGTCGGCGACGGTCCGTGCGTCGGCGGGCGGCATGCCAGCCGAGGCATAGACGGCAGTCGCGAAGTCGAGCAGGTCGCCAGGTACGATGCGTCTATCGGCGGCCATCTGCCCGCAATGTCAGTTGCTCAGCCGATAGAGCTTCATCGCATTGTGGCGTGTGATCTTGCGGCGGGCCTCGGCGCTGACGCCCGAAAGCTCGCGGGTCAAGAACTCCTGCGAATCCGGCCAGATGCCGTCGGGGTGCGGGTAGTCGGAGCCCCACATCACGTTGTCCTCGCCGAGGAGGTCGAGCAGGCGGATGCCGACCGGATCGGTCTGGTAGGTCGCATAGCACTGCCGATGCCAGTATTCGCTGGGCTTCATCTTGAGATCGAGGTCCTTGAACTGGTCCTCCCACTCGAGATCCATGTGCTGTAGCACGTAGGGGATCCAGCCCAGGCCCGCTTCGCCGATCACGATCTTGAGGTTGGGAAAGCGTTCGAGCGCGCCGCTGAAGACCAGCGACATCAACATGTAGCCCATGTGCATCTGGAAACTGGTGATGTGCGTGGCCTGCACGCGGCGCACGACATACTGCGGCATCTTCGAGTAATCAGGCGAGCGCCCGCCGATGGTGTGGAAGTGCACGGGGATGCCGGTCTCGTGCGCGCACTGCCACAGCGGCTCCCAGAACGGATCCCACAGCGGCGTCATGTCGGGCCGGTTGGCGACGTCGAAGCCGCGCACGCCGCGCTTGGCGCAGCGCATCGCCTCGGCCACGGAGTCTTCCATGTTGTAGTTCGGGATGTTGGCCAGCCCGATCAGGCGGTCGGGCGCAGCCCTGCAGAAATCGTGGAGCCAGTCGTTGTAGATGCGCAGCATCTCCAGCGCCGCTTCCGGATCGTTCAGCCGGCCGCTCGAGCCCAGCACGCCGTACAGGATCTCGGCCTGCACGCCATCGCGGTCCTGGTCCTTCAGGCGCATCTCCGGTTCGGTGAGGCGTCGGATGCCTTTCTTGCCGTCGTCGTAGAGGCCCGTCGAGGCCATGCGGTCGGATCGATGGATGACGCCCGGCACGTATTCGCGGCCGGCCGAGCCCATGCCGTTCACCAGGCCGAACTTGGCGCCCTTGGCACTGACCCACTCCGGTCCCTTCGGCCCCTCGACGACGTGGGGCATGCGGTCCTTGAAGGCCGCCGAAGCGTTCCTGGTGAAAAGATCGGGAGGCAGCCAGATCAGGTCGACATGGCCGTCGGCGGAGATGACGTCGTAATGCATGGGCGCGATCCTCCGCCGAGGATCATCCTCCCGTCGGACGCGCCGTGCCAGTCCCCTCGATTTGCTTAGCGATACATCCTCGCCCAGTTCTGCCAGGGCGTCGCCAGCAGCACGATGCTGGCGGCCAGCGACAGGACCAGGCCCGTGGGCGTGATGGCGTCGGCGCCGACCGATTGGCGCAGGTAGAGATTGTAGACTTCGAGCGCCATCACCAGCGCGCTGCCGGCGGCATACATCCGGAGATCGGGCAGGGTGCGGAACTGCCGCTCGCCCAGAAGGTCGATCAGGGCGACGACGGTGGCCAGCACGGCCATCACCAGCCCGGCGATCAGCAGCCATTCGGTGATGTCGGCGAACTTCGGCACGCTGTGGCGCACGAAGACGCTGGCCTGGGTGTAGACCAGGTCGGCGGCGCAGGCGGTGAAGAAGTAGCCGACGGCGAAGGGACGAAGCAGGGGATGCAGGGCGCGCCCGGCGATCTGGGCCGTGATACGAGGCTTTCCGGACGTCATGCGGCTCCCAACGGGTGGTGGACGGGGTCGTTGCTCATGGCGGGCGGTCATGTAGCAAACTGGACGCCATGCGGCGTGCGACAGTCGGTCCGACTGCAACTAGAGCGCCGTCGCCGGAACTGACACAATGGCTAGGGGAGATCGGCCGGTTTTGCTGCGTATGACGACAAAAAGGGGGCTTCACATGACGGCCGTTGTTCGCGCGACCCTGGTTCTGGCGCTGTCGCTCATGGCGTCGTGCTCGTTCTATCTCGGCGAGCCGCGCGTGCCCAAGACCGACCTGCGCGCCTCGCTCGCCGGCGCCTACGAGGTGCCGCCGACGACCAGCCAGGGCAGCGGCTACTTCGAGGCCGTTTACCGGCCCTCGACCAAGGTGCTGGAGTATCGCCTGAACCTGCAGGGGCTGAGCGGCCCCATCACCATGGGCTACCTGCAGGGACCTGCGGCGCCCGGCGAGATCGGCCCGCAGGTCGCGCCCATCAACATCCCGATCTACGACTACATGATCCGGGACGGCGTCACGCTCACCGAGGAGCAGGCGGCGCAGGTGCTGGCCGGGCAATGGTACGTCAACGTCATGACCTTGCAGTATCCCGGTGGCGAGATCCGCGGACAAATCCTGCCGCTCAAGAAGTGACGGCGATCAGTCGAACGCGTAGTTCCAGCCGATCCACTTGGCGAGACCGCGGCCCATTACCTTCTCGAGGTCCTGGCCCTTCAGCCACGGCAGCTCCTCGGTGAACATGGTCACGCATTGGCGGTAGCTGCAGGGCATGCGGGTGATGTCGGTGCCCCAGAAGAAACGGTCGGGCCCGTAGGCATCGAAGATGCGGTGCAGGCCGTCGTGCAAGTTCTTGAAGGGGTAGAGCTGCGTCGAGTAGCCCGGCGCTCCGGTCGCCTTGACGGCGACGTTCGGCAGCTTCGCCAGCGAGCAGAGCTCGTCGAGATTGCCGAAGGCCGCTGCGTCCTTCTCCAGGCGAAGCAGGCCGCAATGGTCGATGATCAGTTTCAGCCGCGGATGCGCCTCGGCGATCTTCCTGAACGGCTTCAGGAAGAGGCCGGCCATGGTGGCGACGGGAATGCCTTCCTTTTCGGCAGCGGGCCAAACCCAGTCGAGCTTGCCCTCGTGCAGCGCCTTCTGCTGGTCGGGATAGAGGAGGGCCCAGCGCAGGCCCATCATGCCGGGCTGGTTGCGCCAGCCGACGATGCGCTTGCGGCTCTCCGGGTCCTCGAGCTCGAACTGGCCCATCACGGCGAAGCGGTCAGGGTATTTCTTCGCCGCCGCCAGGGCGAGCTGGTTGGAGGTCGGATCCCAGCTGTAGGGCGGATGGATCAGCGCGGCGTCGACTCCGGCCTCGTCCATCTCCTTCAACGCCTCCTCGGCGGTGAATTTCTCGACCTTGCGATGGAGCCCGCTGGGCGGTGTCACGGTCTGTGACCAGATGTGGATCTGGGCGTCGATGATCTTCATGGCATTCCTCCGGTGCGTGATACTATCAGGCATCCGGGCCGCCAATGGAGCCGTCGATGGTTGAGACGACCGACAAAGTGTTCGCCGGATCGATCCCCGAAATTTACGACCGCTTCATGGTCCCGCTGATCTTCGAGCCCTACGCCGTCGATCTCGCTGAGCGAGTCGCCGCCTTGGCGCCGAACGACGTGCTGGAGACCGCGGCGGGAACGGGCGTGCTGACGCGCGCCCTTGGCGAACGGCTGCCAGCATCGACGCACGTCGTCGCCACCGACCTCAACCAGGCGATGCTCGACCAGGCGGCGAAGCGGCAGCCAACCCGCGCTGTCGAGTGGAAGCAGGCCGATGCGCTCGGCCTGCCGTTCGCCGACCGCAGCTTCGACGCCGTCGCCTGCCAGTTCGGCGCGATGTTCTTTCCCGACAAGGTGCAGGGCTACAGGGAGGCGCGCCGGGTCCTAAGACCGGGCGGACGCTTCCTGTTCAACGTGTGGGACAAGATCGCCGACAACGAATTCGCCGACGTCGTTACGCAGACGCTGGCGGAGATGTTCCCCGCCGATCCGCCGCGCTTCATGGCGCGCACGCCGCATGGTCATCATGACGTCGAGCGCATCCGGCGGGATCTCGCGGCGGCGGGCTTCTCGGACGTCTCCATCGACGCAGTCGATGCGCGCAGCCGGGCGCCTTCGGCGCGTCACGTCGCCATTGCCTACTGCCAGGGCACGCCGCTGCGAAACGAGATCGAGGCGCGCGGTGCCACGCGCCTCGAGGAGGCCACCGACCGCGCCGCCGCGGCGGTGGCGCAACGCTTCGGGACGGCGGCCGTCGATGGCCGCATCCGCGCGATCGTGATCAGCGCGTCCTAGTGGCCCTGTCGGCGTTGACAGCATTGCTGGCAGCTGGGCCGGCGACACAAGGCGTGGCGTTATTGCGCGTCAGCCCTCTCTACGGCGCGCAAAAACTCGCGAAAACGAAATTGAGAAAGACAACCAAAGTTATTGACTGGTCTGTACTTTGGTTATATAGATGCTTCGTTGCACTGCTTGCCGGTGCTCCCGCTCTATGCGTCGTTTATCCGATCGTGTGCCAGACGGCTTCTGCCCGGGAGCTGATCATCCCGTCCGACTGCGTTCGGTCGGACGGGAGCAATGATCTTCCGTAAGGGGTGCCGTCAGCGGAGGGCCTGCAGAAAATGCATTAAATGCAGAAAATCCAAAAGCGGCGTGAATTCAATGGCTTGGCGGACAGCGGCCGACCTGCAAAAAAATGCATAAAATGCAGAAATTCGCGAGCGAGGCGACTGCAGGGCATGTACCCCTCCGGCAATGACGAGAGGCGCCTGCGTGCGCTGTCTCACCCAAGGGGTGCAGTCCACTAGTTCGGTGTCGGCGCGTTGGCGTCGATCAGCTTCTCGCGCTTGAGCTCGCTCCACAGCTCGGTCGGAATCTTGACCGACAGCCGGGCGATGTTCTGCTTCACCTCGGCGCTGGAGAGGGCGCCCGGGATCACCGAGCAGAGCGCGGGATGGAACAGCGGGAACTGCATGGCGGCGGCGCCCAGCTCGACGCCGTGGCGCTGGCAGACGGCCTCGATCTTCTGCGCCTTCTCGATCAGATTCGCGGGTGCCGCTACGTAATCGTGCGTGGCGCCGGGCTTCACGCCGCCGGTCAGGATGCCGGAGTTGTACGGTCCGCCCAGGATGACCGAGACGCTGCGCTTGACGCACTCGGGCAGGAATTCCTCGAGCCCGCCCTGCTCCAGCAGCGTATAGCGGCCGGCCAGCAGCATGCAGTCGAAGTCGCCGGCCTTGATGAAGCGCAGGCTGGTGTCCGACTCGTTGATGCCGACGCCGATCGCGCCGATGACTCCGGCCTTGCGCAGTTCGTCGAGCGCCTTGAAGCCCGAATCCATCACCGTCTTGAAGCGCTCGTCGAGGAGCTTGCGGTCCTTGATGGTCCAGAAGTCGACGTCGTGGATCAGCGCGATGTCGATCTTGGCGAGCCCCAGCCGCAGGTGTGAATGCTCGAGCGAGCGCATGACGCCGTCATAGGTGTAGTCGAATACCGGCGCGAAGCCCGGCAGGCCGTTCTCGCGGAAGTCGGCGGACTTCTTCTCGCCCGGCTTCATGGCATGCAGGATGCGGCCGACCTTGGTCGACAGCACGAAGTCCTCGCGCGGCCTGTTGCGCAACGCCGCGCCCATGCGCAGCTCGCTGCGGCCGTACCCATAAAACGGAGACGTGTCGAAGTAGCGCACGCCGCCTTCGTAGGCGGCGTCGCTCAGCGCCACCGCCTCGGCGTCGGAGATGGTGGCGCGGAAGCCCCCCATCGGCGCGCCGCCCAGGCCCAGCGTCGTGACTTCGAGCTTGGTCTTGCCGACGCGACGCTTGGGCAGGGTGGTCATGGTGTTTCCTCGGACAACGGATGGTTTGCGGTCGACACTATCGACATCGCCCGCATCGTGCGCCAGCATTTCCGTTCGCGATGGTGCCGTAAGCGAAGCCGGCTCCGTCTTCGTCTTCCGGACCGCGGGCCTCCAGGCCCGCTCATCTCATGCTCTTCCGGACCGCGCGCGTCCCGCGCGCGGTCCGGAAGACGAAGACCTTGAGCGGGCCTGGAGGCCCGCGGTCCGATGATCTCAGGCCGCTTCCTGCGCTGCCGTCGGCCCGTCACTGCGCGTGGTCGTGCGGCGCATGTCGCGTACGATGTTGAGATCGTCAAAGCGGCGCACGCGATGCATGGTGGCTCGGTTGTCCCATATCACCAGGTCGTGCTGCGTCCAGCGGTGCGCGTAGACGAACTGCGGCTGGGTGGCATGCTCGATCAGGTCGCGGATGAAGGCCATCGCTTCGGGCTGCGGCCAGTCGACGATGGTGCCGATATGGGCCGACAGGAACAGCGATTTGCGGCCCGAGCCGGGATGCGTGCGCACCAGCCGGTGGCGCACCGGCCGCATCGCCACGCGCTCGTCGGGCAGGAACTCGGTGAAGCCAAGCTGGCCGCGCGAATAGATCAGCGAGTGCTCGCAGATCAGGTCCTCGATCTCGGCCTTGGTCGCCGCATCGTGCGCGTCGTAGGCCGCGCGCATGTCGGCGAACTCGGTGTTGCCGCCTGCGGTCGTGACGATGCGCCCGCTCAGGATCGAATACTTGGCCGGCACGACGCGGAACGAGGCATCGGAATGCCACAGCCGGTTGCCCAGCGACGCCATGCGCCGCTTGTTGTCACGCGCGAGCTTCTCGCCCGACTTGTCGAGGTTGGAGACGTCGGCGAAGGCGGGTGCCAGCCGCAGCTCCGAATTGCGCACCGTCGAGTTGGCGCCCTCTTCGAGCCGCCCGAAATTGCGCGTGAAGGCAAGCTGCTGCTCGTCGGTGATGTCCTGGCCCGGCAGCACCAGCACGGCGTAACGGTTCATGCCCTCGTCGATCGCCTCGACCTCGGCCGGGGTGAGGGGACGACGCGTATCGATGCCCGTAAGGCGGGCGCCGATGTGGGAGGTGAGTGGCGTGATCTCGATCGGCATGGGCCGATCTTAGACCCGTCGTGCTCGCTGCGAGAGGTGCGTATTCCTCAACGCAGCGCTGCCGCGATGTTGCCGCCGTCGACCGTGACCACCGCGCCCGTCGTCTTCGTCGCCTTGGCCAGCGAAACGAAGGCCTGCGCCACGTCGGCTGCGGTGACTTCCAGGCCCAGGAGGTTGCCGCCCATGTAGTCGGCCTCGGTCAGGCCGCGCTTCTTGGAGCGCTCGGCGATCATCTGGTCGGTCAGCAGGCCCGAACGGATGCGGTCGGCATTGACCGCGTTGGAGCGGATGCCGTCGCCGCCATGGTCGAGGGCGTACTGCCGGCTGAGGAACAGCGTTGCGGCCTTGGGCAGTCCGTAGGGGCCGAAGTCGGGACCCGGGTTCACCGCCTGCTTGGAAGCATTGAACAGCAGGCAGCCGCCCAGGTCCTGCGTACGCATGATGCGCACGGCGTTCTGCGCCACGCTCTGGTGCGCCCAGAAGTTCAGCTCGAAGCTGTCGCGCAAGGTCTTGTCTGAAACGTCGCCGATGCGGCCCTGCCAGGCGGCGCCGGCGTTGGAGACGACGATGTCGACACCGCCGTAGGTCGCCGCGACCTTGTCGAAGGCGGCGCGCACCTCGGCGGCGTTGGTGACGTCGCAGGCGATGGCCATGCCCTTGACCTTGGAAACGTCCCGGTCGACCACGACGACTTCGGCGCCTTCCTTGGCGAAGGCCGCGGCCGTCGCCGCACCGATGCCCGAGGCGCCGCCGGTCACCACGGCGATGCGCCGCGCCAGCGGCTTCTCGACCGCCGCGCCGAGCTTGGCCTGCTCGAGCGACCAGTACTCGATGTCGAAGATGTCAGGCTCGGGGATGCACTCGTAGATGCCGAGCCGCTCGGCGTCGGCCACCACCTCGACCGTGGTCTCGGCGAGGTCGGCCGCGATCTTGGCATCCTTCGAGGTGTTGCCGATGCCGAACAGGCCAAGCCCCGGCACCAGCACGACGCGCGGCATGGGATCGAGCTCTGTCTTGCTCGGCATCTGCCGCACGTTGTGGCGCTGGAAGTAGGCGTGATAGTCGGCGACGAACGTGTCGAGCGCGGCCTTGGCGCCCGCCTTGAAGGCGTCGAGCTTGCCGGCTTCCGGCGCCGGCACGACCAGCGGCACGCCCTTGGTGCGGATCGCATGATCGGGCGTCACCGGACCCTGCTGGCTGTAGCGCGCGATCTCCTTGCCGCCGACGAAGGCCAGGATGCCGGGGTTGGTGCGGAACTCGAACACGAAGCGCTGTGCCGCCTCGCGGCCGCCGTCCTTGGCGGGCAGGGAGATCAAGCCGCGCAGGATCGGTGCCACATCGGCCGCGCTCGCGATCGTCCCGGGCAGCGATGCGCCGGCGAAGATCTTGCGCGTCTCCTTGGCCAGCCGCTTCTCCGCCAGCGTCACCAGGTCGATCATGCGCACATAGGCTTCTTCCGCCGTGGCGCCCATCGAGAAGATGCCGTGCTTCAGCAGGATCAGCCCTTCGACGTCGGGATTCTTCCGCGCGATTTCGTTGGTTTTCTTGGCGAGGGCAAAGCCCGGCATGACGTAGGGCACCATCGCCGCTCGCTTGCCGTAGACGTCGGCCGCCAGCGCCTCGCCGTCGGGCTGGTCGGTCAGCGCCAGCACGGCGTTGGAATGCGTGTGGTCGATGAACTTGTGCGGCAGGAAGGCGTGCAACAGCGTCTCGACCGACGGGTTGGGCGACTTACTGTCCAAAAGGTTGCAGCGCTGGACGTTGACCATGTCCTCGTCCGACAGCGCCTGCAGCCCGACCAGCTCGCGCAACGGTTCGAGACGCACCGCCGGCAGGCCGGGCGCTTCGATCGTGCCCATGTCCCAACCGCTGCCTTTTACGCACAGCACGTCGACCGGCGCGCCGGTGATATCCGCGATCTTGGTCTTCACCGAGGTATTGCCGCCGCCATGCAGCACCAGTCGTGGCTCGCTGCCCAGCAAGCGTGTCGTGTAGACGCGCAACGCCAGGTCCTCGCCGATCCCCTTGGCGGCATGCTGGGCGATCGCGGCCTTGGCGTCGCTGTCGGACCAGAGGTTTTGCATTGGCTCCTACCCGTGTGAAATCACGATCTTGCCGAAGTGGTTCTGGCTCTTCATGTGCCGATAGGCGTCCTTTGCCTCAGCGAAAGGAAACACCTTGTCGATGACAGGTTTTAGACCGTCCGCCTCGATGGCGCGGTTCATGGCCTCGAACATCTGCCTGTTGCCGACATAGAGGCCCTGGACGCGGAGGTTGCGCCGCAGGATCGGCATCGGGTCGACCTGCGCGCCGGCACCCGTCAGCAGGCCGATCACGGCGATGCGCCCGGCGATCCGCGTCGCCATGAAGGATCGCGGCAGGGTGCCCGCGCCGCCGACCTCGACCGTGATGTCGACGCCGCGGCCGCCGGTCAGCTGCATGACCTCCTGGTCCCAGTCGGGCATGGCGCGATAGTCGATCACCGCTTGCGCGCCCATCTTCTTCGCCCGCTCGGCCTTGGCTTTGGATCCCGAGGTCGCGATCACGCGCGCGCCGAACATCCGCGCGAACTGCAGCGCGAAGATCGAGACGCCGCCCGAGCCCAGCACCAGCACGGTGTCACCCGCCTTGATCTCGCCGATCTCGACCAGCGCATGCCAGGCCGTGACGCCAGCGCACGGCAGCGTGGCGCCTTCCTCGAAGCTGAGATGGTCGGGCAGGCGGACCACGCCGTCCTCTTCCAGCACGGCAAGCTCGGTCAGCATGCCGTCGATGGCGCCGCCCATCGCCGAGGCCTGGGCGACCTCGTCGATGGCGCCACCCACCCACTTCTGCATGAAGCAGCCCGCTACCCGGTCGCCGGCCTTGATCCGCGTAACGCCTGATCCGACCGCCACGACCTCGCCTGCGCCGTCCGATAACGGCACCAGGTCGGGCTTCGGTGCGGCCCGCGCCGAGCTGCCTTCCACGGTGATCAGGTCGCGATAGTTGAGCGACGTCGCCCGCACCCGCACCAGCACCTGGCGAGGACCCGGCGTGGGATCCGGGCGTTCGGCCAGCGTCAGCGAATCGATGCCTTTGGGCGAGGGGATGATCCAGCTTTTCATTGCTGGCTACCTTTCAGCTCTATGATCGTCTTGGCCATCACCGCCTCCTGGTCCCACGGGAAAAGGATCCAGGTGTCCTGGCTCACCTCTGTAATATAGCTGTCGACCGTCGGCCGACCGGCGGGCTTGGCATAGACCGTAGCGAAATGGGCCTTGGGCAGGAGCGCCCGCACGGCCCGCGCGGTGACCCCGGTATCGACCAGGTCGTCGACGATCAGCCAACCCTCGCCCTTGTCGTTCTCGGCCGAGGTGCCCTTCAAGAGCTCGACCTTGGCGCCGCGCTCCATGCGGTCGTAGGTCGAGCAGCAGACGGTGTCGATCAGTCGCAGGTTCAGCTCACGAGCGATGATGGCGGCCGGCACCAGCCCTCCACGGGTGATGGCCACCAGCCCCTTGAACGGCCCGAGATCGGCCAGCCGCCAGGCAAGTGCCCGGGCATCGCGGTGCAGTTCCGTCCATGAGACGGGGAACATCTTGTTGTAGCCCGCGCTGCTCGCCATGCGATTTCGTCTCCGGCCCTGTCCGGTTTGGCTTGCTCCCCGGAAGACGCTGAACTAACACCTTCGACCGGCGCAATGAAGATCGGTCAGTGGGGGCGCAGGACCAGTCGCCGGACCGTGCGGGAAATAACAGGGACGGAGTCTGCGGGACATGGGATTCGAACTAACGGCCCACTTCTGGAGCGGCCTGGCTCAGATCATCCTGGTCAATATCATACTCTCGGGCGACAACGCCCTGGTCATCGCGCTGGCCTGCCGCAACCTCGACAAGCGTCATCAGAAGCCGGCCATCCTGATCGGCAGCGCCGGCGCCATCATCCTGCGTATCATCTTCGTGCTGATCGTCGATCAGCTCCTGAAGATCGGCTACCTGAAGCTGATCGGCGGGCTCCTGCTGCTGTGGATCGGCGTCAAGCTGGTGCAGGGCGAGGAAGAGCACGGCGACGGCGTCAAAGGGGCGGGCTCGCTGTGGGGCGCCATCCGCACCATCATCATCGCCGATGCGGTGATGAGCCTGGACAACGCCATTGCCATCGCCGCTGCCGCGCACGGCGACGTCACCCTGATCGTGCTCGGCCTGCTGATCAGCATCCCGCTGATCATCTTCGGCGCCACCCTGATCATGCTGCTGCTCAACCGCTTCCCGATCATCGTCATCGCTGGCGGCGGCCTGCTGGGCTACATCGCGGGCGAGGTTCTGGCGACCGATCCCGCTTACATGGAGTGGCTCGCAGCCAGAATCCCCAATCACAAGATGTGGTTCGAGATCGGCGGCGCGGTCATCACGGTGGCGCTCGGCTACTGGCTGCAGCGACGGGCCAAGGCGAAGAGGCACGCCGAACCGGTCGATCTCGCGGCCGAAGGGCGGAAGGAGTAGCGGACATGGCGAAGATGAAGGCCATTCTCGTCGCCGTCGACGGCTCGGGCACCTCCGATCGCGCCGTGCGCCATGCCTGCGACCTGCTCGATGCCGGCCTCGCCGCCGAGCTGCACCTGCTCAACGTGCAGCCCAACCTGGGCGGCGCCATCGCCACCTTCGTGTCCAAGGACCAGATCGACGCCCATCACCGCGAGGAGGGCCAGAAGGGCCTGGCCACGGCGAGCGAGATCGCCAAGAAGGCCGGCGTCGCGGCCAAGGTCCATATCGGTGTCGGCCGTCAGGGCGAGATCGTGAGCGACTACGTCGACAAGCTGGGCGCAGGCCTGGTCGTGCTCGGCACGCGCGGCCATACCGGCCTTGCCGGCGTGCTGCTGGGCTCGGTGGCCCAGGACGTGATCGCCCACGTCAAAGTGCCTGTTACATTGGTGAAATAGCCTCGGTTGTTGGCGGCCTCGCGAAGGCGTAAAACCGCGCCGCACGCTTTCAGGAGGTCGAGTGGCGGAGCAGTTGTGGCGACGCGAGGCCCTGGCGCCGTACGCCACCCTGCCGTGGCAGAGCCGCGGCCGCCTGCATGCCGAGAGCGAGGACCCCAGCCGCAGCCCGTTCCAGCGCGATCGCGACCGCATCATCCATTCGACGGCGTTCCGCCGGCTCAAGCACAAGACCCAGGTCTTCGTCTATCACGAGGGCGATCACTACCGGACGCGGCTGACCCATTCGCTGGAAGTGGCGCAGATCGCGCGCACCATCTGCCGCACGCTGCATCTCGACGAGGATCTCGGCGAGGCCGTGGCGCTCGCCCACGATCTCGGCCACACGCCGTTCGGCCATGCCGGCGAGGAGGCGCTGCACGCGGCGATGAAACCGTTCGGCGGCTTCGACCACAATGCCCAGACCCTCCGCATCCTCACCAAGCTTGAGGAGCGCTACGCCGAGTTCAACGGACTCAACCTCACCTGGGAGACTCTGGAAGGCGCGGTCAAGCACAACGGGCCGCTGCTCAAGGATGGGCGCACGCTCGAGGATCTGCCGGCTGCCATCGTCGAATACTGCCAGGACCACGACCTCGAGCTCGAAGGCCATGCCGGCCCCGAGGCGCAGGTCGCGGCACTGAGCGACGACATCGCCTACAACAACCACGACATTGACGACGGCCTGCGCGCCGGCCTGTTCGGCGTCGCCGACCTCTTAGACTTGCCGCTGGTCGGCGAGATGTTCGCGCTGGTGTCGAAGAAGTATCCCGGGCTGGGCGAGAGCCGCCTGGTCCACGAGGCGGTGCGCCGCGTGATCAACGCCATGGTCGAGGACGTGATGGCCGAGACAAGGCGTCGGCTGGCCGACGCGAAGCCCAAGTCGGTCGTCGACATCCGGGCGCTCGGCCGGCCGGTCGTCGCTTTCTCCGAGCGCATGGTCGAGACCGACCGCGTCGTGAAGAAGTTCTTGTACGGCCGCATGTACGAGCACTGGCATCTCAACCGCTCGCACTCCAAGGCGCGACGTGTCGTGATGGACCTGTTCGGCCTGCTGTGCGCCGAGCCCAACTGCCTGCCGCCGCCCTGGCGCGAGCGCGCCGAGGCCGCTGAACGCGCAGCCCGCGCCCGCATCGTCGCCGACTACATCGCCGGCATGACCGACCGCTATGCCCTGGACGAGCACCGGCGGCTCTTCGATTTGTACAATTGACCACCGCCCTCATTCTCCTCCCCCGTCATACGGGGGAGGGTAGGGAGGGGGGAAAGCCCCACACGCGGTCTCTAAAATTTCGACGTCATGATCTCACCCCGGCCGACAGCTTGACTGTCGCCTTCCCCCTCCCGGCCTCCCCCGTGTGACGGCGGAGGTGAAGAGAAGGGCGGAGCGGGCGGGATGACAAACGTTGCCATTTCAGCAATACCCCCGCCCCATGAACCCGTACCGCCATTTCATCGGCGAGATCGAGGCCGCTCTGCGCGCCATGCAGGCGGCCGGCGAATTGCCGTCGGAGCTCGATTTTTCCGCCATCACGGCCGAGCCGCCGCGCGATGCCGCGCATGGCGACATCGCCACCAACGCCGCCATGGTGTTGGCAAAGGCCGCCAGGAAGAAGCCGCGCGACATCGCCGAGCCGCTGCTGGCGCGCCTCAAGGCCAACGCCGACGTGGTCGATGGCGCGGTCGCGGGACCGGGCTTCATCAACCTCAAGATCGCCGACTCCTTCTGGCGCGATCGGCTGCGCGACTGCCTCAAGGCGGGCATCGCCTATGGCGATTCGCAGATGGGGCAGGGCGCCAAGGTCAATGTCGAGTACGTGTCGGCCAATCCGACGGGCCCGTTGCACGTCGCTCACGCGCGCGGCGCGGTGGTGGGCGATGCGCTCGCCAACCTGCTCGCCAAGGCAGGCTACGCCGTCACCAAGGAGTACTACATCAACGACGCCGGCGCACAGGTCGACAAGCTCGGGCAGTCGACCTTCCTGCGCTACAAGGAGGCGCTGGGCGATGTGATCGGCGACATCCCCGAAGGCCTCTATCCCGGCGAGTACCTGAAGGAAGTGGGCGCGGCGATCGCCAAGCGCGACGGCGCACGCTGGATCGACAAGCCGCAGTCGGACTGGCTGCCGGTCATGCGCGACTTCGCCATCGACATGCTGATGGCCGAGATCAAGACCGACCTCGACACGCTTGGCGTGCGCATGGACGTCTATACCTCCGAACGCGCCATCGTCGATTCCGGAGCCGTCGACCGCGCCTTCCAGGAGCTGAGCCGGCAAGGGCTGATCTACACCGGTCGACTCGATCCGCCCAAGGGCCAGAAGCCCGACGACTGGGAGGATCGCGAGCAGACGCTCTTCCGGTCGACGAAGTTCGGCGATGACGTGGACCGGCCTCTGAAGAAATCCGACGGAAGCTGGACCTACTTCGCCAACGACATCGCCTATCACTTCGACAAGTTCCGCCGCGGCTTTGCCGACATGATCGACGTCTGGGGCGCCGACCATGGCGGCTACGTCAAGCGCCAGAAGTCGGCAGTGGCCGCCATCACCGAGGGCAAGGGCGAGCTCGACGTCAAGCTCTGCCAGCTCGTGCGCGTGATGAAGAACGGCGAGATGGTCCGCATGTCCAAGCGCGCTGGTACATTTGTTACATTGCGCGATCTGCTCGACGAGGTCGGACCAGATGTCGTGCGTTTCACGATGCTGACACGCAAGAACGACGCGTCATTCGACTTCGATGTAGCAAAGGCCACAGAACAGTCACGCGATAATCCGGTTTGGTACGTCCAGTATGGGCATGCACGGACTCGCTCCGTGTTGCGGCAGGCAGCCGCCGCCGGCGTCGCGATCGATGGACTGGACAGCGCTCCATTAGATCGTCTGGGCGACGCCGGCGAGCTGGCCCTCATCCGCCTGATCGCCCAGTGGCCGCGCCAGGTCGATGCCGCCGCCACCGCCCATGAACCCCACCGGATTGCTTTCTATCTCTATGAACTGGCCGCCGCCTTCCATGCCCATTGGACGCGCGGCCGTGAGGAGCCCGGCTTGCGTTTCGTGGTCGAGGGTGACGCCGAGCTCACACGGGCGAGACTGGCGTTGGTACAGGGAATCGGATTTGTGATAGGATCGGGATTGAAGGTCTTCGGCGTAACACCCGTCGAAGAGATGAGATAAGGAAAAAATGCACATCCGCCGGTCCCCCTCCGGCGACGGTCCAACCATCTACCGGCCGAGCGAGTCGGTAGCTTCCGTACGGCTCGATCCGCCGGCCAGGCCCGTCGCGCACGAACCCGATTCCATCCCGCCGCCACCGCGCGATTCTCTGCTAATGCGCGTGAACCGACGGCGTGGCCAGATCCTCACCGTCATGGTCTCGATCGCCGCCATCGCGAGCTTCGGCTCGGTCGTGTGGTGGGCGCACAACCAGGATGTGAAGGCAGGCGGCCGGGGGCTGGAGCCCCTGGTCGTGCAGGCTCCGGCGACGCCGTCGCGGATCAAGCCCGAGAATGCCGGCGGACTCACCGTCCCGAACCAGGACAAGGAAGTCTTCAACCGCCTGCAGCCCAACACCGTGCCGGCCCAGCCCGAGAAGCTGCTGCCCGGTCCGACCAATCCCAAGCTGCCGGCGGGCGGAATCCTGCCCGCGCCGGCCGCTCCCAAGCCGCCCGATGCCGAGGTCGCCGGCAAAACCCCGACGCCGCTTCAGGCCGCGACGCCGGCCTCGGTGACGCCGGGCAGCGGCGCCCCTGCGCCTGCGCCGGCGGTGACCGAGACCAAACCCGCCGCGACCGAGAGCGGGCCCAGCATTGCCAGCCTGATCGACAACATGTCGGGTCCGGTCGGCGGCTGGCGCGTGCAGGTCGCGTCCGTCAAGAACGAGGACGTCGCCAAGTCGACCTGGGCGCGCCTGCAGAGCGCCCATGGCGACGTGATGGCCAACCTGCGCATGCAGGCCGTGCGCGTCGATCTCGGCGACAAGGGCGTGTGGTACCGGGTCCAGGGCGGCCCGCTCGACGAGAAGCAGGCGCAGAACGTCTGCAGCACGCTCAAGACCCGCAAAGCCGACTGCGTGCTGATCCCGCCGGCGCGTTGATCATGCTTTTCCGGACCGCGCGCATCCTGCGCGCTCATGA
>NZ_BKAJ01000043.1 GCF_007992495.1 Reyranella soli
TTGAGCGCGCAGGATGCGCGCGGTCCGGAAGACGATGAGATGAGTCCCCGAGCCGTCATCTTCGGCTGCGCCGGTGCCGATCTCACGGCCGACGAGCGCGCGTTCTTTCGGGATGCCGATCCGCTGGGCTTCATCCTGTTCGCGCGCAATGTCGACACGCCCGAGCGCACGCATCGGCTGGTCGACGAGCTGCGCTCGTCGGTGGCGCGCGCCGACGCGCCGGTGCTGATTGACCAGGAAGGCGGCCGCGTCGCGCGCCTGCGGCCGCCGCACTGGCGCAAGGCGCCGCCGGCGCGCCTCCTGGGCGACCTGTATGCCCGTGATCCCGAACTCGGACTGGAGGCGACGCGGCTCAACGCGCGCCTGCTCGCAGCCGACGTCGCCTCGATCGGCGTCGACGTCGACTGCCTGCCGGTGCTCGATATCGGCTTCCCCGAAACCCATGCTGCGATCGGCGACCGCGCCTACGCCGCCCGGCCCGAGCCTGTCGCCGCGCTCGGCCGCGCCGCCGCCGAGGGACTTTTGGCCGAAGGCGTCATGCCGGTGATCAAGCACATGCCCGGCCACGGCCGCGCCACGGTCGACAGCCACCTGTCGCTGCCGCGCGTGACGGCCTCGCGTGCGGAGCTGGAGCGCACCGACTTCCTGCCGTTCAAGCTTCTGGCCGACCTGCCCTGGGCCATGACGGCCCATCTGCTGTTCGACGCCATCGATCCCGCCAACGCCATCACTGTATCGGCACGGGGCGTGAAGGAGGTCATTCGCGGCCATATCGGCTTCGACGGCCTGCTGCTCAGCGACGACCTTTCCATGCAGGCGCTGGGCGGCTCGCTGGCCGAGCGCGCCGAGCGCTGCCTTGCCGCAGGCTGCGACATCGCCCTGCACTGTAATGGCCGTATGGACGAGATGGCCGGAATCGCCGACCGCACCGGCGCCATGACCGAAAAGGCGGCAGCACGGTTCGCGGCCGGCCGTTCCTTCCTTGCCCGGCATCGCAATCCGGCCGGCAAGACGGGCCTCGCCGACGTCGCCGCCCGGCTCGCGACCATGTTGGGGGAATGGGGATAAGGCGGGGCCAAATCCTGTGGCGGTGCCCGCCATCGATGGCATAAACGGGTCTCATATGAGTGACGCTCAAAGCCCGCCCAACGACAACTTCGCCGCCGCCGGTCCGGACGTGATCGCGCCGGGCGAAGGCGAGCTGATAGTCAATCTGGAAGGCTTCGAGGGCCCGCTCGACCTGTTGTTGAGCTTGGCGCGTGACCAAAAGGTCGACCTGCGCCGCATCTCCATGGTGGCCCTGGTCGACCAGTACCTCGCCCATGTCGCCCAGGCCCGCCGGATGCGCCTGGAGCTCGCCGCCGACTATCTCGTCATGGCGGCCTGGCTCGCCTACCTGAAGTCGCGCCTCCTGCTGCCCGAGCCGCCGGCCGGCGAGGAGCCGTCGGGCCAGGAGATGGCCGACGCCCTGCAATGGCAGCTGCGTCGCCTCGAAGCCATGCAGGAGGCGGGCGTGCGCCTGATGGCCCGCCCGCAGCTCGGCAAGGACATCTTTTCCCGCGGGCAGCCCGAAGGCGTCGTCGTCGTGCGCCGCGCCGTTTGGGACGTGAAGCTCTACGACCTGCTGGCGGCCTACGGTCACCAGGTGCGGCCCAAGGATGCCGACACCTATCAGATCCAGCCCATGCAGTTCTTCTCGGTCGAGGAAGCGGCCGAGCGGCTGGGCCGCATGCTGGGCATCGCCATCGACTGGCAGACGCTCGAAGCCTTTCTGCCGGCCGGCCTCACCGATCCGACCAAGCGGCGCTCGGCGATGGCCTCGACCTTCGTCGCAGGCCTGCAGCTTGCCAAGGACGGCCAGCTCGAGCTGCGCCAGACCGAGCGCTTCGGCCCGATCTATTTGCGTAAACGTACTGAGCAACGGTGACAGGGCTCTCCATGTCAGAACAAGAGAAGCCGAACTCCGAGACCGCCGAGATCTTCGAGCCGGACACGGGCGAGGTCGCTGCCGTCGAGGCTGCCAAGCAGAAGTCCGAAGTGGTCGAGGACGAGTCTGCCGAGTCGCAAACCGACAATGAGGAAATCGTCGACGAAGAGGCCGATGAGGAAGAGGCCGACGACGAGGAAGAAGACGACGAAGACGATGACGATGTCGACGACGACGATGATGTCGACGAGGAAGAAGAGACGGAGACCGAGACCGAGACCGCGGAGCAAGCTGCTGACGAGCAGCCCGTCACGGCAGAGCCCCTCGCTGCTGCCGCGGCCATGGCTGGCGGAGCCGTTGCGGCGAAGGCGGCGGAAGGCGCGGTCACCGACGTCGTTTCGCCCGATCACGCCCAGCATCTGCGGCTCCTGGAAGCGCTGGTTTTCGCCGGCACCCAGGCGCTCGACGAGAAGGAGCTGGCCGACCGCCTGCCCAACGACGCCGACGTGAAGCGCCTGATCGCCGACCTCGCCGAGATGTATGCCGGCCGCGGCGTCAACCTGGTGCAGGTCGCGGGCGGCTGGGCCTTCCGTACCGCGCCCGACCTGTCGGAGAAGCTCAAGATCGAGCGGCCGGTGACGCGCAAGCTGTCGCGCGCCGCGGTCGAGACCCTGGCCATCATCGCCTATCACCAGCCGGTAACGCGCGCCGAGATCGAGCAGGTGCGTGGCGTCGGCCTGAGCAAGGGCACGCTCGATCTCCTGTTCGAGCAGAACTGGATCAAGCCGATGGGTCGCCGCCGCGCCCCCGGCAAGCCGGTGACCTGGGGCACCAGCGACTTCTTCCTGGAGCATTTCGGGCTGCCCAGCCTCGACGACCTGCCGGGCCAGGAGGAGCTTAAAGCCGCAGGCCTCTTGGACCCGCGCTCGCAGCCCCCCATATTCCGGCCCGAGGAGCCCGACCTGCCGCTCGTACCGAGCGAGGACGAGGCCGACGAGCCGCTGGCCGTCGACGAAACGGGGCGCTGACGGGCCATCGAGGCCCACAAAGAGCCTTATTCGACTGGTTGCCGGGCCTTCCGGCGGGATGCCATAATCAGCGTCACGCCGATCGCAAACGTTTTTGGGAGCATTGGGATATGGGTAGCCTCAGCGTATGGCACTGGCTAATCGTGCTGGCCGTCGTGCTGCTGCTGTTCGGCGGCCGCGGCAAGATTTCGTCGCTCATGGGCGACTTCGGCAAGGGCCTGTCTGCCTTCAAGAAGGGCGTGGGCGGCCAAGGGGAAGAGACGCCGCCGGCGCAAGCCGCCGGCCAGCCTGGCGACGCCGCCAAGCCGATCTCGGCCCAGGCAACGACGACTCCGCCGTCGGGCAGCCAGGTCCACCAGGACAGCGCTGCCAAGGTCTAGCGTAGGCCTGAGCAGGGCCTGAACGCCGATGTTTGGTATCGACAGCCCCGAACTCCTGGTCATCGCGATCGTCGCCTTGGTCGTGATCGGCCCCAAGGAGCTGCCGGGCATGTTGCGCAGCTGGGGCAAATGGATGGCCCAGATGCGCGGCATGGCGGCGGAGTTCCGTGGCCATGTCGATGAGATGGTGCGCCAGTCTGAGCTCGACGACGTGAAGAAGCAGCTCGAGGGCACCTCGGGGCTCGACCTGCAGTCGCTCGATCCGACCAAGCAGATCAAGAGCGCCATCCAGGAAGGCATGGCCGAGGGCGAGAAGGCCTACAACGAGGCCAAGAGTTCCTTCGACAATCCGCTGGCTGAGCCGGAATCGGCCCCGCAGATCGCGGCCGAGCCGCAGCCGGCGGTCGCCGAGGCGGCGCCTGCGGTTGCCGAATCGGCGCCTATCACCAGCGAGCCGCTATCCGAACCGGCTCCGGCCGCAGTGGCTGAGTCGTCGTCGCCTTCCTCACAGGAAGAGAAGCCGGCCAAGGCCGCGGCGGCTGGCTAGAGGCGCCAATTAGCGCTTTGAATTGCCCTGCAAAGGGCGGCATAACGCGGCACCCAGGCCGCAAAGACCTCACTTGACCCAAGTTCACGACGGACCCGAAGACGACAAGCCGATGCCGCTGCTCGATCACCTGATCGAGCTGCGCAAACGCCTGATCTACGCGCTCATCGGCTTCATGTTGGTGTTCTTCGTCACCTTCTACTTCGCCAAGCCGATCTTCTCGTTCCTGATCCAGCCGGCAACCAGTGACGGCTACAAGGTCGTCGTCCTCGACATCTTTGAGTTCTTCTTCGTCACGGTGAAGCTCTCGGCGATGATGTCGCTGATCGTGGGCTTCCCGCTGATCGCCGTGCAGATCTGGCTGTTCGTGGCACCCGGCCTCTACCGGCACGAGAAGAAGGCCTTCCTGCCGTTCCTGATCGCCACGCCGTTCATGTTCTATGCCGGCTGCCTGGCGATGTACTACATCGTCATGCCGTACGTGATCAACTTCATGCTGACGCAGTACGTGCCGCCCGACATCGAAAAGACGCTGCGCTCGTCGGACTATCTCGAGCGCGTCCTGCAGCTCGTCTTTGCGTTCGGCTTCGCCTTCGAGGTCCCGGTGCTGCTGACCCTGCTGGTGCGCGTCGGCATCGTCAGCACCGAGGCGCTGCGCGCCAAGCGGCGCTACGCCATCGTCATCGCCTTCGTCGTCGCCGCGGTCCTGACGCCGCCCGATGTGGTGAGCCAGCTCGCTCTCGCCGCGCCGCTGCTCGCCTTCTACGAGATCAGCATCCTGATCGGCCGCTGGATCGAGAAGAAACGCGACGAAGAGGACAAGAAGGCCGAGGAAGCCGAGAACAAGGGCGACGCGGCCGGTAGCTGATCATGCACGACATCCGTTTCATCCGGGAGAATCCCGCTGCGTTCGACGCCGGTCTGAAGAAGCGCAACCTGGCGCCGCTGTCGGCCGAACTGCTCGAGATCGACAAGCGCCGCCGTGCCGCCATCTCCGAAAGCGAGGCCGCACAGGCCCAGCGCAAGGCGCTCAGCCGCCAGATCGGCATCGCCAAGGGCAAGGGCGAGCCCGCCGACGCGCTGATGGCCGAGGTCGCTTCCCTCGAAGCCACCCTGAAGAAGGGCGAGGCCGAGGCCCAGCGCCTCGACGAGGAGCTGACGCATCGCCTGGAGGTGCTGCCCAACCTGCCGTTCGACGACGTGCCCGACGGCGTCGACGAGACGTCTAACGTGGAGATCCGCCGCGTCGGCAGTCAGCGCAACTTCCCCTTCCAGCCCAAGGACCATGTGGCGTTGGGCGAGGCCACCGGCGAGATGGACTTCGCGTCGGCCGCGAAGATCTCCGGCGCGCGCTTCGTGTTCCTCAAGAAGCACCTCGCCCGGCTGGAGCGGGCCATCGCGCAGTTCATGCTCGACCTGCACACCTCGGAGGAGGGCGGCTACACCGAGGTCAACCCGCCGCTGTTGGTGCGCGACAACGCCGCCTACGGCGTCGGACAGCTGCCCAAGTTCGCCGAGGATATGTTCCATACAGACAACGGCTTCTGGCTGGTGCCGACGGCCGAGGTGCCGCTCACCAATCTGGTGAACGACACCATCGTCGAGGAGAAGGACCTGCCGCTGCGCTTCACCGCCTTCACGCCGTGCTTCCGCTCCGAGGCGGGCGCGGCCGGCAAGGACACGCGCGGCATGATCCGCCAGCATCAGTTCCCCAAGGTCGAGCTGGTGAGCATCACTACGCCCGAGCAGTCGGACGCCGAGCACCAGCGCATGACCGGCCGCGCCGAGGAGGTGCTGAAGCGCCTTGGTCTGCCGTTCCGCACCATCGTGCTGTGCGGTGGCGACATGGGCCCGGCTTCGCGCAAGACCTTCGACATCGAAGTCTGGCTGCCCGGCCAGAATGCCTATCGCGAGATTTCCAGCTGCTCGAACTGCGGTGAGTACCAGGCACGCCGCATGAATGCGCGCTTCCGGCCCAAGGAAGGCAAGGGAACGCGCTTCGTGCATACGCTGAACGGCTCGGGCCTCGCGGTCGGCCGTACCCTGATCGCGGTCCTGGAGAACTACCAGAACGAGGACGGTTCGGTGACGATCCCCGAGGCGCTGCGGCCCTACATGGGCGAACTTGCCGCACTGCCGGCGCCTATCAGCGGAGTAGCTGGGGGCAAGCGCAAGTGACGCCGCAGGACATCGCGCGCAAGCGCATCCTCGTCACCAACGACGACGGCATCAACGCGCCCGGCCTGGAGGCGATGATCGACATCGCCACCCAGCTCTCAAAGGACGTCTGGGTGGTGGCGCCTGAGTACAACCAGAGCGGTGCGGGCCATTCGCTGTCGCTCACCCATCCGGTGCGCGCCCGCCAGCTCAGCGAGGCCAAGTATGCGCTGGAAGGCACGCCGACCGACTGCGTGCTGTTCGCCGTCAAGCACCTGCTTCGTGACCACAAGCCCGACATCGTGCTCTCCGGCGTCAACCGCGGTGGCAACATGTCCGACGACGTCACCTACTCCGGCACGATCGCCGGCGCCATGGAAGGCTGCCTGCTCGGCATCCCTTCGATCGCCTTCAGCCAGACCTATACCCATCCCCATCCGGTGAAGTGGGATACAGCCACCCAGTTCGGCGCCGACGTGGCCCGCCGCGTACTGGACATGGAGATACCGCGCAACGTCCTGATCAACGTCAACTTCCCCGACGTCGTGCCGTCGGCCGTCAAGGGCGTGCGGGTGACGCGCCAGGGCGTGCGCGGCTTCGGCGGCCACATCGTCGAGCGCACCGATCCGCGCGGCGGGACCTACTATTGGATCGCCTATGCGCCGGGTGCGCATGAGCACGACGACGAGAGCGACCTCACGTCGGTGCGCTCGGGCTACGTCTCGGTGACGCCGCTGCATCTCGACCTCACCCACGAGGCGACGCGCCACAAGCTCGCGGCGCACTTCGCCAAGGACTGAGAGGGGCAGGCCGTGAACGCCCCGGCCATGCAGCGCCTGATCGCCGAATTGCGGCAGTCGGGCATCTCGGACGAGCGGGTGCTCGCCGCCATCGCCGCGGTCGACCGCGAGCGCTTCGTGACGCCGGCCTTCGCCGAGCGCGCCTGGGAGAATACGGCGCTTCCCATCGCCTTCGGCCAGACCATCAGCCAGCCATTGGTGGTCGCCGCCATGACCGAGGCGCTGAATGTCGGTCCGCGCATGAAAGTGCTCGAGATCGGCACCGGCTCGGGCTACCAGGCGGCCGTGCTCGCCAAGCTGGCGCGCCGCGTCTACAGCGTCGAGCGTTTCAAGCCATTGTCGCGCGAAGCCGAGAAGCTCCTGATCAATCTCGGCATCTACAACGTCGTGTTCGACGTCGGCGACGGCACCAAGGGCTGGGCAGGCCAGGCGCCGTTCGACCGCATCATCGTCACCGCCGCCGCCGAGGAGCGCCCGCAGGCGCTGATCGACCAGCTCGCGGTGGGCGGCATCCTGATCGTGCCGGTCGGCCGCGATCCGACCGCGCAGGTCGTCGAGCGCATCGTGAAAAGCGAGAGCGGTCTGCAGCGCGATACGCTGATGCCGGTGCGGTTCGTCCCGTTGGTGGCCGGCGCATTGCCGGTGCTGGGGCAGGGCTAACGGGAGCGCGGGCCTCTGGCCCGCTCACGAGCGGGCCAGAGGCCCGCGCTCCTGTAAGACGTGCTACACATACGCTAGTCATCAACGGGGGGACCACGCGATGCCCGCAGCAGCAGCCCGCATCCATGAGGTGCCGGACGATCTGCTCGCCGCCATCGACTATTGCTACGACCAGGGCTGGACCGACGGCCTGCCGGTCGTGCCGCCGCAGGTCGATCGCGTGCACGCGATGCTGGCCGCCGACGATCGCCCGGCCGAGACCGTCATCGCCAAGCACCCCGCGACCGGGCTCGAACTCTCCCTGCACGCCGCCGCCGTCAACGCCGTCATGGCGGGCTGCCTGCCGGCGTATTTCCCGGTGTTGGTCGCGGCCTTCGAGGCCATGGACCGCGAGCCGTTCAACTTCCACGGCTCGACTGCCAGCACCGGCGGCTCGGCCCCGCTGGTGCTGGTGAGCGGTCCGATCGCCGACGAGATCGGCATGAATGCGGGCGTCAACCTGTTCGGCCCGGGCAACCGGCCCAACGCCACGATCGGCCGGGCGACGCGGCTGATCCTGCGCAACGTCTTCCAGATGCTGCCCGGCATCTCCGACAAGTCGACGCAAGGCAACCCAGGCAAGTACAGCCTCTGCATCGCCGAGCGTACCCGCGGCAATCCCTGGCCGCCGCTCTGCCAGGAGCAGGGTTACGCCGCGGGCGTTTCCAGCGTCACGGTGTACGCCGCCGGCGGCTTCTGCAATGTCGAGAACCATGGCGGCAACACGCCAGAGCAGGTTCTGGGCTCGGTGGCCGACGCCATGGCCAACTACGGCTGCATCACCTTGGGCCAGAGCGTGGTGATCCTGGCGCCGGAGCACCTGCAGATCGTGGCCGGCGCTGGCTGGACGCGACGGCAGGCGCAGGAGTTCCTGTTCACCCACGCCAAGCGCTCGGTCGAGGGCATGAAGGACGTCGGCAAGTTCCGCGACCGCGAATACGACGCGCAGCATGGCGAAGGCGCTCATGCGCTGGCCGAGCAGGGCTTCCTGCATCGTGGCCTCAACCCCGACGACATATTGATCACGCTGGGCGGCGGCGACGCCGGCGGCCATTCATGTTTTCTGCCGTCATGGAGCCGCGGCCGCGGCTCGATCATGCAGCACGCCGCGATCCGCCAAAAGAAGTAGGAGGAACCTATGCAGCTCTACGCCCCCACCTCGACCACGGCCACGAAAAAGCGGACACGCGCGCCCAAGCTCGCCAAGCTCGACGGCGCGCGCATCGGCATCCTGGAGAACGGCAAGCTCAATGCCGAGGAGATGCTGAACGAAGTGGCCCAGCTCTTCGTGCAGCGCCACGGCTGCACCATCGTGAAGCTCGCCTCCAAAAAGAACGCGAGCGCCCCCGCACCGGCCAACACCCTTACGCAGGTGGCGCCGGAGGTCGACTTCTTGATAACCGGCCTGGGGGATTGAGGGTCCTGCTCGACGTGCAGTCTGCACGACGGCATCTCCTTCGAGCAGCTCGGCAAGCGGGCGGTGGTGATCTGCACGACACCCTTCGAGGTGACGGCCAGGAACATCGCGCGCGTGCTGGGGCTGCCTGACTACCCCTTCACCAAGGTCCAGCACCCGATCGGCAGCTGCACCCTGCCCGAGCTCAAGGCCCGTGCCGAAGTCGCCTACCAGCAGGCCCTGGCGATATTGCTGAAGGAGTGAATAAGCCCGATTCCCGCCGGAATCGTGATGCAGTACAATGGGTCCATGAAAAGAGCCCCTCGCTACCCCTCGCGATGGGCCGGCTGGATGCGTACGCTGGGTACAACGGCGGCGCTCTCGGTCGCGCTCGGCGCCTGCTCGAATGTGTTCGGCCCCAAAGGCGGGACCATGGAATATCCCGGCTCCGGCGCTGGTCCCAACGCCGTTGCCGTCTATGTCGTGAACGAAAAAGACACAGTCGACAGCATCTCGCAGCGCTACGGCGTGTCCTCCCAGACCATCATCGACCGCAACAAGCTGAAGGGTCCGCCCTACACGCTGAAGGTAGGCCAGTATATCGAGCTGCCCGGCGCCAGGTTCGTCGCCGACAACACCGGCGGCGCCACCCAGGCCGCCGCGGCCACGTCGCCCGGCCCGGTCAAGCGCGATAACCTGCCGCCGCCGCCGGGCTCCAAGAGCGAGCCTGCGGAGCACAAGACGGCCGCCGGCCAGCCGACGCCGCTCAGCCCGGCCGCCGAGGCGAGCAAGACCGAAGCCACCGTTGCGGCCACCCCGCCGCCGCCGCGCATGGCTTGGCCGCTGCACGGCAAGGTCCTGGTGCCCTATGGCACCCAGGGCGGCCAGAAGAACGACGGCATCGACATCCAGGCGGCCACTGGAGACCCGGTGAAGGCGGCCGACGGCGGCACCGTGATCTATGCCGGCAGCGACGTCGCCCATCTCGGCAACCTGCTGCTGGTCCAGCACCAGGGCGGCTACATCACCGCCTACGGCAACAACGAGGCGCTGCTGGTCAAGAAGGGCGATGCCGTGAAGAGGGGCCAGACCATCGCCAAGGCCGGCAACTCCGGTGGCGCTGCGAGCCCGCGGCTGCACTTCGAGGTCCGCCGCGGCGGCAGCAAGACCGTCGATCCGATGACGGTGCTGCCGGCGCAGTAGCGGGTGCTCTTGCCGGAGCGCGGACCTCCAGGTCCGCTCTTGTCATTCTGAGCGAGGCGAAGGATCTCATGCCGGTTGCAAGCGGCGACGAGGTCTTTCGCTTCGCTCAGGACGACCGAAATGAGCGGACCTGGAGGTCCGCGCTCCGGCAAGATCAAGCCACCTTGCCGTTCAGCGTGTCGTCGATGCGCCGGACCACGAGCTGCTGGCCTGTCGCATCGATCAGCACGGTGACGCCGCTCGCCAGCGGCTGCAGCTCTTCGGCCGGGATCGTGGGATCGAGCAGCTCGTCGGGGTCGTAGCGCAGCAGCACGACCCGCCGCCGGCTGCCACCGCTGCCGCAGCCGCCGCGTACCGCCGCCTGGACGTCGAACATCGCCATCTCCAGCCGGATCGCATCCTCGACCGGACCACCCGGCAGCAGGCGCTTGGCGATGCGCTCCTCCAGCCACAGGCCGAAGCGCCAAGATTCCCAGCGATATTGCAGCGTGGCGTGGCGCGACGCCGCCCAGAAGGCGTCGAGCTCGTCCATCAGCCGATCGCCCAGCAACCGGCAGGAATGGGGCAGCACCGAGTAGACCGGGATCAGCCGATTGACGCGATAGAGCGAGCAGTTAACCGACATCGCCTCGTGATGGACCATGGTCTCGAGCCGCTTGCGCTCGCGCGGTGTCATGTCGTAGCCCGCGAGCACGTCGGCGTCGCCCTCACGCAGGGCGACGCAGCGCTCGGGCGAGGCGATCAGGTCGGCAAAGGCCCGCTGGAATTCCGCAATCGACATGGCAAGTCCCCCCCTTCAGGCCGCAAGCGCGGCGCGCATCTGTTGCAGTTGGCCGAGCACCCCCGCATCGCCCAGCCCCGGAAAATAGGTTTCGTGGAACTCGAAGGTCACGCCTAAAAGGTTGCGGCAGCGCGGCGCGGTGCGCTCGAGCAGGCCCCAGACGCCGGACGGGCAGGCGCCGGCATGCGAATCGAGATAGGCGCCGAACAGGCTGTTGCCGCCGGCGACATGGATCTCGCCGACGGCGTCGAGATCGAGCCCGTTGATGAAGCGGTCGGCGTCGAGGCCGAGATTGACGGCGTTGACATGGAGGTTGTGCAGGTCGAGCAGCAGGCCGCAACCGGTGCGCCGCACCAGCGCGTTCATGAAATCCTCCTCGCTCATGTCCGAGCCGGGCACCGGCGTGTGCACCACGCCGTTCTCGAGCAGGAGCCGCGTGCCCAGGATGTCCTGGACCCGATTGACGCGCTCGCTGAGCATGTCGAGCAGGTCGCGGTCCCAGGCCAGTGGCAGCGCCAGGCCGGCATGGTGATCGGGCGTCACCTCGGTCTGCACCCGCACCGCCGAGAGGTGCTCGCTGATCCAGGCGAAGCGGTAGCGCCGATGCCAGTCGGCGAGCTGCCGGACATGGTCGACGTCGAAGGTCGAGCCGCTGGCGATCGAGAGGCCGACGCCGTGCGCGACCAGCGTGTGACGCGAGGCGAGCTCGTCGAGCAGCGCGACCTCGTCGGGCAGCGGCGCGAAGCGCTCGCTGCGATCGCGGCCGAAGTCCTGCCAGAACCGCTCCGGGATGATCGAGAGAAACTCGACGGCATCGGGACGGACGCCCAGGAGGTCGGTCAGCGCGCCGTTGAACAGCAGTCCAACGCCAGGCTGATCGGCTCGCGGGCGTCCGATCCCGGCATGCCCGATCTCGGGTCGCGTGAGCTCGAGCATGGATGCCTCCGCGTTACATGCGCTTCATCGTGCCGAGGTCGATCTTCACCAGGTTCTCGATCTCCTCGCGCTCCTGGAACCAGATCGGAACGCCGGAATTGCACGGCAGGCAGCCCTTGAGCTTGCCGAGGATGTCCGACAGCTGAGGCTGAAGCTTGAGCGTATCGGAAAGCGTGGTTCCCTTCGGCACGGTGACCTTGAGAACCGGCTGCACGCCGTCACGCACGAGCTGAATCTCGGCGACTCTTTCCTTGGCCATTTGACGCTCCGTTGTTGAAGTGCTTGCGCCCCTGCCAAGCGACAACGATGCTCAATGCTGCAAGCCCTCTCTGCCGCATTGGCGCGCAGGGTAGACCTACACGCCAGGGCTGTGTGCAATCTGTGGCAAAGCCCACCTTGGGAGGGCTGCGCGGTTGCATATCTTGAGGCGGGCTATACCACCTTTCCGTCGAGCTGGTACTGCCCCTTGTGGTCCTCGATCTCGAGCACCCATAGGTCGGGATCGCGCGCAACTTGCCGGGCGATGTAGGCGTCAGCCTCGGCTTCGGCCACCGGGCTGGGACCGGTGCCGCGGCTCCAGGCCGGGCCGTCATCCATCGAGCTCGCCTGCGTGTAGACGGTGACGCCTGCCTCGAAGCGGTTGATCTTCAGCAGCACCGTGCCGGCATCGGGATCGCCGCGCCGCACCACGGTCGCCGGAATGAAGGCGCGGTCGCAGATGCGTACCTGCGCGCTCACCCATAGTCCGGTCGTCAGGCCCATCACCATCGACGCAGTCTTTACTCCAAAGCGTCGTCCAGTCCATCGAAGACGGCGCGCGCGCCGCGCCAGCGGAAGCGCACGAAGGCGAAGGGCAGGGCCTGCAAGGCGTCGGAATCGGGATCGGCCAGCGCCGCCGGCGCGACAAGGATCGGTCGCACGTCAGGCCCGCCGCGCGCCGAGGCGAGCGACAGCGAGCCTACCGCCATGGCGAGCTCCTCGGGCCCGCCGTCGGCGACCAGCGCGAACAAGGGCTGCGGCCGCTCGCCGCGCAGCGAGAACAGATCCTCGGCGCCGCCGAACAGCCCGCGCTTGGCAAGCTCCTCGCGCAATGCCACGTCGACCAGCCGGCGGTCGCAGGCCGCCATCGCCGAGTCGCTGATCGCAGGCTCGACGCAGAGCCCGGTGCGCGCGGTCGGCGGCTCGCCCGCCTTGAAGCGGCGCACCGCGTCGACGAACTGTCCAAGCAGGCGGGTGAGCCGTGGACTGTCGAGCGGAGCGATCACCAGCGCCTCGGTCTCCTCGCCGTCGGGCCAGGCGAGCTTGCGCCACACGCCATCGCGCAAGAAGTCGCGGAAGCCCGACTTGCGCTGGCCCGGCCGCGAGCCGCCCATGCGGCCGGAGTGGCAGAGATAGAGCGTGCCGCGCTCGTCGGCGGCGATGATGCCGGCGACTTTCCGGTCGGCGCCGGCGCGCGGCAGGTTGATCTCGCAGGTGATGCTCTCGCGCTTGGCTGGCGCGTCGGGCGCGTGGCCCAGCAGCAGGGCATCGCGCGCCGGCCTCGGCTCGACGGCCCACCAATAGGCATCGTCGCGCGCCCAGTAGATGGTGGTGCGCAATTCGCCGCCGCGCCATGTGACCCGCACGCTGCGTGAGGGAATACCCTTCAGCGCGCCCTGCAGGCGCTTGATGGCGCGTTCGATCCGCCTCGGCTCCCCCACGGCCCTTAGCATCAGCAATTCTACCCCTGTGAGTTATCCTTGCCGATGTGGACAGGTTCGGCCATTTAGCGCCCTCGAGATCAAATCAAGAATGGCCGAACCCCCTCTCCTGGCCCTCGCCGGCATCCGCTACCACC
This sequence comes from Reyranella soli, assembly GCF_007992495.1. GTDB lineage: Bacteria > Pseudomonadota > Alphaproteobacteria > Reyranellales > Reyranellaceae > Reyranella > Reyranella soli. The sequence goes on from NZ_BKAJ01000043.1 coordinate 13,692, forward strand.
TGGGCGACCAGACCATCCTCGACGGCGTCGAGCTCGGAATCGCGCCTGGCGAGCGGCTGAGCCTGGTCGGCCGCAATGGGGCGGGTAAGTCGACCTTGCTGAAGATCCTGGCGGGCGAGCCGATCGCCGATTCGGGCACGCGCTTCGCCCAGCCCGGCGCCACCGTGGCGACCCTGCCGCAGGAGCCGGATTTCACCGGCCATCCGACGGTCGGCCATTACGTCGCTGCAGCGCTCGCCGATGCGCTGGGCCCGTCGGACTACCGCGTCGCGGCCCTCCTGACCGAGGTGAAGCTCGACGGCGCCAAGAATCCCGCCGAGCTGTCGGGCGGCGAGGCGCGCCGCGCCGCGATCGCCCGCGCCCTGGTGGCCGAGCCCGACGTGCTGCTGCTCGACGAGCCCACCAACCATCTCGACCTGCCGACCATCGAATGGCTGGAGGACAAGCTTTCTGCGTGGAACGGCGCCTACGTGCTGGTGAGCCACGACCGGCGCTTCCTCGCCAACCTCAGCCGCGCCGTGCTGTGGCTCGACCGCGGCATCGTGCGAAGGCTCGACAGGGGCTATGGCGAGTTCGAGGACTGGTCGAGCGCCATCCTCGACCGCGAGGCGACCGAGCGGCACAAGCTCGACCGCCTGATCGAGCGTGAGACCGAATGGGCGGGCAAGAGCATCCGCGCGCGGCGCACGCGCAACGAGGGCCGCCTGCGTGCACTGGGTGAGCTGCGTAAGCAGCGCCGCCAGCAGATCGGCCCGACCGGCCGCGCCACCATCGAGGTCGGTACCGCTGAGCAGTCGGGCGCGCTCGCTATCACCGCCCGCAACATCTCCAAGCGCTTCGGCGAACGGGCCATAGTCGAGAATTTCTCGACCCGCATCTTCCGCCGCGACCGCATCGGCCTGATCGGCCCCAACGGCGCCGGCAAGACAACGTTGCTGCGCATGCTCATCGGCGAGCTCGAGCCCGACACCGGCTCGGTGAAGCTCGGTGCCAACCTCGTGCCCGTCGTGATCGACCAGCGCCGCGCCGCGCTCGATCCCGACAGGACGCCGTGGGAGATCTTGGCCGACCGCAACGACCACTTGCTGGTGCGCGGTCGGCAGATGCACGTCATGACCTACCTGCGCGAGTACCTGTTTCGCGACGAGCAGGCGCGCCAGCCCGTGCGCACCCTCTCGGGCGGCGAGCGCAATCGCCTGCTGCTCGCCAAGGCGCTGGCCGCGCCGTCCAACCTGCTGGTGCTCGACGAGCCGACCAACGACCTCGACGCCGACACGCTCGATCTGTTGCAGGAGGCGCTGTCGGACTATGACGGCACGGTGCTGCTGGTCAGCCACGACCGCGACTTCCTCGACCGCCTGGTGACCTCGACCATTGCGATGGAAGGTGACGGCACGGCGATCGAGTATGCCGGCGGCTACAGCGACTATGTGGTGCAGCGCGGGCCGCGTGAGCTCGACGCCGCGGCACCCGCTACGCGCAGGGAGAAGGCGCCGCCGCGCGAGAGCGCCCCCAAGGCGCGGCTGGGCTACAAGCGCGAGCGCGCCCTCGCGGAGCTGCCGAAAAGGATCGAAGCCCTGCACACCGAGATCGCGGCGCTCAACGCGGCGTTGACCGATCCCGACCTCTACCGCCGCGACGCGGCCGGGTTTGCCGCCAAGACCGCACGCCTCGCTGCCGCACAGGCCGAGCTAGACGCCGCCGAAACCGAATGGCTCGAGCTCGAGCTTTTACGCGAAGAACTCAGCGGCTGAGGCTACGCCGCCTCGCGGTAGAAGAAATCGTCGTCGAGGAAGATCTCGTCGCGGGTGGCATCGTCGTTCGATGCGATGGCGGTCGCGCTGGTCGTGCGCTGCGCGAGGGTCAGCGCCTTGGCCAGGCAGTCGCGATTGAACAAGGCCATCGACTTCGACTCTTCGTAGATGTCGAGCAGGGCGCGCGCCACCGACGCATCGAGGCCGGACCGCTCGAGCTCACGAACTTGGACACGCTGGCTCACCAGCGACTGCTGGCAAGCCGCGACGCGCGCGCAAGCGTCGCGAAGGTTGTATTCCAGGGCAAAGCGATCCATGACGGTGCTCCGATTTGCTACATACTCGGGACCTTGTGGCTGCTAACGCATCTTTTACGTGAGCGTTGCACCCTAAGGCCTTGATGCCAGTGTGAGACGAAGCATTGGCGCTTTTTTCGACCGCTTTGCGGCAACCTACGAACGGCCGTGTGCTGCGCTCGCGGCTGAAATGGGGCCAAAAGACGGCAGAGGGCGCTCAGGTCAGAACCGGCTCTCGCTCCTCGGCGAGTCGGGATCGGACCGCAGCAACAGGATCCAGCACCGCGTCTCCGCCGCCCGGTGGAAGTGGTCCTCCAGGTAGCCGCGATAGAGACGCATCATGTCGTCCGCCCATTGCGGGCTGGTCGCGAACTTCGGCACGAGGACGTAACGCACGCCCCCCAAAAACTCGCTGGCTGGCCGCTTCGGTGCACTCCAGGTCGACCACAGGTTGACGCCGCGCGCGGGCTCTACACCCAGCATGAAGGGCAGGGGATTGACGCTGTCGAGCAGGGCGATGCCGCCGGGTGGAAGGCCTCTCAGCAGGTCGGCGGCCTCCATGAGCACCACGACGTACTCGTAATCGGAGAGCTGGTAGAGCGGCTGGGCCGGCGCATCCCCGGCGCGCGACGGGTAGTCGAAGTTGTTCGAGAAGCTCAGGAAGGTGCCGCGCGGGCCCGCCGGCACGGCAAGGCCGCCGAGGTTGGTGTGCTCGACGACGTACACGCCGGGCCGGTCGCGGGCGTAGGCCTGGTAGCCCGCGATGCTGGCGGCGTAGCCGCCGACGGCGAACAGGGGAAACAGCAGCAGCGTCAGCAGCCACGGCGCGACGTCGCGGTTGTCGAGCGAAGCGAAGGCGGTGCGCAGCCGGTCGTAGAGGATGAACAGCACGACGATGGCCGACGGCATGCCCGCGGCCTGGGAGTTCTGCGACAGCAGCAGCAGCGACATGACCAGCAGGAAGACGAGCGTCAGGGGCAAGCGGAACGTCGCGCGGCCCGACCACCACATCCCCGCGCCCACCGCGACGGCGGCGAGATAGGGCCCGTACTGGCCGATCGCGGCGACGAAGTTGTTGAAGTGCAGAATCGCCGCCTTGCGCACGGCGCCGCTGGTCGTCCAGGCCAGGATGTCGGCCAGATATGCCTGGTTATGCGGGGCGAGCGCGTTCAGGACCATCAGCGCGCCTACCACCAGCCACGCCCGCCAGTGGCGGCCGATGTGCGGATGGAACAGCACGGCAAAGCCGACCGTGGCCAGGCCCGCGGCGAAGTAGGTGATCTTGAGATAGAACATCGCCGCCAGCAGTCCGCCGGCGACGGCGATGTCGATCCAGGTACGGTCGCGTTGCTCGTGCGGCGGCACGAACAGGATCAGCGCCAGGATGCTGTAGGCGCTCCAGCCGTAGCGATTGTAGGACATCGCGAAGGTGTACTGCTCCGGCCGGTCGCCGACGTTGGCCGGCATCAGGGCGAGCAGGGTCGTAAGCACCACGAAGGTCGCGGCGGGCAACAGAGGCAGGCGCCGTATCGCCGCCAGGAAGGCTGCCACGAAGAGGGCAGCACCCATGATCGCGACGTTGACCAGAAAGGCGAAGGGAACCGGCCCCAGCAGGTGAAAGCCCAGCGCCGTCAGCAGGAAGCTCAGGCGGCCCGAGGCGTCGTGGAAATCGACATGGGCGACATGCCCGGAATAGACGTGCCAGGCGCCTGAAAGGTTGAACAGCAGGTCCTGCGTCATCGCCTTGCTGAACATCACCGGCGGCGACAGCACGGCCCACGCGGCGGCCAGCACGGGCAGGCCCGCCAGCGCCAGCAGCGCCGTCGGCGTCGAGGCAGCGTCGCGCAGCCATAATGCCAGGCGACGGCGCGCGATCGTGCCAGCGGCAACGCGCGCCGGCCCTTCCGAGAGCGTCGTCATTCGCCAGTCCCTTGCCCACACACCCTGAATCGCTAGCACGCACCCTTTCAATGCGCTGTGACTTCTGTGGGGCCGCTCAGAAAGGCGCGGGTATCACCGCCGTCACGGTGATCCAGCCGTCGGGCGGGAGGCCATCAGCCCGGCGGGTTGAAATGAAGGGCCATCGCGTTCTCCTAGTGCCGGCTATCGCTGGAGGGGAAGTCATGACTGTCACCCCGAGCGCAGCGAGGGGCCTTTAAGGCAACAGGAAAGGTCCCTCGCTGCGCTCGGGATGACAGTGGGTACGTATCAGCCAGTTGCGATTCTGGTACTAGTCAGCTGCGCGGCGTCTCCACGACCAGCGGCGCGACCTCGGTATCCTGCGAGCGGAACCACAGGCGAAGCTGGCGCCGCGCCGACCTGGCTCCGTCGTCCGTGCGCGCCTCGAGCTGACCGATATGGGTCTTGATGTCGGTGAAGCGATAGCGGCCCTTGGCGTCGGTCACGGCGCGCTGCTTCTCCTCGTAATAGATGAAGTTGCGCTCGAAGAAGACGACCGTGGCGCCGATCACCGGCGCGCCGGTGCGGTCCGTCACCTCGCCCTCGATGATGCCGTGGTCGTTGAAGGCGATGTAGACGTTCCACGCCACGACGACCACGGCCAGCGCCAGCGGAACGGCGACGAAGCGATGGCCGAGGGCGCGCCGGATCGTCGCCCAGCTCATCCTTTCGTCGCTCCGGAGGTCAGGCCGCGGATGAATTCCTTCTGGGCCATCAGGAAGATGGCAAGGCCCGGGATCAGCACCAGCACGACGAAGGCGAAGAGCGCGCCGGTGGTGTCCTCCATCACCGAGAGGAAGCGCGCGAGGCCGAGCGGCAGGGTCTGCATCTCGGGACTGCGGATGGTGATCAGCGGCCACAGGAAGGAGTTCCACGACCAGATGAAGGTCAGGATGACGTTGGTGGCGATCGCCGACTTCGACAGCGGCAGCAGGATGCGGGTGACGATGCGCCACTCGCTCAAGCCGTCGACCCGCGCCGCGTCGATCAGCGAGGGCGGCACGGCCTCGAAGCTCGCCTTGAAGATGAAGATGCAGATGATGGTCGAGAGCAGCGGCAGGGCGACGCCCAGCCAGGTGTCGAGCACGCCCAGCCACGAGGTGATCAGGTAGGCCGGGATGATGGTCGCCTGGAAGGGGATCAGCATGCACGACAGCAGCAGCATGACGATCCAGCGCCGGCCGGGAAAGTGCTTGGTCAGCGCATAGCCCGCCGCGACGTTGAACAGCAGGCTGCCCGCGATCGCCATCGCCGTGACGATGGTGCTGTTCAGCAGATAGCGTCCGAACGGGATCAGGTACCAGACGTCGACATAGTTGAAGAGATGGGGGTCGACCGGGAGGATGCGCGGCGGCCAAGCGTAGATGTTCTCGCCGGTCAGCGAGGTTTTGATGACCCAGTAGAACGGGATCAGCATCAGGAACGACACCGCGATCATGATGGCGTGGCGGTGCCAGTAGCGACGGCGCATGGCTAGGAAACTCCGCTGGGGGCGCGCCACTCCAGTGGCGCGTCATGCCGGAG
>NZ_BKAJ01000044.1 GCF_007992495.1 Reyranella soli
CTCCGGAAGAGGAAGACGCGCCACTGGAGTGGCGCGCCCCCAGCGAAGAGCGGGCTTATGCGAGGGCACGGTCAGCGCTCCAGGCTGCCGGCGTTGCCGCCGGAGAGCTTGTTGGCGATCACCGTCAGGACGACCAGCAGCAGGAACTGCACCACGGTCAGCGCCGCGGCGTAATCGAAGCGCGTCTGGCCGAAGCCCGCCTTGTAGATGTAGGTGATCAGGAGCTCGGTGGCGTGGCCCGGGCCGCCGTTGGTCATGACATAGACCAGGTCGAAGCTGGTGAAGGAATTGAGGATGCCGACCACGATGCAGAGGAAGATCGAGGGTCTCAGCAGCGGCAGGGTGATGCGGAAGAAGCGGGCGCGGGCCGGCACGCCGTCGACGCGCGCCGCCTCGTAGAGATGCTGCGGGATGCTCTGCAGCCCCGTCAGCAGGATGATCATGTAGAAGCCCAGCACCTGCCAGAAGTCGGCCAGGATCACGCAGGGCAAGGCCCAGTCGAAGCTCTGCAGGAACTTCATCGGCTGGTCGATCACGCCGGTCGAGCGCAGCACGTAGTTGAAGAAGCCGCCGCGCTCGTCGTAGAGCCAGCGCCAGATGATGCCGACCGCCACCGTCATCAGCGGGTACGACAGGAAGACAATGGTGCGGTAGACGGCGGCACCCCTGAGGTCGCTGTTGACCAACACGGCGATGCCCAGCGCGGCGGCAATGGCGAGCGGCGAGCAGGCGATGAAGATCAGCGTGTTGGCCAGCGCCTGCCAGAACACGTCGTCGTCCAGAAGCATCTCCTCGTAGTGCTCGAGGCCGATGAACTGCGCGGCCTTGAGCGGCGACCAGGCATGCACCGAGAGCCAGGCATTCCAGCCCAGCGGCAGGATGCGATAGAGGAAGAAGATCGCGAGCGACGGCAGCAGGAAGCAGACGACCAGCGCCAACTCGCGGGTGCGCTTGCGCTGGAACCAGGTCGTCTTGCCGGACCGCGGGCCTCCAGGCCCGCTCATGTCATCGTATCCACGACGAAGATGCGGGCCTGGAGGCCCGCGGTCCGGCAAGACATGACTCACGCCCGCCGCAGCTCGCGGCTCACCCGCCGCTCGGCGTCGCCGAGCGCGGTCTTGGCGTCCTTGCGGCCCAGCATGGCGCTCTGGAACTCGGGCCAGAAGCCGTCCTTGATGCGGCTGTCGTTGCCGAGCCGCCAGTTGCCGCACATCTTGTCGGTGTGCTCGAGCTGGGTGCTCAGCACCTGGAAGGCGAGCGGATCGTCCTTCTGGAAGCGCGCCAGGCTCGCCTTGTCGACCTCCTTGGAGCCGGTCAGCACGCTGGCGATCTTGGCGAAAGCGCTCGCCACTTCCATGTCGGTCAGGTACTTCACGAAGTCCCAGGCGAGATCGGGGTTCTTCGAGCCCTTGGAGATGCCGAGCCCATGGCTGTTGGGCGTCGCCCAGTTGCCCGGCATCTGCGCCGCCCCCAAGGTGTCGCCGTTGATCCACGGCCCCTTGCCTTTGATCCAGAAGAAGGCCGGCGCATGGGCATGCAGCATGCCGACATTGCCGGTGGCGAAGGCGTCGTTGGGCTCGACCCAGCGCCCCGTCCACGAGATCGGATTGATGGCGCCGCTCTTGGTCGCTTCCGCGAGCTTGGTCATGACCTCGGCGGCCTTGGGCGTGTTGAAGGCCGCTTTCTTGAGGTCGGGCGTCAGCAGGTCGACGCCGTTCATCTGCATCAGCGGCCAGTACAGCCAGTCGAAGTTCAAGGTCAGCAACCCGGTCTTCTCGCCGCCCTTGATCTTGTCGGCCGCGCTCAGGATCTCGTCGAAGCTCGCCGGCGGCTTGTCGAGGCCCGCCTCCTTGAAGCGCGTCTTGTTCCAGAACAGCAGCGTCTTGGAGACGTAGTAGGGCACCATGTAGTTCTTTTCCTCGAACACCCAGTTCGAGAGATAGGCGGGCTCGTAGCGCGCCTTCACCGCGGCCTCCGCGCCGAGCCGCGGCGTGAGATCGAGCAGCGCTCCCTGGGCGGCGTACTCCAGGCCGAGTGCGCCCTGGATGTCGATGACGTCGGGCGGCGTGCTGGCGGCGAGCTGGGTCTGGTAGTAGGCCGGCAGCTCCGGCCCCTTCTTGTCGACCCATTCGACCTCGACGCCGGGCCGGCTCTTCGTGAAGCCTGCGATCCAGCCTTTGAGCGGCGCCTCGAGATGCACCAGGTTCCAGGTCAGGAACGTGATCTTCTTGGGCGCCTGCGCGATTGCCGGTGCGCCCAGCACGGACGCGGCGGAGAAGGCTGCAGTGGACTTGAGAAGCTGCCGGCGTTGCATGTGTTTCCTCCCTTTTCGTCGTCCTGAGCGTAGCGAAGGACCTCATCGCCGCTTGCAACCGGCATGAGATCCTTCGCTGCGCTCAGGATGACATGACACGAATTCCCGTCACCCTGTCGAAGAAGTGCAGATTGGCTGGATCCGCGGTGAGCCGGACGGCCTCGCCCTTGCGCCGCACGACGCGTGGCGGCAGGCGCGCGACCAGAGCGGTGCCGGCGACATCGAGCGACACCAGCGTATCGGAGCCCAGCGGCTCGACGACACTGGCCGTGCCCTCGACCAGCGGCGTGCCCCCGCTGGCCCACACCAGGTGCTCGGGCCGCACGCCCAGCAGCAGCTTGTCGGATGGCCGACCGGCAGCGGGCAGCGCGGCCGCCGGCACGAGATTCATCGGCGGCGCGCCGATGAAGCCCGCCACGAAGGTCGAAGCCGGCCGGTCGTAGACGTCCTCGGGCGTGCCGATCTGCTCGATGCGGCCATGGTTCAGGATCACGATGCGATCGGCCAGGGTCATGGCCTCGACCTGGTCGTGCGTGACGTAGATCGTGGTCGTGGCCACGCGCTCGCGCAGGCGCTTGATCTCGGTGCGCATCTGCACGCGCAGCTTGGCGTCGAGGTTGGAAAGCGGCTCGTCGAACAGGAAGACCTTGGGATCGCGCACGATGGCGCGGCCCATGGCGACGCGCTGGCGCTGGCCGCCCGAGAGCTGGCGCGGCATGCGCGCGATATAGGGCTCGATGTCGAGGATGTGCGCCGCTTCGTCGACGCGGCGGCGGATCTCCTGGCGGTCGATGCCGCGATAGCGCAGCGAGAACGCCATGTTCTCGAACACCGTCATGTGCGGATAGAGCGCGTAGTCCTGGAACACCATGGCGATGTCCCGGTCCTTCGGGTCGAGCTCGTTGACGACGCGGCCGTCGATGGCGATCTCGCCCGCGGTGATGTCCTCCAGGCCGGCGATCATGCGCAGCAGGGTACTCTTGCCGCAGCCCGAGGGGCCGACGAAGACCACGAACTCGCGGTCGGCGATCTCCAGGTCGACGCCGTGCACGACCGCGACCTCGCCGAACGACTTTTTAACGTTGCGAAGGCTGAGGCCCGCCACGTCGTTGCTTCCCCCTTCCGCGGGTTCCCCCTTGCGCGAAACCTTAACATACTGCCTGCTCAGGAATAGGTGAGGAAACGAATGCGAATCGGGCTGGTCGGGTACGGCGGCTGGGGTCGCGTCCATGCGAGGGTGATCGGGCGTGTCGCGGGACTTTCGCTTGGCGGCGTGGTGGCCGGCGACGACGACTCCGCTCGGCAGGCGGCGCACGACCTGCCCGGCGTGTCGGTCCATCGCAGCCTCGATGCATTGCTGGCGGATCCGGCCATAGACCTGGTCGATATCGTCAGCCCCAATCATCTGCATGCCGATACGGCCGTGAAGGCGTTCGACGCCGGCAAGCATGTGCTGCTGGAGAAGCCGATGGCGACCACGCTCACCGATGCCGAGCGCGTGGTCGCGGCCGCCGAACGATCGGGTCGCTATTGCGACAGCGTTCTCCAGCTGCGCGCCTCCCGGCAATGGGCCAAGGTGCGCTCGCTGATCGAGGAGGGGGCGTTGGGCCGAATGCGCGCCGCCAACTTCACGCTGTTCCGGCGGCCCTTTCGCGGCGGCGCCGGCGACTGGCGTTTCGCCCGCGCCGAGGTCGGCTCGTGGATCCTCGAGGAGCCGATCCACTACATCGACCTGCTGCTGTGGTACTTCCGCGAGCGCGGCTTGCCCATCGAGGTGGCGGCGAGCGGCGTCGCCTCGCCGCGCGGCCCAGGCATGTTCGATGCCTTCACTGCGACCATGACGTTCGCCGACGGCAGCTACGCGGTGTTCTCGCAATGCCTGGCGGGCTTCGAGCATTCCCTCGTGCTCGAGCTCGCCGGCGATCAGGGTGCGATCCGTACCTGTTGGGCAGGCGCCATGGACCGCACCGAGACGCCCGACTTCGAGCTCAAGCTGCGACGCGCCGGCGCCGAGGCGGCCGAGACCGTCGCCGTCGAGAAGTCGGGTGAGGTCTTCGAGCTGGAGGAGCAGCTGCGCCGCCTGCTGGTCGAAGCGCCGTCGGGAAGCCCCTTGGTTTCGGCTCGCGAGGCCTTGCCGAGCTTGAAAGTCTGCCTCGAAATCGAGCGCGCGCTCGTCGAAAAGCGGACGATTCCCTTGAGGTGGTCGTGATGGCTCGACGTTTTGGTGATCTCGCCGACGACATTGCGGCCCGCCTGCCGGACCGCGAAGGGCTGGTGTTCGGCACCTCGCGCTACACCTTCCGCGAGCTCGCCCTGCGCATCGACGAGGCGGCGCGCCGCCTGATCGCGGCCGGCGTCGGCCACGGCGACCATGTCGCCCTGTGGCTCAACAACTGCGACGACTGGATCTTCATCTCCTTCGCCGTCCAGAAGATCGGCGCGGTGCTGGTGCCGATCAACACGCGATTCCGATCGCGCGATCTCGCCTATGTGCTGGCGCAGTCCGATAGCAGCTTCCTGATCACCCATGATCGCTCGGGGCCGATCGACTACGCGGCCCTGGTGCGCGAGGCCGTGGATCTGCCGGCATCCGGAGACGAGGTGAGCGATCCGCGCTTCCCCAAGCTGCGGCGCGTGATCCTGGTCGGCGAGAAGCCGCAGGCCGGGACCGTCGACTGGGCGGCGCTCGCCGGGCCGGCGGCCAAGGTCTCCGCCGACGAGCTGGCCGCCCGCGCGCGGGCCGTCGATCCGTTGGCCACGGCCTTCATCATGTACACCTCGGGCACCACCGGCTTTCCCAAGGGCGTGGTGCGCACCCACGAGCTGGTCGCCAATGTCGAGGAACGTGCGGCCCTGATGGCCATCACGGCCGACGACACGATCCTGAACTACCTGCCCTTGTTCCACGCCTTCGGCCTGTCGGAGGGGGCGTGGATGTCGCTGGTCACCGGCGCCCGGCAGATCGTGACCGTGGGCTTCGATCCCAACGAGAGCCTCGACCTGATCGAGAAGGAGCGGGCGAGCATCATCCACGGCTTCGAGGCGCACATGAAGGGTCTCGCCGAGGCGCAGGAGGCCCGGCCGCGCGATGTTTCAAGCCTGCGCACGGGCATCTTCGCCGCCGGCATGCTGAGCGCCACGCCGGTCGTGCGCCGCGGCATGCAGGCGCTGGCGCCGCTGAAGAACCTCTCGGGCTTCGGCATGACCGAGACGTGGCTCGGCGTGTCGTTGTCCTCGCTGGACGACGACGAGGTCCATCGTAGCGAGGCGTCGGGCTGGCCGGGGCCGGGCTTCGAGCTGCGCATCGTCGATGACGGCAGCGGCGAGGTGCTGGGGCCGGGCGTTGCCGGCGAGCTGCAGGTGCGCGGCCAAACGGTGCTGAAGGAGTACTACCGCAAGCCCGCCGAGACCGCGGCCGCCTTCACCGACGACGGCTGGTTCCGCACCGGCGACGCGGCGATGTGGCTGGCCAACGGCTGCCTGCGCTTCCTCGGCCGCTACAAGGACATGCTGAAGGTGGGCGGCGAGAACGTCGACCCGATGGAGACCGAGGGCCTGCTGCTGGAGCATCCCGCCGTGCAGCAGGTCGCCGTCGTCGGCCTGCCCGACGAGCGCCTGGGCGAGGTGGCCGTCGCCTACATCCAGCGCAAGCTGGAGGCGGAGCTCGACACCGAGAGCGTGCTGGCCCATTGCCGCGGCAAGGTCGCAAGCTTCAAGCTGCCGCGCCACGTGGTGTTCATCGAGGCCTTCCCGATGACCGAGTCGGGCAAGATCCAGAAGGCCAAGCTGCGCGAGGACGCGAAGAAGCGGTTCAAATGATGCCAGACATGCCGCCGCCCACCCTGACGCTCTACATCGACTATAAGAGTCCCTACGCCTATCTTGCCAAGGACCCGGCCTACCGCCTCGAGCGCGAGACCGGCGTGGCGATCGACTGGCTGCCCTACATCCTCGACATTCCCGCCTATCTCGGCACCGCCAAGGTCGACGCCGCGGGCCGCGTCCTGGAGCAGGACCGCAACGCCCATCAGTGGCGTCGCGTCAAATACAGCTACATGGACGTGCGGCGCGAGGCCAATCGCGTCGGGCTCACCATCCGCGGCACGCGCAAGATCTGGAACTCGTCACTGGCCGGCATCGGGCTGCTCTACGCCAAGCGGCACGGCGCCTTCCGCGCCTACAACGACGAGGTGTTCGAGCGCTTCTGGAAGCACGACCTCGACATCGAGGATCCAGCCGCTCTCGCCGACGTGCTGAAGCGCGCCGGCACCGACGCGGCGGACTTCGCTTCCTTCGCGGCAGGCGAGGGCGCGCGCGAGCTGAAAGCCGTGCAGGATGCCGCCGAGGCCAAGGGCGTGTTCGGCGTGCCGAGCTTCGTCTTTCCCGACGGCGACCTGTACTGGGGCCGCGAGCACCTGCCGAATATCCGCGAAATCCTGGCGGCAGAGGACCTGTCCCGGCGCACGTGAATGCACGCGTGCCGGCGACCCCTCAGGAACAGCGCGCTGTCGGCGCCAGACTAGGCCCGCAGCGCCCGTTCGTGATCGTTCAGGTGTAGTAGAACCTGATCAACCAGGTTCCTTGCTGGATGAGCCGGGGAGATTCCGCCAGGGTCCAGTCGCCGGCATGTGGACCGCCGCGCTGCTGCTTTCATCCTCGGTCGTATGCGCCGATGCACCGAGGGCACGGCGTGCTCGCTCACCCGGTCGGAGCTTGCGTGGCGCCGGCAATCAGTCGCCGAAACAGACCTGGATTTTGGCCGTTTTCTCGGACGTGAGTTGACGTGACGGCGAGGCTCCGCTACCCCCTCGCACCCTTCCCGGAAACCGAAAAGTGCCCGATTCCGCCGTCGTCTCCCAACTCGACTCCCGCCTGGCCGGCCACCCTGCCGGCTTGCGACGCACGTTTGCGATCATTTCCCATCCCGACGCCGGCAAGACGACCCTGACCGAAAAGCTGCTGCTGTTCGGCGGCGCCATCCATGTCGCCGGCGCGGTGAAGGCGCGCGGTGAGGCGCGTCGGGCGCGCTCGGACTGGATGAAGATCGAGCAGCAGCGCGGCATCTCGGTCACCACCTCGGTGATGCACTTCGAGTATGGCGGCGCGGTGTTCAATCTCCTGGACACGCCGGGCCACGAGGACTTCTCCGAGGACACCTACCGCACGCTGACGGCCGTCGATTCGGCGGTGATGGTGATCGACGCCGCCAAGGGCATCGAGGCGCGCACCCGCAAGCTGTTCGAGATCTGCCGCCTGCGCGACGTGCCGATCGTCACCTTCATCAACAAGCTCGACCGCGAGGCCAAGGACCCGATCGAGCTTCTGGACGAGATCGCCTCCACCCTGGCGCTCGACGTGGCGCCCATGACCTGGCCGACGGGTTCGGGCCAGGCCTTCAAGGGCACCTACGATCTCACCAACAATCGCATGCTGGTGTTCGATTCGACCGACCGCGCGCGCATCGGCGAGGTGATCGAGAACTACGCCATCGACGATCCGCGCCTGGCCGAAGAGGTCGAGCTGGTGCGCGCGGGCTATCCCGCCTTCGACATGGAGTCCTACCGCGCCGGCCACTTGACCCCGGTGTTCTTCGGCAGCGCCTACAACAATTTCGGCGTCCGCGAGCTTCTGGACGCGCTCGCCGCCTGGGCGCCGCCGCCGCGGCCGCAACCGGCCGAGCCACGCGCCATCGAGCCGACCGAGCCCAAGGTCGCGGGCTTCGTCTTCAAGGTCCAGGCCAACATGGACCCCAACCATCGCGACCGCATCGCCTTCCTGCGGCTGTGCAGCGGCAGGTTCCGCCGCGGCATGAAGCTGACGCAGATGGGGACCGGCAAGACGCTGTCGGTCAATTCGCCGATCCTGTTCTTCGCCCGCGAGCGCGAGATCGTCGACGAGGCGTGGCCCGGCGACATCATCGGCGTGCCCAACCACGGCGTGCTGCGCGTCGGCGATACCCTGACCGAGGGCGAGACGATCAAGATCGTCGGCATCCCCAATTTCGCACCCGAGATCCTGCGCCGCGTGCGGCTCGAGGATCCGATGAAGTCCAAGCAGCTCAAGCGCGCGCTGGAGGATCTTGCCGAGGAGGGTGTCACGCAGGTGTTCCGCCGCGTCATCGGCGGCGACCACATCGTGGGCGTGGTCGGCGAGCTGCAGCTCGACGTGCTGAAGACCCGCGTCGAGGCCGAGTACCAGGTCAAGATCGACCTCGAGCCAGCGCCCTTCGAGACCGCGCGCTGGATCTCGGCCGAGAGCAAGGCCGACCTGGAAGCCTTCATGAGCGCCAACCGCGGCGGCATGTCCGAAGACCGCGACGGCTCGCCGGTCTTCCTGGCGCGCAACGCCTGGGAACTGGGCTACATCGCCGAGAAGTCGCCCAAGATAAAGTTCTCCGACATCCGCGAACGCTCATAGCTGGGAGCGCGGGCCTCCGGCCCGCTCACGATCATGCTCTTCCGGACCGCGCGCATCCTGCGCGCTCATGAAT
>NZ_BKAJ01000045.1 GCF_007992495.1 Reyranella soli
AAGGGGGAGAGGAGCATGAAAGGATGTAGTCGATAGCTGTATTCGTTATTTGGCGAATGTCGATTCCAGCCAGCCTCGAACGTCGATGAGGTGACGGACCTCCGTCACCACCAGAGGAGATCGACAATGACTCAATACATGTTGTTGCTGCACCAGGCCCCGAACTACAACACGGACCTGCCGCGCGAGAAGATGCTGGAGATGACCAAGCGCTACATGGCCTGGGCCGACAGCCTTCGGCAGAAGGGCCGCATGGTCGGCGGCGAGAAGCTCGCCGTGGGCGGCGTGCGCCACATCCGCAGCAAGGACGGCAAGCCCGTCATCACCGACGGCCCTTATGCCGAGGCCAAGGAAGTCCTCGGCGGCTACTTCGTGATCGAGGCCAAGGATGCCAGGGAGGCCGAGGCCATCGCCTTGGAGTGCCCGCATCTTGCGATTTCTCCCAGCAACTGGGTCGAGATCCGGCCGATCGACGACATGAGCCAGGCCCGCGCCGCAGCAAGCTGAGCATGCCAAACGAGCGGGGCGTCCAGCGGCTCGTCGATTCGCTGGCCCGCGATTCGACGAGCCGCCTGGTCGCCGCGCTGGCGCGGCGGCTAGGCGCAGGGCGCATCGCCATCGCCGAGGATGCCGTCCAGCACGCGCTCCTGCAGGCGCTGTCGTCCTGGCCCTTCAAGGGCGTGCCTGACAGGCCCGCGGCATGGCTCGCCACCGTGGCCAGGAACCGGGCCATCGACCTCTTGCGCCACGAGGCGCGCAACGTGTCGCTAAGCGACGATCCGTTGCCCGTCGAACCGCACGAGGCGCCGGGCGACGGCCACTTCGACCGCGAGCTGAACGACGATGAGCTGGCGCTGCTATTCGCGGTCTGCCATCCGGCCCTGTCGCCCGAGATGCGCGTCACCTTCGCGCTCAAGACCGTGTGCGGTCTCACCGTGCCGCAGATCGCCTCCGGCCTTTTGGCCGAGCCCGCCGCCATCGCCCAGCGCCTGGTGCGGGCACCCAAGCAACTGGAAGCCGCCGGCGTGGCCATCGAGCCTCTGCCGCCCGATGCGCTACCGGCGCGCGCCGAGTCGGTGCGCATCGCGCTCTTCCTGATGTTCAACGAGGGCTACTCGGCCTCCTCCGGTGAGACCCTCGTGCAACCCGAATTCTGCGTCGAGGCGATGCGGCTCGCCCGCGCGCTGGCGCGCCATCCGATGACGGCGGGTCCGGCGAGCGATGCACTGGCCGCCCTGCTGACGCTCACGGCCGCCCGCCTGCCGACGCGGGTCGGGCACGACGGCGTGGCCCAGCTCCTGGAGGACCAGTCGCGCGATCGCTGGAATCCTGGGCTGATCGCGCTCGGCCTCGCCCATCTCGAGCGCTCGGCCGCGGGTGAGGAGATGACGGTGTGGCACCTGCGCGCAGAGATCGCGGCCCTGCATGTCATGGCGCCCAGCGCCGCCGAGACGGCATGGGCCCGCATCGTCGCCGTCTACGACCAGTTGCGCGCCATCGATCCGTCGCCGGTCGTCGAGCTGGCCCGCGCCGTCGCTGTCGGACGCACCGACGGACCGGCCGCAGGGCTGGCCGCCTTGCCCGAGGCCGACGGCAATCCGTACGTCCACGCCGCGCGCGGTCAGTTCCTGGCCGAGCTCGGTCGACGCGACGAAGCGCGGATCCATCTTGCTCGCGCGCTCGACCTCGCTCGAACCACGCCCGAGCGCAGCCTGATGGCGCGACGGCTGGCTGATCTTTGAAGGGAACAAATCGCCCATCGCTGCGTTTGTGCCGCGCGGCCCCTCGTCCGCGGGCCGTCGTCAGCGCAGGGGTTTTGGGATGTTCGCTTATGCCGTCATTGGGGGCAGCATGGTCGCCCTGTCGCTGATCTCATTCATCGCGGCCGCGATGATGGGCTGACGATGCTGTCTTCCGCACCACGATGAGCCAGGTCGCGGCCACCAGGATCACGGCGGCAGCACTCCATTCGGCGGTAGACAGGTCGGGCGCCGTGACCCAGCCGAGATACGCTGCCATCGCTTCGAGCGCGATGGCGAAGAACGGCATTGCAGCCAGCGCGATCAGATAGGTCTGAACGCCGGTGCGGTTGATGGTCCAGAAGCCGAGCCAGGTGCCAGGCGCGCGGAACAGCAGCCCGGCCAGGACGGCGTAAAGCCAGAGTTCGAGGCGGCCGAAAGCGTCACCAGCGCCCGCCCACGGCGAGGTGAGTACGCCGGCGAGGCCCAACACCGACCACACGAGGATAAGCGCCAGCGACGCAGCCACCAGGATCTCGCCGGTGAAGCGGCTGCGGGCGCCAAGATCGTTCAGGCGATTGCGCGGATGGTACGCGATCATCCAGGAGGCGGTGACGGCCATGGCTTCCGACGCGACCAGCCAGCCCAGGCCGCGCCGCGCCTCGGGTGCCAGGGTCAGCGCAAACGCCACGATGCCGATCGCCAGCAGCGCAAGGCCCGGCCAGTCGCGCCGCGGCGGCGCATTGCGCGTCAACCACCAGCCGGAGGCCGCGCCGATCAGCACGCTCACCGTCGCCAGAAGCGTGCTCTCGGTGATGGCGAGCCAGACGATCGCGGCCGCTGTCGCGCCGTTGATGGCCACGCGCAGGAAGGCGTAGCCGAGGGTCCAGGGCGCCAGAAGCCCGCGCCAGCTCCCGGCAGCGCGCCGGCCGAGCCACAGAATCACCAGGCCGGCGGCCAGAAGCTGGACCAGGGTGTAGGCCCAGGCATCGAGCCTGGCGCCGCTCACGACGTGGCGCGTCAGCAGGAGATAAAGCGACCAGAGGAGCGAGTTGCCGAGGCCGAGCGCCAGATTGTGACCGCTCATAACGTCGTCGGCGGGATCAGGTCCTGAAGCGCAGCAGCAGGTGATTGACGCCGTTCAGCTTGACGTAGAGGTCCTCGAACTGCGTGTAGAAGTCTTCCCATTGCGGCAGGCCGCCTTGGGCGCCGAGCGCGGTGTAGATCTCGGCCACCGTCTTGCGGCCGTCGATCTGCGAGACGATGCGCGGGGCAAGCGACGGCAGCTGGGCGCGCCACGGGAAGCCGTCGAGGTTGGCGATCAGCGGCGTGCCGGGCTGCAGGCCGGCCGCGAGCTTCTGGGCATCCATCTCGCGCAGGACCGGGATCGCCGAGGTGTCCTCGGGCCGCGCCACCGTGTCGAAGCCCGCGCGCGTGGCATAGAAGACGTGGGTGCGCAGGTTGCCCGCCAGCCGCTCGGCGAAGGCCGCGCGCTCGACCAAGGGCAATGAGCTCGCCTGGCGCGCGATGATGGGGTCGCTCATGTAGGTCGCGGGCTCGTAGCGCACCGGCTCGAGGAAGGCGACGACGCGCAGGCCCGACTGCTGTGCCATGGCGCCGATGTCGGGCACGGTGAAGGCGCGGTCGCAGCTGTGCAGCAGCAGGTCGTAGAGGCCCGCATCGCCGCCGGTGACGTGATCGTTGAGGTAGGGGTTGCGGCGGAACAGGTTGGTGGTTGGCAGGAAGCGGATCAGCCGCTTGGACATGGCGATCCGATCCTCCAGCGCCATCGACGGCGGCGCCAGGGTGCGCAAGAGCTCCTGCAACGGGTAGACGCCGCTGCGGCCATACTCGCCATAGAGCATCACGCCCATGCCGCCATCGGGATTGAGCACGCTCGCCAGCGCACGCATGCCGGCGGCGGGGTCGGGCAGGTGGTGCAGCACGCCGGTGCAGTCGATGTAGTCGAACTGGCCGATCGCCATCGATGGCAGGTCGAGCAGCGATCCGGTGATGAAGTTGATGTTGCGCAGGCCGCGCGCCTTGGCGCGGGCCTCGCAGATCTGGCGCGAGGCGGTCGAGATGTCGAGATAGACGACCTCGCCGGGGCAGCGTCGGTCGACGAGCTGCTGGGCCAGCATGATGCAGGCATCGCCCGTGCCGCCGCCGGCGACCAGCGCCCGGAAGGGCCGCATGAAATTCAGCCGGCCGGAGTACAGGTAGTGGTTGATCTCGAGGATGTGGCTCGGGGTGCCGGTGATCAGGCGGATCGCCTCATCGCGCGGATCGCGCGGCGGATAGGGCAGCGCCTCGTACTGGGCGCGGACTTCATCCATCGGCGAGGGAAGGGTCATTCTGGCCTTGTTTCACGGCGGGCGCGGCGCTACCCGGGGGAAGCAGCGCCTGCAAAGGATTAACAACAAAAAGACTGGGCATGAAAGGCTATTTCGGCATCGGTGTGGAAGGCGTGAGCAAGGCCGTGAACGTCGGCACCTTGTTCCGCACCGCCCATGCCTTCGGCGCATCCTTCGTGTTCACGCTGCGCGCCCAGTACAACCGCCGAGAGGGCGCACACACCGATACTTCCGACACCCCGCGGTCGGTGCCGACCTATAACTTCGCTGACCTGGAGAGCTTCCGCCTGCCGCAGGGCTGCCGCTTGGTCGGGATCGAGATCACCGACCAGGCGATCGAGCTGCCGAGCTTCCGCCACCCCCGCCAGGCGGCCTACATCCTGGGCGCCGAGCGCGAGGGCCTGTCGGCCGACGTGCAGTCGATCTGCGACTATGTGGTCAAGATCCCGACCCGGTTCTCGGTCAACCTTGGCGTGGCCGGGGCGCTGATCATGTACGACCGCCAGCTCAGCCTCGGCCGCCACGCGCCGCGCCCCGTGGCCGAGGGCGGGCCGACAGAGGCCGTGGTGGTGCCGCCGTTCGGCGAGCCGATCTACAAGCGAAAGCAGCGGATTCGCGCACGCGCGGCGCAGGCCGGTCGATGACCGCCAGGATCGCGACGCTCATCGCCGCGCTCACCATCCTCGGCATCATGACGGTCCAGGCTGTAACGCTGCACCTGATGGGCCGCGTCTGGACCTGCAGCTGCGGCACCGTCCGCTTCTGGGTCGGCGACATCTGGTCGCCCGAGCTGTCCCAGCAGATGTTCGACTGGTACACGCCCTCGCACATCGTCCACGGCATCCTGTTCTACGGCGTGCTGCATCTCCTGCTGCCGCGCACGCCCGTCCTCGCGCGGCTGGCGATCGCGGCCGGGATCGAGGGCGCCTGGGAGATCGCCGAGAACTCGCCCTGGGTGATCGAGGCCTACCGCAAGCAGGCGCTGGCCGCCGGCTATACCGGCGACAGCGTCCTCAATTCGCTGCTGGACATGGTGGCCATGATGACGGGCTTTGCGGTGGCCCGGCTGCTGCCCTGGAAGGCGACGGTCGCCCTCGTCCTGGTGCTCGAGATCGGTGCCGCCCTGGTGGTCCGCGACAACCTGACCCTCAATATCCTGAATTTCATCCATCGCTTCCCGGCCATCGAGGCCTGGCAGAAGGGCGCCCAGCAGGGATAGCCATTGCGCCGGCCGGCCCGCCCGCCTATCTCCCGGTCCCATGGCCGCCCACTTGCCCACCGAGCCGCTGCAGATCGTCGAGCCATTCCGCGGCCGCAACGACACGCGCCGCAACCTGCTCGGCCTGTCGCGCGAGGACCTGAAGGCGGCGCTCACCGAGGCCGGGCTGGAACCGTTCCGCGCCCGCCAGGTCTGGCAGTGGATCTACTGGCACGGCGTGCGCGACTTCGGCCTGATGACCAACATCGCCAAGAAGACGCGCGATCGCCTCAGCGAGCTCTTCGTCGTCGAGCGGCCCGAGATCGTCACCGAGCAGCGTTCGGTCGACGGCACGCGCAAGTGGCTGCTGCGCTTCCCCGACGGCAACGAGGCCGAGACCGTCTACATCCCCGAGGAGGATCGCGGCTCGGTGTGCGTGTCGAGCCAGGTCGGCTGCACGCTGACCTGCAGCTTCTGCCACACCGGCACGCAGCCCCTGGTGCGCAACCTCGCGCCAGCGGAGATCGTCGGCCAGTTCATGGTGGCGCGCGACAGTTATGGCGAATGGCCGACGCCGACCGAGACCACGCGCATGCTCAGCAACATCGTCATGATGGGCATGGGCGAGCCGCTCTACAATTTCGACAACGTGGCGACGGCGCTCAAGATCGTCATGGACGAACAGGGCATCGCCCTCTCGCGCCGGCGCATCACGCTCTCGACCTCGGGTGTCGTGCCGATGATCCCCAAGGTCGGCGACGTGCTCGACGTCAATCTCGCGGTGTCGCTGCATGCGGTGAACGACGCGGTGCGCGACACGCTGGTGCCGATCAACCGCAAATGGCCGATCGAGGAGCTCCTGGCCGCGTGCGCCGCCTACCCCGGCGCCAGGAACAGCCGGCGCATCACCTTCGAGTACGCCATGCTGAAGGGCGTCAACGACAGCGACGCCGATGCGCGCGAGCTGGTGCGCCTCCTGAAGCCGATACACGCCAAGGTGAACCTGATCCCGTTCAACCCCTGGCCGGGCGCGCCCTACGAGTGCAGCTCCAACAACCGCATGCACCGCTTCGCCGAGATCGTGAACGATGGCGGCCTGAGCGCGCCGATCCGCACGCCGCGCGGCCGGGATATCTTCGCCGCCTGCGGCCAGCTCAAGAGTGCGAGTCAGCGCGGGCGGCGTGAGAAGGTGGCGCTGTAACGCGCACCGCTGTCACCCCGAGCGCAGCGAGGGGCCTTTAGGGCTACAGGAAAGGTCCCTCGCTACGCTCGGGATGACAGTATTGGTGTTACTTCTTGAGTGCCACGACTGTCGACAGGAACGCGCGTTCCTTCGCGACGACTTTCAGGCCCGCCGCTTCGCTCCACGTTTGGAGCCTGCCCTCCGCATACTCGGTGTAATACGGCTCGTGGAAATAATGCGGGAAGAGGTCGAGCAGGCCGTCCCATCCTGGGTGATCGCCCTTTTGGATCGAATCGACGATCACCACCAGGCCATCGGGCTTCAACACGCGCCTCATCTCGACAAGCGCCTGCGTCCGCACCGTCGCGGGCAGCTCGTGCATCAGGAACGACGACACCACGAGGTCGAGGCTTGCATCGTCGAACGGCAGCTTCTCGGCTGCGCCCTCGAGTAGTTTCACGCGCGCCGTCCTGCCGATCAGGCGGCGCGCCTCGGCGAGATAAGGCGCGCTGAGGTCGAGGCCTGTGAACTTCATGCCGGGCCAGGCGTCGTGCAGGAAGGCGAGCAGGCGGCCGGTGCCGCAGCCGACATCGAGTCCTGCCAGCGTGCGCTGGTTGCGGCCGGCCATCCATTCGGCGATCGGTTTCAGCGCGCGGCGGCGCATGACGTCGGCGGCGCCGGTGAACAGCACCTCGACCTGGGTGTCGTAGATCGCGGCCGAATGGTCGCTTAGCCAGCCATCGCTCTGGAAGTGGAAGTTCTGGCGATAGTAGTCGGGCAGCCCGTCGCCCTGCTCGCCGGGCGGCAGCTCGTCGCTATGGCCATGGCGGCGCGCATCGACGTGCGGCAGGTCGCGGAAGTAGAGGACGCTGCGGCGCAGGAACTCGCCGGGGTCGAAGGAAAGTGGGCGTGGCGTCGGAAACAGCCCGGCCTTGATGTCCTGCCATTCGCGCTCGAAGACGGCGCGCATGTCCTTGGTCAGCTCGTCGCGCGAGGGCGTGGGGCCGACCGGGAAATCAGGCTTGGGCATCGGCTTCAGGAGCCGGCGGCCCGCGGCATAGTGGCCGGCATACCAGGCCACGCGCGCGGTCTGGCGCGCGGCATAGGTGAGACGATCTAGGGCAGAGGCCATGGTCCGAGTATCTTCCAGGCCATTATAGCGCCTTTGCGGCAAACTTGCCCGCGCGGGCTTCATGGCTATATTCGCGCGCCTTCACCGTTCCGACACGAAAGCCGGCCGCCATGAGCGTTACTTATACCGGGCCCTACAAGAAGGGCGACATCAAGAAAGTCGTGCTGGCCTATTCCGGCGGCCTCGACACCTCCGTCATCCTGAAATGGCTGCAGGAGGCCTACGGCTGCGAGGTCGTGACCTTCACCGCCGATCTCGGCCAGGGCGAGGAGCTCGAGCCCGCCCGCAAGAAGGCCGAGATGCTGGGCATCAAGCCTGGGAACATCTACATCGACGACGTGCGCGAGGAGTTCGTGCGCGATTTCGTCTTCCCGATGTTCCGCGCCAATGCGCTCTATGAGGGCCAGTACTTGCTCGGCACGTCGATCGCCCGGCCGCTGATCGCCAAGCGCCAGATGGAGATCGCCAAGATGGTCGGCGCCGACGCCGTCAGCCACGGCGCCACCGGCAAGGGCAACGACCAGGTGCGCTACGAGCTCACCTATTATGCGCTGCAGCCCGACATCAAGGTGATCGCGCCGTGGCGCGAATGGGATCTCACCTCGCGGACCAAGCTGATCGAGTTCGCCGAGAAGCATCAGATCCCGATTGCCAAGGACAAGCGCGGTGAGGCGCCGTTCTCGGTCGACGCCAACCTCCTGCACTCCTCCAGCGAGGGCAAGATCCTGGAGGATCCCTGGGAGGAAGCGGACGAGATGGTCTACCAGCGCACCATCTCGCCGGAGGAGGCGCCGGACAAGGCGACCTACATCACGGTCGACTTCGAGAAGGGCGATGCCGTCGCCGTCGACGGCGTGAAGATGTCGCCGGCGACCCTGCTCACCAAGCTGAATGAGCTGGGCAAGGCCAACGGCATCGGCCGCCTCGACCTGGTCGAGAACCGCTTCGTCGGCATGAAGAGCCGCGGCATCTACGAGACGCCGGGCGGCACGATCCTGTATGCCGCCCATCGCGGCATCGAATCGATCACGCTCGACCGGGGTGCAGGGCATCTCAAGGACGAGCTGATGCCCAAGTATGCCGAGCTGATCTATTACGGCTTCTGGTATTCGCCCGAGCGCGAGATGCTGCAGGCGCTGATCGACAAGAGCCAGGAGAACGTCACCGGCACGGTGCGGCTGAAGCTCTACAAGGGCAACACCACGGTGGTCGGCCGCAAGTCGCCCAAGTCGCTCTACTCGATGAAGACCGTTACCTTCGAGGACGACGCCGGCGCCTACGACCAGCGCGACGCCGAAGGCTTCATCAAGCTGAACGCACTCAGGCTGCGCCTGCGGGCCACGGGCCAGGGTGGCCCGAAGAAGTAGGGCCGAGATCCTTACAGGATCCGTGGATGACGAACCCACTGTCATCCCGAGCGAAGCGAGGGACCTTTAGGGCACCCGGAAAGGTCCCTCGCTTCGCTCGGGATGACAGCGAGGTTGTGGCGCCGTTCGTGCGTCCATGAGTTATTTCGGTCTGCCGTACATCCACGCCGTCTTCGACGTGCTGGCGTGGGTCGCATCGATGACGGTCTTCGTCCTGACCACGCGTCATCTCATTCCCGCTGAGGCGCTGCCTGCCAATCGCGTCACCCATCCCGGCCTCTACGCCGTCACGGCCGGCGCGGGCGCCCTCTGTGGCGCGATGTTCTTCGGCACGGCCAACGCGCTGCTCTCCGGCCAGCATGCGCTGGGCTTCTCCATGGTCGGCGGCATTGCCGGCGCCATCGCCGCCGTCGAGGCTTTCAAGCGCTTCACCGGTGTCCAGGGCTCGACCGGCATCGTCTTCGCCGCCCCTTTCGCCGCCACCGTCGCCGTCGGCCGCTGGGGCTGCTTCTTCTCCGGCCTGGCCGATTTCACCTACGGCACGCCGACCGGCGTCCCCTGGGCCGTCGATTTCGGCGACGGCATCGGCCGCCACCCCGTGCAGCTCTACGAATCGTTTGCCATGGCGGCGATGTTCGTCGTGTTGATCCAGCGCTTCGTCGCCCGCGACCGGTTCTGGCTGAAAAACGGCTTCTATCTCACGGTGGGCTGGTACGGCCTGCAGCGCTTCGTCTGGGAGTTCTTCAAACCCTACGCAACGCTTCTGGGGCCCTTCAACCTCTTCCATTTTGTCTGTCTGGGCCTGGTCCTGTACGCTGCGATGATGATCCGCAGCGGGGGCCGAGCATGTACGACGGCGTAGCGCGCAAGTCGGCGCCTTATCTCTTCCTCGGCCAGACGACGTCCCTCTGCGAGACCTGCCTCGGCCTGGTGCCGGCCAAGATCGTCGAGGAGGACGGCGCGGTCTACTACTCCAAGCGCTGCCCCGAGCACGGTGTCATGAAGACCCTGGTGTCGGACGACCCGGTCTACTGGCGCCGCACCCTCGAGTACCTGAAGCCCGGCGACCGCCCGCTGGCGCCGTTCACCAAGACCGAGCGCGGCTGCCCGTGGGATTGCGGGCTCTGTCCCGACCACGAGCAGCATTCCTGTCTCGCCATCGTCGAGATCAACGAGGCCTGCAACCTCGCCTGCCCGGTGTGCTTCGCCGATTCCTCGCCGAAGAAGGACAGTCATCGCCCGCTCGCCGAAGTCGAGTTCATGCTCGACGCCCTGGTGAAGAGCGAAGGCGAGCCCGACCTGGTGCAGATCTCGGGCGGCGAGCCCACCATCCATCCGCAGATCCTGGAGATCCTCGCCGCCGCGCGCCGCCGCCCCATCAAGCACGTGATGCTGAACACCAACGGCATCCGCATCGCCGAGGACCCGGCCTTCTGCGATGCGCTCGCCGAGCTGCGCCCGGGCTTCGAGGTCTACCTGCAGTTCGATTCCCTGAACGATGAGGCGCTCAAGAACATCCGCGGCGCTGCGCTCTCGCGCATCCGCCGCCAGGCGCTGGCCAATCTCGAGGCGCGCAACATCTCCACGACCCTGGTCTGCACGGTGAAGCGCGGCGTCAACGACGACGAGATCGGCCCGATCGTGCGCCATGCCCTGACGTACAAGTGCGTGCGCGGCATCAACTTCCAGCCGGTGCAGGATGCCGGCCGCAACGAGGGCTTCGATCCCAGGAAGAACCGCATCGTGCTGTCGGAGATCCGTCGCCGCATCGTCGAGGACTCGGGCGTGTTCGCCGACGGCGACATGATCCCGCTGCCCTGCAATCCCGCCTCGATCTCGATCGGCTACGGCGTGCGCGACGGCGAGAAGGTGATCCCGCTGACCTCGCTGGTGCCGCGCGAGGCGCTGCTGCCCGCGGTGCCCAACGCCATCTCCTTCGAGAAGTATCCCGAATTGCGCCAGCGCTTCGTCGACCTGCTGTCGCTGTCGACCGCCGACACCAATACGGCCGATCGCCTGGGCTCGCTGCTCTGCTGCCTGCCCGACGTGCCGATGCCCGAGGGCTCGGGCTACGAGAACGTCTTCCGCATCACCATCGTGGAGTTCCTGGACCGCTTCAATTTCTGTCTGGGCAACGTCAAGCGCTCCTGCGTCCATTTCGTGACCCCGGACGGCGCCATCATCCCGTTCGATACCTACAACACCTTCTATCGTCCCGGCGCGGCCGGTAACGCACGGTTGGCGGAGGCCCGCTTGACTGAGGCACGTCGATGAGCGACCCGACGCCCGTCCCACCGCCGCCGCCACCGCCGGTCACTCCAGCCCCGCCAGCCAAAGGCCGCGGGCTCGGCTGGTTCTTCGCCATCTCAGGCTCGATCGTCCTGATCCTGACCTTGGGCTGCATCCTTGCTGTCACCGAGGGCAATCCCGCCGGCGAAATGGGCGGTGTCGCCATCCTCTGCGGCTCGCCGACGCTGATCCTGGGCGGCGTCTTTCTTTGGCTGGGCTCCCGCCGCCTAAAGCGCTAAGCAAGAGTGACGACAGCGCCAGGGTTGGAACGGAGCAGCCGGATGCCTTTCGACAACAGCGACCGCCCGGGGCGGGGACGCGGCACGGGCGAGAGGGCCATCAACTTGCCGCCGGCGGTGATGTGGCTGATCGGCATCAACGTCGCGATCCAGCTGCTGCGCAGCCTGCTGGACGAGCCGACCGACAACACCATCATCCTGATGTTCGGCCTGATTCCCGCCGCCTACACCGGCGGCAACGGCGACCTGCTGACCCAGGTCGTTTCGCCCATCACCTATCAGTTCATCCATGGCGGGTGGATGCACCTCGTCATCAACATGGTGACGCTGGCGGCGTTCGGCGCGCCGGTCGAGCGCATGCTGGGCGTGCGCCGCTTCGTCCTCTTCTATCTCTCGGCCGGCATCATCGCGGGCGCCGTGCAGGTCGTGCTCTATCCCGATTCTGTCGATCCGGTGATCGGCGCCTCGGGCGCCATCTCGGGCGTGTTCGGCGCCGTGCTGATGCTGATGCGCTACACCGGCAACCTGCCCTCGCTCTATCCCATCGCCGGCATCTGGATCGCCCTCAACGTCTTCTTCGGCCTGTTCGGCGGCATGCCGGGCGCGGGTGGTGAGCAGGTCGCCTGGGCCGCCCATGTCGGCGGCTTCCTCTACGGCCTTTTAGCCATCCGCTTCTTCGCGCCGCGGCGGGGGTAGTGGAACCGGTTCCGCTGCGCCGGTATCTCGCCGCCAACGCGGTGGCCCTGGCGCCATCCTTTGCCGGGCTGCTGATCCTTTACTGGTCGGGCTACCTCGCCGGCCGGCCGACGCTGTTTGCCATGGCGGGTATTGCCGTGGTCACGGTGTTGCTGGTGCAGCGCTATCTCGGCTCGCTGGCCCGTTTCGCCCGCTTCGTCGGCGAGCTTTCCGACGAGCGCGAGCCCGTGATGCCGCGGCTCTCCTTTGCGCCCGCCACCGAGGAGTTGGCGACGGCGGCAGCCCAGCTCTCGGCCGGCTGGCGCCGCCAGCGCGCCTCGATCGACAATCTCGCCGCCTCCGCCCAGGCGATCGTCGACGGCCTGCCCGATCCCCTGATCGCCGTCGATCGCAGCCGCCGCATCGTGCGCACCAACCTTGCCGCCCGCGACCTCCTGGGCAGAGCCGGCGCCGAGCGCGACCTGTCGACCATGTTCCGCCAGCCGCAGCTCCTCGCCGCGATCGACGGCCTGCTCGAGACGGCCGACGGCAACTTCACCAGCGCCGACCAGGCGGTCGTCGACTTCATGCTGCCGGGGCCGCCCGAGCTCGACGTCGTGGCCCATGTGCGTCGCCTGCCGCGCGCGGCGGCCGATGGTTCGCTGGCGCTGATCGTGCTGCACGACACGACCGCCCTGCGACGTGCCGAGCGTATGCGCGCCGACTTCGTCGCCAATGCCAGCCACGAGCTCAAGACGCCAATCGCCGGCCTGGCAGGCTTCATCGAGACCCTGCGCGGGCCGGCGCGCGACGACACTGCCGCGCGCGAGCGCTTCCTCGGCATCATGGCCGAGCAGGCCGACCGCATGCGCCGCCTGGTCGACGATCTTCTGATGCTGTCGCGCATCGAGCAGCACGAGCACGCGCGGCCCGATACGGCGATCGAGATCGACCGCGTGCTGAAGGGCGTACTCGACCTGCTGCAGCTCAAGGCGGGAAGCCGCAAGGTGGCGCTGGAGCTCAGCGTCGAGCCCGACCTGCCGGCTGCCGTCGGCGACTACGACGAGCTCACCATCGTGTTCCAGAACCTGGTCGACAATGCGCTGAAGTACGCCAAGCCCAACACGACGGTGCGCGTGTCTGCGCGACCGATGGGCCGCGACCGCATCGCCGTCGCTGTTGCGGACGAAGGCGACGGCATTCCCGCTAACCACTTGCCGCGACTGACCGAGCGCTTCTACCGCGTCGATGCCGCGCGCTCGCGCCAGCTCGGCGGCACCGGCCTTGGCCTCGCCATCGTCAAGCACATCGTCAACCGCCATCGCGGCCGGCTCGACATCCAGAGCACGCCCGGCAAGGGCTCGACCTTCACCGTGATGTTGCCGGCGGCCGACTAACTTCCTCCCCATCGTCCTTCGATGGGGAGGTGTCCGCGAAGCGGACGGAGGGGTCATGAGCATCGCGGCTGGGCGCCTATGACGCCTCCGCCTGCCTGCGCGAAGCCGAAGCGGCTTCGCTTTCGGCTTGTCATTCCCCGATGGCTCGACGGATCGCTGCCCGCAGGAGGTCGGGAGCCAGCGGCTTGTGCAGCACGCCGTGTCCGGTCGCTGACAGTTCACGCAGCCGGTCCGGCGACGTGTCGCCGGTGATGATGAGAGCCGGAACGCAATAGCCCAAGTGAGCGTTCAACCACTCGATGGCATTCACACCCGTCACACCGCCGGCCAATCGATAGTCGGCAACGATCAAATGCACCGAAGGCGCACCGGCTTGGTCGTAGCAACGGGAGAGTTCTTCCGCGCTCTGCGCGACGTATGTCCGGTAGCCCCAGACCGACAGCAGGGCGGCAATGCTTTCGAGCACCAGCGGGTCGTCATCCACCACCATGATGCCGAGGCCGGTGGCCTCCTCCGGCTCTGCCGCGGCAGGGAAGGCGGCCGCCGGCGGCGCGAGCGGCACCCGCACGGCGAAAGTCGAGCCCTTGCCGGGAGCGGAGCGCAAGGTCACCGCGTGACCCAGCAAGTCGGCCAGTCGTCGGACGATGGCGAGCCCGAGCCCCATGCCCTGCTGGCGGTCGCGCTGCGGGTTGTGCAGCTGGGTGAATTCCTCGAACACCGCTTCGTGCTGATCGGCCGGGATGCCCGGCCCGGTATCGACGACCTGGATCTCGATCGAATCGCCGCGGCGGCGGCAACCGATGAGCACGCGGCCACCGGGCGCGTAACGCAGGGCATTGGACAGGAAATTGTCGAGGATGCGCTTCAGCAGCGCGGGATCGCTGTCGACCCAGGCATGGGACGTCACGACGCGAAGCGAGACGCCGAGATCGCGCGCCTGGACTCCGAACTCCTCGTCGAGGCCGGAGAGCAATCGGCGAAGCGCGATCGGCCGCCTTTCCACCGGCACGAGCCCGGCATCGAGCCGCGACACGTCGATCAGGCCGTGCAGCAGCCCGCCGAGCGAGCCGATGACCGCCTGCAGCCGGCCGGCAAGGCTTCGCGCTTCGGCGCCGCCGACGTCCCCCTTGTTTGCCAAGGCGGCAAGTGTCGCCGTGAAGAGGCCGAGCGCATGGATCGGCTGACGCAGGTCGTGGCTGGCGGCGGCAAGGAAGCGGGTTTTCGCCTGGTTGGCGGCGGTGGCGCGGTCGCGTTCCTGCTCCAGCCTCTCGACCAGGGTCATATTCTCGAACCGCAGCGCGACGGTCTCCTTGAGCGATCGATAGTTGATCCGGCAGTAAAAGAGGCTGACCACGATGAGGCAGGCCTGGAGGACCAGATAGAGAGAGAAGATCGGATCGGCCTGCATCACGCAGCGGATTGCGAAGGGCGCATGCATGGCGAGCAGCACGCGCGCATGAGCCGGAGGATGGGCTGCCACCGACGACACGCCGCCGCCCGCCATGCCCGTGAGCACGATGCAGACGAAGGCGATGAGATGGGGCTCAGCGGGAACGAAGCCGATCCAGCCGAGCGCGCCCCACGACAGGCTCCACAGGATCGACAGCAGGGTGAAGCGCCGTGCCCAGATCGCGATGCCGGGATCGCCGGCGCTGCGGAGAAAATAGCGGCGCACCAGCAGCCAGCGCGCGCCCGTCATCGCCTGGATCGTGGCCGCCCAGATCAGCAGATTCGGAACGGGTACGGCGTCGCGCAGCACATAGACCACAGGCCACGGCACGACGAGGCTGGCGATCATCGAACCGTAGGATTGGCGATAGAGAAAGTCGATCAGGGCGGCCTGCAAGCGCGCTTCTTTGCCGGCGTCAGTCTGCGATAGGGTCATGGGTCAGAATCGTGGTTGCACCGTCGATGAATATATCCAAGCTTCGCTTGATCTTCGCCGATGACCACGCCCTCGTGCGCGAGGGGCTGAAGCTTCTCCTCGCCACCATCGACGGGTTCGAGCTCGTCGGTGAAGCGGGCGACGGCCCCGGCCTCGTCGATCTTCTGGCGCAATGCCCGGCTGACATCCTGGTGCTCGATCTCGGCATGCCCGGGCTTCGCGGCCTGCAAGATGTGCGGGCGCTGCGCGTGCGCAATCCGCGGCTGAAGATTCTGATCCTGACGGCCAATGCCGAGCCGCGCACGGTCGATGCGGCCCTCAAGGCCGGCGCCGACGGCTATCTGATCAAGAGCGGCGACCTCGGCGAGCTGCCGGAAGCGCTCGACGCGATGCGGCGCGGCGAAAGCTATGTCAGCGCCGCTCTTCGGCCCCTGCTGGCGCTGCACGCCGAAAGCCGGCCACCTCCAGAGTCCGACTTCGCGATTGCCTCGCCCGTTCCGTTGACTCGCCGCGAGCGCGAACTGCTGACGCTCATCGCACGCGGCGCAACCGCCCGCGATGTCGCGGCGCGGCTCGGCATCAGCCCGCTGACCGCCCGCAAGCATCGCGAGAACCTGATGCGCAAGCTCGATCTGCACAGCGCGGCGGAACTCGCGGCCTTCGCGGTACGACTCGGTCTGCCCACGGGTTAAAGCGGTACCCCTGGCGCGCGAGTCGAGCTGACGCACCATGGGTGCAACCTTACCTTCCTGCGCGGCCTGCTGAACGGCGCAGCAAGCCGCTTCTGGTTTATTCGGCGACGATCTTTTTACGGCCACGCGTACCGCTGTCGAAATACGGCAGATGCCGTATTTCTCCCATCCACCTGCCTCGATAGAACTCCCGCCGCCAAGGAAACACGCGCGGCCATACATTCTCAACTAATGGGACAGTGCTATGTTCAAGAAAGTATCCGTGATCATCGGGACGATGGCGACAGTGGCTATTCTGTCGGTTGCCTCTTTTGCGCCGGCTAATGCCTTTCCTCTTGCCGTAGCCCTCGATAGCGGAGCGCCGCCGCAGGTCACCCTGGTCGCCGAAGGCTGCGGATATGGATGGTGGCGAGGACCTTGGGGTCATTGTCGTCACACGGCGTACTTCGGCAATCTGCCCGGAGGCGGTTATTCCGCCCAGCCGGATTGCCCTGCCGGCTATTGGATCGGTCCCTGGGGCCACTGCCGCGACACGCCGTACCACGGCCGACTGCCGGGCGGCGATTATCGATAAGTCCGCGGGGTTCAAGTGAAACGGCCCATGGCGATGCTGCGGATCTCCGCGAACTCCCCCATGCGGCGAAACAGGAGACGGTAAATGAAGCGTAGTCTGTCAGTTCTGATGATGGTCGGCGTCGTCGGTTCGAGCTTTGCCCTGGCAGGCGCTGCGTCCGCGCAGCAACCCGCCAACCCCGCACCGGCGCGGCCCGCGACTCCCATGCCGCAATACACCGCTGCCGATGCCGAGGCGGTGCTGAACGCGCGCATCGTCGCGCTGAAGACGGTGATGGGTTTGACGCCGGATCAGGAGAAGCTGTGGCCGCCCGTCGAGGCTGCCATTCGCGCCATCGCCAAGAACTCCTTCGAGCGTCTCAAGCAGCGCCTGGCGGCGCCGCCCGCCACCGACTTCGTAAGAAGCCTCGTGATGCTTGCCGACGGGGAGGAGGCGCGCGCCAAGGACCTCAAGATGTTCATTGCCGCCGCCCAGCCGCTGCTCGCGACGCTCAGCCCGGAGCAGAAGCGCCGAATGCCGGCTTTTCTGGGTCTGACGGACAATCCAGGCCAGTCGAGCGGCCAGCTCTGGTTGTTCGAGGAGGAAGAAGGCTGAGGAGGGAGTGCGCAACCGCGGACCGCGCGCCGGCTGAGCAACCGTCGCCGTTCCCTTGAGGGGGTCATGTTGGGAGCACTTATGCGACGAAGGGAAGTGATGACCTTGGCGGCGACCGTCGCCGGCACAGGCTTGGCCGTCACCGCGAGCGGTTGGGCGGTCGCTCAAACGGCGCCGACGCCACCGCCGCCATCGAACACCGGCGCGGGTGGCGGCCCGACTGGTAGCCCGACTGGCAGCTCGAGTGGCGGCTCGACGGTCGGGACGGCGTCGCCCGCGACGAGCGCGGCCGGCACGGCCTCGGGCTCCCAGCCTTTCACGGCGGCGCAGCTCGACCAGCTGCTGGCGCCGATCGCGCTCTATCCCGACGCGCTGCTGGCGCAGACGCTGATGGCGGCGACCTATCCCCTGGAGGTGGTCGAGGCGGCGCGCTGGTCGAAGGACAATCCCAACCTCAAGGGCGATGCGGCGCTGGCCGCGGTAAAGGACGAGGGTTGGGACGTCAGCGTGACCTCGCTCGTGGCCTTCCCGCAGGTCCTGGCGATGATGAACAGCCAGCTCGACTGGACCCAGAAGATCGGCGACGCGATGATCGCCCAGCAGCCCGACGTCGCCGCGTCCATCCAGCGACTGCGTGCCCAGGCCCAGTCGGCCGGCACTCTGAAGAGCACGGCGCAGCAGACGGTCGCGCAGCAGCCGGCCAGCGCCGGCGCGCCGGCCGGAACGCCGGCCGCGATTGTGATCCAGCCGACCAACCCGGACACGGTCTACGTGCCGGCCTACGACCCGAGCTGGGCCTACGGCTCGTGGCCGTACGCCGACAATCCGCCGTCCTACTTCCCGCCGACCGGCTATGGCTGGGGCGGGTTCTATGGCGGTGGCTGGAGTGGCGGCTTCAGCTTCGGGCTGGGCTTCTCGGTGGGCGGCGGCTTCTTTGGCGGCTGGAGCTGGGGCGGCGGCTGGGGAGGCGGTTGGGGCTGGGGCGGCTGGGGCGGCTGGGGTCGGGGCAACAGCTACACCACGATCAACATCAACCGGGCGACCTACATCACCAACAATTTCAACCGCAACATCTATCACGACGGCCGCTGGAACCATGATCCGGCGCACCGCCACGGCGTGCCCTACCGCGACCGCGACAGCCGCGAGCGCTACGATCAGCACCATCCCGATGCCGCCCAGCGTCAGGCTTTCCGCGGCAGGCTCGACCATCCGACGGATGCCGGCCAGCGCGGCAACGAAAACCGGGGCGCCGCTGGTCGCGCGACCGAGGGCCGCGGCGGAGAGAACCGCGGTGGCGAGAATCGAGACGGAGAGAATCGAGGCGGCGAGAACCGGGCCGGCGAGAACCGTGGCGGCGAATATCGGGGTGGCGAAAACCGGGCTGGAGAGAATCGAGGCGGCGACTATCGCGGCGCCGAGAATCGCGGTCGCGAGAACAGCCACGCCCTGAGCAGCGCCAATCACGGCCGGCAGGTGCATCGCGAGGCCTCGCGCGGCCAGGCCTACCGGGGACATCCCAACTTCAGCCACGCGAGCCACGTCGGCCACGGCGGCGGCGGACATCGCGGCGGACATGGAGGCCGGCGATGAGCGCCCTCTTTCCCCGCCGCTCCCTCCTGGGCGGCATGGTGGCGAGCGTGGCCGCCGGCGCCGCGGCGCAGCAGCTGCCCAGGCTCCAAGGCTTCCCGACTGCCGACGCAGCGGCCGGCGCGCTCACCGAAGCGGTGCGGCGCGCCGACGGCAAGGCGTTGGCGGCGATGCTGGGAGACAAGTGGCGCGACTTCGTGCCGACCGACGACTGGGATTTCGGCGTCGAACGCAGCCGCTATCTCGAGGCGTGGCAGGATGCTCGCAAGGTGACGGTCGACCGCGACCGGGCGACCGTGGAGGTCGGCAGGACCGGCTGGACGTTGCCGATCCCGCTCGTCAAGGACGGCGCGGACTGGCGCTTCGACGTCGCTGCCGGCATCGACGAGATCGCGGCCCGCCAGATCGGCCGCAACGAGCTTGGCGCCATCCAGACCCTCCTGGCCATCGGCGATGCCGAGCGCGACTATGCCGAGCTCGATCCGATGAAGACCGGCTCGCCGGTCTATGCGAGGCGACTGACGAGCCTGCCTGGCAGGAAGGACGGACTCTATTGGCCGACCGCCGCGGGCGAGCCGCAAAGCCCGCTGGGCGAGCTGGTCGCCAGTTCGCAGGCCGACGGCAGCGCGCCGGGCGAGCAGTACGGCTACAATTTCCGCCTGCTTTACGGCCAGGGGCCGGCGGCATCGGGCGGGGCGCACGATTACATCGTGAACGGTCGCATGATCGGCGGCTTCGCCGCCATCGCCTGGCCGGTGGCGTACGGCAAGACCGGCATCAAGACCTTCGTCATGGGCTACAAGGGCGACGTCTACGAGCAGGATCTCGGTCCGCAGACCGCGCAGCGCGCGGCCTCGATCACGAGCTTCAACCCGGACAAGGGTTGGGATAAGGCCGACACGGCGCCGCCGTAACCAGCAATCGCTGTTCTTCTTCCGTGTGAACGAAAGATCAAGGCACTCTCGCGACCTTAGGAAGGCGTTCCCGCATTCCCGTCGTCCGATCACTGGAGGCCATGATGGATTTCGCGGCCGGCTCGACATCCAAGCACGCGGCTGAGGTTCTAAGGCGTATCGAGTCCCTTGGCGCGGAACACCGCCATCGAGGCCGGTGATCGCAGGAAGTCGATCAGTGCCTTGCCTGTCGCCGGCTCGGCGCTCGATGCTTCGACACAGGCGACGAACACCGTGACCATGTGCAGGTCGCCGGGCAGCAGGCCCAGGATCTCGATGCCGCGGACCTGCAGCAGCTCGGGCTTCTGCTGCACGGCGAGCTCGACCTCGCCGCTCACCAGCAGGTCGGCGCACAGGCCGGCCGGCGGCGGATACTTCGTCTTGGCGTTGATCTCGGCGGCGATGCCGAGGCGCTCTACCAGCTTGGCGAAATAGATGCCGCTCGCGCCGCCGGCCGCCGGGTCGCTGTAGGAGATCGCGCGCGCCTCGAGCAGCGTGCGCGTCAGCGCTTGCGGCGTCGAGATGTCGGGCCGCGGCGCGCCCGCCTTGACGGCAAGCGCGGTGGCCGAGCTCGCCAGCGTGACCTCGGATCCAGCCAGCACGCGGCCGTCGCGCATCATGGCGTCCATGCCGGCGCGGTTGAGGATCAGCACGTCGGCGGTCTCGCCGCCCTGCAGGCGCTTCACCAGGGCGGGCGCGGTGTTCCAGGTGATCTCGAGGCGGCAGCCGTTCGCCGTCTCGAACTGCGGCACCAGCGCCTCCAGGGCGCTCTGCACTGCGATGGTGCTGAAGACTTTCACGTCGCGTGTCACCGGCCGCTCGCTTTCCTTCGTCTGCCTGTCCTTTATCATGTTCTGCTCGTCGGGCAGTCGAGGAGCAACGAAATGCCGGAAGTTCCTGTCCTGATCGTCGGTGGCGGCCCGGTGGGGCTGATGGCCTCGCTGTTGCTGTCGCGGCTCGGCATCCGGTCGCTGCTGGTCGAGCGCCATCCCGGCACCGCGATCCACCCGAAGGCGCGCGGCATCAATGCGCGCACCATGGAAGTCTTCCGCCAGCAGGGCATCGAGACGGCCGTGCGCCAGGCCGGCCTGCCGCCCGAACGCACCGGCTTCATCGTCTGGGCCAAGTCCCTGGCCGGCGAGGAGATCGAGCGCCGCGTGCCGTGGGGCCGCAGCGAGAAGAGCGTAGAAGTCTCGCCGGTGCGGGCCTGCCTGTGCGCCCAGGACTATCTCGAGCCGGTGCTACGGCGTTGCGCGGAGGAACAGGCGCCGGGCGAGCTCAGCTTCAACACGGAGCTGAAGGGCTTCACCCAGGACGGTGCCGGCGTTACCGCGACACTGCGCGACGTCGTCACCGGTGCTGAGCGGAAGATTTCAGCGCAATACATGATTGCGGCCGACGGCGCACAGAGCCAGGTGCGCAACGCGCTTGGCGTGCGCATGGACGGCAAGAAGGACGTCTACGACAGCGTCAACATCCTGCTCGAGGCCGACCTGCGCCCATGGACCGAGGATCGGCCCGCCGCGCTCTACTTCATCGAGAGCGACAAGCTGCGCGGCACCTTCCTCACCATCAACGCCCATGATCGCTGGGGCTTCCTGGTGAACTCGTTGAGGGCGCAAGGTTACGCGCCGCAGGATTTTACCCCTGCACGCTCGGCCGAGCTGGTGCGGCTGGCCGCTGGTGTGCCCGACCTCCCGGTGAAGGTTTTAGGCGTCGCCCCGTGGGTCGCCTCGGCGCACGTCGCCGAGCAGTACCGCCACGGCCGCATCTTTCTCGCCGGCGATGCCGCGCACGAGATGCCGCCGACCGGCGGCTTCGGCATGAACACCGGCGTGCAGGACGTCCACAATCTCTGCTGGAAGCTCGCCCTGGTGCTGCAGGACAAGGCGGCCGACTCGCTCTTGCAGACCTATCACGACGAGCGTCAGCCGCTCGCCCGCACCATCACCGAGCAGGCCCTCGCGAACGCGGTCTCCATGGGTCGCCTGCAGAAGACCAGCGAGACCAAAAGCGCCCGTCCCGAATTTCTCAACGAGCAGGGCATGATCTTCGGCGCGAGCTACAATTCGGCCGCCGTCGTGCCGGACGGTACGCCGCCGCCCGCCATCGCCAATCCCATCACCGACTACATGGCGTCCGCGCGTCCGGGTGGCCGCGCGCCGCATGCCTGGCTGCAACGCCCGGACGGCGAGCGCGTCTCGGCCATCGATCTCGTCGGTAAGGGGTTTGCGCTGCTGGCCGGGGCAAGAGGCGCGGCATGGGCCGACGCGGCGAAGGCGATGCAGACGAGCAACGGCATCGACGTCACGCCTATCATCGTGGGCAACGGCGATCTGAGGCCGGCCGACGAGCGCTGGCGCGAGACCTACGGCATCGACGAGGGCGGCGCGGTGCTGGTGCGCCCCGACGGCTACGTCGGCTGGCGCAGCGCCTCGGCCGTTTCCGATCCCGTGCGCACGCTGGCCAACGCCTTGGACAGTATCCAGGGCCGCGCGTCATGAGCGCGACGCGGCGCCTGGTGCTGCAAGGCGGGCTCGCGGGTCTCGCCATGCCGGGCGCGGCACTTGCCCAGGACGGCCAGCTGCGCATCGTCGTGCCTTTCGCCGCCGGTTCGGGGACCGACAACGCGGCGCGCGTGTTCGGCGAGGCGGTGCGGCTGGCGACCGGCCGCAGCGTCATGGTCGACAACAAGCCGGGCGGCGGCACCAGTATCGGCTCGCTGGAAGTTTCGCGCGCCCGGCCCGACGGCGCCACGGTGCTGCTCACGACCGGCGGCCATACCACCAATGCCGTGTTGAGCCGCAAGCTGCCCTATGATTCGATCGAGGGCTTCACGCCGATCATGCTGCTGACGCGCAGCCAGGGTTTCGGCCTGATTGTGGGCGGCGGCTCGCGCTTCAAGACCATCCAGGAGTTCCTGGCGGCGGCGAAGGCCGAGCCCGGCAAGCTCACCTATGGCTCGTCGGGCATCGGCAACACGACCCATGTCGTGGGCGAACTGTTCTGCCGCAGCGCCCAGGTCCAGCTCACGCACGTGCCCTACAAGAGCACGCCGATCAACGACGCCATGACCGGCACGATCGACTGCTTCTTCGTCTCGCCCTCGCTCATCATGCAGTACCTGAAGGCCGACAAGCTGCGGGCTCTCGGCGTGTCGAGCGCGCAGCGCATCGCGCTGCTGCCCGACGTGCCGACCTTCGCCGAGTTCGGCATCGAAGCCGACATCCCCGGATGGTCGGGATTCTGGGGACCGGCCAATCTGCCGCCGGCACTGGTCGAGAGCCTGTTCCAGACGCTGTCCAGGGGTGCACAGGAAAAGTCGTTCCAGACCTACGCGCGCGACAACGGCAGCGAAGTCGTCTGCCT
The DNA here is from genome assembly GCF_007992495.1 of Reyranella soli. Lineage (GTDB taxonomy): Bacteria > Pseudomonadota > Alphaproteobacteria > Reyranellales > Reyranellaceae > Reyranella > Reyranella soli. Next base: position 23,231 of record NZ_BKAJ01000045.1, read on the forward strand.
GCCGCCCGCTGAGTTCAAGGCCTATGTCGTGAGCGAGATCGAGCGCTATCGCCGTGTGCTGCCGCCGCTCGGCATCCAGGTCGATTGAGCCCGATATGACAATATCGCGGCAGGGTGTGTTTTCGCACATTCCAGCCTGCCCCCTGCGTGATCTCTTCCGCGCGCCGAAGACCGCGGGGACGCGCAGCCATGACTGTCGACCTTTTTCGAGGCCATCTCCGTGCTGCTGTTCTCCAGCGCCGGGCTCGTCACATGAAGAGCCAGCACCTCGTCGCCACCATCGCGCTCGCCCTATTGCTTGTCCTGCAGGCGTCGGCGGGCCGCGCCCAAGCGCTCGACAAGCCCGACCCGTCGGTCAGGTCGTGGCTGCCCGGCTGCCGCGTCTTCCTCGAGCATCCTGAATCGGTCGGCTCCGAAGCGGCAGGCCAGTGTGCGGGCGCGGTCGATGCGCTGCTCTATATCGGCGAGGTCCTGGAGCCCGACTATCGCTTCTGCGTGCCGCTGCGCGTCCCGCGGCAGGAGATCATCTCGACCATCGTCGCCAATATCGAAGCGATGCAGCCGGAAGCCAATCGCCAGGACTTCAAGGGCATGGTGCTGGGCATCCTGCGCTTCAACTGGCCGTGCCGCGAATAGAAAGCCCGCATCGCGAACGGCGCCAATGGGGTTGATCGGTCGCATTGGCCTAGCCTAACGTGTGCCCGACAGCGGGTAATGATGGTGGTCCGGTAAGAGAGATCCCACGCCGCTCTGGGAAGGGAGCCAAGATGGGATCGCGCGCTGGCCGCGCCGGTCGTGGCGGGCGCTGAATGGCCGCTGACGACCGCGCACAATCGTCTGTTTTCCTGCGTCGCGCCGATGCGCTGCTGTCGCCGGTCGAAGACAGCCTCAACATCATCGCCGCCCTCGCCATCTTCTTCCTGATGTTCGTGGGCGTGGCGCAGATCGTCGGTCGCACCGTCTTCGACTTCGCGATCTACGGCTACATCGACTGGATCGAGCAGGCCTCCTCGCTGTTCGCCTTTCTCGGCATCGCCTACGCCCAGCGGCTGGGCAGCCATATCGGCATGGACCTGACGATGAACTGGCAGCCCTCGAATCGCTGGAAGATCGAGCTGTTCGGCGTCGTCATGATCTTCGCGATCGTCACCGTGCTGATCTACGCCAGCTTCACCAACTTCCTGCGGGCGTACCAGATCGGCGATTCGACCATGGACATCAAGCTGCCGACCTGGCCGGCCAAGCTGATGGTGCCGCTGGCGCTCTCGGTGCTGTGGTTGCGCCTGTCGCTGCAGGCCTGGGGTTATATGCGCCTGATCGCCCATCCCGGTGCCGATCCGATCGCGGTGCCCAAGCTCATAACCCTCGAAACCCAGGTGAAGGACGAGATCGCTGACGCGCTCGGCCGCGAGGAAGCGGAACGGAAGGAAGCGCGGTGATCGAATTCAGTCCCCTCACCATCGGCTGCATCGGCGTGGTCGTCCTGCTGGCGCTGTGCTTCGCCGGTGTGCGATTCGCCTTTGCCGGCGCCATCACCGGCACGGCCGGCCTGGTCTGGCTGATCGGCTGGGATGCCGGCATCCGCACCGCCGGCATCGCGCCCTACACCTCGGGCGCCAACTACACGCTGTCGGTCCTGCCGATGTTCATCCTGATCGGCTACCTGGCCTACTACGCCGGCATCACCCAGAGCGCCTTCGAGGCGGCGCGCCGATGGTTCGGCTGGCTGCCCGGCGGGCTCGCCACCGGCACGGTGTTCGCGGTCGCAGGCTTCTCGGCGGTGTCCGGCGCCAGCAGCGCCGCCGCCGCGGTATTCGCCAAGGTGGCGATCCCCGAGATGCTGCGCGCCAAGTACGACAAGAAACTGGCAGCCGGCGTCTGCGCCGCCGGCGCCACGCTCGATTCGCTGATCCCGCCCAGCACCTTGCTGGTCGTCTACGGCATCGTCACCGAGCAGTCGATCGGCAAGCTGCTGGTCGCGGGCTTCGTGCCCGGCATCTTCTCGGCGTTCGTCTATGCGATGATCATCACGTACCGCTGCTGGCGCAAACCCGAGCTCGGCCCGCGCATCACCGGCTACACCTGGATGCAGCGCGCCGAATCGCTGCCGGCCACGACGCCGATCTTCCTGGTCATCCTGATCATCTTCCTCAGCATGTATTTCGGCTGGGCGACGCCGACCGAGGCGGGCGCGCTCGGCGCCTTCTCGGTATTCGGCTTTGCGCTAAAGAACGGCATCAAGCGCGGCGAGCTGCGCCAGTGCCTGCTCGACTCGGCGAAGCTCACGGTGATGATCTTCACGGTGATCTGGGGCGTCCTGATCTTCGTGCGCTTCCTCGGCTTCTCGGGCATGCCGGAGGAGATTTCCAACTGGGTCACCCATCTCGCCCTGCCGCCGATCGCCATCCTGCTGGCGATCTATGTCCTTTATTTCATTCTCGGTACGGTGCTCGAGGGTATCGGCATGTTCCTGCTGACCCTGCCCGTGGTCTTCCCGGTGATCAACGCACTGGGCTACGACCCGATCTGGTTCGGCATCGTGCTGGTGAAGCTCTCGGGCATCGCCTCGCTGTCGCCGCCGGTCGGGCTGGTGGTGTTCGTGGTCAACGGCGTGCGGCCGGACATTCCCGTGCGCGACATCTTCAAGGGCATCTGGCCGTTCATCTTCGCCGACATCATCACGCTCGGCGTGCTGACGGCGTTTCCCGAGATCGTCACCTTCATCGTCGAAACCACAGACTGAAATCAGGGAGGAGTCACCATGTATCGAAGGTTTTCTCTGTCGATAGCGTTGGGAGCGGGCCTGTTGGCGGCGCTGCCGGCGGAGGCCAACGACAAGGTCACCTGGACCTTCTCGCTCTACGGGCCGCCGCGGGCGGCGACGGTGACCTTCGAGCACCTGGCGAAGGTCGCCAAGGAGAAGAGCGGCGGCAATTTCATCATCAACCTCAAGTACAATGAGCAGCTCGGCGAGGCGAAGGACTTCCTCGATGGCATCAAGGTCGACGCCTACCAGGGCGCGTTCGTCGCCTACTCCTACGCGCCGGCGAAGACGCCGCTGCAGGGCGTGCTCGACATGCCGTTCCTGCCGATCGACGACCTGGTGGCGTCGGCCAAGGTGCAGGACGGCTACCAGGCCTGGAAGCCGGTGGCCGACGAGCTCGGCAAGTGGAATGCCATGCACTTCATGACCCTGCTGCTGCCGAACTACGAGTTCATGGGAGCGGGCAAGCCGCCGCGTAACCTCGAGGACTGGAAGGGCATGCGGGTGCGCGCGCTGGGCGGGCTGGGCGACGCCATGAAGCTCCTGGGGGCCGTGCCGACCTCGGTGTCGGCGCCGGAAGTCTACACCGCGCTCGAGCGCGGCACCTTCCAGGCCGCGTCGTTCCCCTTCACCTACAGCTTCACGGCCTACAAGCTGCACGAAGTGTCGAAGTGGTACACCTTGGGCATGCAGCTCGGCATCGTGCACAATTCGGTGGTGCTGAGCCAGACGGCGTGGAAGGCATTGCCCGACGAGTACAAGAAGATCCTCGAGGAGGCCAAGCCCGAAGCCTACCGCCTGCAGCGCGTGGCCTACGAGGAGGCCGACAAGAAGTCCTTCCCGCTGTTCGAGAAGCGCAAGCTCGAGGTCATCAAGGTCTCGCCCGAAATGCGCGACAAGCTGATCGCGACGGCGGGTAAGCCGGTATGGGACCAGTGGGTCGCCGAGACCGAGAAGAAGGGCCTGCCCGGCAAGGAGGCGCTGGAGCTGGTGCTGTCGCTGGCGAAGAAGGCGGCGACGAACTGACTCATATCTCCTCCCCCGTCATACGGGGGAGGGTAGGGAGGGGGAAAGCCTCAGAGTCGATCTGGCCAAGGAAGAGATCATTCCGATCTGAAATTGGCAGCGCCCGTACTGTTGCCCGCCCCCTCCTATATCCTCCCCCGTATGACGGGGGAGGCCTAGGAAGTGTCGAGACCTGGCGACACGGACGATACGAACTATCCCAAGGGATGACATCGCAACAAAACATGGCGTCCCTATATCGATGCCATGTTCGTTCCTACCGCCCTTGTCACCGTCATGGCTCTGAGCTTCGGCGTGATCGTGGTGCTTGTCGCCCGCGAGGTTGCGAAGCGGTAACCAGGTATCGCGTTCAGCCGCCGCGATCGCCTTCGAGCTCGCGTGGCCGGATGGCGACGAACACCATCATCGCCAGCGCCATCAGAATGGCGACCACCCCGAAGGCGAGGCCCCACGCCAATGGCGACATCCCGCCCGCAGCGTCGAGTGTCCAGCCGATCGCCAGCGGCCCGACGAAGCCGCCCGCGTAACCCAGCATCGAATGCACGGCGAGCGTGGCGCCGCGTCGCGCCGGATCGGCCGAGCCTGCGGCGCCGGCGGTGAGCGACGAAGAATCGAGCCAGATGATCATGCCGTAGACCACGATCAGCACGACGGCGAGCCAGTAGCCTTTCGAGCCGACGAAGCCCAGCAGCAGCCCGACCGCGATCGACAGCACCATGGCGCCGACGATCAGCCGCCGTCGTCCGAAGCGGATCGAGGCTTCGTTGCCCAAGACGCTGGTGAGCGTGCCCAGAAGGCCGAGCACGGTGATGACGACGGTGGGCGACAGCAGCTCGCCCGTCATGCCGCTATGGACCGCGACCCAGGCCAGGAAGGCCACGCCCCAGCCGCGCAGGGCGTTCATCTCCAGCGTGTGCACGCAATAGGCCAGGGAGTAGGCGAAGGCCGAGCGGTTGCGCAGCACGGGGCGGAAGTCGAACAGCGCCGGCTGGGCGCCGGGCCTGGGCGCCGGCGGCGGCCGGCCGGGCACGGCGAGCGCCACGGTGATCCAGGCGATCGCCGCCGTGAGGCCGGCGCTGGCAAAGGCCCATCGCCAGCCGAACTCGGAAGCCAGGAAATCGCCCAGCACGTAGGAAACCGCGCCCGAGATGCCGATGCTGGCGGCGTGGCCGGTGACGGCGCGCGACATCATCTTGGCGTCGACCTGGTCGGCCAAGAGCTTCAAGCCCGTCATGTAGGTGCCGGCCCAGCCGATGCCCGCCAGCCCGCGCAGCGCCATCGCCGACCAGAAGCCGTCTGCCAGCAGGCCGAAGGCCAAGTGCGCGATCAGCGTGCAGCCGACGCCGAACAGGTAGACGCGCTTGGCGTCGATGCGGTCGGTCAAGGTCACCAAGACCGGCACCGAGAGCATGTAGGCGGCATAGAACGAGGAGGTGATCCAGCCGGCCTCGCTGTTGGTGAGCGACCAGTGCCGCATCATCTGCGGCATCAGCGCCGGCCAGTAGAAGGCGCCGATCTGCACGAAGACCTGGGCGGTGCAGACGATGGCGACCAGGCGCGCGCCCGTTGTGCGGTCAATCGGCATGGGCTCGGGCATCCTTGGGCGCCTGCAGGACACAAAACGCGGCGCAGGCGGCCAGGCTGAGGCCGGCGGTCACGAATAGGATCGACGCGCCGATATTGTCGAGCAGGACGGCGAAGGCGAAGGGAGCAAGGGCCGACAGGAAGCGCGATGGCAAGCCGATCAGGCCCAGGCGATAGCCGTAGTTCTCCGGTCCGAAGATGGCGAGCGGCACGGTGCCCCGCGCGATCGTGAGGATGCCGTTACCGGAACCGTGCAGCACGGCAAAGGCGCTCGATGCGACGCTGCCTCCCGCGATCAATAGAACGGCCACCCCGATCGGATGCGTGAGCGAGGCGAGGCGTGCCGTGATCAGGGGATGCAAACGCGACAGGGGTCCGGCCTCGAGCAGCCGCGCCGCGACCTGGGCCGGTCCGATCAGCGCGCCGGCCGCGATCGCCTGCATCGTCGAAGCGCCGGCTGCCTCCATGATGCGCGGGAAATGCGCAGCCATGCCGGCCGTCACCACCCAAGCCGCGGCGAAGGCAAAGCCGAGCAGGATCATCGGCCGGTCGAGCGGTACCGGCTTGTCGGTGGCGTGCTTCTCGCTTACGGCCATGGTCGGCCGCGGCAGGCACCAGTAGTTCAGTGGCAGGGCGACGAAGAAGTGTAGCGCCGCCCAGGCGAGGCACGTGTCGCGCCAGCCGATCGTCGATGCCCCCCACGCCGTGAGAGGCCAGCCGATGGTGCTGGCGAAGCCGGCGAACAGGGTGATCCCGGTGATGGCGCCACGCGCACTGGTGCCGTAGATGCGCCCCAGCACGGCGAAGGCCGCGTCATAGAGGCCAATGCCCATGCCGATGCCCAGGACGAGCCAGGCGAGCTGGAGGACGAGCAGGGACTGCGCGAGACTCAGCATCACGAGCCCGCCGGCGAACAAGAGGTTGGACACGGCCAGCACGGCATTGCCGCTGCCGCGATCGATCAGCCGGCCGGCGCGCGGGCCCAGCAGCGCCGAGATGATCAGCGATACGGAAAAGCTCGCATACAGCCAGGTGGTCGACGTGCCGGTGTCGCGCGCGATGTCGTCGGCGAGAATTGCCGGCAGGTAGTAGCTCGATGCCCAGGCGAGCGTCTGTGTCGAGCCCAGGACAGTGATCGTCGACAACCGGCGCCTGTCCATCAAGCGGCCAACATCGCTGCCAGGAAGCCGTAGGGCGAGGCGAAATCGAAGTGGAAGTCGACACAGCAGGTCATGGTCACACTCTCGACAAGCGCCTACGCAGGCTGAGAACGCCCAGCGCGGCGCCGCACAGGGTCAGCCCGAGGAAGATCCAGTAGGCGGCGGTCGGCGACCACAGCAGCGGCAGCGGCCCGGCGGCGGCGCCGGAGACGCCGACCACGAAGGTCGTGCCCTTGATGGTTCCGAGATGCGCGGTGCCGAAGGATTCGGCCAGGCCCGACGAATGCACGACCTGCAGCATGCCGATCATGGCGCCGAGCGTGACGGCGTAGACGAGACCGCCGCCAAGTCCGGGAGCCGCCATCACCGAGAGGACCGACGCCGCCAGCATGGCAAGGCCGAGCAGTCCGACCGGCCGCGCACCGAAGCGATCGACCAGCATGCCTGTCGCCAGGGTGGCCACGGCCTGCATGGTCGTCACGGCGCCCAGCAGGGCGATGGCTTGCGAGCGATCGAGGCCCGCAGCGGACATCGCCCGTACATGATCGAGCAGCAGAGCGGTGTTGACGGCGTTCACCAGCAAAGTGATCGCCGTCAGGTACCAGAAGACGGTGGTGCCGGCGGCTTCGCCGAGCGTCAACCCGTCGCCGACGTTGGCCGAGACGCTTGGTCCCGGACGGCCGAAGTCGCGGTCGGCTCGGTCTGCGGGCCGATTGCGATAAAGGGCCAGACCTACCGGCATCATGATCGCGAACACGCCGGCGCCGAGCGTGAGGTAGGCGGTGCGCCAGCCGTCGGACTGGATGATGCCTTCGGCGAAGGGCGGCACGACTAGTCCGCCGATCGCCATACCCATCAAGGTCAGGGCGATGATGCGGCCGCGGAAGCGGTCGAACCACAGATTGACCATCTGGTTGCTGACCAGGCTGAGACCGGCGATGGCGGTGGCCCGCAGGAGTACGAAGCCTGCCGCCAGCGACCAGGCGTTCCAGGCGACACTCATGACGCCGCAGGCGATGGCGAGCGCCACGACGATCGGCGCGATCAGGCGACGCGGCCCGAAGCGGTCGACCAGCCGGCCGATCATGGGAGCGGTCAGGATGCCGAGGAAGGTGCCGATGCTGTAGAGCAGCAGCACATGCTCGCGCGCCAGGCCGAGGTCGACGGCGATCGGATCGATGAAGGAGGAGACGCCGACGGTCTGCCCGGGTGTCGTCGCGAATATGCCGACGAAGGCAGAAAACGCCACCAGGGCGCCGGTCAGGCCCGGTGAGCGAACACGCGGATTGGCAATGACAGCTTCCACTTGATCATCCGTAGTCGGCCGTGCCGCCGGGCGGACCCGGCGGCATCGGCGCATGCGGCGTCATCAGCAGCCGCAGCCTTTCTTGCCTTCCTGCTTGGCCTTCACGTCGGCCACGCAACAGCCGCTCGGTGTCTGGGCGGCCTTCGGTTCCGGTGCCGGACCGCCGCAGCATCCAGCCGCGCTCGCCTCCGCCTTGGCGAGGTTGGCCTCCGGGCCCGGGCCCGAGCAGACGCCGGTTTCGGGCAGCACCAGCTCGACGCGGGCGGCTGCTTCATGGTCGCCGGCGATCTCGGCCACGATCGATCGGACCTGCTCGTAGCCCGTCAGCATCAGGAAGGTCGGCGCGCGGCCGTAGCTCTTCATGCCGGCGAAGTAGAAGCCGGGTTCGGGCTGGGCGAGCTCGCGCGCGCCGTGCGGGCGCACCGTGCCGCAGCTGTGGACGTTGGGATCGATCAGCGGCGCCAGGATGGGCGGGCACTCGACGGCCGGATCGAGCGACAGCCGGACCTCGCGCAGGAAGTCGAAGTCTGGCCGGAAGCCCGTCGCCACCACCAGCTCGTCGACGGCAACGAAGCGGCCGCAGCACGAAGACCCGGCGCCGATGCGCAGCTTCTCGCTGTCGCGGCTGATGTGCGAGACGCGGAAGCCGGTCTCGACGCAGATCTTGCCGTCCATCACCAGCTTGGCGAAGGCCGTGCCCAGGGCGCCACGGGCAGCGAGCTTGTCATTGGCGCCGCCGCCGAACGCCTTCTCGGGTTTGTCTCCGCGCAGCAGCCAGATGACCTCGGTCCCCGGCGCTTCCGCCTTGAGGCGCACGAGGTCGATCAGTGTGCCGATCGCCGAATGGCCAGCACCCAGCACGGCCACGGTGCGACCGGCGTAGCGGGCGTGCTCGCGGCCCATCACGTCGGGCATGCCGTAGGCGATGCGGTCCTGCGCCTCGCGCTCGCCGATTGCCGGCAAGCCGTCGGCGCCGGCCGGGTTGGGCGAGAACCAGGTGCCGGTGGCGTCGATCACGGCATCGGCCTTGAGCTGCTCGGGGCCTCCATTCCTCGAAGCTTGGCCATTCTGATAGCGGATGGTGAAGGGCTCGAAGGCGCGGCCGTTGCTCTTCATCTTGTCGAAGCCGGCGCGGCCGACGCTGGTCACCATGCTGCTGGTGCGGATGTGGTCCTTGAGCGGCGTGCGCGTGGCCAGCGGCTCGAGATATTGCGCGAGAAGCTCACCACCGGTCGGATACTGGTCGGGCGCCGGAGAATTCCAGCCGGCCGCCGTCAGAAGCCGCTCCGACGCCGCGTCGATGGCGTATTCCCACGGCGAGAACAGCGGCACGTGGCTCCACTGGCGCACCGCGTGGCCGACCTGCGGGCCGGCTTCGAGCACGACGGGCTCCATGCCACGTTCGAGCACGTGCGCGGCGGCGGCGAGGCCGACGGGGCCTGCGCCCAGGATGGCGACGGTCTTCGGCTTGTTCAGTGAGTCGGGCATGTCGGATGCTCCTGTCCTTCCGGAATCATCGAAATAGTTGGGCAAAAAAACTCACGCGACCTTCGGCATTTTCGAAAGTGCTGCAGGTGCGCAGGTTCCTTCGGCGCAGCATTCCTCGACCATGTAGTCGATCAGGCCGCGCATCATGTCGTAGTTGGTGTGGCAAACAAGGGTGGTGCCTTCGCGCGTCTGGGTGACCAGGCCGACGCCGACCAGCGCCTTGAGGTGATGCGAGAGAGTGGAGGCGGCGATGTCGAGCCGGGCCTGCAGGCGGCCGACCGGCATGCCTTCCTGACCGGCCCGCACCAGGGTACGGTAGATTTTTAGCCGGGTCGGATTGCCCAAGGCTTCCAGGCGGGCTGCGGCATCGTCGAGCTTCATGACGGCAATCTGGGATGCGTCCTGGGGAATGTCAAACGGTCTTTCCGGAATATTCGAAATAAAGACCGGCGCGTCATTCGTGACGCCAGACCTTGTAGGCACTGATCAGCAGGATCGCCGCCAGTGCCGGCAACAGCACGAAGCCCGGGACGATGCCCAGCAGCAGCGCCCCGACCAGGCTTCCGGCGATCGAGCCGGCGGCCATCACGATCACGAACCAGCGATTGCGTCCCAGGACGACGAAGGTGCTGTCGCGGCTGTAGCGGGCGAAGCCGACCAACATGGTCGGCAAGCTGACGGCGAGCGACAGGCTGCCCGCGAGCTTCACGTCGGTGCCGAACAGCAGGATCAGGGTGGGAATCAAGAGCTCACCGCCGGCCACACCCAGCAGCGAGGCCACGACGCCGATGACAATGCCCGCCGCCACGCCGGCCACCATCTGGGCCGTGCCGGTGAGCAACGGCCGGCCCGATCCTTCTGCCCCGTGACCGACCAGCAACACGCCGGCGATCACGACCAGCAGCACAGCGATGACGCGATACAGCGTCTCCGAGCGCAGTCGGGTCGCCCACGCCGCGCCGACCCAGGCACCCAAGAGACTGCCGGCCAGCAGGTTCGCTATGACCATCCAGTGCCCGGCAATGGCTGCGAGGGAGATCGTCCCGGTGCGCAGCGGCAAGGCCGACGCCACGACGATCAAGCTCATCGCCTTGTTGACGATGACGGCTTCCAACGGGCCGAAGCGGAACAGGCCGATCAGCAGCGGCAGGCGGAACTCGGCGCCGCCCAGGCCAATGAGCCCGCCCAGCGTGCCGATCCCCGTGCCGGCGAGGAAAGCGCCTACGCCGCCCTTGCGTCCACTGCCTTCCTGAGCCGTCGCCGTCATGCCGCACTCGTTATATCCAATAGGACATTACGGCAAGAAGCCGCGCCAGGGCCAGATGTCCATGGCTGTCCCAGGAATGGCGCGCCACGCCGGCGTGACCGAAACGTGACTTGCGCGACTGTCGCCGGCGCACGAAATTGGCGATGTGAAGCGCCTGCGCCTCTTTGCCGGTCTGCTGGGATGTCTCGCCATTTTGGCGGCGAGCCTGTCGGTGGTCGCCTACGTGCCGGCTCAGGCCCAGGCAGCGGCCTCCGAACCTTGCGACCATTGTCCGGACTGCAAGGGCGCGCCTTGTCCGCCCGCCCTCACGACTTGTGCATCCGCCTGTGTAGCCGCTTCGCCGGCGCTGGCGGCCGCACCCGTCGCCCTGCCTCTGCAGACGGCTTCTACCCAGTTGCCATCCGCCACAGCGGTCGCCCTTCGCGGCCTGGACCGGCCGCCCGACCCTTACCCACCGCGCGCCTGACCGCTCTCTGGTCAGTTTGAGCCGGCGCATCCGCGTCCGGCATCGCGGAGGGATTCATGACAGTCGTTGCAAGATTGCGGTCCGGCATCGCCGGCGCCGCCGCGTTCGCCATTCTCGGCATCGCCTTGGCCGGTGCGCCTCGCGTCGAGGCGGCCGATCCCCCCTGCCCCGGCGGCAAGGTGAAGTACTACCGCAATCCGATGGGCACGCCCGACACCTCGCCGGTGCCCAAAAAGGATTCCATGAACATGGACTACATCCCGGTCTGCGAGGACGCGGCCGGGGAGGCGCCAGGCACCGTCAAGCTGAGCCTCGACAAGGTGCAGCGGCTGGGTGTCCGCACCGAGGAGGTGCAGCAGCGCACCCTCTCGCGCACCGTGCGCGCCTTTGCCAGCCTGCAGTTCGACGAGCGGCGTCTGTTCGTGGTGGCGCCCAAGTTCAGCGGCTGGATCGAGAAGCTCGTCGTCAATGCCACCGGCGATACGGTGAAGGTTGGTCAGGATCTGTTCGACGTCTACAGCCCCGAGCTGAACATCCTGCAGCAGCAATGGCGGGTCGCCGGCCGCAGCGCCGACGCCACCGACAAGTTGCGGTATCTCGCCTTCCCCGAAGCCGCCCTCGAAAAGCTGCACCGCGGGGACCCGCCCTCGCGCACCGTCGTCTTTTCGTCGCCGGTCGCCGGAACGGTGATCGACAAGATCGCCGTCGAAGGCATGCACTTCCAGCCGGGCGAGGCGCTGTTTCGCATCGCCGACACCTCCAACATGTGGGTGATGGCCGAGGTCTACGAGCAGGATCTCGCCTTCGTGAAAGTCGGCGATGCGGCGCGAATCACGGTCAACGCCTGGCCCGATCGTAGCTTCGAGGGGCGAGTCACCTTCATCTATCCCAGCATCGGCAAGGACAGCCGCACGGCGCGCCTTCGCATCGAAGTGCCGAATCCGGATGGCCAACTGCGCGCGGAAATGGCGGCCACCGTAGAGATCGCGGCCCCTCTCACGGGCAACCACCTGGCCGTGCCGGACTCCGCCGTGATCGACAGCGGCCGTCGCCAAGTCGTGCTGGTCGAACGCGGCGAAGGCCACTACGAACCGCGGCCCGTCCGGCTCGGTGCACGGGTGCCGGGTTACGTCGAAGTGCTGGAAGGCCTGCGATCCGGTGAGAAGGTGGTGACCCGGGCCACCTTCCTGATCGACGCCGAGAGCAACATCCGCGCGGCCCTCGCGGCCTTCGGAGACGCCAAGTGATCGCCGGCGTCATCCGGTGGTCGGCGCGCAACCTGCTGCTGGTCCTGATCGCCACGGCCGGCCTCGTGGGCGGGGGGCTGTTCGCCGTCGGTCGACTGTCGCTCGACGCGATTCCCGACCTCTCCGACACGCAGGTGATCGTCTACACCGAGGTGCCGGGACAGGCGCCCCAGGTGGTCGAGGACCAGGTGACCTATCCGCTGACCACGGCGCTGCTGGCCGTGCCCAAGAGCCGCGTCGTCCGCGGCTTCTCCTTCTTCGGCGTGTCGTTCGTCTATGTCGTGTTCGAGGACGGCACCGATATCTACTGGGCGCGCAGCCGCGTGCTCGAATATCTGAACTCGGGCACAGCGAAGCTGCCGGCCAACGTCAAGCCGACGCTCGGTCCCGACGCGACCGGTGTCGGCTGGGTCTATCAATACGCCGTCGTCGGCGCCAACCGCACCCTGGCCGAGCTGCGCTCGCAGCAGGACTGGTACGTGCGCTTCGGGCTCGCCAAGGCGCAGGGCGTGGCCGAGGTGGCAAGCGTCGGCGGCTTCGTGCGCCAGTACAACGTCGTCGTCGATCCGGTGAAGCTCAGGAGCTACGGCGTGCCTCTGTCGCGCGTCGTCGATGCCGTGCGCGCCTCCAACCGCGAGACCGGCGGCCGAGTCGTCGAGCTGGCCGAGGCCGAGTTCATGGTGCGCGGCCGCGGCTACGTCACGTCGGCGGCCGACCTCGACCAGATCGTGCTGAAGGCCGACGGGCCGACGCCGGTGCTGCTGCGCGACGTGGCGCGCATCGAGCTGGGTCCCGACGAAAGGCGCGGCCTCAGCGAGCTCGACGGGCAGGGCGAGGCGGTGGGCGGCATCGCCATCCAGCGCTTCGGCCAGAACGCCCTCGACGTCATCGGCAACGTCAAGGCCAGGCTCAAGGACATCGCCTCCGGCCTGCCCGAGGGTGTGCGGATCGAGACGGTCTATGATCGCTCCGAGCTGATTCAGCGCGCCATCGCGACGCTCAAGTCGACCTTGATCGAGGAAAGCCTGGTCGTCGCCGCGGTGTGTGTCGTGTTCCTGCTGCATGTCCGCTCGGCCCTGGTGGCGATCATAACCCTGCCGGCCGGCGTGCTGATGGCCTTCATCGCCATGCAGGTGCTGGGCATCGGCTCCAACATCATGAGCCTGGGCGGCATCGCCATCGCCATCGGCGCCATGGTCGATGCCGCCATCGTCATGATCGAGAGCGCCCACAAGCATCTCGAGCGGCTGAAGCCCGGCCAGTCGCGCGCCGAGGCCATCATCGAGGCGGCCGTCGAGGTCGGGCCGGCGCTGTTCTTCAGCCTGCTGATCATCACCGTGTCGTTCCTGCCGATCTTCGCGTTGGAGGAACAGGAAGGCCGGCTGTTCAAGCCCTTGGCCTGGACCAAGAGCCTCGCCATGGCCGCTTCCGCGCTCTTGTCTGTGACGCTGGTGCCGGCGCTGATGATGCTGTTCGTGCGCGGCCGCATCCTGCCGGAGCGTCGCAATCCGGTGAATCGCGCCCTCATCTGGCTGTATCGGCCATTGATCCACCTGGTGCTGCGCGCCCGCCTGCTCACCATTGCCGTGGCGGTCGCCGCCCTGGCCGCGTCGGCCTGGCCGGCGATGCGTCTGGGCGCGGAGTTCATGCCAAGCCTCGACGAGGGCACGCTGTTCTACATGCCAGTAACGCTGCCCGGCCTGTCGGTGACCAAGTCGGCAGAGCTGCTGCAGACGCAGGACAAGATCATCAAGTCGTTCCCCGAGGTCGCCTCGGTGTTCGGCAAGGCTGGCCGCGCCGCGACGGCGACCGACCCCGCGCCGCTCGAGATGTTCGAGACCATCATCAACCTCAAGCCGAAAGCCGATTGGCGGCCGGGCATGACCGTGGACAAGCTGATCGCCGAGATGGACCGCGCCCTGCAGTTCCCCGGTGTGAGCAATGCCTGGACCATGCCGATCAAGGCCCGCATCGACATGCTGGCCACCGGCATCCGCACGCCGGTCGGCGTAAAGCTGCTCGGCCGCGACTACGCCGAGCTCGAGACGATCGCCCGCCAGGTCGAAGCAGCCATCCATTCAGTGCCAGGCACGACCTCGGCTCATGCCGAACGCGTGACGGGTGGCTATTTCCTGGACATCGTGCCCGATCGCACCCGCTTGGCGCAGTACGGCGTCATGATCGAGGACGTCCAGCTGGCCGTCGCCAACGCATTGGGCGGCGAAGCCGTGACGACCACGGTCGAAGGCCGCGAGCGCTATTCGGTGAATGTCCGCTATGCCCGCGACTTCCGCAGCGATCCGCGCGCCATCGCTTCGGACGTGCTGGTGTCGACCATGCGAGGCGGCATGCTGCCGTTGGGGCAACTCGCCGAGGTGAAGCTGACCCAGGGACCGACGACGATCCGCACCGAGAACGCCCAGCTTGCCGTCTACGTGTATGTCGATTTCCGCGACCGCGACCTTGCCGGCTTCGTCGCCGATGCTCGCCGCGCCGTGCAGGAGAGGGTCGTCTTTCCGCCCGGCACCTACGCGGTGTGGAGCGGCCAGTTCGAATACCTCGAACGTGCCGAGGCCAAGCTGCGGCTGGTCGTGCCGGCGACCCTGCTGCTGATCTTCGTCCTGCTCTATCTCAACTTCGGACGGCTGACTGAGACTCTCATCGTGATGCTGTCGCTGCCCTTCGCTCTGGTGGGCGGCCTGTGGCTCGTCTGGTGGATGGGCTTCAACATGAGCGTCGCGGTGGCGGTCGGCTTCATTGCCCTGGCGGGCGTCGCCGCTGAGACCGGCGTCGTCATGCTGATCTATCTCGACCAGGCGCTGGGAGCGCGGCGTGCGCTGTGCGCAGCGGCAGGCCGGGCATTCACGCGAGCCGACCTCCACGCCGCGATCATGGAAGGCGCGGTCGAGCGCGTACGGCCGAAGATGATGACCGTGACGGCCGTCGTCGCCGGGCTGCTGCCGATCCTGTGGAACGAGGGCACCGGGTCGGAGGTGATGCAGCGCATCGCCATGCCCATGGTCGGCGGCATGGCTAGTTCGACGCTGCTGACTTTGCTGGTGATCCCAGCGATTTATGCGCTGGCGAAGGGCTGGAGCCTGCGGTCCGAACGCCTTCCAGCTAGCGGACCGAACCTGCGCAGCGCCTGACATGGGCAACCATTAGCCAGGTTCCGTCATTTAAAGGCATGTATGCACATAAATGCCTACATGGACGTAATCGGAGGCAGATGGCGGTGTCGCGACGGGAAGCTGCGCGCCGGTGCGTGGCGGTCTTCGACATGGGGTTCTTCAGGGCACTGTGCGAGCCGGCGCGCATCGCGGTGTTGCGCGAGCTCATCCTGTTGGGCCGCGCCGACATCGCTGCGGTCGCTGCCCGCCTGCCTCAGGATCGCTCGGTTGTTGCGCGTCATTTGCAGCAGCTTGCCGCCGCGCAAATCATCAGGGCGAGCAAGGAAGGCCGGCACGTCTTCTATCGGATCGACGCCGGCTCGGTTGCGGCACGCCTCGAAGGCATTCTTGCCATAACGCGTCTGCTCGAGTCGGCGATGGGCGACAATGACACGGTAACCAAGGCCAGTCGCTCTGATCCGCGCAGACCGATGGCAAAGCGACGATCGAATGCCTGATGACACAACCATCGTCTTCGGCGTGCCGGTGCCCTCGACCGACCCTGGCTTCCTCGCCGTCGTGCGCTTCCACATCCTGGTGGGCGTGACCTGTGTTATTGCGGGCTTGGTTGCCATGCTCAGTCGCAAACGCCGAGGCCGTCATTCGACGTCCGGAACGCTCTACTACTGGTGCCTGGCGGTACTCGTCGCTTCAGCCACTGGCCTGTCCGTGGTGCGTTGGGCCGAGAACGATCACCTGTTCATCCTCGGCCTTCTTTCCTTGATCGCAGCGACTGTCGGGCGGACAGCTCTGCGTCAGCGTTGGCGCCATTGGATCAGGGTGCACATCACCGGCATGGGCCTGTCGTACATTCTGATGCTGACCGCGTTCTACGTGGACAACGGCAAGAACCTGCCGCTCTGGAGTGAGCTTCCCCAAATTGCGTTCTGGCTGTTGCCTGCTGCGATCGGCATACCGCTCATTGTGCGCGCACTGGTGAGGCATCCGCTGGCGCGGCGCGAGCTCACAAAGTCCTAGTCCGCCATTCCGGTGCGGCGTCTGACGGCGTGTCCCGATTCGTACCGGAAATATGGAAATAGGGACGTCACGAACTCTTAACGTTCCGGCCGCATGCCTCAGACAACCTACGGCCTGGCACGGAGCGTGTGATGACGGCTCTTTTCGATCTGGACGCGGAGCTTGCGAAGCTGACGATGTTCCGCGGGCGCACGCCGACCTCGACGAGGGAGGACCGCAAGGGCTCGTCGGCTCGCCTGGCCACGTATCGCGATGCCACCATCTTCGTGAGCAAGTCGGCTGGCCGGGGCGCCTGGGAGAGGCATCCCGACGGGGACGAATTCGTCTACATCATCGACGGCGCGGCGACGTTGCATGTCGTCACCGATACGGGGACGCAGTCCACGCCGGTCGATACCGGAAAGCTTGCCATCGTGCCTGCCGGCGCCTGGCACCGGTTCGATTATCCCGAAGGCGTGACCTTGATGACCATCACGCCGGGCCAGAGCGAATACGTGCGGGCCGACGTCACAGATCCGCTCTCCGCCGAGGTGACGCGCGATTAAGACCTGCGCTCAGGTCTTCGACGCCTTGGCATCGCGGCTCGCCACCGCCGCCCCTTCCTCGTACCAGCCCTTGCTGGCGTTCACGATCTTCACCACCGACAGCATGACCGGCACCTCGATCAGGACACCGACCACGGTGGCCAGGGCGGCGCCCGAGGAAAAGCCGAACAGGCTGATGGCGGCGGCGACGGCGAGCTCGAAGAAGTTGCTGGCGCCGATCAGGGCGGAGGGAGCGGCCACGCAATGCGCCTCGCCGGTGGCCCGGTTCAGGAGATAGGCCAAGCCCGAGTTGAAATAGACCTGGATCAGGATCGGCACGGCCAGCAGGGCGATGATCAGCGGCTGGGAAATGATCTGCTCGCCCTGGAAGCCGAACAGCAGCACCAGCGTCGTCAGTAGTGCGACCAGCGAGATCGGCTGCAGCCGCGACAGCAGTACCGTCAGTCCGGCCATGCCCGAGCTGGCCAGCGCGCGACGGCGAATGACCTGTGCCAATAGCACGGGCACCACGATATAGAGCCCGACCGACAGCAGCAGCGTCTCCCACGGCACGCTGATGGCCGAGAGGCCCAGCAACAGGCCGACGATGGGCGCGAAGGCGAACACCATGATCGTGTCGTTCAGCGCCACCTGGGTCAGGGTGAAATCGGGCTCGCCGTCCGACAGGTTGCTCCACACGAACACCATGGCGGTACAGGGTGCGGCGGCCAGCAGGATGAGCCCGGCGATGTAGCTGTCGATCTGGTCGGCCGGAAGCCAGGGCCTGAAGAGATAGCCGATGAACAGCCAGCCCAGCAGCGCCATCGAGAATGGCTTGACCGCCCAGTTGATGAACAGCGTCACGCCGATGCCGCGCCAGTGCTCGCGCACCTTGCCGATGGCGGCGAAGTCGACCTTCACCAGCATGGGAATGATCATCAGCCAGATCAGGACGGCGACCGGCAGGTTGACGTGCGCCAGCTCGGCCGCGCCGATGGCGTGGAACAGGCCGGGGAACCAATGGCCGAGCGCGATGCCAGCCACGATGCACAGCGCCACCCAGAGGGTGAGAAAGCGTTCGAACAGTGACATCAGGCGTTCATTGTTTCCATTATTCGCGAATAATCGAAGGACTAGCGATGGTCAAGCGGCCCGGCCGCGCGGCGTTTCGCCGGCAGGCAGAAGGAAGGTGGTGGCCCAGCAGACGGCGAGCATCGCCGCCGATCCGAAGAGGCAGGCCGTCATGCCGCCGAGCTGATAGAGCGTGCCCGACAAGAGGATGCCGATCAGACGGCCCGTGGCATTGGCGGCGTAGTAGAAGCCCACGTCCTCCGCCGCCTTCTCCGAGCCGGCATAGGCCAGGATCAGGTAGGAATGCAGCGAGGAGTTCACCGCGAACGGCAAGGCAAAGAGCGCCAGGCCCGCGACCACGACAAGGTCGGGGTGCCACAAGCCCTGATCCCTGAGCAGCACGCCGAGCGCCAGCGGCACCACGGTCAATAGGCCGGCCCACAGCCGCGCGTTGGGCACTTCGCGGCTGATGCCATCGGGGCTGCGCGTGACCAGGGCGGGTGCTGCCGCCTGGATCATGCCGTAGGCGATCGTCCAGGTGGCGAGGAAGGCGCCGACCTCGACGAAGCGCCAGCCCGCCGCGTAGAGGAATACCGGCAGGCCGACGACGAACCAGACCTCGCGCGCACCGAACAGGAACACGCGCGCCGCCGCGAGCAGGTTGACGCCGCGCGACTTGGCGAAGAATTCGCGCACCGTCTTCGATGCCTTCGCTTTCCCGAGCTGGCGCGGCAGCAGGAATAGTCCGGCCAGGAAGATGACGCCGATCACGCCGGTCATCAGCCACAGCGCCGGCTTGAAGCCCATGACGTCGAGCAACAGCCCACCGACGAAGAAGCCGATGCCCTTCATGGCGTTCTTCGAGCCGGTGAAATACGCCACCCACTTGAAGAGCTGGCCCGAGCCTTCGGCCGACGTGGCCTTGATCGCCGTCTTCGACGCGGTCTTGGTGAAGTCCTTGGCGAGGCCTGCGATGCCCTGGGCGGCCACCACCCAGGCGACCGAAGCTGCCGCGGTCCAGGCCGGATCGAGCGCCGACAGCATCGCCAGCCCCGCGATCTGCAGGCCCTGGCCCACGGCCAGCATGCGCGGGATGCCGAAGCGGGTCGCCAGCCAGCCGCCCAAAAGGTTGGCGACGATGCCGGCGAACTCGTACAGAAGGAACAGGAAGGCGAGTGTGAAGGGCGAATAGCCGAGCTTGAAGAAGTGCAGCAGCACCAGCATGCGCAGCGCGCCGTCGACCAGGGTGAAGCCCCAGTAGGAGGCCGTCACGACCAGGTAGTGGCGCGTCGCCCCTGTTCTCCTGACTTGGGCCATCACGCCTCGGCGTCAATGACGAGGTTGGCGAGGTCGACCATGCGGCAGACATAGCTCATCTCGTTGTCGTACCAGGCGTAGACCTTGAGCAGCGTGCCGTCGGTCACCATCGTGCTGGGCGCATCGACGATCGAGCTGCGCGTATCGTTGCAATAGTCGGCCGAGACCAGCGGACGAGTCTCGTAGCCCAGGATGCCGGCCAGCGGCCCGCGCGCGGCGTCGTCAAACAGCTCGTTAACCTCGGTTTCGGTCGCGGGCCGCTTCAGCTCGAACACGCAGTCGGTCAGGCTGGCATTGAGCACCGGCGCGCGCACGGCGTGGCCGTTCAACTTGCCTTTGAGCTCCGGATAAATGACGGCGATGGCCGTGGCGCTGCCCGTCGTGGTCGGCGCCAGCGACGTCATGGCCGAGCGTGCACGGCGCAGGTCCTTGTGCGGCGCGTCGACCACCACATTGGTGTTGGTCGGGTCGTGGATCGTCGTGATCTGGCCGTGCCGGATGCCGATCGCCTCATGCACGACCTTCACCACGGGCGCGAGACAGTTGGTGGTGCACGAGGCCGCTGTCAGCAGGCGGTGGCGGTCGGGCTCGTAGAGCCGATCGTTGACGCCGACCACGACATTCAGGGCACGGTCGTCCTTGACCGGTGCGGCCACGATCACGCGCTTCACGCCGCGCTGGAAGTAGCTGTTGAGTTGCTCGGGCTTCAGGAACTTGCCGGTGCATTCGAGCACGAGGTCGCAGCCGAGATCGCCCCAGGCGACCTCGCCCGGCGAGGGGCCGGCGCTGAAGCCGATATACTTGCCGCCGACGGCAATGCCGCGCTCGTCGCTGTCGAAGCTCGTGTGCCAGCGGCCGTGGATGCTGTCGAACTCCAGCAGGTGTGCCGTCGCCGCGGCGCCACCCTTGATCTCGTTGACGTGCACGACGTCGAGGCGGTTACTACGGCGCGGATCGTCGCCCGGCCGCTGCGCGCCACCGAATGCGGCGCGCAGCGCGAGCCGACCCATGCGCCCCATGCCGTTGATACCCACCCTCATCGTCGCTCTCCGTCAGACGGGCGCACGGGCGCTGTCGCCCAGCTCGTCGAGGCGCTTCTTCAGGGACATCCGGTCGAGCGAAGCGTGCGGCAGGTTGACGAAGATCTCGAGCCGGCGACGGATCATGCCGTAGAGCTCGTTGATCATGGTGGCCTGCTCGGACGGCGTGCCCTTGAACTTCGACGGATCGGGCAGCGGCCAGGCCGCGGTGATGGGATTGGCGCCGACGTCGGGGCAATCCTGGCCGTGCAGCGTGTCGCAGAGGGTGATGACGAAGTCCATCTGCGGTGCGTTGGCGCTGGTGAACTCGTCCCATGACTTGCAATGCAGGTCGGAGACGTCGTGACCCAGGGTCTGGAGCTTGGCGAGCACGGCAGCCATCGGCGCGCGGGCCGGCTCGGAGCCTGCCGAGTAGGCGTTGAACTTGCCCTTGCCGATCTTTTCCAGGATCGCCTCTGCCATCAGCGAGCGCGCCGAGTTGTGGGTGCACAGGAACAGGACATTGAACGCGGCGGTCATGGGCTTTGCCTCCGGCGGGTCGTCGGGGAGCAGTCGGGCGAGGTCGCCGCAGAGTTCCGGGCGGCCGCCGCAACAGGTTTCGGTGAGGTAGCTGAACAGCGAGCGCAGGCCGAAGAAGCGCACGGCATAGATCAGCTGTCGTCCGCGCCGCGTTGATTGAATGAGCCCGGCTTGCTCGAGGGTCGCGAGATGAAAGGACAATGTCGAGGGTGGCTGACGCAGTTCGCTGGCCAGCTGCCCCGCGGACAGGCCGGAGGCGCCGCGCGAGGCGAGGACACGCATCAAGTTGAGCCGCGTCTCCTGGGCCAGGGCGGCGAAGCCGGCAGCAGCATCTGTTAGTTCCATAGTTCCCGAATAGTCGAAAACTATGACAAACGCATTACCGGACGACCGGTTTTTCGCCGCGTCTTTTCACGGTTTCAGCGTGTGCCGTGCTCCGCCTCCCAGGCGCGGGCCGCATCGACCAGATCTTCGAAGACTCCGCCATAGTCCAACAGCGCCGCGCGCATGTCGGGATCGATTTCGTGATAGAGCAGCGTGTCATCGACGGGCATCTCGTTGTCGCGCACAGCCTTCATGAGCCGTTTGATTTCCGACGCCGCATGAGCCGGCGTTTGGAGCAGCACGAGGCGCTTCATCCGGCTGGGATTGTCCGGCACGTGACAGTCGTTGCAGAGCCCCCTGCGCATGGCGTTGGCAAGCTCCCGATAGGCTGGTTCCAGCCCGCCGATATAGGGATTGCTCTCCGAGAACAGCCCACGAAACAGGGCGGGCGCCGGCTGACTGGCGCCGCTCGCGTCAGTCCACATCCAATGTCCGTCGAACGGTGGCCGCGCGATGGGTGCGGTCCTGAGACCGGGCGTTTCCGTGCTGTCTTTGATGAATTGACCCACGACGATGCTGCCGGACTGCGGCGCGATCCAGAGGACCAGGGTGTTGGCGGCTTGGTAATCGTTCCATTTCCTGGCGTCGTGCCAGAACGGATAGGGATACTGGCCGGGGTCGAGGGCGTTGCGGAACAAGGCGCCGAGGCGGGCCCGGTAAAGCCGTTCGCCTTCGTCGTAGTCGAGGCGCCATGTGCCATCGAACATGAACAGGGGCGCATAAAGGCCTGTCCAGACCTCTGGGGCGAACTGGGTGAGCGTCGTGTTCTTCAGGCTTTCGCCGGGCTTCGGGCGGCCCCACAACAGGATGGTGTCCACGCTCCGTTGCAGCAGCGACCCGGAGAGCAGCGCTCGGCGGCAGGTCTCGAGGGCCGCCTGGTCGGCGGGAGCGGCGAGTGGACAGACCGTCGAGAGCTCGTGGGCGATTTGCCGGACGGTGGCCTCGATGGCCGGCCGAGCCTCATCATGGCCTTGCGCGCTCGCCCAGGGGACGAGCATGGGGGCGAGCGCGAGGCAGCAGCCAGCGATTGCGGCGAGCCGCGCTGGCATTGATCAGCCCGTGGGCTTGAGTGAGTTCTCGATCAGGAAGACCGCAATCTTGCGGCCCATCTGGTAGCCGACGTCGAGCGAATTGCGGAAGTGGATGCCGCCCCAGATCCGCACGTCGCGCGTTTCGTCCGACATCGCCTGCACGTTGGCGAACTGGCGCTGCATCTTGGGATCCATTAGATCACTGGCGACAACCGGCATCGACAGGCCGGGACCGAGCAGGCCCTCGAAGATCCCCATCGACACGCCGGCGACGATGGCAGCCTGCGAGGGATATTCGGGGTGCATCGGCGTGGCATTGAGCGGCGTCCAGCCGGCATCGCGTTCGGTGGCATCGTTGCCGTCCTGGTCGCCGTTGCGGATCGCCGTGATGGGCCGCCAGAAGTTGTAGGTGAACTTGGCGTCCCAATCGATGATGAAGGTGTTGGCCGTGCCCATGTTGAGCAGGGCAAACAGCCGGGCGTTGTCAGCAAGGGAGAGATTCCTGGCCGCCGACAACTGACGCGCCGCTTCCTGCCAGGCCGGTCCGAAGTTGAGCTGCGACCAGAACTTGACAGCCGCCGTCTGCTCGGCGGTGCGCTTGGTGCTCTTGGCGCCTCCCATTTCCTTCGTCTCGTTGTAGTCGCGAGCATAGAGATCGCTCTTCAGGTCGGGCGGCGGCGGCGGCCGCATCTGGTCGGCGCTCTTCATCACCCAGGGTGCGGCGCGGGCATACTCCGCGAATATGGGAGAGGTCGTCGGAATCCACGTGCCCGGCGTGGTGACGGGCCGATAGGTGTCGGGCACGCTGGTTCCGTCCGATGCCCGGTCGGCGATGATGGCTGCGGCACACTTTTCGCCGATCGCAATGCCATCCTTCTTGGCCGCACCATCGGGAATGTCCTTGGTCGATGCCTCATAGGCCTGCTCGATCAGCGCCTTCTGGCCGGGTAGCTGCTTCAGAAGGACGGCGCGCGCGGCTGCCGCCGCGGCGGCTTCGGGTGACGCGCCCGGGGCGGGCGCGCCGCCGGGCACGTGGATGGCGTACTTGTTCTGGACGGAGTTCACCGCATCGGACATCGCCACATGGACTATCGCCATGTTGCGTGTCCACGGGTTGCCCGCGACATTGGCGACCTTCATGGCGGCAATGGCTGTCTGATTCCAGTCGGTGATGACGTCGGCACTGGCGGGCGTGGCCACGGCAAAGACGGCAGCAGCAATACTCCCGGTAATCGCACGCGATAGCATCCTCATGTCGACCTCCGTTGTTTATTGTTAAGGGCGTCCTGTCGTGCGCGCGCATGGCGGCGGCGCCGAAGCAATCCAAGACGGAGTTCGGTCGGATGGCGGTCAGTCGATGGCGACGCCCCCTTCGCATGTCCGCTCCCTCGGAACTGCGCATAACGGCGGCAAACACACCAAGCTTGGTGAGACGCACTCTCGGTGCGTTTGTCAGTCTGTCGATGTTGGAAACACGAGCCTGCGGGTATCGTGTTTGGAAGTGACTATGCGCCTCCGTGGCGCCTCCGTGCTGGCGATTGCTTGCCGATCACAGAGTGAACACAAGGCGTTCCGGTCATGACGCGTCGACCGCCGCCAGCGCATGCGTCGCGTCGCTCCATCGGGATGGCAAATATGAACGGCGCCGTGCCACGCGCCTTACGTTGGGCGGTCCGCTCGCGTCGGCGATGCCTCCTGGCATCACTTCGCGCTGATGGATCTCAAGGGCAGCCGGTATCGATGTGACGCCACCGCCGGCATCGCCTTTCAGGTCGCCGCCGGCTGGAAGTGCTGGCACTGCCTGCATGTTTTTGCGTCGTAAGGGTCCGTATGGGACGCAAAAACTGCCTTGAGCCCCGCAATCGTGGACTCGCGCTTCGGTTCATGTTATGTTCCTGTCTGCGTCGATCAGACCGGCGCCGGTAACCCTCTCATAACTCTCGGTCTTCCGATTCCATCCTCAGCAGGCAGTCGTTGTAACGGGACTGTCATATATTCGTAATATGACAGTGATGTGCGGCTCCTAGGGGAAGGACGCTTCGAATTCTCGAAGGAGGGACCCTATGAATTTCACAAGAATCGCCTTGGCGACGGCCGTGCTGGCCCTGTCGTCGGCGGCTGCCAACGCCATCGACATCTCCGGCGCCGGCGCCACGTTTCCGTATCCGATCTATGCCAAGTGGGCGGACGCCTACAAGAAAGAGACCGGCAGCGGCCTGAACTACCAGTCGATCGGCTCGGGCGGCGGCATCAAGCAGATCAAGGCCAAGACCGTGACCTTCGGCGCGACTGACGCGCCGCTGCCGGGCAAGGAGCTCGACGAGTCCGGCCTCGCGCAGTTCCCCATGGTGATGGGCGCCATCGTCCCGGTGGTGAACCTCGACGGCGTCAAGCCGGGCGAGCTCACGCTCGACGGCCCGACGGTCGCCAAGATCTACCTGGGTGAGGTCAAGAGCTGGGACGATCCGGCGATCGCCAAGCTCAACCCCAACACCAAGCTGCCCAAGCAGGCGATCGTGCCGGTACGCCGCTCCGACGGCTCGGGCACGACCTACAACTTCGCCTACTACCTCGCCGACGTGAATCCGGACTGGAAGAGCAAGGTCGGCGTCAGCACGGCCGTGCAGTGGCCGGTCGGCATCGGCGCCAAGGGCAACGAAGGCGTCGCCAACAACGTCGCCAACACCAAGGGCGCGATCGGCTACGTCGAGTATGCCTACGCCAAGCAGAACAAGCTCACCCACACCAAGATGGTGAACAAGGCGGGCAAGACGGTCGAGCCGTCGTCGGCCAGCTTCCAGGCCGCGGCCGCCAATGCCGACTGGAACTCGCAGCCCGGCTACGGCGTGATCCTCGCCAACCAGCCCGGCGACCAGTCGTGGCCGATGACGGCGGCGACCTGGATCCTGCTCTACAAGAAGCCGGCCGACGTGCCGGCGACGGCCGAGGCGCTGAAGTTCTTCGCCTGGTCCTATGCCAAGGGCGACAAGATGGCCGAGGACCTCGACTATGTGCCGATGCCCGACAAGGTCGTGAACGACATCCAGAAGATGTGGTCGTCGGAGATCAAGGACGCGGGCGGCAAGCCCCTGTTCTCGCCGACCAACTGAACCGAGGACCGATGGGAGTGGAGCGGGTGCGATCGGACGCGCCCGCTCCGTCTCCCCTTCATCCTCAGCGCGGATGGAGACGAGGGAACGATGGACTCCGGGGGGCGTGACGTGACCGACATGACATTGAGAAGCACGAGCGTGACGGCGGCCGAGGCGGCCTCGCGCAGCGCCGTGCTGAAGCGGCTCCGCCTGACCGACGTGGTCTTCCATGGCCTGACGCGGGCGGCTGCCATGGCGGTACTGGTGCTGCTGAGCGGTGTGATCGTCGCCCTGGTCATTGGCGCCGCGCCGGCCCTCGGCACTTTCGGCTTTTCCTTCCTGTTCGACGAATCGTGGAACCCGGTCACCGAGCGCTTCGGTGCGCTGGCGCCGATCTACGGCACGCTGATCACCTCGGCCATCGCCATGCTGATCGCCGTGCCGGTCGGGCTGATGATCGCGTTCTTCCTGACCGAGCTCTGCCCGATGGTGTTGCGCCGGCCGATCGGCATCGCCATCGAGCTGCTGGCCGGCATCCCCAGCATCATCTACGGCATCTGGGGCTTGTTCATCTTCGCGCCGTTCGTGCAGAAGTACATTCAGCCACCGCTGATCGACACATTCGCGAACGTTCCGGTGCTCAACTCGCTGTTCGCCGGACCGCCCTACGGCATCGGCATGGCGACGGCGGGCATGATCCTCGCCATCATGGTGCTGCCCTTCGTCACCTCGATCTCACGCGACGTATTCGACGCCGTGCCGCCGGTCCTCAAGGAAGCCGCGTACGGCGTCGGCTGCACGACCTGGGAGGTTTTCCGCAACGTCGTGCTGCCCTTCACCCGCGTCGGCGTGATCGGCGGCTTCATGTTGGGGCTGGGCCGCGCGCTGGGCGAGACCATGGCCGTCACCTTCGTGATCGGCAACGCCCACCACGTCTCCGCGTCGCTGTTCGCGCCCGGCACGACCATTTCGGCCTCGATCGCCAACGAGTTCACCGAAGCGGTCGGGGATCTCTATACCTCCTCGCTGGTGGCGTTAGGCCTCATCCTGTTCTTCATCACTTTCATCGTCCTGGCGATCGCGCGCTACATGCTGCTGCGTCTCCAGCAAAGGGCGGGGTGACGGTCATGGCCAATAGTTCGCTCGCTGGCAGCAACCCGCTCTATGCCGGGCGCCGTCGCCGCAATGCCATCGCCAAGACGCTGGCCTGGATCGCGACCGCCTTCGGCCTGGGCTGGCTGATACTGATCCTCGGCATCCTGCTGTTCGAAGGCATCGGTGGGCTGTCGCTGTCGGTGTTCACCGAGAACACGCCGCCGCCGGGCGCGGCAGGCGGCCTGATGAACGCCATCGTCGGCAGCCTGATCATCACCATCCTGGCCGTCGTGATCGGCACGCCGATCGGCATCCTGGCCGGTACCTACCTCGCCGAATATGGCCGGCACGACAAGCTCTCGAGCGTCGTGCGCTTCATCAACGACATCCTGCTCAGCGCGCCGTCGATCGTGATCGGCCTGTTCGTCTACGAGATCATGGTGGCGCCGATGGGCCATTTCTCGGGCTGGGCGGGCGCTGTCGCCTTGGCGGTGATCGTGATCCCCGTCGTGGTGCGTACCACCGAGGACATGCTGACCCTGGTGCCCGACACGCTGCGCGAGGCCGCCGCTTCGATCGGCCTGCCGCGGGCGCTGATGATCATGCGCATCGCCTATCGCGCGGCGAGTGCCGGCATCGTCACCGGCATCCTGCTGGCCATCGCCCGCATCAGCGGCGAGACCGCGCCGTTGCTGTTCACCGCGCTGAACAACCAGTTCTTCAGCGTCAACATGAACCAGCCGATGCCCAGCCTGCCGGTGGTCATCTTCCAGTTCGCCCTGTCGCCCTATGAGGAATGGCAGAAGCTCGCCTGGACCGGCGCGCTGCTGATCACCGTCACCGTGCTGGCGCTCAGCGTCATCGCCCGATCCCTTACCTCTGCAAGGAAGTCGTCATGAGCATCGCTTCGACCAATGGCCATGGTCTCTCGACCGCCGTGCCGGTGGCGACCCACGCCAAGGTCGACACTGCCGGCCTCGCCGAGAAGGTGTCGATCAAGAACCTCGAGTTCTTCTACGGCGACAGCCGGGCGCTCAAGGGCATCAGCCTGTCGCTCTACGCCAACAAGACCACGGCCTTCATCGGTCCGTCGGGCTGCGGCAAGTCCACCCTGCTGCGCATCCTCAACCGCATGTACGACCTCTATCCTGGTCAGCGCGCCACCGGTGATGTGATCTTCGACGGCGACAACCTGCTGCGCGCCGACCAGGACATCAACCTCCTGCGCGCCCGCATCGGCATGGTGTTCCAGAAGCCGACGCCGTTCCCCATGTCGATCTACGAGAACATCGCCTTCGGGGTGCGCCTCTATGAAAGCCTGCCGAAGGCCGAGCTCGATGCCCGTGTCGAATCGGCGCTGCGCCGCGCCGCGCTGTGGGACGAAGTGAAGGACAAGCTCAATGCCAACGGCCAGAGCCTGTCGGGTGGCCAGCAGCAGCGCCTCTGCATCGCACGCACCGTGGCGGTGAAGCCGGAAGTGATCCTGTTCGACGAGCCATGCTCGGCGCTCGACCCGATCTCGACCGCCAAGATCGAGGAACTGATCGACGAGTTGAAGCAGGACTACACGATCGTCATCGTCACCCACAACATGCAGCAGGCCGCCCGCGTCTCGGACTTCACGGCCTTCATGTATCTCGGCGAGCTGATCGAGTTCGGCGCCACCGAAACGTTGTTCACCACCCCCAAGGACAGCCGGACCCAGGCCTACATCACCGGCCGCTTCGGCTGATAACGGAGAAGAAGATGGCGGAACATACCCTCAAGCGTTTCGACGAAGAGCTCGAGCGGCTGAGCTCGACCATCAGCGAGATGGGCGGGCTGGCCGAGACCGCGCTCACCCAGTGCCTGGTCGCGCTGCGCCAGAGCGATTCGGAGGTCGCCGAGCAGGTGATCGCCGCCGATGCCCGCGTCGATGCCCTCGACATCGCCGTGCAGGAGCAGACGGTCAAGCTCCTCGCCCTGCGCCAGCCGATGGCGGTCGACCTCCGGGTGATCCTGTCGTCGATCAAGATCGCCGCGGCGCTGGAGCGCATCGCCGATTACGCCAAGAACACCGCCAAGCGCACCATCGTGCTGAACAGCGTGACGGCGCCGCCGGCCGCGGTGACCGGCATCGATCGCCTGGGTCGCCTGGTGCGCACGGCGCTGAAGGACGTGCTCGACGCCTTCGCCCAGGGCGACGTCACCAAGGCGCACGACGTCTGGACGCGCGACGAGGAGATCGACCAGGTCTATACCGGCCTGTTCCGCGAGCTCCTGACCTACATGATGGAGGATCCGCGCACGATCACCTCGTGCACGCATCTCCTGTTCATGGCCAAGAACATCGAGCGCGCCGGCGACCACGTCACCAACATCGCCGAGCTGGTGAGCTTCCGCACCACCGGGCACGGCTTCGACGAGACGCGACCCAAGGGCAGCGCCTCGCTCTATGCCGCGGGGAACGCGTCATGAGCATGGCCGCGCATGCCCCCTCGCGGCGCGATGCCAGCACCTCGTCGATCAAGCCGCGCGTGCTGATCGTCGAGGACGAGACGGCCCTGGTCGAGCTCCTGCGCTACAACCTCGAACAGTCGGGCTTCCGCGTCTCGGTCGCCTATGACGGCGAGGAGGCGCTGTCCTCGGTGCAGGAGGACGTGCCCGACCTCATCCTGCTCGACTGGATGCTGCCCCTGATGTCGGGCATCGAAGTGTGCCGGCAATTGCGCCGCCAGACGGCGACCGCCAACCTGCCGATCATCATGCTGACGGCGCGCGGCGAGGAAGGCGATCGCGTGCGCGGCCTCGACGCCGGCGCCGACGACTATGTCTCCAAGCCGTTCTCGCCGACCGAGCTGGTGGCGCGCATCCGCGCCGTGCTGCGCCGCATCCGGCCCGCTCTGGCCGACGAGGCGTTGAGCTACGCCGACATCGTCATGGACCTGGTGGCCCATCGCGTGACGCGCGCCGGCAAGCCGGTGCATCTCGGCCCCACCGAGTTCCGTCTGCTGCGCCATTTCATGGAGCATCCCGGCCGCGTCTTCTCGCGCGAGCAACTGCTCGATTCGGTGTGGGGCAAGGACGTCTATGTCGAGGCGCGTACCGTCGACGTCCACATCCGCCGCCTGCGCATCGCCCTCAACGGCGAGCAGCAGGCCGACCTGATCCGCACCGTCCGCGCTGCCGGCTACGCCCTCGACGCCACCCCGGGCTGATCGACAGCACTGCTGGCAGGCGGCGACTCGCCGCGAGCAGTAGTATTGCCGCCGAGGCCGCCCCTAGATATGGCGTGCCCTGGAGCGCCCAAAGTCGTGAATGCGAAACTGTGGTGTCTCTTCCAGACCCCCCTGTCATCCTGAGCGAAGCGAAGGATCTCATCGCCGCTTCGCAAGGCATGAGATCCTTCGCTTCGCTCAGGATGTCCGTGGGCCTTCGGCCCACGGACAGTTTTCCACATTGCGAGTCACGGTTTTGTAGCCGCGGGAGCCTAAACCGAACTTGCTCGTTCCTGGCCGGCAACCCCACGCCCCGCTCCGGAACGAGCCGGTTCCCCCGGCGCGGATGACACCCCGACGCCGATTTACTGCCCCTCCTTCTTTACGGAAGGAGGGGTTTTCTTTTCCGCCACATGCCAAAGCCACAACAGCAGCAGCAGGCCGGGGATGGCGACCAGCGTGGTGGCGACCCAGAACTCGGCCCAGCCCATTTGCGCCGCGAGCCAGCCGCCGCCGGCCGACATGGTCGTGCGGCCGAACGCCATCAGCGAGGTCAGCAGCGCGTATTGCGTGCCCGCCATGCCGGCGGTGCAGAGGCTCGAGAGGTAGCCGATGAAGGCGACGCCACCCAGTGCGCCGGTGAAGTTGTCGGCGGTGATGGCGAGCGTCAGCACGACGATGTCGTGACCGGCAAGAGCGACCCACGAGAACAGGAGGTTGGTCACCGCCTGCAGGATGCCCGCGACCAGCAAGGCCTTGAACAGGCCGTAGCGCGCCACGACGATGCCGCCGGCCAGGCCGCCGAGGATGGTCGCGGCGACGCCGAAGCTCTTGGTGACGCCGAAGATCTCCGGTCCTGAGAAGCCCATCTGGTTGAAGAACGGCCGCGCCATGGTGCCGCCGAGCGCATCGCCGTATTTGTAGAGCAGCGCGAACAGCAGGATGACGAACCAGCCGCGATAGGCCAGGAACTCGGCGAACGGACGGATCACCGCCTGCTTGATCCAGGCGTCGGTCGACTGGAGCGCCGGCCGCTCGACCTTGGGTTCCTCGGCATAGAACACCGTCACCATGCCGATCACGATCAGCAGGGCGATCAGGCTGATCACGATGGGCCACGGCAGCAGGCTGGGCAGCAGCAGCGACATGGCGTCGACGATCCAGAGCGCGATGCGGTAGCCGAGCTGCGTCGTCGCCGAACCCGCGCCCTGTTCCTCGTCGCTCAGGATCTCGATGCGATAGGCGTCGACCGCGATGTCCTGCGTCGCCGAGAAGAAGGCGACGAGAACCGCGGCGGCGGCGGTGAACCAGGGCGTGTTGGCGGGATCGCTCCATCCCAGCAACACGACCGATGCCAAAATCCCGATCTGCGCCAGAAGCATCCAGCCGCGCCGCCGTCCCAGCCAGCGATCGAGCAGGGGCAGCGGCAACTGGTCGACCAGCGGCGCCCAGGCGAACTTGAAGGCATAGGGCGTGCCGACCAGGGCGAACAGGCCGATGGTCGTGAGATCGACGTGGCTCTTGTCCATCCAGTAGGTCAGCGTCGCGCCGGTCAGCAGGAACGGCATGCCGCTGGCGAAGCCCATCAGCAGGATGACGAGCTGCCGCCGGTCGCGATAGACCTCGGCCGCTTTGAGCCAGCGGCCCCAGGTCGACTGGGCGTTCTGGGCGAGGCTCAAATCAGTCCGCGCAGCGCCTGCTCAGGCCGCGCGCCGACATGAGAGATGACCTCGGCAGCGGCAATGCCGCCCAGCCGCGCGCATTCGGCCATCGGCTTGCCGTGGGTCAGGCCGAACAGGAATCCCGAGGCGTAGAGATCGCCGGCGCCGGTCGTGTCGACGACCTTGGTGACGGGGGCGGCGGGAACGGCGTAGGTCTCGCTGCCTTTGATCACGATCGAGCCTTTCTCGCTGCGGGTCAGCGCCGCAATCTTGGCTTCCTTGCGCGTCGCCTCGAGCGCCTCCTCGAAGGTCTCGACCTCGTAGAGCGATTTGATCTCGGCTTCGTTGCCGAACAAGATGTCGACCTTGTTGCGCACGAGCTCGCGGAACTCCTCGCGATAGCGGTGCACGCAGAAGGAATCCGACAGCGTGATCGAGACTTGGCGGCCGGCGGCGTGCGCCGCATCGAACGCCTTCAGCACGGCCTTCTTGGCCTCGGGCGCGTCCCAAAGATAGCCTTCGACGTAGGTCACTTGCGCCGAGCCCACGATCTTGGTGTCGATGTCGTTGGGGCCAAGGCCGGTGCAGGCGCCGAGATAGGTGTTCATGGTGCGCTGGGCGTCGGGCGTCACCAGGATCAGGCAGCGCGCCGTCGCGGGACCCGCCGTGGCGCTTTTGGTGTCGAACGACACGCCGAGCGCGCGCAGATCATGGCCGAACACCTCGCCGAGCTGGTCGTCGCGCACCTTGCCGAAATAGGCGCCCCTGCCGCCGAACGAGGCGACGCCGGCCATGGTGTTGCCGCACGAGCCGCCTGAGACCTCGACGCCCGGTCCCATGGCGGCATAGAGCGTCTCGGCGCGCTGCTCGTCGATCAGCATCATGCTGCCTTTGACCAGGCCGTGCTTGCTCAAGAAGGCGTCGTCGGCGCGGGAGAGGACGTCGACGATTGCGTTGCCGATTCCCAGCACGTCGAAGGCAGCGGATGTCATGAAGTCTCCTGATTGATCTTCTACAAGGTGACCAGGTGCATGCCCGGCTTGGTCTCTTCCAGCAAGGTCACGATGCCCGCGACCGTGAAGGGAACGTCGCGGCGCAGGCCGGCACGGTCGATGCCGAGCGAGCGCAGGCCCATTTCGCACACGATGAAGCGTGCGCCAAGCTCGACGCAGGCGGCCAGCAGGGTCTCGAAGTCACCGACGCCGACCTTGCGGTTGACGGCGTCGCGGTGCCAGTCGGCGAGGGCAGGCGGCGGCCCTTCGAGGGCACGGATGCCGGCCATGGTGAAGAACAGCACCGCGGGCTTGTTGACGGCGAGCGCCGCCGCAGCCAGCGCCAGCGCGTAGTGCACGCTCTCATAATCGCCCGCGCGGACGATCACCGACACGCCGCCTTCGGGGGATTTCATTTCACCC
Organism: Reyranella soli; assembly: GCF_007992495.1. Taxonomy (GTDB): domain Bacteria; phylum Pseudomonadota; class Alphaproteobacteria; order Reyranellales; family Reyranellaceae; genus Reyranella; species Reyranella soli. The sequence goes on from NZ_BKAJ01000045.1 coordinate 56,033, forward strand.
CGCCCAACGAATCGCTGCACGTCGGGCAATCGTCGCGCTTGGCGATCGCCATCTCGTCGAAGGAGCCGGCCAGCGCGTCGTACATCAGCAGGCGGCCGGTGAGCGATCGGCCGATGCCGAGGATCTCCTTGACCACTTCGGTCGCCTGCAACGCGCCCAATGTGCCGGCCAGCGCGCCTAGAACGCCGGCCTGCGCGCAGCTCGGCACCGCGTCTTCCGATGGCGCCTCGGGGAACAGGCAGCGCAGGCAGGGATGGCCGGCGCCGTGCCAGGCCTTGTAGGTCGAGATCTGGCCGTCGAAGCGCAGGATGGCGGCGGCCACCAGCGTCTTCTTCAGGCGATAGCAGACGTCGTTCAGCAGGTAGCGCGTGGCGAAGTTGTCGCTGCCGTCGGCCACGATGTCGTAGCCCGCGATGATGCGCTCCGCATTCGCTGCGGTAAGTCGCTCACCGTGCGGTTCGACGCGCACTTCCGGATTGATGTCCGACAGCGCGCGGCGCGCGCTTTCGACCTTGGAGACGCCGATGTCCGCGGTGCGATGGATGACCTGCCGTTGCAGGTTCGACAGATCGACACTGTCGTGGTCGATCACGCCCAAGGTGCCTACGCCTGCGGCGGCAAGATATTGCAGCAGGGGCGCGCCAAGCCCGCCGGCGCCGACCACCAGCACCCGCGCGGCGATCAGCCGCGACTGGCCCACGCCGCCGATCTCCGCCAGCACGATATGGCGCGCGTAGCGGCGAATCTGCGGCTCGGTGAGCTCGGGCAGCATCGACATGGTCCGCTTATAGCATGTCCGCTATAGAAGCCGGCCCCAATGACAACCTCCGCCACCTCGACTCGCCCGACCCTGACCCCACTGCTGTTGGTGTTATTGGCGCTGCTGTCGTCCTTCACGCCGCTCAGCATCGACATGTACCTGCCGGCCCTGCCGGTGATCGCCGTCGATCTGCGCGGCACGGCGGGCGACATCCAGCTCACCCTGTCGGCTTTCATGATCGCCTTCGGCGCCGGCCAGATCTTCTATGGCCCGGCGGGCGACCGCTTCGGCCGCCGGCCGGTCATCCTGAGCGGCCTGGTCGTCTACGTGCTGGCGAGTGCGGGCTGCGCCTTCGCGGCAGAGGCGGGTCATCTCATCCTGCTGCGTATGATGCAGGGGCTGGCGGCCTGCGGCGGCGTGGTGCTGGCGCGTACCATGGTGCGCGACCTCGCCGAGAAGGATCAGGCGGCGCGCGCCATGTCGCTGATGATGGCCTGCACCTCGATCGCGCCCATGTTGGCGCCGCTGATCGGCGGCCAAGTGCTGTGGTTCCTGGGCTGGCGGGCGATCTTCTGGGTGCTGGCGAGCGTCGGTGTCTTCGCCCTGGTCGCGGCCTGGCTGCGCCTGCCCGAGACGCTGAGGCCCGAATATCGCCAGCCGCTGGTCCTGTCCTCGATCCTGAAACGCTTCGGCCAGCTGTTCCGCCACCGCGCCTTCATGGGCTACGCCTTCACCAGCACCTTCATGTTCTCGGCTTTGCTGTCCTTCCTGTCGGGCTCTCCCTTCGTGTTCATCGAGAAGTACGGCGTGGCACCGCGCGCCTATGGCCTGATCTTCGGTGGCATGGTCGTGTTCATGACGCTGGGCAGCCTGCTCAATGCCAAGTTCGCGCCGGTGTTCGGCGCCGGCCTCATCCTGCGCTACGCGGTGATCGTGCCCGCAGTGTCGGGGACGGCGGCGCTGATCATGGGCCTCATCGAGGCGCGCTACGGCACGATCGGCATGTGGCCGTTCCTGCTGTGCTTCGGGCCGCAGATCGCGACCATCAGCCTGATCGGTCCCAACTCGATGGCGATGGCCCTGCAGCGCTATCCGCACATGGCGGGCACGGCATCGTCACTGATGGGCGTCATGCAGTTCGGCATCGGCGCGATCTTCGGCGCTGTCGTGGGTCAGACTTTCGACGGCACCATCGCACCCATGACCACGGCGATGGGCGTCGCGGGTATCCTCTGCCTGCTGTCGCACCGCGCGTTGGTGCGGCGCGGCTAGCGGCGCAGGTCGAGGACCAGCAGCGTGCCGGCCTCGTTGCCGACCGCGAGCTTGTAGCCGTCGGGCGACCAGGCGAGGCCGGTGATCGCGGAGCCGTCGGCCATCTTCAGCACGACCGAGCGCCGGGTCTTGATGTCGCCGAGCTGCAGCTCGCCTGAGTCGTAGCCGCCGGCGACGAACTCTGCTGCCGGATGGGCGGCCACGACGGAGATGAGGCCGGCACCTTCCTCGCCGAACTGCAGCGGTGGCTTGCCTTCTGGGCCCTTGCCGGAGAACGGCCAGGCGGTGAACACCGGCTGCGCCGAGGTGTAGAGGAAGCGCGCATCGGCGGTCCACGACAGCGACTTCACCTTGGCGGGATAGCCCTGCATGCGCATGTCGGTGGCCTGCGCCATGCGCCAGACATGGATGTCGTTCTCCTGCGTGCCGGTGGCGATGAACTTGCCGTCGGTGCTCCACTTCAGGGCGACGTGGCTGCCGCGCCAGACGAATTTCCGCGGCGGCAGGGTGACCTGGCCGATGCTCCATACCGTGACGCCGCCATAGTGGGCGCAGGCGATGCGGCTGCCGTCCTTGCTGAAGTCGAGACCGGCCACCGTGCTCTCGTGCGGGCCGAACTCCTTGACCTCGCCACCCTTCACGACAAAGGCGGTCTTGCCGGCCGACGCAGCGACGGCGCCGGTCGCGCGATGGCCGGCGAGGTGCTCGAACCACTTGCCCTTCTGGTTGACGATCTCGCTCGCCGTGCCGTCGGTCGCGATGCGCAGCAGCCTTCCGTCATCGCCGCCGCTCACGAAGCCGTCGCCTGCCGGATCGCCGACCAGAGCCAGCACCACGCCGCCGTGCAGCGGCTCGGCAGCCGGCGTCTCGCCAGCGTTGATGTCGCCTGGCAACAGGCGCACGCGGCCGTCGCCCAGGGCGAAGGCCGCAATCGAGCCGTCCTTGCTGAAGGCGCAGGCGGCGACGGGTGCGTCGCCGGCAACGGCGCGGCCCGGCGGCAGGGTCTGGTGCCAGGCCGGATTGGAAAGATCGAGCTTCACGTCGTTACTTCAGGCAGTCGTTGAAGCCGCGCTGGAGGTTCTCACCGTCGAGGTTGCGGCCGATGAAGACGAGCTTGCTGAAACGCTTCTCGCCTTCCTTCCAGGGCGTGCCCCAGTCGGAATCCATCATCATGTGCACGCCCTGATAGACGTAGCGCCGCGGCGCGCCGTCGATGGCCAAGATGCCCTTGCTGCGGAAGATGTCGGGGCCGCGCAGCTGCAGCAGGGCGCCCATCCACTTCTGGAAGCGGTCGGGATCGACCGGCCGGTCGGCAGTGAGGGACAGGCTTTTGACCTCTTCCTCGTGGTCGTGATCGTGGCCGTGATGCAGGAAGTCGGGTTCGAACTCGAGGATGCGCTTCAGGTCGAACGCACCCTTGTCGAGGATGGCCGACAGCTCGATCTGGCTCTTCTGCGTGCGGAAGATATGGGCGTAGCGATTGATCGAGTTGATCTTGCCCTCGACCTTCTTGAGCTCGTCCTCGCTCACCAGGTCGGTCTTGTTGAGCAGGATCACGTCGGCGAAGGCCACCTGTTCCTCGGCTTCGTCGCCCTGCTCGAGCTGTCCCAGGAAGTGCTTGGCATCGACCACGGTGACGATGGCGTCGAGCCGCGTCTTGGCCTTGACCTCGTCGTCGGTGAAGAAGGTCTGCGCCACCGGCCCCGGATCGGCGAGGCCCGTCGTCTCGACCAGGATGCCGTCGAACTTGTCCTTGCGCTTCATCAGGCCTTCGATGATGCGGATCAAGTCGCCGCGCACGGTGCAGCAGATGCAGCCGTTGTTCATCTCGAATACTTCCTCGTCGGCATTCACCACGAGGTCGTTGTCGACGCCGAGCTCGCCGAATTCGTTGACGATGACGGCGTATTTCTTGCCGTGCTGCTCACTCAGGATGCGGTTGAGCAGGGTGGTCTTGCCGGCGCCGAGATAGCCGGTCAGCACGGTCACGGGGACTTGGGGCTGGGCCATGGAAAATCCTTGGAAAATCGGCCTCTGAGATAGGGTGCCCGGGGCTCTTAGTCCAGCCGGTAGACGGGCCGATTTCGTTTCGGCCGCAACCGAACTGTTCGCCTGCCACCGCATGCTAGCACGGGCCATGTCCCGGTTTTTCTATGGTTGGCGCATCGTCGCTGTCTGCCTGGTTGCCGCGGTGTTCGCCAATGCGCTTGGCCTGTTTGGTGCCGGCGTCTATTTGCATGTTCTGGTCGAGTCCAAAGGGTGGTCGACCGGCGCAGTCTCGAGTTCGATCGCGCTATTCTATATCAGCAGCGCGCTGCTGCTGGTTCCCGTGGGCGGGATCATCGGCCGGGCCGGCCCGCAACCGGTCTTTGCCGTTGGCGCCGCAGCCCTCGCCGCCGGCGTGGCCGCGGTCGGCCAAGTGACGCAACCCTGGCAAACCTACGTGGTGTTCGTGGTGATGGGCATCGGCTGGGCCTGCCTGTCGATGACGGCGGTGGCCACGACTCTCGCCCCCTGGTTCGAGCGCCACCAGGGTCGCGCCGTGTCGATCGCCTCGCTCGGCGCCAGTGTCGGCGGCATGGTGGGTGCTCCAATTCTCATCGCCGGTATCGCGTGGCTGGGCTTACCCGCGACCACTGGGATTTCCGCTGCGACGACGTTGGCCGTGGTGCCGCCGCTTGCGTTGCTCGTGATGAAACGCCGGCCACAGGATCTCGGCCTGTTGCCCGACGGTGCTGTCGACGTGCACAGCGTGACTTCCAGCACCACCCAGTCCTGGAGTCGCCGCAGCGCGCTTCGCACCGTCGCTTTGCGCAGTGTGATGCTTGGCTTTGCCATCGGCATGATGATGCAGATTGGTTTCGTCACCCATCAGGTAACGCTGCTTTCGCCGTCGCTCGGCGCGGGCGGCACGTCGCTTACGGTTTCGGCGACTGCAATCGCGGCGTTGCTCGGCCGCTTGGTGCTCGCACGCTTTGCCGACCAGATGAGTGCACGCCTGACGGCGTCGGTCATGATGACGCTCGCAGCCGCGGCCCTCGCGATGCAGGCTTTGTTTCCGGTGCCGGCCGTGCTGATTCTGGGCAGCGTGCTCATGGGTCTTACCATCGGCAATGTCACGACCTTGGCGCCGATCATCGTGCGTCGTGAGTTCGGACCCGAGTCGTTCGGGGCGCTTTATGGAGTGGCCTCCTGCGTCATCCAGCTCGGCATGGGATTGGGGCCCGGCTTCTATGGGCTGCTGCACGACGCATCCGGCAGCTATCGTGTGCCGTTCCTCTTGGCGGCAGCAGCCGATCTCGTGGCAGCGTTGGTCGTGTCCGCTGGTGCGGCCAGAGCCGTTAGCCTTCAACCCAGGCGATAGACGAGCTGGCGATAGCCGTGCAGGACGGTCTCGCCCGCCGGCAGAAGGCCGACCTTGTCGGCGACGCGCCGGGAAGCCTGGTTGTCGGCATGGATGAAGGCGACGAAGGAGTGCATCCGCAGGTTTTCGCGCGCATATTGCAGCATGGCGCCGACAGCCTCGCTGGCGACGCCGCGGCCCCAATGGGCCCGCACCAGGCGCCAGGTCAGCGCGTTGCAGGCCGGCAGATGGCAAAGCCCGAGGCCGCATTGGCCTAGAAAGCCCGGGCGGTCGCGCCATTCGATCGCCCAGCGGTGATGGGACGGCCGCCCGTCGACGATGTTGGCGCGGACCTCGGCGCGATGGGCCTCTGCGGGCGGCGGGCCGCCCATGAAGCGGCGTACCTCGGGATCAGCATCCATCGCCAGGATGGCGTCGAGATCGTCGAGAGTACGCTCCCGCAATCGCAGACGCGGAGTGGCGAGCATCTGCATGGCCGCTACGGTCGTTCGCCCCTGATCAGCTTCGGCAGGTCGCCGACCAGGCCCATGGCGTGGCGAACGAAGAAGCGGCGCAAGGGCGGCACCCGATGGACGGCGGCGAGGCCGATGTCGCGCGCCAGGCGGATCGGCTTGACGTCGTTGGAGAACAGCCGGTTCAGCAGGTCCGTCGCCGCCACCATGGCGAAGTTGTCGGCGCGCCGCCATTGCGCGTAGCGCTCCAGCGTGTCGCCGCCGCCGACATCGAGGCCGAGCCGCTTGCTGTCGACAAGGACCTCGACCAGGGCGGCGATGTCGCGCACACCGAGATTGTAGCCTTGGCCGGCGATGGGATGGATGCCGTGCGCGGCGTCACCGACCAGGACCAGGCGCGTGTCGATGTAGCGCTCGGCGTGGACCAGCCCGAGCGGATGCCACCAGCGTGGGCCCACCGGCTCGACATGGCCGAGATAGTCGCCGAAACGGCGCGCGAGCTCGGCCTGGAAGCGCGGGGCGTCGAGCTCGAGCAGGCGCTTGGCCAGGTCAGCACGCTCGCTCCATACGATCGACGAGCGATGCTCGCCGTTCTCGCTGTCGCGCATCGGCAGGATGGCGAACGGGCCGCCGGGCAGGAACTTCTCCTGGGCGACGCCGCGATGCGGCCGCTCGTGGCGCGCCACCAGCACGATGGCGACCTGATCGTACGACCAGGCGCGGGCGCCGATGCCGGCATCCTCACGCATGGTGCCGAAGCGGCCCTCGGCCGAGGCCACCAGGCGCGTGGCGATGCGGCGGCCGCTCTTGAGGACGAGCTCGGCGCGGTTGGGATCGCGCCTGGTCTCGACCACTTCGTCGGGCGCTAGAAGCTCGACATGCGGGCAGGCTGCCAATCGGCGCAGCAGTGCCGCGCGCAGAAACCGGTTCTCGACGATCCAGCCCATCGGCGCCGCCGTGTCGTCTTCGGTGCCGGCTTCGCGATGGTCGAAGTGGAGGAACATCGGGCTCGGCCGGCCGTCGTGGCCCGCGTCGGAAATGCGGATGTCGAGGATGGGTTCGGCCTGGTCGGCCAGCTCCGGCCACACGCCCAGCGCCGCGAACAAGCGTTGGCTGGTATAGGCGATGGCGGTGGTGCGGCCGTCGAAGCCCGCCTCGGTCAGCGACTTCAACGGGACGCGGTCGATGAGGACGGTATCGAGGCCCGTTTCACCCGCGGCGAGCGCCAAAAGGCTGCCGTTCAGGCCGGCGCCCACGACAGCGAGATCGAACCGGTCGCCTTGCATGCCCCATAAATGGCAGCGGCCCGGCTCGCGAGCAAGCCGGGCCGCCAGACGCCCAAGACGACGGGGAGAGAGACCCTAGAACGTCTTGCTGATGGTAAAGACCGCCCGGGCGTCGCAGTTCATGGTGTTGCCGCAGTACGGGACATCGAGGTTGGTGTCGATATAGGCGATGGTGAGATCGACGCCGTAGACCGTGGCGGTGAAGCCGATCTGCCAGTCCCAGTAGTTGTTGTTGCCGATGCCGTAGTTGGTGAAGCGCTCCACATACTGATTGCCGATGGCGCCATAGAGCTTGAAGGCGAAGTTCTCATTGAAGGTGTAGGGAATCGGCACGGTGACCTGGCCCCATTTGTACCAGGCGTTGCCGGAGTTGCCGAAGAAGTTGGGGCTGTAGCGCACGGCGCCCTGGATCTGGGCGACGCCGAAGTCGTAGCCCAGCACCAGGCCGAACTCGTTGAAGTCGTAGAACAGGTCGGACGGCGCGCCGAGATAGTTGTAGCGGATGTAGCCCAGATCGCCGGTCAGCTTGCCTTCGAGCGCCTTCAGCCTGAGGCCGGCGATGAGATCGATCTCGGCGATCGTCGGGTTGGTGTTGCCGAAATAGACGTTGCTGCCCCAGGCGCCGACATAGGCGCTGAGCGGCACCTTCTCGCTGACCGCCGCGGTCTCGTAGGTAAAGGAGGGCTGGACCGCGACCTGGCGCTGGGTCTGCGAGATGCCGCGATACGAATAGTCGGTGGCGGCGGCGAAGGTCGCGGTGAAGCTGCCACCGAACGGCCCCTTCCAGACTTCTTTCTCGGGAGGCGCTTCAGTCGTCTGCGCCGGGGCTTGGCCGGGTGTGGGTTGCTGCGCCTGCGCATTCTGCACTTCGGCATTCTGCTTGTTGGATTCAGGCGACGGCGCCTGCGCGTTTGCTGCGCTAGTTGCGCACGCTATGAGCAACCCCAAGGCGAGTACGGCTTGGTTTTTGAGCAACATGACCACCCCCAACGCATAATTGTTAGTTCTGTCGCACGGTGTGCAAACCAAGTGCCAACCCATTGAAACAACGAGGAAACAGGTTGGCACGCGCCTTGCTTTTTATAGGGCAGAGAATTTGGGGGCGGGCATTCCGCCTGTTGGAGGAGCACCGAATGAAAATGATCATGGCCATCTTCAAGCCGTTCAAGCTGGACGATGTGCGCGACGCGCTGACGTCGCTCGGCATCCAAGGCCTGACGGTCAGTGAAGTGAAGGGTTTTGGCCGGCAGAAGGGCCAGACCGAGATCTACCGCGGCGCCGAGTACGCCGTGAGCTTCCTGCCCAAGGTCAAGATCGAGGTGGTGATCGACGACGCGCTGGTCGAACGCGCCGTCGAGACGATTCGCAAGGCAGCCGGCACCGGCAAGATCGGCGACGGCAAGATCTTCGTCACCTCCATCGAGCAGGCGATCCGCATCCGTACCGGCGAGTCCGGCACCGAGGCGCTGTGAGCTGCCACCATTCACCCAATCAACGAACCGAGGGAAGTACGATGAAGTCCAAGTTCAATCCGCTGCTCGCCGGCCTTGGGGCGGCCGGCACGCTGCTTCTGCCGGCCCTGGCGCTGGCCGCCGATGAGAAGCCCAAGCTCGACACCGGCGATACGGCCTGGATGCTGACGTCGACGGCGTTGGTGCTGATGATGACCATCCCGGGCCTGGCGTTGTTCTACGGCGGCATGGTGCGCAAGAAGAACGTGCTGGCGACGGTGATGCAGAGCTTCGCCGTCACCTGCCTGATCACGGTGCTGTGGCTGATCGTGGGCTACAGCCTCGCCTTCTCCTCCGGCAGCACCATCATCGGCGGGCTGAGCCGCGTCTTTCTTCGCGGCCTGACCTTGGACGGCGTGCATGACCTCGCCAAGACCATTCCGGAGACGGTGTTCCTCTCCTTTCAGCTGACCTTCGCCATCATCACCCCGGCGCTGATCGCCGGCGCCTTCGCCGAGCGCATGAAGTTCTCGGCCATGATGTGGTTCATGGCGCTGTGGTCGCTGATCGTCTACGCGCCGATCGCCCATTGGGTGTGGGGTGGCGGCTTCCTGGGCGACTGGGGCGTGCTCGACTTCGCCGGCGGCACCGTGGTGCACATCAACGCCGGTGTCGCCGGCCTGATCTGCGCGCTGGTCATCGGCAAGCGCAAGGGCTTCGGCACCGAGAACCTGGCGCCCTACAACCTGGTCTATTCGGTGATCGGCGCTTCGCTGCTGTGGGTCGGCTGGTTCGGCTTCAATGCCGGCTCCGCCGTCGGCGCCAACGGCAATGCCGGCATGGCGATGGCCGTCACCCAGTTCGCGACGGCCGCAGCGGCACTCGCCTGGATGTTCGCGGAGTGGGCGACGCGCGGCAAGCCCTCGGTGCTCGGCATCATCTCGGGCGCCGTCGCCGGCCTGGTCGCGATCACGCCGGCCTCGGGCTACGTCAACCCGATGGGCTCGCTGGTGATCGGCATCGTCGCCGGCCTGGTCTGCTTCTGGGGCGCCACCGCGCTCAAGCGGGCGATGGGCTACGACGATTCGCTCGATGCCTTCGGCGTGCACGGCCTCGGCGGCTTCGCCGGTGCGATCCTGACCGGCGTGTTCGCCGTCGAGGCGATCGCGGGCGAGGGCAAGAAGGGCCTGATCGACGGCAACCCCGGCCAGGTGCTGACGCAGCTGTGGGGCTCGCTGGTCTGCATCGCCTGGTGCGCCATCGCCACCTTCATCATCCTCAAGGTCGTCGACGCCCTGATCGGGCTGCGCGTCACCAGCGAGGAAGAGGTCGAAGGCCTCGACATCAACCTGCACGGGGAGACGGTGCACTAAGCGCCTCCCGACCCAAGTTCCTCCTCCCGCCGCATCCGTGTCGCGGCGGTTCCTCAAGGCCCGGCGAGTCTCTCGCCGGGCCATTTTTCGCCGCCACGTTTGACGTCTTCCGCGCCAGACGCCAGTCTGTGTGCATATTCCAGAGGAGAGGTCATGAAGCTGGTGTCCGCCATCATCAAGCCGTTCAAGCTCGACGAGGTGCGTGACGCCCTGACCGGTGTCGGCGTTTCGGGCCTGACGGTGAGCGAAGTGAAGGGCTTCGGCCGCCAGAAGGGCCAGACCGAGATCTATCGCGGCGCCGAGTATCTCGTGAGCTTCCTGCCCAAGGTGAAGATCGAGATCGTCGTCGACGACACCCAGGTCGAACGCGCCGTCGAGGCCATCCAGAAGGCTGCGCACACCGGCAAGATCGGCGACGGCAAGATCTTCATCACGCCGGTCGAGCAGGCGCTGCGCATCCGCACCGGCGAGACGGGCTCCAACGCACTCTGATCAGAACTGAATTCAAGAAAACAAGACAAGCAAGCCAAGACGACACGGGAGATAAAATGGTCAAGACGGCATTGCGCTTCGGCGCGCCTTTGGCGTGCGCGTCGACGTTCGGCTTGATGTCTGCAGATGCGGCTTTCGCCGCCGACAACCCCCCCCCATCGATACCGGCGACACGGCCTGGCTGCTGGTCGCCACCTGCCTGGTCCTGATGATGAACATCCCGGGACTGGCACTGTTCTACTGCGGCATGGTGCGCAAGAAGAACGTGCTGGCGACGGCCGTCCAGGCCTTCGCCGTCGCCGCCCTGGTGACGGTGATGTGGTTCGTCGTCGGCTATTCGCTCGCCTTCACCAACGGCGGCGACCTCAACGGCGTGATCGGCTCGCTCGCGCGAGCCTTCGGCGCCGGCCTGCAGGGCAGCGTGCACGAGCTCGCCAAGACGGTGCCCGAGAACGTCTTCCTGATGTACCAGGCGACCTTCGCCATCATCACGCCCGCGATCATCGCCGGCGCCTTCGCCGAGCGCATGAGGTTCTCGGCGATGATGTGGTTCATGGCGCTGTGGCTCCTGTTCGTCTACGTGCCGGTGGCGCACTGGGTATGGGGCGGCGGCTTCCTCGGATCGGCGGGCGTGCTCGACTTCGCCGGCGGCCTGGTCGTCCATCTCAACGCCGGCATGGCGGGGCTGGTCTGCTGCCTGGTGATCGGTAAGCGCCAGGGTTACGGCGTCGAATACATGGCGCCGCATAACCTCGTGCTCACCCTGATCGGCACCTCGCTGCTGTGGGTCGGCTGGTTCGGCTTCAATGCCGGCTCGGCGCTGGCCTCGGGCGAACTCGCGGGCTCGGCCATGCTCAACACCCACATCTCGGCCGCCGTCGCGGCGCTGGTCTGGATGTCGGTCGAATGGGCGAGCCGCGGCAAGCCTTCGGTGCTCGGCATTCTGTCGGGCGCGGTGGCCGGCCTCGGCACCATCACGCCAGCCGCGGGCTATGTCGAGCCGTGGGCCGCGATGGTGATCGGCTTTGCCGCCGGCCTGGTCTGCTACTGGGCGTCGGTCGTGGTGAAGACCAGTCTGGGCTATGACGATTCGCTCGACGTCTTCGGCGTGCACGGCGTCGGCGGCATCTTGGGCACCATCATGGCCGGCGTGTTCGCCACCAGGCTGATCAATGACGTCAACAAGGGCCAGCCGGTTGGCCTGATCGACGGCAATGCCGGCCAGGTCCTGACCCAGCTCTACGGCGTGGTGGCCGTCACCATCTTCTGCGGTGTCGCCACCTGGATCATCCTGAAAGTCGTCGATGCCATGGTCGGGCTGCGGGCGACGCGGGACGAGGAGACCGAGGGGCTCGACGCGGCCCTGCACGGTGAGAGGGTGCAGTAGGGCGCCCAGCACTTGTGACCATATGGAAGAAGGGGCCCAAACCCTTCTTCCGTATGAAGAATACGGGCTATTCCCTTGTTGTTATTGGCTAATTTGTTTCATACAATGCGGCAATAGTTTATCCGGCCGGGGCCCCTCCCGCCGGCGTCGTCGCGTCGCTCCGGCCCTTGGGGGGGCCGTTGGAGTTTCGATGTTCAATCCGCGCCTCACGGAGACGCTGACCGATTTTCCGTTCGCGCGGTTGAATGCTCTCATCGCTCCGATCGCGCCGCCGGCGCACCTGTCGATGATCAACATGTCGGTCGGCGAGCCGCAGGGCGCCATGCCCGCCTTCGCGCGCCAGATCGTCAATGACGAGATCGACGGCTGGAACCGCTACCCGCCCAACCAGGGCCTGCCCGATCTCAACCTCGCCATCGTCGAATGGCTGAGCCGCCGCTATCGCCTGCCGGCGGGCCTGCTCGATCCGGCGCAGCACGTCATCCCGACCGCCGGCAGCAAGGAAGGCGTCTACATCATCTCGACGGTGGCGACGCCGCAGCAGAAGGCGGGCGCCAAGCCGATCGTGGCGCTGCCCAACCCGTTCTATCAGGCCTATCTCGGCGGCGCGGTGCTGTCCGGCGCCGAGCCGCTGCTGGTCAACGCCAATGCCGACAACGGCTTCCTGCCCGACTTCCTCGGCCTCGATGAGGCGACCTGGAAGCGGATGTCGGTCGTCTATCTTTGCTCGCCTGCCAACCCGCAAGGCGCCATTGCGAGCATCGACTATCTGCAGAAGCTTCTGGCCAAGTGCCGCGAGCACGACGCCGTGCTGGCGGTCGATGAGTGCTACGCCGAGATCTATACGCGTGAGCCGCCGCCCGGCGCGCTCGAGGCGGCGCTGGCGATGGACACGACAGGGGGCAAGGATCCGTTCAAGAACCTCGCCGTCTTCCATTCGCTCTCCAAGCGCTCCAATGCCGCCGGCCTGCGCTCCGGCTTCATGGCGGGCGATCCGCGTCTGGTGGCGATGACGCTGCGCTGGCGCACCTATGGCGGCCCGCAGATCCCCTTCGCCGTTCAGAAGGCGTCGGCGGCGCTGTGGCGCGAGGAGACGCATCCGCTGCAGACGCGCGAGTGGTACCAGAAGAATTTCCGCGTCGCCGAGCAGATCCTGCACAACCGCTTCAGCTACTACACACCGGGTGGCGGCTTTTTCCTGTGGCTCGATGTCGGCGACGGCGAGGAGGCCACCCGCAAGCTGTGGCGCGAGGCGCACGTGAAGGTGCTGCCGGGCGCCTATGTCTGCCGCGAGACCGACGGCATCAACACCGCCGAGCGCTACATCCGCGTCGCCCTGGTGCATGACGAGCAGACCACTCGCGAGGGCATGACGCGCCTCGCCCAGGTGCTGTGATGAGGCGCGAACTCTCATGCTCCTCCCCCATCATACGGGGGAGGATACAGGAGGGGGCAAGCCTCATCCGAGGTGCTGCAAGTTTCAGATCTGAACTGGTCGAGATCGTTTGTGCGACTCGCCCCCTCCCCACCCTCCCCCGTATGACGGGGGAGGAGGAAAGAGCCGGGGTGCTCTGATGGCCATCATCGGCGCCACCTCCATCGCTCCCCGCAAGACCGCGATCCTGCCGGAAGGCGGGCGCGACTTCCTGCGGCGGCGCATGATGGAGCTGGTCGGCGCCGCCGTCGCGGCCCTGGGCGTCGTACTGCTGCTGGCGCTGTTCACCTACAGTCCTGGCGATCCCTCGCTCAACCACGCGACGGGCCGCGCGCCGCACAACACCATGGGCGTGCCCGGCGCCTACATCTCCGACCTGCTGCTGCAGACCTTCGGTCTCGCCATTGTCCTGGTGCCGGTAGCGCTGATCACCTGGGGCGTGCGCATGGTGCGCACCCATCATCTCGGCTTCTTCGGGCTCCGTCTTTCGCTGCTGCTGTTGGCGCTGCTGATGATGAGCGTGGCCTGCGTCGGGCTGGGCGATGTCGGCGCCGCCGCCACCCACGCCGGACCAGGCGGCCTCGTCGGCCTCGCGCTCGTCGGTCGCTTCCGCGAGCTGGTGCTGACCCATTCGAGCGGCGGCAGCCTCGCCTTGATCGAGCCAGCCTGTGCGGCACTCGCCTTCATCGCCATGGCGCCGGCGCTGGGCATGAACCGCACCGACCTGCCGCTGATCTTCCGCATTCTGCGCGCGCCGTTCCTGGGCAGCGTGTGGCTGGTGCGGGCCGGCATCAGCCTGTGGCGCGGCAAGCCGCAGTCGCTCGACGAGGAGCTCGACATGCCGGCGCCGCCGATCGGCTATGCCGAGATCCCGGGCGAGATCGACGCCAGCCAGTACGACCCGGCGCACTTCCCACCGCGCTTCGAGCAGATCCCCGAAGAGGGTGCGCCGTTGCCGTCGCGCGAATCGCTGATGGTTGATGCACCCTATGCGCCGATTGAGCGACCGGCCGAGGAGATTCCCGAGCTGCCGCCGGGCCACCAGCCCGTGCAGGCGCCGACGGCGGCGGAATCGGTGCAGGAGCGCACGTTGTTCGACCGAGTGGCCGGATTGCGTATCGAGCCGATCCTGGGCCGCCTGCGGCCCGCCGCACCGGCTGCCGAGCGCATCGAGCCGACCGTGCCAGCGCCGGCCGCGCCGATGCCCGAGCAGCTGGCGGAAACGGCGCAAGCGCCGCAAGCGGCGGCGCAGCCCGAGGCCGAGACCGACGACGACAATCCATTCACGCCCGACACGCTTGCCGACCCGACGCCGCCGGCGGCCGCAAACGGCGTCACCATCGTGCCGCGCAAGTCGGCCGCGGCCCAGGGCAAGCGCGCCGCCAAGGCCGGCCAGCGCGAGCTCGATCTCGTGACCGGCGAATACAAGCTGCCGCCGCTCGACATCCTGTCGCTGCCCTCGCGCGTCAGCAGCGAGACCAAGATCGACGAGGAGGCGCTGGAGCAGAACGCCCGCCTGCTCGAGACGGTGCTCGACGATTTCGGCGTCAAGGGCCAGATCGTGAAGGTGCGGCCGGGGCCGGTCGTGACGCTCTACGAGCTCGAGCCCGCGCCCGGCACCAAGTCGAGCCGTGTCATCGGTCTCGCCGACGACATCGCCCGCTCGATGAGTGCGGTGTCGGCGCGCGTCGCCACCGTGCCGGGCCGCAACGTCATCGGCATCGAATTGCCCAATGCGCGGCGCGAGACGGTCTTCCTGCGCGAGCTGCTGTCGACCCGGCAGTACGAGGACAACCGGCTCGGCCTGCCGCTGGCGCTGGGCAAGGACATCGGCGGCGATCCGGTGATCGCCGACCTCGCGCGCATGCCGCATCTGTTGATCGGCGGCACCACCGGTTCGGGCAAGTCGGTGGCGGTCAACACCATGATCTTGTCGCTGCTCTATAGGCTGCCGCCGGATCGCTGCCGTTTCATCATGATCGATCCCAAGATGCTGGAGCTCAGCGTCTACCAGGACATCCCGCATCTGCTCACGCCCGTCGTCACCGAGCCGCGCAAGGCGATCGTGGCGCTGAAATGGGTGGTGCGCGAGATGGAGGACCGCTATCGCGCCATGAGCGCGCTCGGCGTGCGCAACATCGCGGGCTACAACGAGAAGCTGGGCGACGCCAGGCGCAAGGGCCAGGCGCTGACCCGCCAGGTCCAGACCGGCATCGATCCAGAGACGCGTCGGCCGGTGTTTGAGGAAGAGGAGATCGACCTCAATCCGCTGCCCTTCATCGTGGTCATCATCGACGAGATGGCCGACCTGATGCTGGTCGCGGGCAAGGAGATCGAGGCCGCGGTGCAGCGTCTGGCCCAGATGGCGCGCGCCGCCGGCATCCACGTGATCATGGCGACGCAGCGGCCGTCGGTCGACGTCATCACCGGCACCATCAAGGCCAACTTCCCCACCCGCATCTCCTTCCAGGTCACCTCCAAGATCGACAGCCGCACCATCCTGGGCGAGCAGGGCGGCGAGCAGCTGCTGGGTCAGGGCGACATGCTGTACATGGCGGGCGGCGGCAAGATCGCGCGCGTGCACGGCCCGTTCGTCTCCGACACAGAGGTCGAGGAGGTGGTGCGGCATCTCCGGGCCCAGGGTGCGCCGTCCTATATCGAATCGGTCACCAGCGATCCCGACGCCGAGGAAGGCGGGCTCGGCCTGCCGGGCGACGGCGAGGAAGGCGAGAGCGACCAGCTCTACGACCAGGCGATCGCGCTGGTGGCGCGCGAGCGCAAGTGCAGCACCAGCTTCATCCAGCGCTACCTGCAGATCGGCTACAACCGCGCCGCCCGCATCGTCGAGCGCATGGAGCGCGAGGGTGTCGTCAGCCCGGCCAACCATGTCGGCAAGCGCGAGGTCCTGGCGCGCGACATCGACGACCGCGAGCGCTGACCGCTTCAACGGCCGATTGCGAAGCCCGAAGTTTTTCTGATAGAGCGGCCCGCTGATTGGGGGGCGCGATGAGTCAGAAAGCGTCAATTCATCTTACAAGATCCGGACTTCGTTCACGTCGAGAGATCTTCCGCCTGACCGCCGGCGCGGCGCTGGCGAGTCTGCCAGGCTGCGCTTTGCCGGAACGCGGCTCTGCCGTGCCGCTTGATCGAACCAGTCAGGCGACCGTGCTCGGCATTTCCAACGAGCGATTCTTTCCAGCCTTGGGAATCGATGCGCTCGAAGCCGAGTTCATCGCCGCCCTGGAGCGGCAGCGCCGCGCGCGCGGCCTCAAGTCGCTCGCCGACATGCCGCAGCTGCAACTTCTCGCCGTGTCGGGAGGCGGCGAGAACGGCGCCTTCGGTGCGGGACTGCTGTGCGGCTGGAGCGTGCAGGGTACGCGTCCCCCGTTCGATCTGGTGACCGGCATCAGCACCGGCGCGCTGACGGCGCCCTTCGCCTTTCTCGGACCGGACTACGATCCGCAATTGCGCGCCGTCTATACCGAGACTGCGCCGCACCAGATCATGCTCAAACGCGCGCTCACGGCCGCCTTGTTCGACGATGCCATGGCCGACAACGCGCCGTTGTTCGAGACCATCTCGCGCTATGTCGACGCCCGCATGCTGGCCGGCATCGCTGCGGCCTACGATGCCGGGCGCCTGCTGCTGATCGCGTCGACCAACATCGATGCGCAGGTGCCGGTGATCTGGAACATCGGCGCGATCGCCAAGAGCGGCCATCCGAAGGCCGCCGACACGATCCGCCGTATCCTGCTGGCTTCGGCCGCGATCCCCGGCGCCTTTCCGCCGTCCATGATCGAGGTGACGATGGACGGCAAGACCTACCAGGAAATGCACGTCGACGGCGGCGCCGTCGCGCAGACCTTCCTCTATCCCTCGGCCCTCACTCGCAATCGCGCCGAACGCAAGCGCGCCGGCCAGCCAGTGGTGGAGGCGCGCGCGTTCATCATCCGCAACGGCCGACTCGATCCGGAATGGGCGGCGGTCGAGCGCCGCACGCTCGGCATCGCCGGACGCGCCATTTCGACCATGATCGCCGTCTCCGGCTACAACGACGTGGTCCGCATCTACTCGATCACCCAACGCGACGGCATCGACTACAACCTCGCCTTCATCGGCCGGGACTTCAACAAAGCCCTGCCGGCGCCTTTCGATGCTACCTACATGCGCGCGCTGTTCGACTACGGCTATCAGCAGGCGCTGCGCGGCTACGACTGGGCGAAGAAGCCGCCGATCCTGTAAGGCCCGGGCGGACGAAACGATCTCATCCAGAGGTCATTTTCGATTAATAAGCATAAGATGATCTTGCACAAAGAGTATTTGACTCTTTGACTTTACGATCGTAAGGTGAATTATCTTGAAGAAGCCGAAATTGCCGTCGTCGCGGACCTACCAAAGTCCGTTGCGCGAAGCGCAGGCGGCCCTGACACGCGAGCGCATCTTGATGGCGGCCAAGGCCTATCTCGAAAAGCACGACCTGGAGACCCTGTCGCTTCGGCACCTCGCAGAGCTCGCGGGTGTCTCGCCCCCTACGGTCTACGCGCACTTCCGGACGGTCGACGACCTGGTCGAAGCCTTCTTCAACTGGCTGAGCCCGCGGCTCGGCCTGCGCAATTCGCTGCCGCCGCTGGAGCAGTTCGGCGAGCTGCCCCATCAGCTCTTCCCGAACTACGAGGCCTACGGCGCGCTCTTGCGCAACCTGATGAACAAGCCGTCGTGGGACCGCCAGCGTACGGCGGATCGCGGCCAGCGCCACGGCAGCTGGATCGCCGCGGTGAGCGAGGCGATGCCCCACCTGACGCCCGAGCAGCGCCGGCGCGGCGCCAAGGTCGTTTCCGCTTTCTTCACGCCGACGGTCTGGCGCTGGCTGGTCGACAGCGGCGAGTTCGAGCCCAGGGAGGCCGAACAGGTCGCCGCCTGGACCATCAACGCGCTGATCGAAGCCTTGAAGCGCGACGCGTCGGGTCTCGCCGACGCAGCCCCAACCAAGCCCACTCGCACTGCCGTCAAACGAAAGGAGTCCGCGCGGTGATCCATCATTTTTCCATTCCCGCGCGCGATCCCATGGCGGTGGCGCGCGTGCTGGCCGAGCTGATCGGAGGCCGCGCCTACCACTTTCCCGGTCCCTTGCCGGGCGCGACGATGGCGGTGAGCGGCGACCGTCACGGCACGATGATCGAGATCTATCCCGAGAGCACAGTGATGGCGCCGGGCAAGAACGAAGACCAGGTGACCTTTCGAACGGCGCCGACGGATCGCGCGCACGCAGCCTTCCATGCGCTCCTGTCGGTACCGCACGATCGCGCCGCCATCGAGCGGATCGGCACCGCCGCCGGATGGCGCACGCGCTTCTTCAGTCGTGCGGCGCCCGGCCTGCCGCCGGTGTTCCACGTCGTCGAGGTGTGGGTCGAGAACCGGCTCATGCTCGAGGTCGTGCCGGCCGACATGATTGAAGTCTACGAGACGTACATGCAGATCGCGCGCATGGACGCGCTCGATCTCGCACTCAATCCGTAACTATCCGACGCGCTTTGAAGGGGGCATCGATGTCTGTGGAGAATGCTGCCGAAGTTCTGATCGTGGGCGCCGGGCCGACCGGCCTGTCGCTGGCCATCACACTGCGCCGCTACGGCATTCCGGTGCGCATCATCGATCGCAACGCCGAGCCCAGCACGGTCTCCAAGGCCCTGGCCTTGTGGAGCGCCAGCCTGGAAGCCCTGCAGGGCATGGGCGTGGTCGACCGCTTCGTGGCCGAGGGACAGCGACTGAAGGCGTTGTGCGTCGGCGAGGGTGGCCGCAGGCTTGCGACCCTTGCCGTCGGCGAAGGTATCGACAGCGCCTTTCCCTTTCCCCTGCTGCTGCCGCAGTCGCGCACCGAGGAGCTGCTGACGGCGCGCCTGGCCGAGCTCGGCGTCACCATCGAGCGTAGCGTTGAATTGATCGGGCTGGGGCAGGATATGTCGGGCGTCACCGCCACCTTGCGCGGTGCCAACGGCACTGTCGAAGTCGTCCGAACCAAGTACCTGGCGGGTTGCGACGGCGCACGCAGCGCGGTGCGGCAGACGTTGGACATCCAGTTCGAGGGCTATACCGAGCCGCAGACTTTCCTGCTGGCCGACGTAAAAATCGACGGCGGCGATCTCGATCATCGCAGCATCTACCTGTGGTGGCGCGATGGCGGCACCATCGCGATGTTCCCGTTCGGCAACGAAGTCTGGCGCATCTTCTCAATGCGCGACCCCGATTCGGACGCGCCGGCGACACTCGAGGAGATGCAACATTGCGTCGATCAATACGGCCCCGGCAGCCTCAAGCTGCGCGATCCGAGCTGGCTGTCGATCTTCCGCATCAATGAGCGGCTGGCGGTACGGTATCGCGCCGGCCGCTGCTTCCTGGCGGGCGACGCGGCCCATATTCACTCGCCGGCCGGCGGGCAGGGCATGAACACGGGCATCCAGGACGCGGTCAACCTCGGCTGGAAGCTCGCCTACGTGCTGAATGGCGCCGCCGATAGCGAGTTGCTGCTCGACAGTTACGAGGCCGAGCGTCGGCCGATCGCCCGCGCGGTCATCGCCGCGGCGGCGCAAAAGCAGCATCTGTCCTTCGGCGCCAGCAAGCTGACCAGCCGGATCCGCAACATGGCGGTCTCGATCTTCGGCAACATTCCCGCCGTGCATCGCAAACTGCAGGTCGAGCTGTCGGAGACCGAGTTTGCCTATCGTGACGGTCCGCTGGTCGCGCTGGCAGCCGGCAAGCTTGGCGGCAAGCGCACAGATGTCGGGACACGGGCGCGGGAGGCCTCCATCGTCGACGGGCCGGATGGCAGGAATGCCAGCCTGTGGCCTTACCTGTCGGCGCCGCGTCACAGCCTTCTGGTTTTCGAAGACGAAAATCACCCCATTCCGCTCAACGACGCCGTGGCGCAAGCCGGCGACACGTTGCAGGTCTTGCGTCTCGGCAGCAGCTGGGACCCCGACGGTGAAGTCCGCTCGCGCTATCGGCTGAACGGCCCGGGCTGGGTGTTGGTGCGGCCCGACCAGGTCGTCGCGGCGCGCGGCGTCGGTGCCGACTTCACCGCGCTCCACGCCTATGCTGCCCGCGTGCTGCGGCCGAAGCCCGCGGCCTAACCGATCGGCACGCAATCGCCTTCAGGTATGCTTGCAGTCCGGATGATTTAAGTTACTTTCCGGGCCGGGGACGAGCAGACTGAAGGAACGATGACTGATCACGGAGGGCATGTAGAGCTGCCGACAGCGGGCGTGCACCGTCGCCGCCGCATTCCGCTGATCTGGATCGTGCCGATCGTGACTGGCCTGATCGCCATGTGGCTGGCCTGGGACACCTTCTCCAAGAAGGGCCCGACCATCACCATCGCCTTTGACAGCGCCGCCGGGCTCACCGCCGGGCAGTCGCAGCTGAAGTACAAGAATGTGGTGATGGGCACGGTGAAGAGCATCGCGATAGCGCCCGACCTCACCAAGGTGATCGTGACGATCGATACGGTGCGCGAGGCCGAGCCGCTGCTCACCGACAAGACGATCTTCTGGGTGGTCAAGCCTGAGCTCTTCGCGGGCAACATCACCGGCCTGGAGACCCTGATCTCGGGGTCCTACATCGGCATGCGGCCATCGGCCGAAAAGGGTTCGTTCAAGCGCGATTTCATCGGTGAGCAGGATCCGCCCGTGCTGACGGCCTGGACCAAGGGCACGACCTTCCTGCTCGACAGCAAGCGGCTGGGCTCGATCAGCCTCGGCTCGCCGATCTTCTTCCGCGACATAGAGGTCGGCACGGTGCTGGGCTGGGACATCGGCGACCTCGCCAGCCGCGTCACCATCCACGCCTTCGTGCGCGCGCCCTACGACCAGTACGTCCATACCGATACGCTGTTCTGGAACGCGTCCGGCATATCGCTGAAGCTGGGCTCCGACGGCGTTCAGTTCCGCATGGAATCGCTCCGCGCGCTGCTGCTGGGCGGCATCGCCTTCGAGACGTCGCTCGACACCAAGCAGCCGGCCGCCACCGCAAAGCAGGAGTTCACACTTTATCGCAACTTCGAGGAAGCGAGGGCTGTCGGATTCGGGCGGCAGATCCGACTGCTGTCGTATTTCCCCGGCTCGGTCGCAGGCCTCGAGCCGGGTGCCCATGTCACGCTGCACGGCCTCAGGATCGGCGAAGTGACCGACGTCGACCTGGTCTACGATCCCAAGCTCGACCGCATCGTCGTGCCGGTCCACTACCGGGTCGAAGCCGGCCGCATCAGCAATATTGCGGCGGCCGATCAGACCAACCCGGAGAAATTCGCCGAGGAGATGATCAGGCGCGGCATGCGGGCAACCCTGCAGTCGACCAGCATCATCACCGGGTCGAAAGAGATCGCCTTGGAGCGCGTTGACGAGGCGGTGCCGGCCACGCTGGAAAAGAGAGGCGATGTCTACGTCGTCCCAACTTCGGAGGTCGGCGGCTTCGACGCCATCACGCGGTCGGCGGCCGAGCTTCTGACCAAGCTCAATCGCATCGAGTACGACAAGATCGGCAGGAGCCTCGAAGGCGCCGCGGCCGGTCTCGATACGATGATCAACGGCGACCAGATGAAGCGCACGCTGACGGCACTCGAGAAGGCGATGGTCGACGTCCAGGACATCGCCAAGAAGCTCGACACCGAGGGTACGCCGGCGCTGAAGCGCCTGCCGGCGATCGCCCAGCAGCTGCAGGAATCGCTGACCTCGGCCAACCGCCTGTTCGGCTCGTTCAATACCGGCTACGGCGACGATTCGCGTTTCCGCCGCGACCTCGACCGCCTGCTGCCGCAGCTCACCGACGCGGCGCGCTCGATCCGCGCGCTCAGTGATCTCTTGTCACGCCATCCCGAGGCCCTGATCAAGGGTCGCACCAACACGGGCAAGGAATGAAGGACCTCTCTCTCGGCCGCCGTCGGTTCGCCCTCGGTTTGCCGCTGGTTGCCGCGGCTTGCGGCGCATCGCCCGAACCCAACTACTACACGATCGTGCCGCGCACCGGCCCGACCCTGCCGCGCGGACCGAAGGTCATCCTGCTGAAGGATATCGGGCTCGCAAGCTACCTCGACCGGAAAGAGATCGTGCGCTCGTCGGAAGGCTACAAGCTCGACATCCGCGCCAACGACTGGTGGGGTGAACCACTGGCGGGCCTGATCGGTCGCGTGCTGGTGGTCTCGCTGTCGCAACGCCTGCCCGGCAGCACGGTCTACGCCGAAAGCGGCGCCATCAACGCCGACCATAACTGTATCGTCGGCGTCAATATCCAGCGCATGGACGCCGACAAGGCGGGCTCGCTGATCCTGATCGCCCAGGTCGCCGCCGAATTCAACCGACCGCGGCGGACGGCGGCGCGTACCTTCACCATCACCAAGCCGCTCGCCACCCCGGACACGCCGGGCCTGGTGGCGGCGATCAGCGACGCGCTCGGCGAGCTGGCCGACGGCATCGCCACGCTGTTGCAGTGAGCCTCTTCTCCGTAAGGGGGGCTCACAGGTCCTTTCATGACGCCAGGCTGGCGGCGCGCGCGCGGATGACCAAGCCGCAGCTCCGGGAGTGTCCGGGCTGCGGCTTGTTCCAGATCGTGCCAGCGATGGCGCCTGGCTTGCGCAGCAACTGCACGCGCTGCGGCACTGTGCTGCGCGTCAGCCGCGTCGACCCGCTGAACCGGCATCTCGCGCTCACCTTCGCCGCCATGGTGCTGTTCGTCGTCGTGTGGGAAGGCATGCTGATGAAGGTCTCCGCCGTCGGCATCGTGCGCGAGACCATCCTGGAGTCCGGACCGCGCGAGCTGGTCGCGCGCGGCCTGTGGCCGATCGCCATCGCGGTCGCCTTCACGACGGCCTATGCGCCGCTCGGCAAGTTCTTGGCCACGCTCTATGTGCTGATCGGGCTCAAGCTGCGGCACCCGCCGCCCAGGATTCGCGACGCCTTCCTGCTGTCCCGCCGGCTCAACACCTGGTGCATGCTGGAAGTTCTGCTGCTCGGCGTGTTCGTGGCCTACACCAAGCTCGGCGACCTGGTGACCATCGAGCTCGGTCCCGCCGTCTATGCGCTCGGTGTGCTGACCGTCGTCTGGGTATGGGCCGAGGTCGCGTTCGATCCGCACGCTGCGTGGGAGGAGATCGAGCGGCGCGGCCTGACGCATGCGCCCATGCCCGCTGATCCGCCGCTTGCCTGGCGGCCGGGCGCCATGGGTTGCGAAGGCTGCGGCCTGGTCTGCGTGCCGGCCGAGACCGACGGCCATTGCCCGCGCTGCGGCTCGATGGTGCATGAACGCAAGCCCAACAGCGTGTCGCGCACCTGGGCCTTGGTGCTGGCCGCTGTCGTTCTCTACATACCGGCGAACGTCTATCCGGTGCTGACGGTGATCCAGCTTGGCGCCGGTGAGCCCAGCACCATCATGGGCGGCGTCGAGGAGCTGCTGGATTCCGGCATGTATCCGCTGGCCGCCCTGGTGTTCTTCGCCAGCATCATGGTGCCGCTGTTCAAGCT
Source organism: Reyranella soli (assembly GCF_007992495.1). GTDB lineage: Bacteria > Pseudomonadota > Alphaproteobacteria > Reyranellales > Reyranellaceae > Reyranella > Reyranella soli. The sequence continues at coordinate 79,813 of NZ_BKAJ01000045.1, forward strand.
TTTAGGACTGGGCAGCATGCTGACGGCAACCCAGCTTGGGCGTCCCGGAGCGGGCGCGTCCATCCTGATCCACGAGCGCACGGTGCTCTATCACGTCGTCGCCTGGATCGGCCGCTGGTCGATGGTCGACATCTTCATGGAATCGCTGCTGGGTGCGCTGGTGCAGTTCGGTCGCGCCGTCACCATCGAGCCCGGCGTCGGCGCGCTCGCTTTCTGCGCCGTGGTCTTCATCACCATCTTCGCCGCCGAGACCTTCGATCCGCGCCTGATGTGGGACGCCGCGGGCCGCAACCCGCACCGTGCGCCCGCATCCCGTCCGGACGGCGCGGCTCTTGCACCCTCGGCCTCGGCCTCGTAGTTTCGGGGCCGGCCGGCAAGGCGGCCACCCGTCCGCGGAGAGGGCCAAGCCCACCTTCTGATTTCGCCTTTGGTCATTTCGACCTTTCCTGCCCGCGAGCGGACACCGGGTCTTTTGGGAAAGGGAGAACCATGTCCGAGCTTCCTGCTCGTCCTTCCAAGGAACATCTGCGCAAACAGGCCAAGCGCCTGGCCCGCGACAAGTCGCTGGGTCTGGCCGAGGCGCAACGCAAACTCGCTGCCGACTATGGCGCACCGAATTGGGCCGAGCTGATGCGGCGCGTCGATGCGGCGCGCGGCGGCGAAGCAGCACCGCTTCCGCCGCTCGCCGCGGCCGCACGAGCCGGCGACTTGGCGGCGGTCCGACGCCTTATTGCCGAAGGGCAGCCGACCGACGAGGGCAGCGCCAAGATCGGACCGCCGCTATGGCAGGCCTGCGCCTCCGACGCACCAGCCGAGGTGCGGATCGCAATCGCCGACGCGCTGCTTTCTGCCGGCGCCAGCCCTCGGCACGACGGTGGCGGCGAGACCGCGTTGCATGCCGCGGCCAACCGCGGTCCGCTGGCCCTGGCCGAGCTGCTGATTCGCGGCGGCGCTCTGGAATGGCAACTGGATGCCAAGGGCCGGACGCCGCTCGACGCAGCGTGCCGGGGCGAGGCGGTTGACAAGGCTGCCATCATCGAGCTGCTCGCCCGGCCGGTGATCCGCGATCCCTCGTTCCGTGCTGCCGTGACGGCCCTGCAAGGCGGCGACGCGACCGGGCTCGCGCGCCTGCTCGACGATGAGCCTCGTCTGTTGCGCGAGCGCATCCTGGAACCCGAGTGCTATCGCGAAGCCAGCCGATCGCAATACTTTCGCGATCCCAAGCTGTTCTGGTTCATCGCCAACAATCCGACGCTGATGAAGCGCATGCCGGACAACATCGTCGAGGTTGCCGACGTGATGATCGCCCGCGGCGTCGACCGAACCGACCTCGACTATGCTTTGGAGCTGGTCATGACGAGCTCACCGGCCCGCGAGCAGGGGCTGCAGATCCCATTGCTCGAACGGCTGATGAAGGCCGGTGCGACGCCGACCTCGAGGGCCATCGACGTGACGTTGGCCCATTGGGAGCTCGAGCCCATTCAGGCATTGCTGCGGGCCGGCCATCCGATGACGGCGCCGATCGCGGCAGCGCTTGGCCGTACCGACCGGCTTGAGCCGTTGTTGCGCGAGGCATCGGCCGCGGACATCCAGAACGCCTTCGGCATGGCGGTCATCAATCGCCAGACTGAAGCTGCGCGCCTTGCGCTCGATGCTGGCGCCGACGTCAATAGCTTCCTGCCCGTGCATAGCCACAGCACGGCCCTGCACCAGGCGGCGATCGACGAGAACCTTGCGCTGATCGACTTGCTGCTGGCGCGCGGCGCCCGCGCCGACATTGCAGACAAGCTGTGGGACAGCACGCCGCTCGGCTGGGCGCGGCATCAGGGGAAGGACAGTACTGCGGACTATCTGGAGCGCTTGATGGGTCGGCCCTAGCGCTTGGTGTCATCCCGAGCGTAGCGAGGGACCTTTCCTGTTGCCATAAAGGTCCCTCGCTTGCGCTCGGGATGACAGCTTTTCGGTAACCCGCGCTATGCGTCAACGCAGGCTCCTCGCGGAACGCTTTTTGCTCCACCGTGCTTACTGAACTGGAAGGGAGCATCTGACGATGGGCAAGGAGATCCTGTGTGGCTTCGGTATCGACGTCGACGCCGTGGCCGGCTGGTTGGGCAGCTACGGCGGCGAGGACTCGCCGGACGACATCTCGCGCGGCCTGTTTGCCGGTGAGGTCGGCAGCCCGCGACTGCTGAAGATGTTCGAGCGGCTTGGCATCAAGACCACCTGGTTCATTCCCGGCCATTCGATCGAGACGTTCCCCAAGGAGATGAAGGCCGTGGCCGATGCCGGTCACGAGATCGGCATCCACGGCTACAGCCACGAGAATCCCATCGCCATGACGCGCGAGCAGGAGATGGAGATTCTCGACAAGTGCATCGACCTTGTAACCAAACTGTCAGGCAAGCGCCCGACCGGCTACGTGGCGCCCTGGTGGGAATTCTCGGCCGTCACCAACGAGCTGCTACTGGAACGCGGCATCAAGTACGACCATTCGCTGATGCACAACGACCACCAGCCCTACTATGTGCGCGTCGGCGACAGCTGGACCAAGATCGACTACGCCAAGAAGCCGCATGAATGGATGGTGCCGCTGAAGCGCGGCCAGGAGACCGACCTGATCGAGATCCCGGCGAGCTGGTACCTCGACGACCTGCCACCCATGATGTTCATCAAGAAGTCGCCGAACAGCCACGGCTTCGTCAATCCGCGAGACATCGAGGAGATGTGGCGCGACCAGTTCGACTGGGTCTATCGCGAGTACGACTACGCGGTGTTCCCCATGACCATCCATCCCGACGTGTCGGGCCGGCCGCACGTGCTGATGATGCTGGAGCGCCTCTACCATCACATGATCGGCCATCCCGGCGTGCGGTTCGTGACCATGAACGAAATGGCCGACGACTTTGCGCGGCGGTCTCCGAGGAAGAAGTGATGACGCACTTGCCGTCATCCCGACCGAAGCCTCGCGTAGCGAGGCGCAGCGGAGGGACCTGTTCATGCAACGTCTGCACAAGAACAGGTCCCTCGACTTCGCTTCGCTTCGCTCGGGATGACGGTTAGGCCATGTGCTCCCTGTGCGGCGTCCTCGGCGGCAGCGGTCACTGGACCGACGCTGCCGCGCGTCCCGGCATCTTCACGCGCAACGTCGACAGCCCGCAGCGGCGGCGTGAGCGGGCACATCGTATCGCCTGCGCCAGCCGGGTGCTCGCCTACTACGGCCTGACACTCAGCGACTGGCAGGCGAGCTCGTTTGTCCTGTCGACGGCGACCGGCAAGACCGAGCTGGTCGAGGACCTCGGCCATCTGTGGGCTGCCGCCGAAAGGCTCTTAGGCCGGCCCTGCGATCCGCTCGATCCTGACCTCATCGTCCGGCTGGAAGGCAGCGGTCTTCATGACTGAGGGCCCCGATGCCTGAACCCGTCTTCACGCCCGTCAACCTGATCACGGGCTTCCTGGGCTCGGGCAAGACCACGCTGCTGCAGCGCCTGCTCGCTGACCCTGCTCTGGCCGACACCGCCGTGCTGATCAACGAGTTCGGCGAGGTCGGGCTCGATCATCACCTGCTGGAGCGCATCGACGACACCATGGTGCTGCTGCAGTCGGGTTGCCTGTGCTGCACCATCCGCGGCGAGCTTTCGATGGCGATCAGGGACCTCCATTCCAAACGAGAGCGCGGGACGGTGCCGCGCTTCCGCCGGCTGGTTGTCGAGAGCACGGGGCTCGCTGATCCGTTCCCCATCCTGTCGACGGTGCAGGCTGATCCCGTGCTGCGCCATCACTTCCGGCTGGGCAACGTCATCACCACGGTGGATGCCGTCAACGGCCTCGGCCAGCTCGCCCGTCAGGTCGAATGCACCAAGCAGATTGCCGTCGCCGATCGCCTCGTCCTGACCAAGACCGATCTCGCCGAAGCGGCGGCCGCCGATGCCCTCGTCGAGCGCCTCGGCCGCATCAATCCGTCGGCGCCGCTGTGGCGCGCCGCCGAAGAGCCGATCGATGCCGAGGCGCTGCTGTCGCACGACCTGTTCGCAACGGCGGGCAGAAGCGAGGCCGCGCGGCGCTGGTTCTCGGTGGAACTGGGCGACGGATCCGCTGAGGCGGGCGATCGCAATCGGCATGACGAAAGCATCCACGCCTTCGCCCTGGCCTTCGAGGGCCCGCTCGATTGGACCCTGTTCGGCCTATGGCTCAGCATGTTGCTGAACCGCCACGGTGACCGGGTGCTGCGCGTAAAAGGAATTTTGAACGTCGCCGATGCCGCCGCGCCGGTCGCGATCCATGGCGTCCAGCGCCTGGTTCATCCGCCTGTCCATATGGCGGCCTGGCCGGACGACGACCGGCGCTCGCGCCTGGTCTTCATCGTCGACGGGCTGGATCGTGGGCTAATCGAGCGTTCGCTCATGGCGTTCCTGCAGGCCGGCCCACAGCCACCCGCCGCCGCTTTTAGGCCCAGTTTGCAACCCACCTTGTAGTTGCAAGCCTGTAGGTGCCGTCATGTCAAAAGTCTTGGTCGTCCTGGCCGCCGTCGCGGCCGTCTGCCTGCCGCCGGCAGCTTATGCCCAGCAGGGCAGCCGCGCCGCCGATCTGCAATATTGCGCTCAGCTCAGCAACCTTTACGTCCGCTATGTCGGACGGTCGGAAGCCGGCCCGAACGCGCCCGTGAGACCCGACGTCAACGGCGGCGTCGCGCTCGCCAAGTGCAAGGGGGGCGACACGGTGGCCGCGATCCCGGTTCTCGAGCGCAAGCTCGTCAATGCGGGCTTCACCTTGCCACCGCGCGGCTAGGATCTATTCAGCCGCTGTCGCCAGCGGCGGCGTAGTCCTCGCTTCAGCGGCCAGCGTGCGCTCGACCAGCCAGCGGTAGCGGCTGAGTGCCAGGTCGGCGCGGATGGCCGTCATCCGGAAGTCGGGCCGCTTGGCGAGGTTTCTGGCCTGCGCCATCACCATGGTGCGGTCCTCCTCGAAGGCCTCGACGATGCTCTGATGGATCGACGCCGTGACCTCCGGGCGGTCGATGGCGAAGTTGTGCGGCTGGCCGAAGAAGTAGTGGGTCGTCGTTTCGCTCTCGGGCGTCAGCGCCTGGCAGCTATGGAACATGACGGCGTTCTCGCGATTGCCCTGCTGGGCGCCGGTGCCGGCAGGGCTCATGCCCGAATCCATCAGGAAGAGGCCGGGGATCAGAAAATCATAGATGTTCCAGCGGTCGACCAGGCCGTCGAAGGGCTGCACCTTCTGCACGAACGGCGGTGGCGCCGTGTTGAGCGCCCAACGGGTCACCCTGAGGCCGCGCTCCAGCATCTCGACGGTGGCGGGGTTGCGCGCGTAGTCCTCCGAGCCGCCGAGCGTCGTGGGATGGACGTAGGGCAGGTGCGCGAGATCGAGCAGGTTGTCGCAGATCAGCAGGTAGTTCGTGTCGTAGTGGGTGTAGCCGTCGAGGCTGCGCCAGCCCGGATCGTCGAGCCAATGCGTGTCGGGGATCAGCGCGGGATCGGCCTTGGCCGCGTCGCCCATCCAGATCCAGATCCAGCGATGGCGCTCGACCACCGGGAAGGTGCGCACGCAGGCATTGGCGGGGACGGTGTCCTGCGACGGCACCTCGATGCACTTGCCGCTGCGGTCGAACAGCAGACCGTGATAGAGGCAGCGCACGCTGTCGCCTTCGCGCCGGCCGCGCGACAGCGGCGCGCCGCGGTGGCAGCACATGTCCTCGAAGGCCACGACCTTGCCCGCTTGGTCGCGCCACAGCGCCACTGGCAGGCCGAGAAGCGTGCGCGCCAGGAAGCCGTCCTGCGGTACCTCCTTGCTCCATCCCGCCACGCACCAGGTGTTCTTGATGAACATGGTTTCCTCCCGATCAGGTACGGGGGTAAGCCTGCGGCTCGTTTGTTGACTTGTCAACGTTCCGGCGGGACATCGATCGGCGCGTTCATGGCCGGGATGCGCCTATGCAGGCGGTTCAGGAGGCCGATCAGGACCTCGCGCTCGGCGGCGGACAGGTCGCCCAGCAGGCGCTGCTCGCGGGCGAGCGAGATCGCCAGGATGCGGCCATGCAGGCGCCAGCCCCGGTCGGTGAGCGCATAGACCAGGCTGCGGCCGTCGGAGTGATGGGAGCGGGCGCGGACCAGTCCCTTGTCCTGCAGCATGGCGAGCGACCGGCTGACCGCGGCCTTGTCGAAGCCGATCACCTTGCAGACGCGTCCGGCGGCGATCCACGGCTCGACCCCGAGCATGGCCATGATGCGCCATTCCGTGGTGCCGACGCCGAAGTGCCGGCGCAGGATCGCCGACGCGCCGCTGGTGAGCTTGTTGGCGAGAAACACCAGCAAGGCCGGCACGTAACGCTCGAGATCGAGCACTTCGCGCGTCCGCCCGCGCCGGGATGATTTCGTCTTCGCCATTGTTCAGCCGGACCCTAGCCCGGTCGAACGGGGATGCCTACGGGCCTGTCGCTCCGCCGCCGGTCGCTGCCTGATGGCAGGCTCGTTCGCATTGCCGGCACGTTTCGGCGCAGATGCGGCAATGCTCATGGTGGCCGGCGTGCCGGTCGCATTCGTCGGCGCACAGACGGCAGAAGTCGGCGCAGGTTTCCAGCATCTGCACCATCAGGGCCGACGTCGCGGCGGTCCGCCGGGTCAGTACCGACCCGGTGCTGGCGCAGGCATCGGCGCAATCGAGATCGAGGCGGATGCAGCGCGAGAGCTGCGAGGAGTTGGCCTCGGCGAGGCAGGCGTCGGCGCAGGAGATGCAGGTCTGGGCGCAATCGAAGCAGGCTTCTATGCATTGAACCAGGGCGTCATTGACCACGCCGGCCGCTTCGGGATGGCTGGACAACATCTCGCGCACGCGCATGCCGCTCTCTCCTGTGGGGAATAGGACAGAAACGCCTGGCGCCGGAGATAGGTTACCGCGCGCCTGCCGGATTAGCTGTGGAAGTCCGGCCGAGGATGGCGATGGCCAGCAGGCAAAAAGCCACGAGCTGCAGGACGGCGCCTACGGCATGGGAGTATTCCCATTGTCGACGCAGCATCTCCCAGCTGTCAGGCGGCTGGGTCCAATTTACCGTGGCGACGTTCGCCGGATAGGTGAACAGCCAGAACACGACCTGGGCCGCCACGACCGAGACCAAGGCAAGAAGGATAAGCGTCAGTGTGCGCGGATTCATCCGCGCCAGGTAAGCCGCCGCCGCCAGCGACGCGATCTGAACGAGCAGCAGCCAGCCGAGCTGGCTCCAACCGCGATAGGCTTTCTGGACGATGAAGTATTCATCGCGCGGCAGGTCGATCTTGTTGGGCAACTCGAAGAGGTGAGCCAAGGCGGGGCCGAGGACCAGGGCCGATGCCAGCAAGGCCACAAAGAAGACGATGTTCGTGCCGCGCAGAGATGACATGCCGGGCTAACGCCTGATCATCGAAGCGGTTTCGGACGGCCGTCACGGCTTCCAGCGCAGGAAGTTCGCAATCAGGCGCAGGCCCGTCGCCTGGCTCTTCTCGGGATGGAACTGCGTGCCGACGAGATTGTCGCGGCCGACGACGGCGGTGATCGGCCCACCATAATCGGTGAGCGCCAGCACCGTTTCCGGCCGGCTCGCCTTGAGCTGGAAGGAGTGCACGAAGTAGGCGTGATCGTGCGCGGCGATGCCTTCGAGCAGTGCATGTGGCTTCAGCGAATCGAGCTCGTTCCAGCCCATGTGCGGGATTTTCAGATGATCCTTGCCCGCCGCCCCTTGGGGATCGATGCGCACCACGTCGCCCTGGATCCAGTCGAGGCCGGCATGGATGCCGTATTCGACGCCGCGCGTGGCCATGAGCTGCATGCCAACGCAGATGCCGAGGAAGGGCTTGCCCTGCTCGATCACCGCGCGCTGCAGCGTGTCGACCATGCCCGGCACGCCGTAGAGGCCGGCGCGGCAGTCGGCGAAGGCGCCGACGCCCGGCAGCACGATGCGGTCGGCGTTGGCCACTTCGCGCGGGTTGGAGGTCACCAGCACGCGGTCGTCCACGCCGGCCTCGCGGGCGGCGCGTTCGATGGCTTTGGCAGCGGAGCGGAGGTTGCCCGATCCGTAATCGACGATGGCGACGGTCATCGTATTGCGTTCAGAGAACGCCCTTGGTGCTGGGAACCGCCGTGGTCTGGCGCGGATCGATCTCGACGGCGACGCGCAGCGCGCGCGCGAGACCCTTGAAGCAGCTCTCGACGATATGGTGGTTATTGTCGCCGTAGTGGTTCCACACGTGCAAGGTCAGCCCGCCGAGCTGGGCGAAGGCCTGGAACCACTCCTTGAACAGCTCGGTGTCCATAGTGCCGAGCTTGGGCTTGGAGAAATCCACCTTCCAGATCAGGTAGGGCCGGTTGGAGGCGTCGAGTGCCACCTCGGTCAAGGTCTCGTCCATCGGGATGTGCGCGGCGCCGTAGCGGCGGATGCCGGCGCGATCGCCCAGCGCCTTGGTCAGGCACTCGCCCAGCACGATGCCTGAATCCTCGGTGGTGTGATGGTAGTCGATGTGCAGGTCGCCCTCGGCGCGCAGCGTGATGTCGATCAGGCTGTGGCGGCTCAACTGCTCCAGCATGTGGTCGAGGAAGCCGATGCCGGTCTTGATGTCGTACTTGCCGGTGCCGTCGAGATTGATGGCGGCGGCGATGCGCGTCTCCTTGGTGGCGCGCGACACGAAGGCCCGCCGACCGCCCGAGCCGGGGGTGGTGAGCATCTGGGTCACGGTTGCCTTGGGAGCAGCCTTTTTCTTGACGGGCGAGCTACTGGCCTGGCGGGCCATTTTAAGTCCTCTAAGTTGCCAGCCCGTTCATACAGGAACCCGCGCCGCACGGTCGAGCGCCACGCGCGTCAGAATGACGCCCAGGAGCACGATCAGGCCGCCCAGCACGCGGGCTGCGGTCAACGGATCGCCGAAAAAGGCGGCCGACAGGCCCACGCCAGCTATCGGGATCAGGTACATGTAGACCATGACCCGGCTCACCCCGAGCCGCTCCAGCCCGGCTGTCAGGCCGAGGAAGGCCACGCCGACGGGGAAGATCGCGGTGTAGAGCCAGAAGCCCAGCAGGCGGTCGTCGAGGCGGGCGAATTCACCCGGCGAATCGAACAGGAGCGCGATCGGCAGCAGGATCAGCGAGCCGATCAGGGTGGTCCAGGCGATGACCGGCAGAGCGCCCAGCCGCAGGTTGTAGGGCGCACTGCGCTCGACATAGAGCGCCCAGGCAAAGGCGGCCACCATCCAGATCAGCGTCCCGTCCAGGCTGCCGAAAGAGAGCGTGAAGCGCGTCAGCGAGTTGTTGACCACGACCACGACGCCCGCGAAGGCGATGACGATGCCGAGCCAGCCCAGCGCCGGCAGGCGACGGCCGGCGAACCACGCGAGGATGGCCGAGAAGGCCGTCGTGGTGGTCATGACGATCGAGCCGACCGATGGCGGCGTGCGTGCCATCGCCAAGCCCCAGGAGGCCTGGAACAAGGCGACCCCGACCAGCGACAGCAGGAACATCGGCAGCCAGTCGCGGCGCGCCAGGGCGATGGGTTTGCGCAGCAGCACCGCCACGGCGAACAGGAAGAGGCCCGGCCAGCAGGTAGCGCGAGGCGCTGTAGAGCAAGGGGCTCATGACAGCGAGCACATCCTTGGCGAACGGATAGCTCGAGCCCAGCAGCATCGCCGTGCCGAACATGATGGCATCGCCGGTGAAGCGGTCCTTCATTCCTCCCCCGTCATACGGGGGAGGGTAGGGAGGGGGAAAGCCACACAGGTGATTCCCGAAGATTCCAGATCTGACATGAAATGCATCTCGACGGAGGCCTGCCCCCTCCCGGCCTCCCCCGTATGACGGGGGAGGTGGATGAGGACGAGGTCACCCCTTCGGCGCCGTCGACGCCTTCTGTGCTCCCCAGAAGCCGAACAGCGCGCCCGCCACGCGGCGGATTTGGATCTCCTCGGAACCCTCGGTGATGCGATAGCGGCGATGGTGGCGATAGATGTGCTCGAACGGCGTGTGGCGCGAGTAGCCGATGCCGCCATGGACCTGGATGGCGCGGTCGGCGGCGTCGCAGACCAGGCGGTTGGCGCGATAGTTCGACATCGCCACCCATTCGCTGACGTTCATGTGGTGCTCGCGGTCGAGATGCCAGGCGGTCTTGCGCACCAGGCCGCGCGTCATCTCGGCCTCGGTGTGCAGCTCGGCGAGCGGAAACTGGATCGCCTGGTTGGACGCCAGCGCCTTGCCAAACACCCTGCGGTTCTTGGCGTAGGCCACCGACATGTCGATGCAGTACTGCGCGGCGCCGAGGCTCGAGGCGGCCTGGCGGATGCGGTTCTCGTGCACGAAGGTCTGCGCCACGTCGAGTCCGCGGCCTTCCTCGCCCAGCATGGTCGAGGCCGGCACCTTGACGTCGGTCAGCGACACCTCGGCGTGGTCCGACGGCATGTTGAAGGTCCACCACATGTGCTCGACCTTGAAGCCCTCCGACTTGACCGGCGTCAGGAACGCCGAGATGCCGCGCGCATCGCCGGGCTTGCCCGAGGTGCGGGCAAAGACGAGATCGACTGTCGCCGTATGCATGCCGGTGTTGAACCGCTTCATGCCGTTGATCACCCAGTCGGAGCCCTGCTTCGTCGCCGTGGTCTCCATGAAGGTGGCGTCCGAGCCGTGGTTGGGCTCGGTCAAGCCGAAGGCGATGCGCTCCTTGCCGGTCAACATGCCTTCGAGATAGCGCTCCTTCTGCTCCTTGGTGCCGAAGCGGTGCAGGAGCAGGGCGACGGGGAAATTGCCGACGATCGAGCTCTCGTTCTGCAGGTCGTTGTGCAGGCCGAGCCCCTTGTGCGCCAGATGCTCGCGGATGATGGCCATGGCGAGGTTGGAGCCGTCCTTGCCGCCCAGCTCCTTCGGGAGTCCGAAGCGCAGATGGCCCGCCTTGTCGGCGCGGCGGCGCATCTCGGCCAGAAGCGCCTCCCATTCGTGGCGTGGCTGGCCGTCATTGTCCCAGTCGGTGCGGGCATGCTCGCGGCGATGGTCGAAGAAGCGGATATTGTCATTCTCGCGCTCCAGCGGCCTGATCTCGCGCTCGATGAAGGCATCGAGCTCCCTCAGGTACGCCGAGATCTCGGCAGGAATGTCGAAATCCATGGGGCCGCTCCTCCGGTAAACGTCCGTTCACCTCGTATCTTTAACGGCCGGCAGGTCGATGCGGAAGCGGCTGCCGCCGCTGTCCGCCGCCAGGCAAACGGCGTCGCCGCCGTGACGGCGGGCGATGTCGAGCACCAGGGCGAGGCCAAGCCCGCTGCCGCGGCCACTCTCGCTGCCGCCGGCCAGGCGATAGAAGGGCTCGAAGATCCGTTGTCGCTCCGCTGCCGGCACGCCAGGCCCGTGGTCGGAGACCTCGAGGACCGCACGTCCACTGTCAGCGGTGACGGAGACCGCGATCGGGCCATCGCCGGCGTAGCGCCGGGCATTCTCCAAGAGATTGCGGATCAGCCGCCGTAGCAGCGTGCGATCGCCCGATACGGTGACCGGCTGGCCGGTGGCGTCGAGGTCGAAGCGTGCGGCCTCTTCGGCGGCCAGCGCCAGAAGGTCGACCGGTTCGCGATGCTCCAAAGTCGGCAGGGCTTCCAGTCGGCTGGCCAAAAGGATCTGCTCGATCAGCTGGTCGAGCTCCTCGACGTCGTGCTTCAGCGATTCGCGGGTCTTGGCGTCGGCGCCCTCGCCCAGCAGTGAAGCGGCGACGGCGATGCGGGCGAGCGGCGTGCGCAGCTCGTGGCTGCAATTGGCGAGCAGCATGCGATGGGCGGCGACGAGCTGCTCGATGTGCTCGGCCGAGCGGTTGAAGCTCTGCGCCAGGGCTGCGACCTCGTCGCGGCCCTCGACCTTCACCCGCGCGCCAAGATCGTTGCCGAACTGCTCGACGCCGGCCTTCAGACGCTCGAGCCGTCGGCCGAGCCCCCGCACCACGGGATAAGCGCCGACGGCGACCGCCAGCGCCACCAAGGCGAGAAAGGCGGTGATCCAGAAGGTCGGGCTGATCGGCCGGTCCCGCACCTGGCGGGCGACCAGCCAGCGTCCGTCGGGCAGCAGCAGGGTGAAGTTCGGTCCCCCTGGACCCCGCCGCCAGCCCTGTCGTGCGTTTCTGTGGTCGAAGCGCGGCGGTGGCTTGCCCGCCATGGCGATCATGGTGCCGTTGGGCCGGTAGAGCGCGATGTCGAAGCGAAGCTTGCGATACAGCGATTCGACCGCCGCCTGCTGCTCGCGCGCCGGCGCATCGGCATCGGGCAGCAGCGCACCGGTGAGCTCCGCGGCGACCTCGAAATATTGCGGTGTCCGCGCATCGTCGTCGGCCAGCCGCCACAACAATGCGGCCGCGCCGACGAACACCGCCAGCACGACGAGGATGGTGAGATAGAACTGGAGGTAGAGGCGCTGCATCGCTCAGACCTCCTCATTCTCCTCCCCCGTCATACGGGGGAGGGTAGGGAGGGGGAGAGCCGCACCGGTGATGCCGAAGATTTCAGATCTGAAATACGCCGACACCTCGACGGATGCCTTCCCCCTCTCGGCCTCCCCCGTATGACGGGAGAGGTGAAAGAGGGAGTCGAGGTGAACGAGGGGCATCACCGGTCCTGATCCTTGGCGAAGACGTAGCCCGCGCCGCGGATCGTCAGGATGCGCCGGGGCTTCTTCGGGTCGTCCTCGATGGCGGCACGGATGCGCGAGATGTGGACGTCGACCGAGCGGTCGAAGGCCTCGAGCTTCTCGCCCTTCAGCAGGTCCATCAGCGCGTCGCGCGACAGCACGCGGCCGGCGCGCTCGGCCAGCGCCAGCAGCAGTGCGAACTGGTAGGAGGTGATGGTGCGCTCCTCGCCGTCGACGCGCACCACGCGCGCGCCCTTGTCGATCTCGAGCCGGCCGAAGCTGAGCGTCTCGCTCCTCGCCGGCGTGCCCTTGCGGCGCAGGATGGCGCGCAGGCGGGCCTGCAGCTCGCGCGGCTCGAAGGGTTTGGCGAGATAGTCGTCGGCGCCGACCTCCAGGCCGATCACGCGGTCCATCGGCTCGCCGCGCGCCGTCAGCATCAGGATCGGCAGGTCGCTCACGGTGCGCAGGCGGCGGCAGAGATCGAGGCCGTCGGCGTCTGGCAGCATGAGATCGAGGATGATGGCGTCGAAGGTCTCGCGCTTCAGCAGCGCCTCTCCGTCACGCGCGGTGCCGGCGATGGTCAAACGAAAGCCCGCCCCGCCGAGATAGTCGGAGACCATCCCGGCGAGGCGGCTGTCGTCATCGATCATCAGGATGCGCTCGGCCATCATCTCAGTATCAGGCCGCATCGCACCGGATGTCATCTAGCCTTAGCCGTGCCGCTTGCCGTGCCCCTCGCTCCACGCCTTGAAGAAGGCCTGGCGCTGCGAAGCATTCAGCACGTTCCCGGCATCGACCAGCGCCTTGGTGAAGCGCTTGGAGCTGGCGTCGGCGATCTTCATCTGCTCGGCGCGGATCTGCTCGATCTTCGCCGGGTCGATGGTCGGGGCCTGCATTGCCGCTTCCATTGCCTTGCGGTTCTCGACGCGCTGGCCGTGGAACGCCTTCATGTCGGTGAAGGCGGCCTGCAGGATCGTGCTGACCTGCTTCTTCTGGTCGGTCGAGGCGTCGGTACCCGACAGGGCCTTGTCCACGCGCTTCTCGATGCGCTGCTGGAACTTGGCAGGGTCGAAGGCCTGGCCGTCGGCCTTGGCGAACGCCACGCCGCCGGCCGTCGCCGCGATGCTGCCGGCCAGGAGGGCCGCGAACATCGTCTTCATACTGAGGTTTGCCATGTCAATCTCCGTTGTTTCGGGTGAGGTGGTCCCTGTGGCGGTGATATGGGGCCGGCCGGTTTCGCGTCCCTCTCTGGGGTGTAAAGTTCTGTAAAGATGACCCTGCTCAAGACGGACCGGCTGACCCTTCGGCTGCTCGTGCCCGACGACGCCGAGCCCTACGCCGTCATGCGTTTCCACCCGGAAGTGGCGAAATGGCTGCCGCCGGCGCAAGGCGATCCCTTTGACGCGGCGCGCGCCACCATCAGCCGCTTCGCCGCGGCTTGGCAGGAACGGCGGTACGCGCCGTGGGGCGTTTTCCTTGGCGACAGGCTGATCGGCCATGGCGGCTTGAATTTCGTGCCGGAGTTCGAGGCGACCGAGGTGCTGTGGGCGTTGCATCCGGATGCCTGGGGCCGCGGCTACGCCACGGAGGTGGCGCGTGCGGCGCTCGCCTATGGCTTCGACACGCTTGAGCTCGACCTGATCTTCGCCATTACGCTGCCCGACAACCTCGCCTCGCAGGCGGTGATGAAGCGGCTCGGCCTCACCTATCGCCGCCGCGTCGACTACAAGGCGTTCACCGACATCGTCTGGTACGACATCGACCGCGATTCCTGGAAAGCACTTTAGACCGAGGCTGCGCCGGGCAGGTCGATCTGGAAGACGGCGCCCTCCGTGGACGGCAGCAGCGACAGCGTGCCGCCTGATTCGCGCACGATGCCGAAGGACAGCGACAGGCCGAGGCCGGTTCCCTGGCCGGTCGGCTTGGAGGTGAAGAAGGGCTCGAAGATGCGCTCGCGGATCTCGACCGGCACGCCGGGTCCGTTGTCGGCAATGGTGATGAGAACGTGACCGTCGCCGCCGCGTCCGACGGACAGCACGATCGTCTTGTCGGGACGCATCGATTGCAGCAGCGCATCGCGGGCATTGACCAGCAGGTTGACCAGCGCCTGCTCCAGCAGGTTCTGGTGGCTTTGCACCATCAGCGCCTGTTCACCGAGCTCTTCGCGGACCGTGATGCCGCCGTTGCGCAGGCGCTGGCCGACCAGGATGAGCGCGCCGCGGCATGCCTCGCGCACATCGAACAGGGCAGGCCCGCGGTCAGGCGTGCGCCCGAACACGCGCATGCGGGTCAGGACCGAGGCGGCGCGGTCGACCTGGGCCATGATGCGGCCGAGCTTGCCGGCGACGAACGGGCGCAACTCGCTATCGCTGAGAGGTGGGCGAAAGCCCGGTTCGCGGGGCTCTGGCGGTGCGACCTCGGACAGGGCGTTTTGCGCCGCCATCTTGATGACGTTCAGGGGCTGGCTGAGTTCGTGTGCCATGCCGGTGGTCATTTCGCCCAGGGTGACGAGCTTCGCCGTCTGGGCGATGGCCTGCAGCGCCTGGTGACGCAGCGTCTCGTCGTGTCCCATCAGGATCGTGCAGTCGCCGATCTCGGGCAGCGATCGATGTGACAGCGAGAAATGCAGGTAGTGCGTGGCGTCGCCGGGCCGCACAAGCTGGAGATCGACCTCGATGCCGCGCGCGTCGTCGCCGGCGGCGAAGGCGAGGATGGGCGCGGCGCCGCGCACGGCTTCGTCGCGCAGGATGTCGCCGGCCTCCTTGTCGCGGGCGATGACCTGGCGAAAGCGGTCGTTGCAGTAGATCACGTGGCCTTGGCGGTCGAGCACGGCGCACAGCGCCGTCGGGGTGTCGATCAGGGCCGTCAGCAGGCGGCGCTCCGAAGCCAGCCGCGCCGCCGCTTCGGCGCGCGCGCTCAGCCGCAGGATCTGGGCGGCGACGAGGACGGCGACGGCGCTCAGCAACAGCGCCAGGGTCAGGATGAAATAGAGGCGTTCCCGCCACTGGCCGAGATAGGTCTTGTCGCCGATCGTCACGGTGATCAGCACAGGAAAGCCATCGACCAGGCGTGACGAGACGATGCGTCGTTCCGAATCCGATGGCTGCCACCATGTCGGTTCGCGCGTGATCTCGGCGGCGCCGGAGAGGCCGTTGCGGATCATACGGATCGGCTGGGCGTCGGCGTAGGTCTTGCCCATCAGGTCGGGCACGTTCAACGTCGTCGCAAGCAGTGCCCCGTCGGTCCGGAACAGGGATACCGAGCTGTTCTCGCCGAGCGAGATCAGGCGAAACAGGTTGGAAAAGGAGGCGGCTTCGATGCCGACGACGGCGACGCCCAGCAACTGGCCGTTCTTGGATTTGATCCGGCGCGACAGATAGAACGTCCAGCGCTCGCTGCTGACGTCGGGCAGGGCGCGGCTGATCGAGACCGGCGGGCTGTCGGGGCCGACCTGGGCCAGGAAGGTCTCGCGCTCGCCGATATAGACCGGCGGCGGCGGCCAGTCGGTCGACGAGTTGAGGATATGGCCCTCCTTGTTGAAGATCGAGGCAACGCTGACCTGAGGCAGGCCGGCCAGGCGATCGCGTATGGCCTCGTGGAAGCGACGCTGCTTCATGGCATCGGCGAACTGCGCCTCCGACACGATGTCCTCGTCGGTGATCCAGTCCAGCATCGACCGCAACATGAGGTCGGTCGCGACCAGGGTCTGCTGGGCATAGGCCGCGGTGGTCAGGCTGAAATTGGCCGCCGTCCGCTTCCAGTCGCCCACGGCGTCGCGGTGGCTTTGCCAGATCACGCCGCCGGTGACGCCCCACAACAGCACAATGTTGAGGGCCGCAATGACGAGGATCCCGCGTCCGCTGGAACTCCAGAGTGAGCCCTGCTGCCGCCGCCCGGAGCGCCGGGCTTGCAACAAGGTGTCTAGCTGGCTCAAAGAGCTCCCTCCCGAGGAGACGCTTTGCAGATATTTGCGGACGCACACAACCGGGCAGCCAACGCCTGCCAAAAACCCCGTCGCAATATGCACCGCTTGACGGCCGGGCGTTCCCGCAAAAGTATCCAATTCGGATGCATTCGCCGGGAGCGAGGCAAATGGAAAGGCCGGAGACGACCGCCCAGGACGAACGATCGCTCGACGTCCTGGTGGTCGATGACGACCGGGACGCCGTCGAGGAGCTCGTCGAGTACCTCAGCAAGGCCAACCTGCGCTGCTGGCCCGCCGCCGACGGCTGGGCGGCCCTGCAGGTCCTGGCCGACGGCCATCGACCGCAGGTCGTCGTGACGGACCTCAGGATGCCGGAGTTGAGCGGCATGGAGTTCGCCGAACGGTTGAGCCAACTCGGTGAAGGCGAGCGGCCCGAGATCATCTTTGTCAGCGGCAATGCCGGTTTCGATGATGCCGTGCAGGCGATCAGGCTGGGCGCGCGCGACATGCTGACCAAGCCGATCGATGGCCCGCGCCTGGTCCGGGCGGTGAAGTCCGCCCAGCACGCCCGCCAGATGAGGCTGCGCGCGAAGGAAGCAGCGCCGGCACCGCCGGTCAGCAAGGCAAAAGCGGCCGAGGACGGCGGTCCGATCGCCCGTAAGCGCGCCGCCCTCAGCGAGCTCAAGACCATGCGCCGGCTGCGCAGCCAGTACTTTCCGGCCGAGCTGTTCTCCGACCCGTGCTGGGAGATGCTGCTCGATCTCTACGATGCCGCGCTGGTCGGCGCCGAAGTGACGGTGACCAGCCTGGGCGCCGCGTCGGGTGTGCCGCAGACGACGGCGCTGCGGCGCATGGAAACGCTGCAGGCCCACCTTCTGATCGTTCGGGCCGAGGACAAGGCCGACAAGCGCCGGACCATCATCAAGCTCAGTGATGTCGGCATGCACGCCGTTGAGAACTTCTTCGAGACCTACCTTGGGAGCCGGACATGAACCGACGCTCCAGCTTCCAATTTACTTGAGAGTGCAAAAAGACAGTTGACCTCAGGATATCGTCGAGCCTTAAATTCCGACAAGCGCCTGTGTAATTCCGCCGTAAGCGAGGGGTGAACCCTCCTGCAGCCGGGCTCGCTGGGAAACGGGCAATGAACATCCTGGTTGTCGAGGACGACGCGGATCTATGCGTCGAGATCGTCGAATACCTGGAACGTCGCAACCATCAGGTCAGCGGGCGAGGGACCGTGGCGGCCGCGCGCCAGGCGCTGGCGGCGATGGTCGCCAAGGGAGAGCTCGACGGGGTCGTGTGCGACGTCGGGCTGCCGGACGGCGACGGCTTGCGCCTCTACATCGACAGCGCGGCGCTGGCGCCCAACTGCCGTTGGATCCTGATGTCGGGCGCCCACGACACGGAGCGTCTGCGGCTCGCGCTCAAGGACATGAAGACCAAGCCGGTCGTCCTGGAGAAACCGCTGCCGCTCAAGTTGTTGTGTAACGCGCTGGAAGAGGGTCGCGACCGATAAGGCAGCGATCCGAACGATCCCGGACACATTTCCCGAGCCGATTCGAGGCCGTAAATCCAAGCGGTTTACGGCCGCCACGTGCTGACATCTCCAATCCGGATCGATCGTCCCTCCATAGCGGACCGGTTGAGCAGCGACAGCCGTGACAGACCTTGCAGAATGCCGACGTTCATTAAGCGTGGGGGCTCTGCATGGTCATCAACGGTACAGCGGTTCTCGCCTTCGGCATCATGTCGGTGATCGGTGTTGCCGTTCACAACAACCATCGAGCCAATGCCGCCAGTCCGACCATTGCCGCCGTTGAGATGGCCGCGGCCTCGCGCGAGAGCGCTACGAGCGAACTGCCACCCGGCTATTGGGGCAACCCTGCTACGTCGCCCCTCGCCGGTTTCACGCCGCTCGCGCTACCGCCTGCGCGTCCGATCCTGCGGCTCAACTGAGCTGCGGCGGAAGGCTGGCGATCAGCCGAGCTGGCGACGCTTCTCTGGCGCGCCGGAATCGTCGCCGTTCAGCACGGCCGAGGCGGCGCGGTGGGTGGCGGGATCGCCCGCCGCCAGCACCGATCCGTCGGAATTCATGTCGAGCTCGCTGCCCTGCCAGTCGGTGATCAGGCCGCCCGCGCCTTTGACCACGGGGACGAGGGCTGCGAAGTCGTAGAGCTTCAGGGAATTCTCGACCACCAGGTCGACATGGCCCGAGGCCAGCAGCCCGTAGGCGTAGCAGTCGCCACCCCAACGGAAGAGCTTCACCCGCTGGGTCAACGCCGCGTGGCGCTTCTCCCATTCGCCCGGGAACATGATCGGCGCCGTCGAGTACATGTAGGCATTCGCGAGGTCGGCGCAGGCACGCACAGCGATCGGCTGGCCGTTGAAGGTCGAGCGTTCGCCCGCAACGCCCAGCCAGCGCTCGCCGAGGATAGGCTGGTCGATGATGCCCAACACGGGCTTGCCGTGATGCAGCAGCGCGATCAGCGTGCCGAAGATCGGCAGGCCGGTGATGAAGGCCTTGGTGCCGTCGATCGGATCGAGCACCCAGACGTAGTCGGCGTCTGTGCGCACAGCGCCGTGCTCCTCGCCGAACACGCCATGCTGCGGCACGTGCTCGGTGAGCAGCGCGCGCATGGCGGTCTCGGCCTCGCGATCGGCGATGGTGACGGGGCTCGCGTCGGTCTTGTCGTCGACCGCGACGGCAGTGCGGAAGTAGCGCCTGGCGATCGGCCGTGCCGCGTCGGCAAGACGCTCAGCCAGCGCGACCAGCTCGGCAGGAACCGACCCCGCCATGTTGTTGTCCGGGCCTTAGGGCAGCGGCTGCGGCGAGTCCGACATGGTACGCAGGAAAGCGATCACGTCGGCACGCTCCTGCTCCTTGGGCAGACCGGCGAAGGCCATCTTGGTGCCTTTGATGTAGGCCGTGGGCTTGAAGATCATGTGGTCGATGTCTTCGTAAGTCCACTCGCCACCCTTGGCCTGCATGCCCGACGAGTAGCTGAAGCCCTCGTGGCTGCCCTTCTTGCGGCCGACCACGCCCCACAGGTTGGGACCGACCTTGTTCGGCCCACCCTTGTCGACGGTGTGGCAGGTGAAGCACTGCTTCTGGAAGATCGCCTTGCCGGCATCGACATTCGCGCTGGCGAGCTTGGGCCCGATCGGCGGCAGTTCCTGCGCAGGGGCTGCAGCGGCGGCCGTCTGCGGCGCCTCGTCGGACACCGCGATCGCGGGCTTCTCGAGCTTGTGCGGATGAACCAGGGCGTTGGAGACTTTGCCCACCACCATCGCGAACAACGCCGAGGCCAGAACGCAGCCCGCAACCGTGTTGAAACTGGCCATAGTCAGATCCCGAAGCGCCCAAAAATTCCGGACGTTGCTGTAGCACGCCCTCAGTGCGGCCAGTAGTATCCGATCACGGCTTGGCGCTCGCGCGGCGGAACGTCGCAAGTGCCGGATTTTGCGAGGTTTTTCCGCTCTTCGGCGCAGCGTCGCCGGATGATTGACGCGGCTGATCCGGCGGGCGAAACAACCCGCCGGCCACGGCGTAAGGCGTTAAGTTCGGGGGATCGACGAGATGGCAAAGGGGCGGACCAACCGCGGCAGCACGGCGAGCAATACCATCGCCTTCCAGGGCGAAGCCGGCGCCAACTCCGACATGGCCTGCCGGTCGGCCCGTCCCTACATGACGACCCTGCCGTGCCCGACTTTCGAGACGGCGATGGCCGCGGTCCAGGCCGGCAAGGCCGAGCTGGCGATGATCCCGGTCGAGAACTCGATCGCCGGCCGCGTCGCCGACCTGCACAGCCTGTTGCCCCACACCAAGCTCAAGATCGTCGCCGAGCATTTCCAGCGCGTTGAGCATTGCCTGGTGGCGCTGCCCGGCGCCACGCTGAAGTCGATCAAGACGGTGAAGAGCCATGTCCAGGCGCTGTCGCAGTGTCGCAACTTCCTGAAGCGGCACCGCTACACGCCGCTGGTCCACGGCGACACCGCGGGTGCGGCGCGCGAGATCGCCGAGGACGGCGACAAGAGCGTCGGCGCCATCGCCTCCTCGCTGGCGGCGCGGATCTACGACCTGAAGGTGCTGGCGCGCAACATCGAGGACGCCGACCACAACACCACGCGCATGCTGGTGTTCTCGCGCGACGAAGCGCCGGTCGAGTGGCGCACCGTGGATTGCATGACCGCCTTCCTGTTCCGGGTGAAGAGCGTGCCGGCCGCGCTCTACAAGGCGCTGGGCGGCTTCGCCACCAACGGCATCAACATCGTGAAGCTCGAGAGCTACCTGTCGGGCGCGCATTTCGAGCAGGCGCAGTTCTATGCCGAAGTCGAGGGCCATCCGGCGCAGCGGTCATTGAAGCTCGCCCTGGAGGAGCTCGGCTTCTTCTCCGAGGAATTCAAGCCGCTCGGCACCTTCCCGGCGCATCCCTTCCGCCGCAAGGGCTGGGAAGCGCCGACACGTCCCGGTACCTGACCGCCATGCCGCAACAGCCGGTCCGCATCGCTCCCTCGATCCTGTCGGCCGATTTCGCCGCCCTGGGCCGCGAGATCGAGGCGGTGACGGCGGCCGGCGCCGACTGGATCCATGTCGACGTCATGGACAACCACTTCGTGCCCAACCTCACCATCGGCCCGATGGTGGTGAAGGCGCTCAGGCCGCACAGCAGGCTGCCGTTCGACTGCCATCTCATGGTGACGCCGGTCGACCCGCTGGTGCCGGCCTTTGCCGAGGCCGGGGCCGACACGATCTCCTTCCATCCTGAGGCGGGGCCGCACGTCCATCGCACCATCCAGCTCATCAAGAGTCACGGCAAGAGAGCGGGCTGCGTGCTCAATCCGGCGACGCCGCTTGCCGCCATCGAGAACGTTCTGGCCGACCTCGACCTGGTGCTGGTGATGAGCGTCAATCCAGGCTTCGGCGGCCAGGCCTTCATCGAAAGCCAGTTCGCCAAGATCGCAGCCCTGCGCAAAGCGATCGATGCGCTGGGCAAGCCGATCGACCTCGAGGTCGACGGCGGCGTCAATGCCGAGACCGCCAGGCGCTGCATCAAGGCCGGCGCCGACGCGCTGGTGGCCGGCACCGCGGTGTTCAGCGGCGGTCCGGACAAGTACGTCGCCAACATCAAGGCGCTGCGCGCGTGAGGGTCACGCAGCAGGCGCTCGCGATCGCGCGCATCCAGACCGGCTCGGGTCCCCCCGAGGACAAGGCGCGGGTCATGGCCTGGGATCGCCTCAACGGTATGCTCTCGACGCTCGATTCCAAGACGTCGGTGCTGTTGCGCTTCAACGCCATCGTCGTCGCCGCCCTGGCCTATGTCCTGGTCATCGCCCCCACCGAGCCGTTCATGGGCACCAATCCGACCGTCAGGCTGGTGGGCCAGGTGATCGGCCACGGCAGCCTGCTGGTCAGCGTCATGAGCTGCGGCTTCGCCTTCCCGGTGATCAACGTACAGTGGGATTTCTTCGGCATGCGGCTCGACCGGCCGCTCGACGGCGAGTCGCCGTTCGACGATGCCGCCCTGCAGCGCCTGGGCGATCTCGTCGCCTGGCGCACGCGGCTCTATTCCTGGGCGTGGCGGCTGGCCGTCGCCGGCGGAATCGGCTTTGCGATCCTGGTCGGAATCGGCACCCTGCACTGAAAACAGGAGAGCCCATGGCCGACGTCATCCTCCATCACTACGCCGCTTCGCCGTTCGCCGAGAAGGTGCGCGTCGCCCTTGGCCTGAAACAGGCGGCCTGGAAGTCGGTCGACATCCCCAACGTCATGCCCAAGCCCGACCTGATGCCGCTGACCGGCGGCTATCGCAAGACGCCGGTGATGCAGATCGGAGCCGACATCTACTGCGACACCCAGCTCATCATGCTGGAGCTCGACCGGCGCTTGCCGACGCCGAGCCTCCTGCCCAAGGGCCGCGAGGGTGAAGCGCGTGCGATCACCATGTGGGTCGACCGCAACATCTTCGGGCCGGCCGTTGGCGTGGTCATGAGCCAGATCCCGATCGAGGGCCGGTTCGGCGAGGCCTTCAAGAAGGACCGCAGCGAATTCTCCGGCCGCAATTTCGACCCCGAGCGGTTGCGCGCGGCGCTGCCGATGGTGCGCGACCAGACCTATGCGCTGTTGTTCATCGCCCGGGCGATGCTGAGCGACGGCCGCAAGTTCCTGCTGGGTGCGGAGCCCTGCCTGGCTGACTGCGCGCTCTACAATCCAGTGTGGTTCATCCAAAGCCAGCTCGGCGAGACGGCCGCGCCGCTCGACCAGCTGCCCGAGATCGTCGCCTGGTCGCAGCGCATGAAGGCATTGGGTGCCGGGAAACGCACCGACATCAAGGCAAGCGAGGCGCTCGACGTCGCCAAGGCGGCCAAGCCTGGCGACACCGCTGTCGACTCCGGC
Source organism: Reyranella soli (assembly GCF_007992495.1). Taxonomy (GTDB): domain Bacteria; phylum Pseudomonadota; class Alphaproteobacteria; order Reyranellales; family Reyranellaceae; genus Reyranella; species Reyranella soli. The sequence continues at coordinate 102,759 of NZ_BKAJ01000045.1, forward strand.
GATCCCAGTGGGCTCAAGGCCGGTCAGAAGATCAGCGTTACACCGGATGATACCGGCAGGGTGCCGGTAGAGGGTATCCTGGTCGGCCTCACGCCCGATCGCGTCTCGATCCTGCGCAGCGATCCACGCGTCGGCGACGTCGTCGTCCATTTTCCGCGCGCCGGCTTCGTCGTGGTGCCCTCGTGACCGATCTCATCTTCCATCATTTCGCGACCTCGCCCTTTTCCGAGAAGGTGCGTATCGCCTTCGGCATCAAGCGGCTCGCCTGGAAGTCGGTGCTGATCCCGAACATGATGCCGAAGCCGGATCTCATGCCGTTGACCGGCGGCTATCGACGGACTCCTGTCCTGCAGGTCGGCGCCGACATCTACTGCGACAGCCAGCTCATCCTTCTGGAGCTCGAGAAGCATGTGCCCCAACCGCCGCTGCTGCCGGCCGACAAGGCGGGTGAGGCGCGGGCGCTGGCCACCTGGATCGACCGCACCATATTCTGGGCTGCCGTCGGCATGGTGATGGGCGCCATGGGCGACAAGCTGCCGGCGGCCTTCCGCGAGGATCGCAGCGCCTTCTCCGGCCGCTCGTTCGACGTCGACGCTCTGAAGGCGGCGGCGCCTGCCGCCCGTGACCAGACCTACGCCCAGCTCGTGCTGGCCGAGCAGATGCTGGCGGATGGACGGCCCTTCCTCACCGGCGCGGCGCCGACGATCGCCGACTGCGCGCTCTACAACCCGGTGTGGTTCCTGCTGGAGCGGCTGGGTGGCGGCAAGCCGGTGCAACCGCTCGATCTCCTGCCGCGGCTCGTCGACTGGTCCGGTCGCATGAAGGCCTTCGGCAACGGCACCCCCATCGAGATCACATCGACCGACGCGCTGGACATCGCCAGGTCGGCGACGCCTGCGGCCTGCGCCGTCGACCCGCGCGATCCCAGCGGATTGAAGGCAGGCCAGAAGATCAGCGTCACGCCGGACGACACCGGCAAGGTGCCGGTCGAGGGTGTCCTGGTGGGTCTCACGCCGGATCGCGTCTCGATCCAGCGCAGCGACCCGCGAGCGGGCGACGTGGTCGTCCACTTCCCGCGCGCGGGCTTCGTCGTGCTCTCGCTATAGCGAGATCTCGCCCTTCAGCACCGGCACGCAGCCGCCGCCGACGCTGGCGCGGATGCCATCCGGCGCGCGCCAGGCCGAGCAGGCAAGCAGGCTCGGCCGGCCCATCTCGACGCCCTGGGTGATGTCGTAGCGCGCGTTGTCGGCCGTGCCGAGCGACAGCAGCAGGGCGGCCAGCGGGGTTGCCGCGCTGCCCGTGGCGGCATCCTCGATCGTGCCGGAAAGCGGCGAGAACATGCGGGCGCGCAGCCGCATCGCCTCGGCACTCTTGCCGTCGTGAGCGTAGAGGTAGAGCGGCAGCCGGCGAGGGCCAAGGTGCGGGAAGGCATCTCGCGCCGCCTTGAAGCGCGCGAGGTCGGGTACCGCGCGCGTCAGCGCAGCGGGCGTGACTTCGGCGACGACGAAGGAATTGCCGACCGACGCTGCGACGGGCTGGTGGGCAGAGACGATGACCTCGCTCGCGTCGATGCCGACACAACTCGCTACCAAATCAGCTGGCATCTCTTGTGCGAGCGACAGCGGCTGCGGGGCGGCGATGGTGACCGTACCGGAGCCGTCGGTGCGGACCTCGACAAGGCCGGCGATCTCCTCGAAGCGCAACAGCCCGTCGCGGGTGCGGCCCATGTTCGCCAACACCCAACCGGTACCGACATTGGGATGGCCGGCGAACGGCATCTCGGCGGTGCGGTTGAAGATGCGCACGCGCGCGGTGTTCGCGGGATCGGCCGGTGGCAGCACGAAGGTCGTCTCACTGAGATTGAACTCCGCGGCCAGCGACTGCATCTCGCCGTCGCTGAGACCCCGAGCATCGGGAAACACCGCCAGCGGATTGCCGCCGAAACGCCGGTCGGTGAAGACGTCCACCGTCACGAACGAGAAAGAGCGCATCACGTTTCCCTTCAGACGACCTCGACGCCGATCTCGTCGGCGATCCGGCGCAGGCCGGCCAGCGAACGCGCGGTGGCGTTGCGTCCGTCGTGTGGGCAGTGGGTCTCGATGCTGGCCAGCACTTCCTTGGTCTCGACTCCGCTCAGCAGCCGCTTGAGCTCGGCCGGCCACGGCACGTCGCCGTCGCCCAGCGGCACCGTGCGTTTTGCCGTAAGGTCACGGTCCTTGAGATGGATGGCCGTGGTGAACCGGGCGAGGGTGGCGATATCGGCGTCGCTTGGCCTCTCGCCGGTCGACCAGGAATTGGCGATGTCGACCAGGGGCCGCAGGTAGCGCAGCTTTGGTTGCGCATCCTGCTGCTCGAACTCCTCCTCGTCGGGATTCACCTCCAGGGAGGCCTTCTCGTCGGCCACGAAGAAGGCGGCCAGCTCGGCGATGTTGCCGACGTTGCAGACCGGCTCGTTCTCGAGCTGCAGCGTGATGTCGTAGTGGTGGGCAAGCCCCAGCAACTTGTTCAATTGGTCGGTCAGCCTCCTGAGATCGGCGGGCCGAAAGCCACCGTAACGCAGATAGCTGAAAATCCGCATGTGGGGTGCGCCAAGGATCACCGCGATCTGCATGGCATGCTGCACCCATTCCTCGGCCGGGCAGTCATCGGGATCGAAGGCGAAGTCGACCTTGCCGCCGCCAATGGCCACTCTACCGGGTGCCTTCCACTTGAATGCCGGCGATACGAAGGCCGGCACGGTAATTCCCGCTTTCTCGAGCGTCCGGCTGATATGGATGACCTCTTCGGTCTTCATGCTGAGGAGATTGCGTCCGCCCACAGTGCGCATGTCGAGACGTTGGAGCCCGTGTTCGTGGGCAAAGGAGATCATTTCATCCAGGGTCGGGCCGATTTCGTCGCCGATGACGGATAGCTGAAGGCGCGGAAGAGTCATGTCGCCAGCCTACTATGGCTCCCTAACTTTGGCTAAAGTCGAATGTGCGACCGATGGAGACGGCATGAGCGACGATACGGCGATCTTCGTAGGAACGAGCGACGCCGACCAGTTCCTGCTCCTGAAATACGCCAATCGGCACGGCCTGATCGCCGGCGCCACCGGCACCGGCAAGACCGTGACCCTGCAGACGATCGCCGAGGGTTTCTCCGCCTACGGCGTTCCGGTGTTCATGGCCGACGTCAAAGGCGACCTGTCGGGTGTCGGCCAGATGGGTGCCGACAATCCGCGTGCGATCGAGCGGGCCAAGCAGCTCAAGATCGAAGGCTATGCCGGCCGCGCTTTCCCGACGATCTACTGGGACCTGTTCGGCGAGAAGGGCCATCCGGTGCGTACCACGGTGACCGAGATCGGTCCCGTGCTGATGGCCCGCCTGCTGCAGCTCAACGCCACGCAGGAAGGCGTCTTGAACATCGTCTTCAAGGTCGCCGACGAGCAGAGCCTGCTGTTGCTCGACTTCAAGGACCTGCAGTCGGTGCTGCAGTGGACGGCCGAGAACGCAGGCTCGCTCACCACCAAGTACGGCAATGTCAGCAAGCAGACCGTCGGCACCATCCAGCGCTCGCTGCTGACCTTGGAGCAACAGGGCGGCGAGCGCTTCTTCGGCGAGCCGGCGCTCGACCTCAAGGACATGATCGGCCGCGACGCTTCAGGCGCCGGCTACATCAACATCCTCGCCGCCGACAAGCTGATGCAGAGCCCGCGCCTCTACGCAACGTTCCTGCTGTGGCTGCTGTCGGAGCTGTTCGAGGTCATGCCTGAAATCGGCGATGCCGATCGGCCGAAGTTCGTCTTTTTCTTCGACGAAGCGCATCTCCTGTTCGACGATGCGCCCAAGGCGCTTCTGGACAAGATCGAGCAGGTCGTGCGCCTGATCCGCTCCAAGGGCGTCGGCGTCTACTTCATTACCCAGAACCCGCTCGACGTCCCGGAGTCGGTGCTGGGTCAGCTCAGCAATCGCGTGCAGCATGCCCTGCGTGCTTTCACGCCGAAGGACCAGAAGGCGGTGAAGACCGCCGCCGACACGTTCCGTCCCAACAAGAAGTTCAACGCCGCCGAGGCCATCCTCGAGCTCGGTGTCGGCGAGGCGCTGGTCTCGTTCCTCGACGTCAAGGGGGTGCCCGAACCGGTCGAACGCTGCTTCGTCGCACCGCCGCGCGGCCGCATTGGTCCGGCGACCGACGCCGAACGTGCGGCTGCGATCAAGGCGAGCCCGCTTGCCGGAAAGTACGACCGCGCGGTGGACCGTGAATCGGCCTACGAAGTGCTGAATGGCCGCGCCGCTGCCGGCAAGGTCGAGCATGACGAAACCGCGCCCGCCCCAACGCCAAGCCGGCGCGGCCAGTACGATGCTCCGCCGCCGGTGAGCTCGGGTCCGTGGGGGCGCACCCGGATCCCGCAGACCGAGCAGGAAGAGGTGCCACCGCCGCCGAAGCCCCGGGCGCGCGCCAGTGCGCCGAGAATACCGGCCGAGCCCAAACCGCCGCGGACGCCCGCAAGCCGCAGCGATTCGATCGGCACGACGGTCGCCAAGACGGCGGCGCGTACCGTGACCAATGTCCTGGTCCGTGAGGTGACCAGGGCCGTGTTCAAGGACGGCGGCTCGATCCTGCGCGGCGTGCTGGGCTCGCTGCGCAAGTAGCCGTCAGGCTGCGACGATCAGTGTTCCATCCATGTCCTCGTGGCCGCCGCCACAGAAGACATCGCAGAAGAAGGTGAAGCTGCCGGGCTTGGTGGGCAGCAGCGCTACGCGCGTCTCCTGGCCGGGCACGATGTCGGTGCGCACGCCGAGGTCGGGCATCTTGAAGCCGTGGATGCGGTCTTCTGATGTGAGCACCAGCATCACCGGCTGACCGGCCTTCACCGTCACCCGGTTCGGGTGGAACTCGAACTTCTTCGCGCTGATCCGGATCTCCGCTGGCGTCTCGGCGGCGAGGCGCGCGGCTCCCAGCGCGCTGCCGGCCAGCAGCGCGATCATCGTCCTGCGATGCATGGCGTCAGCTCCGGGTTACCGGCAATTCGACCAGCGTGACCTTGTCCGTCATGGTGACGTCGCGGGTGCCCAGTCCTTTGCCCGGCATGGCCGCGTCATAGGCGAGCGGCGCCCGCTTGGGCTGCGAGCCCGGGGCGGGCAGGGCGAAGATCAGGGAGTTCGCCGCATGATGGGCGATGTGCCCGGTCATGTGGTGATGTTCCTGATGGATGTGGCCGTAGAACACCACGACGTTGCTATAGGGCATCAGGAGCTCGATCGCCTTGGCGCCGTCGGCGGTGGTCCAGTCCCAGCTCGGCTGCAGGTCGAACAACGGCCGATGGGTCATCACGACGATGCGATCGTCGGTCTTGCGCTGCTTCAGGTCGGCGGCGAGCCAGGCGAGCTGCTCGTCGCCCAGCTTGGCGGCCGGGTCGGAGACATTGTCGAGGGCGATGAAGTGCACGCCCTTGTGGTCGAACGTGTAGTGCGTGGCGCCGAAGAACTCCTTGTAGGCCTCGCCCTTGTCGAGCGAGGCGTCGTGCTCGCCCGGCATGAAGCGCACGTCCTTGACGGTGAGCGCCGAGACGATCTCGCGGAAGCGCTTCATGCGTTCGCGGCGCTGCTTTGCATCATCAGTGGTGTGGGTCAGATCGCCGGTGAAGACGATGAAGTCGGGCTGGCGCGCCAGGCCGTTCACGGTGGCGACGGCCTTTTCGAGGGTATGCTCGGCATCGGGATTTGCAGGCCCGCTGTAACCCCAATGGGTGTCGGAGAACTGCACGAAATGGAAGTCGTTGGCCTGCGCCCGGGCGCGTTGGTTGGGGAACAGGCCGGCAGTGAAGGCGACGCCGGCAAGACCGGTGAGTTTCAGGAAGTCGCGGCGATCCGATTGCAGCATGATGACAGTCCTCCGCAGTGAAGTCGCAGGGACTACCGCTGCAGCGCCGCCGTTATTCCGGGATTTACCGTATGGAATAAAATCGACGGTCGGCCGGTATTGATGTCCTATGCGCTGCATGTCGGATGCGCCTAAACCCGATGCCGGCACGGTCGATCGTTTTCGCACCGTCATGCTGCCGCATCTCGACGCCGCCTACGGGTATGCGCGCTGGCTGACGCGCGATCCGGTGCAGGCCCAGGATGTCGCGCAGGAGGCGATGCTGCGCGCGCTGCGCTACTTCCACGCCTTCCGCGGCGAGGATGCGAAGCCATGGCTGCTGCGCATCGTGCGCAATACCTGGCTCGACCTCGCCCGTCGCCACGCGGCGGAGAAGGTGCCGCTGGAGGAGATCGAGGATCGCGCCGGCGACGGCCTCGATCCGGAGCAGAGCGCGCTCGCGGGCGACCGGCGGCGCCAGATCGCCGCCGCGCTCGCGGCTTTGCCGGCCGAGGCGCGCGAGGTGCTCGTGCTGCGCGAGATCGAGGACCTTTCGTACAAGCGTATCGCCGTGGTGCTCGATCTGCCGATCGGCACCGTCATGTCCCGCCTGGCGCGGGCGCGGGAGAAACTGGCGGCCGGGCTGCGCGGCCACCTGGAAAGGAGAGGTCATGGACTGCCCGACATGTGAGGCGATGGTCGGCGCCTATGTCGATGGCGAGCTGTCGGTCGCCGAAAGCGCCGAGTTCGAACGCGCGCTGGAGGCCTGTCCTGACTGCCGCCGGCGCCTGGAAGAGACGCGGATGGTGAGCGGCCTGCTGCGCGACCTGCCGGCCGACCCCGCGCCCGATCTCTTGCGCGCCAAGGTCGAGCGCGAGTTGCGTGCGATCGCTGGCCGCCCACGCCCATACCCGCGCCAGCACCTGCGCTGGATGGCCACGGCCGCAAGCCTCATCGTCGCACTGGGCATCGGTTGGACCGGGGCAACCCTCGTCAGCCAGAGCGGCCGCGAGACCGATGCACTGATGGCGGGGTACCTGCGCATCGCCATGAGCGATCATCCGGTCGAGGTCGCCTCGTCGGATCGCCACACGGTCAAGCCGTGGTTCGCCGGGCGCATCGACTATGCGCCCCCGGTGCACGATCTCACGACGGCGGGCTTTCCGCTGGTCGGCGGCCGGCTCGACATCGTCGACGGCCGCAAGGTCGCGGTGATGGTCTATCGCCGCAATCGGCACTGGATCGCGCTCACGGCATGGCCGGCGACGTCGGCCGGCGATGCGGCGGCCAGTGTCGCCCAGCGCGACGGCTTCGCGCTGGGCGACTGGCGCCATGGCGGCTTCGAATTGCGAGCTGTCGGCGACCTCGCGCCGGCCGACATGAAGTCGTTCGTGACGGCGCTCGATCGCGCCGTCGACAGCGATCGGTAACCTACGCCAGTCGGTCGAGTTCCTTGACGATGGCGTCGCCCATTTCCTGGGTGCCGACCTTCTTCACGCCGTCGGTCTTGCCGCCGGCCAGCAGGTCGGCGGTGCGATAGCCGGCCTTCAGCACGTTCTCGACGGCGGTCTCGACCAGGTCGGCTTCCTTGCCGAGGTCGAAGGAGTAGCGAAGCATCATGGCGTAGGACAGCGTCTCGGCCAGCGGGTTGGCCAGGCCCTTGCCCGCGATGTCGGGGGCGCTGCCGTGGATCGGCTCGTACAGCGCCTTGCGCCGGCCGGTCGCGTCGGGCGCGCCCAGCGAGGCCGACGGCAGCAGGCCGAGCGAGCCGGTCAGCATCGAGGCTTCGTCCGACAGGATGTCGCCGAACAGGTTGTCGGTGACGATGACATCGAACTGGCTCGGCGCGCGCAGCAGCTGCATGGCGAGCGCGTCGGCATACATGTGCTCGAGCTTCACATCGGAGTATTTCTCCTTGTGCAGCTCGGTCGCCACTTCGCGCCACAGCACGCCGGTATGCATGACGTTGGCCTTCTCCGACGACATCACCTTGTTCTTGCGCTTGCGCGCCAGCTCGAAGGCGACGGCGCAGACGCGGCGAATCTCGGGGACGGTGTAGCGCTGCGTGTCGAACGCCTCGACCTCGCCCTGGGCGTTGGTGTGGCGGCCGCGCGGCTCGCCGAAATAGACGCCGCTCGTCAGCTCGCGGATGATCATGATGTCGAGACCCTTGACGATCTCGGGCTTGAGTGAGCTCGCATCGACCAGCGCGTCGAACACCTTGGCCGGCCGAAGGTTGGCGAAGAGGTCCATCTCCTTGCGCAGGCGCAGGAGACCACGCTCGGGCTTCTTGGTGAAGTCGGCGGTGTCCCACTTCGGCCCACCGACCGAGCCGAACAGCACGGCATCGGCCTCGAGCGCCGTCTTCATCGTATCGTCCGACAGTGGCACGCCATGCTTGTCGAGGGCGGCGCCGCCGACCACGTCCTCCTTGATGTCGAAGCCGACCGCGCGCTTCTTGCCCATCCAGGCGATGATCTTGCGCACTTCGTTCATGACTTCGGGGCCGATGCCGTCGCCAGGCAGCACCAGCAGATTGCGATTGGACGCCATTGTCTTCTTTCTCTTGTCTAACGATTTTCGCTGGCTAATGACCGCTGATCAGGACGCGCCATGCAGCCAGGGCTGCTGCTCCTTCTGGCGCGCCTCGAAGTCGTCGATCTCCGACTTCTTCTCCATGGTGAGCCCGATGTCGTCGAGGCCGTTCAGCAGGCAGTGCTTGCGGAACGGGTCGATGTCGAAATGCACCGTGCCGCCGTCCGGTCCCTTGATCTCCTGCTTCTCGAGATCGACCTCGATGATGGCGTTGGAGCCGCGGCTCGCATCGTCCATCAGCTTGTCGATGATCTCCTTCGGCATCTTGATCGGCAGAATGCCGTTCTTGAAGCAGTTGTTGTAGAAGATGTCGGCGAAATCCTCGGAGATGATGCAGCGGATGCCGAAGTCGAGCAGCGCCCAGGGCGCATGCTCGCGGCTCGAGCCGCAGCCGAAGTTGGGACCGGCGACGATGATCTTGGCGTTCTGATAGGCCGGCTGATCGAGGATGAAATCCTTCTTCTGGCCGTCGGCCGTCCAGCGCATCTCGTAGAACAGGCCGTCCTTGAGGCCAGTGCGCTTGATGGTCTTCAGGAAGTTCTTGGGGATGATCATATCGGTGTCGATATTGACCATCGGCAGCGGAGCGGCGACGCCGCTCAACGTCGTGAATTTTTCCATGAGATCCCTCGCGAAACGCCGGAATAAACGGGCTTTTACCGGCCGGGTCAAGCCGGCCGGCCCTTCCTAGGAGCGGGTCAGGATTGCGCCCGCCATCTTGTCGTGCAGGCCCTGCTTGCGGACGGACAACGCCACGGCAACGCAGGCAATCAAGGCAAAGAGCGAGACCAGCCAGCTCGCGCCAATGCCGAGCAGGGCGGCCAGCGTCGGCAGGTAGATGGGCCAGGTGCGGATGCTGGCGGCGAGCAGCGTCAGGCGTCCGCCCTCGGCGTTGGAGACGCGGATACCCAGCATTCTCTTGCCAAGCGTGGCCTGCGCCGAGGAGGTCTCCTGGAGCACGAAATAGGCCCAGACGAGCAGGGCATAGACGATCACCCGGTCGGGTGAGAGCAGGGCGTTCATCATGTTGATGAACGCCTCGTAGTCCGGCTTTGCCGGAAGTGGCGGGATGGTCTGGGCGGGCAGGGCCAGTTCGATGATCTGCCAGGCCACCGTCAGGATGATCGCATCGACGATCGCCGCCGCCACCCGGAGCCAGAACCCGGCATAGCGCACCGTCGTCTCCGGCGGGCGGGCATCCCAGACCGGCGGCGGCGGAGGCGGCGGGACGGAGCCTGAGGTCGGCACACTCGGCATGTCGGTCTCCTGGCGAAGTCGTCAGGGCGATCTTATCACGAGGGTATCGGCCAAAATATCGTGCAGCGCCCGCTTGCGGTTGGTGAAAGCGGCCATGATGTAACCGATGGCCAGCGGCACCATGGGTGTCACCATGTATTTCGCGAAGTGACGGGCGGTGGCGCGGCCAAAGGAGAGCTGAGCGCCGTCGGCGCGTACGATGCGCAGGCCGAGCGCCATCTTGCCGAAGGTGGCGCCGCGCGGCGAGCTGGTCATCAGCGCTTCGTAGAGCCAGTTGACCACGATCAGCGCGGCAGCCGTCAAAAGGCCGGCGACGATCAGCGGAGCCGCCAGCTCTTCGTCATCCGTCGATTCGTGAGTCAGAACAACGAAGCCGATAAAGAGGCCGATAAGGATCGTGCCCGGAACCAACAGGACGAATGCATCGATCATGTAGGCGACGAAGCGGATCCAGAATCCACCGGGCGGCGCGCCGTCCACCGCCACCATCGGTCGGTCGGACCAGACAGGTGGCGGTGGGGCGTTGGTCAAGGCGACGTCCTTACTGGTAGTCGCGCACGTCGGCCAGCGTACCCTTGATGGCGGCGGCTGCCGCCATCGCCGGGCTCACCAGATGGGTCCGTCCACCGCGGCCCTGCCGGCCCTCGAAGTTGCGGTTCGAGGTCGAGGCGCAGCGCTGGCCGGGCTCGAGCCGGTCGGCGTTCATGGCGAGGCACATCGAGCAGCCCTGGATGCGCCATTCGAAGCCCGCCTCGAGGAAGATCTTGTCGAGGCCTTCCTTCTCGGCTTCGGCCTTCACCAGGCCGGAGCCCGGCACGACCATGGCCGACACGCCCGCGGCCACCTTGCGGCCGCGCGCGATCTCGGCGGCGGCGCGCAGGTCTTCGATGCGGCCGTTGGTGCACGAGCCGATGAACACGCGGTCGATCGGCACGTCGACGAGCTTGGTGCCCGGCGTCAGGCCCATGTAGGCGAGCGAACGCGTCCATGCCTCGCGGCGGTTCTCGTCCGGCGCATTGGCCGGATCGGGAATGACGTCGGTGATGGGCAGCGCATCCTGCGGGCTGGTGCCCCAGGTCACCATCGGCGGGATGTCGGACGCCAGCAGATCGAGCTGGGAGTCGAAGTTCGCGCCCTTGTCGCTCGGCAGGCGGCGCCACTGGCCCAGCGCCAGGTCCCATGCACCGCCCTTGGGTGAATACGGCCGGCCTTCGAGGTACTTGAAGGTCGTGTCGTCCGGCGCGATCAGGCCGGCGCGCGCGCCCGCCTCGATCGACATGTTGCAGACGGTCATGCGGCCTTCCATCGTCATCTCGCGGATGGCGCGGCCGGCATACTCGATCACGTAGCCGGTGCCGCCGGCGGTGCCGAGCTTGCCGATGATGGCCAGGATCACGTCCTTGGCCGTGACGCCGAGCGGCAGGCTGCCTTCGACCAGCACGCGCATGTTCTTGGCCGGCTTCTGGATCAGCGTCTGGGTGGCGAGCACGTGCTCGACCTCCGAGGTGCCGATGCCGAAGGCCAGCGCGCCGAACGCGCCGTGCGTCGAGGTATGGCTGTCGCCGCAGACGATCGTCATGCCCGGCAGGGTCAGGCCCTGCTCAGGGCCGATCACGTGCACGATGCCGCGGCGGGCGTCGTTCATGTCGAAATAGGGCACGCCGAATTCGGCGACGTTCTTCTCGAGCGTCTCGACCTGGATGCGCGATTCCTCATCCATGCCGCCCTCGCCGACCGGCGTGGTCGGCGTGTTGTGGTCGGCCACGGCGACGGTGGCGTCGGGCCGGCGCACGGGGCGGCCGGCCATGCGCAAGCCTTCGAAGGCCTGCGGGCTGGTCACCTCGTGGACGAGGTGACGGTCGACGTAGATGACGCAGGTGCCGTCGTCCTGGCGATTGACGACGTGGGCGTCCCAGATCTTCTCGAACAGTGTCCGCGGCGGAGGAGGCGGTGGCGGCGGCGTGGCCGACTTCTTGCGGAACGCCATGTTCGCCTACTTCTTTCCGCCGCCCTTGGCGGCACGAACGTTCTTCTCGTCCTTGGGCTTTTCCTTCTTGAGCTTCTCGCGCCGCGGACGCTTGGCGGCCTCCTCGGCCTGCTCGGCGATCAGCTCGCGCTGGGCCTCGATGTCCTCGGCGATGCGGCTCGCCTTGCCGCGCAGGTCGCGCAGGTAATAGAGCTTGGCGCGGCGCACGATGCCCTTGCGGACGACCTCGATCTCCCAGATGCCCGGGCCGTAGAGCGGGAACACGCGCTCCACACCCTCGCCGAAGCTGATCTTGCGCACCGTGAACGAGGAGTTCACGCCGGCGTTCTTGCGGCCGATGCACAGGCCCTCATAGACCTGCAGGCGCTCGCGGTTGCCTTCCTGCACCTTGACGTGCACGCGCACAGTGTCGCCCGGCTCGAAGCGCGGCACCGGCCGCTCGCTCTGCACCTTGTCGATCGTGGCCTGGCCGATCGTGTCGAGAATGTTCATCGCATCCATCCTTTCGTCATTTCTCGTCGTTCACCTTCGCGACCTGCCGCCTGGCCCACAGATCGGGCCGCCGCCGCCGCGTGATCTCTTCCCGCTGAAGCCTCCGCCAGTCCGCCACCTTGCCGTGATGGCCCGAGACCAGAACCTCCGGCACGCGCCGTTCGGTTCCGTCGGGCCCGGTCCAGCTCGCGGGCCTTGTGTAGTGCGGATACTCCAGCAGTCCGTCCTCGAAACTCTCCTCGTTCGCCGACGCAGGCTCGCCCATCACACCGGGCAGCAGCCGCACGCAGCAATCCATCACCGCCATGGCCGCGATCTCGCCGCCCGAAAGCACGAAATCGCCGACCGAGATCTCCTCCAACGCCTGGGCCTCGATGACGCGTTCGTCGACGCCCTCGAACCGCCCACACACCAGCACCACGCCCGGACCTTGAGCCAGCTCCCGTCCGCGCGCCTGACTGAACGGCGCGCCTCGGGGAGACAGCAGAACCTTCGGCACCCTCGGCATTGCGACCGCCTCGATCGCCGCCGACAGCACGTCGGGCTTCATCACCATGCCGGCGCCGCCCCCGAAGGGTGCGTCGTCGACCGTTCCGTGGCGATCCTTGGCGAACCGCCTGATGTCGACCGCCTCCAGCGACCACACGCCTTCCTTCAGCGCCTTGCCGGCCAGGCTCTCGCCCAGCGGGCCCGGAAACATCTCCGGGAAGAGCGTCAGCGCCACAGCGCGCCACACGTTAGTCCTTCGCCTCCTTCTCACTGCCTCCCGCCAGCAGACCTGCCGGCGGATCGACCACGACCTTGCCGCCTTCGACGTCGACCTCGGGCACCGCTTCATCGGTGAAAGGCAGCATCACCGACTGGCGTGACGCCGTGCCTCCCGAGACCTCCATCGTCCGGCCCGCGCCGAAATCGTGGAAGGCCATGACCTTTCCCCAATCCCGACCGTCCGTCCCGACGGCCGGCAGACCGATCAGGTCCGCCTCGTACCACTCCCGCTCGCCCGTCACCGGCAATCGCTCGCGCTCCACAAAGAGCCGCAAACCTCGTATCGCCTCGGCGGCGTTGCGATCGGCTACGCCCTCGATCCGGGCCAGCACCGCACCCTTCACGGTGCTGAGCGCCTCGACCCGATACCTCGTCTTCCCCGCCTCGTCCGACAGCTCGCCATAGGAGGTGATGGCCATCGGGTCCTCGGTGAAGCTCCTGATGCGCACCAGGCCGCGCACTCCGTGCGGCGCGGCGACGACGCCCAGCAGGACGCGGCCTCCACTCATCAGCTGGCGGCAGCCTCCTTCTCACCACCCTCGGCCGGAGCCGCGGCAGCAGCGGCGGCCGCCTTCAGGCGCTCCTGCGCCTTGGCGCGGGGCTGCGGCTTCTTGGTCTGCTCGCGGCGCTCGCGCGGCTTCATCATCTCGGCCTGCGCCAGGAACTTCGCGACGCGGTCCGACGGCTGGGCGCCGACCATCAGCCAATGCGCGATGCGCTCCTTGTCGAGCGTGATGCGCTGGGCGTGCTCGCGCGGCAGCAGCGGGTTGTAGGTGCCGAGCTTCTCGATGAAGCGGCCATCGCGCGGGCTGCGCGAATCGGCCACGACGATGTGGAAGAACGGCCGCTTCTTGGCGCCGTGACGGGTCATACGAATAGCAAGCATTCTTTCTCCTTCGAAATTTCAGCGCGGGAAGCCGGGCGGCGGCGTCATGCCTCCGAGGCTGCGCATGAATCCCTTCTCTCCGAGTTTGTTGACGCGTTTCATCATCTTGAGCATGTCGGCGTGCTGCTTGAGCAGCTTGTTGACGTCCTGCACCTGCACGCCCGAGCCCTTGGCGATGCGCTTCTTGCGCGAGGCATGGATGATGTCGGGGTTGCGCCGCTCCTTGGGCGTCATGGCGAGGATAACGGCTTCCTGGCGCTTGAGCTGACCTTCGTCGATCTTGGCCTTGGACATCGCGGCCTTGGCCTGCATGGCGCCCGGCAGCATGCCCATCAGGCCGCTGAGGCCGCCCATCTTGCGCAGCTGACGGAGCTGGCTCAGCAGGTCGTCCATGTCGAACTGGCCCTTGCGGACCTTGGCGGCGAGCTTCTCGGCGTCCTCTTTCTCGATCGTCTCGGCGGCGCGCTCGACCAGCGAGACGATGTCGCCCATGCCGAGGATGCGGCTGGCGATGCGGTCGGGATGGAACGGCTCCAGCGCATCGAACTTCTCGCCGACGCCGATCAGCTTGACCGGGCGGCCGGTGACGGCGCGCATCGACAGTGCCGCGCCACCGCGCGCATCGCCGTCCACTCGGGTCAGCACGATGCCGGTGACGGTCAGCCGATCGTTGAAGGCCTTGGCGACGTTGACCGCGTCCTGGCCGGTCATGGCGTCGGCGACGAGCAGCGTCTCCTGCGGCTTGGAGAGGGCGCTGATGTCGGCCACTTCCTTCATCAGCTCTTCGTCGATCGACAGCCGGCCTGCGGTGTCGAGGATCAGGACGTCGAAGCCTTCGCGCCGCGCCGTCTCGAGAGCGCGCCGCGTGATGGCGAGCGGCATCTCCAGCGGCACGATCGGCAGGGTCGGCACGCCGGTCTGCTCGCCCAGGATCTTCAGCTGCTGCTGGGCGGCCGGGCGGCGCGTGTCGAGCGAGGCCATCATGACCTTGCGCTTGACCGAGAAGCTGCCGCCGAACTCGGCCGCCATGCCCTGCGGGCCTTGGCTCAGGCGATAGCCGATCTTGGCCGACGAGGTGGTCTTGCCCGAGCCTTGCAGGCCCACCATCAGGATCACGACCGGCGGGATGGCGTTGAGGTCGAGGTCGGCGACGGTGCCGCCCAGCATCTCGACCAGGTGATCGTTGACGATCTTGACGACCATCTGGCCCGGCGTGACCGAGCGGATCACGTCGGCGCCGATCGCCTTGGGGCGGACCCCGTCGATGAACTGGCGGACGACGGGCAGCGCCACGTCGGCTTCGAGCAGGGCGGTGCGGACCTCGCGCAGGGCCGCATCGACATCGGCTTCGGAGAGCGCACCGCGCCCGCGAAGCTTGTCGAATACGTCACCCAGACGTTTGCTAAGACCCTCGAACATCTCGCTCCGTTTGCCCAAACACGTATCGCGCCGATGCGCGAACCTTCGCGGATCAGCGGAGCTCCCCGGAGGGGGAACCATTAAATCGGCACGACCGATTGAACGGGCGGGGTATAAGGCCTGCCGGACAAGGAGTCAAAAGGCTTGACGGCAGGCGCTAACCCTTTGATCCAGACCGATTCTAAGCCCATCAGGGGATGGTCGATCCTGGTCTTCCTGGTCGTCCTGCCGCTGTTGCTGGCGCCGGCGGTCTGGCTGCTGGGCAACCGCGACATGCTGGCGATGCTCGCCCTTTTCTTCATATCGGGCCTGATTGCGCTCGTCATCGCGGTCAGCCCGATGGGCTGGCGGGCCTTGCCGGCGCTGGGTTTTCGCCCGGCGCGCTTCTGGACGATCGTGCTCGGCACGGTGGGCGCCCTGGTGGTGTCGATCGCGGCCAGCCAGCTCGGCGAACCGGAGGGTGTGAAACAGGTCTTGGACGTCGCCCGCACGCCAAGCCTGTTCGTGGCCAGCCTGGCCGTGATGGCGTTGCTGGCGCCGCTGGTCGAGGAAGCGGTGTTTCGCGGCCTGCTTTACGGCTGGGTGGCGGGCCGCTGGGGAACGACGGTCGCCTGGTTCGTGAGCTCGATCCTCTTCGCCGCCGCCCATCTCGAGCCGGCCCATGTCCTCCTGGTGCTGCCGCTCGGCCTGTGGTTCGGCTGGCTGCGCCAGCGCACCGATTCGCTCTGGCCATCGCTGGTGGCGCACATCGTCAACAACAGCCTGGCGGTCGTGGCTGCGGCCGTGATCGACAAAACCTCGCCCTGAGGTCAGGCCTCTTCCGGACCGCCGGCCAGAGGCCGGCGGTCCGGAAGAGCTTGAGGTCAGCCTGCGAGCTTGCGGTCGACGAAGTCCAACCGGTCCTGACCCCAGAAGATCTCCTTGTTGATCACGAAGGATGGCGCACCGAACACGCCCTGGTCGATGGCGAACTTGGTGTAGGACTCGCGCTTCTCGGCCATGCCGGGCGCTTCGCTCGCCTTGAGCACCAGGTCGGCGTCGAGGCCGCAGCCGGTGATGATCTCGCGCAGGGTCGCCGGATCGCCGGTGTTCTTCTCCTCCGCCCACAGCGCGCAAAGCACTGCGTGGGCGAGCTTGATGGCGTCGGCCATGCGACTGAGCTCGCGCAAGGCGATGACGCACTTGGCTGCGGGCACTTCATTGGCAGGAAAGAACTTGGGCTCGAGATTGAGCTTCACGCCGGTTTGGTCACGCCAGCGCTTAAGCTCCATCATGCGATAGGCCTGGCGCTGCGGCGCGCGCTTGGGCAGCGGCAGGCCACCCGAGACCGCGAAGACCGAACCGAAATCGACCGGCCAGATCGTGACGTGAGCGTTGTGTTTCTTGGCGATCTCCTCGAAACGCTTCGATCCGAGATAGGTCCAGGGCGAGTTCAAGGAGACGTAGTAGTCGACGTGCTTGGCCATTGTTCATCCTCCGCGCGCGGACTGTGGCTGAATGGCAGGCGACAGCAAAGCGCCGATGGGCCATCCTGATCACGTGTCGGAACGAACCATCGCGATTACCGGCGGCGATGCCGGCTATTTCGACCTCATTAAGGACTGCGTCGGATCGCTACGCGCGGTGGCGGAAGGTCGCGCGCTGGCCCTCGGCATCCTCGATTGCGGGTTAACGGAGAAGCAACGTGCCTGGTGTCGCGACCAGGGCGCCACGCTGGTCGTGCCGCAGTGGGACTTCGACTTTCCCGGTCGCGACAAGTTGAAGGATGGCTACAAGGCACTGACGGCGCGGCCATTCCTGCCGCGCTACTTCCCGGGTTTCGATCTCTATCTCTGGATCGACGGCGACTGCTGGGTGCAGCAGGGCGACGCACTTGCGCTGTTCCAGCGGGCCGCGCGCACCGGCGCGCTCGCGGTGGCGCCGGAGATCCATCGCTCGATGCGCCACTATCGCCATGCGTGGGCTGAGTTCTCCTCGATCAACGGGGCCGCCTACGAAGCCTGCTTCGGCAAGGAGACGGCCGAGCGGCTGATCCGCTATCCCCTGATCAACGCCGGTGTCTTCGCCCTCAAGGTCGACGCGCCGCACTGGGCTGGCTGGGCCGACGTGATGGGCGAGGCGCTGCAGCGCTCGGCCAACATGACCGACCAGATCGCGCTCAACGTGCTTGTCTATGACCGGGGCTTCGCCTGCGAGCCGCTGCCCAGCCGCTGCAACTGGCCGATCCACCACGCGACGCCGGCCTGGGACGCCGAACGGTCGTTGTTCGTCGAACCGGCCATGCCCTACGACCCCTTGGGCATCCTGCACATGACCATCTATACCAAGCGCTTGGCGACCCTGGACGTGCGCGAACTGGGCGGCCCGCATGACGGCCAGGTCCGGCCGCGCTCGTTGCGCTGGCCGGGCCGAACGGCCATATAGCGCCGCATGGCCACCACGCCGTTCCTGAAGATGCACGGGCTGGGCAACGATTTCGTCGTGCTCGACGCCCGGACGGCCGCGCTCGACCTGACGCCGGAACGCCGCCGGGTCATCGCCGACCGCCGCCTGGGCGTGGGCTGCGACCAGCTGATCGTGCTCGAGCCGCCGACCGAGCGCGAGGCCGACGTCTTCATGCGCATCTACAATCCCGACGGCGGTGAGGCCGGCGCCTGCGGCAATGCCACGCGCTGCGTCGCCTCGGTGGTGATGGACGAGCGCAAGACCGACCACGTCACGGTGCAGACCATCGCTGGCCTGCTCGATTCGCAGAAGACCGGGATGGGCAGCAACGGCCTGCCGGTGATCTCGGTCGACATGGGCCCGGCGCGGCTCGACTGGCGCGAGATCCCGGTGCGAGAGGCCTGCGACACCAATCACATGCCGGTCGGCATCGGCCCGCTGCAGGATCCCGTCGGCACCAACATGGGCAACCCGCACGCGACGTTCTTCGTCGACGATGCCGCGGCGATCCCGCTGGCCGAGCTCGGCCCCAAGCTGGAGCATGACCGCTTCTTCCCCGAGCGCGCCAACATCGGCGTCGCCCAGCTCCTCGGTGACGACAAGCTTCGCCTGCGCGTCTGGGAGCGCGGTGCGGGCATCACGCTCGCCTGCGGCTCCGGCGCCTGTGCGGCCGTCGTGGCGGCGAGCCGGCGCGGCCTGGTCCCGCGCAGGGCCGATGTGATCCTCGAAGGTGGCACGCTCACCATCGAATGGCTGCGTGACGACCATGTGCTGATGACCGGCGGCATTGCGGTCGCCTTCAAGGGCGAGCTCGACCGTTCGCTGCTTACGTGAGGTGATCCGGTGAGCGAGACACCCAAGTCCGAGAAGGAAGCCCCGAAGAAGGGCTGGTTTTCGCGCTGGCGCTCCAAAGGTGATTCGGCAAACGACACGCCTGCACCCGAACCGGCGGACGAGACGCCTGCTCCACAATTGGTGAGCGAGGCGCCAGCACCCGAGCCGGTTGAGCCTGTCGCGGAAGAAGCCAAGCCCGAAGTCGAACAGGTCGAAGTCGAACAGGAAGCCGAGAAGAAGGGCTGGCTGTCGCGCCTGCGCGCGGGCCTCGCCAAGTCAACCAAGCGCGTCACCGAGAGCATCACCGGCCTCTTCACCAAGAAGAAGCTCGATCAGCAGACGCTGGACGATCTGGAAGATGCGCTGATCCAGGCCGATCTCGGCGTCAGCGTCGCCGCGCGCCTTGTCGCGAAGCTCGGCAAGGAGCGCTTCGGCAAGGAAGTGACCGACGAGGAGGTGCGTGCGGCCTTCGCCGACGACATCGCCGAGATCCTGCAGCCGGTGGCGATGCCGCTGGTCATCGACCCGGCGAAGAAGCCGCATGTCGTGCTGGTGATCGGCGTCAACGGCAGCGGCAAGACCACGACCATCGCCAAGCTCGCCAACCTCTACAAGGGCGAGGGCCGCAAGGTCATGCTGGCTGCCGGCGACACCTTCCGCGCCGCCGCCGTCGAGCAGCTCAAGGTGTGGGGCGACCGCGCCGGCGTGCCGGTGATCGCCAAGGACACCGGCGCCGACGCCGCCGGGCTCGCCTACGAAGCATTGGAGCGCGCCAAGGCCGAGAGTTGCGACGTGCTGCTGATCGACACGGCGGGCCGCCTGCACAACAAGGCCAACCTGATGGACGAGCTCGCCAAGATCGTGCGCGTGATCCGCAAGCTCGATGCCAGCGCGCCGCATTCCTGCCTGCTGGTGCTCGATGCCACGACCGGCCAGAACGCCCATGCCCAGGTCGAGACCTTCAAGACCATGTCGCCGGTCGACGCGCTGGTGCTGACCAAGCTCGACGGCAGCGCCAAGGGCGGCGTGCTGGTGGCGCTGGCCGAGAAGTTCAAGCTGCCGGTGGTGGCGATCGGCGTCGGCGAGGGCATCGACGATCTTCGGCCATTCGAGGCGCGGGCCTTTGCGCGCGGATTGATGGGGCTCGCATGAGCGAAGGCGCGCAACCCGAACACGGCATGCGCCGCCTCTATGCGACGGCGCTGGAGCTCGGGCCATTGCTGCTGTTCTTTTTGGCCAACGGCCGCTGGGGCATCTACTACGGCACCGGCGTGTTCATCGTCGCGACCGCGATCGCGCTGCCCTGCTATCGCTGGCTGGAGAAGCGCTGGCCGGTGATGCCGCTGGTCGGCGGCTTCTTCGTGCTGGTGTTCGGCGGGCTCACGATCTGGCTGCAGGACGACACCTTCATCAAGCTGAAGCCGACCATCGTGAACTGCCTGTTCGGCGTGATCCTGGGCGGCGGCCTGCTGCTGATGAACCGGCCGTTGCTGAAGCCGATCTTCGGCGCGGCCTTCCGCCTGACCGACGAGGGCTGGCGCAAGCTCACAGTGCGCTGGGCGCTGTTCTTCTTCGTGCTGGCCGCGGTCAACGAGGTGATGTGGCGAAGCTTCCCAACCGACACCTGGATCGCCAGCAAGATGTTCCTGAGCTTCCCGCTGACCCTGGTCTTCGCCTTCCTGCAGGTGCCGCTGCTCAAGCGCTACTGGGACGGCGACGACAATCCATTTGCCGGCGGGAAGTAGTCTTGCCGGACCGCGGGCCTCCAGGCCCGCCTCTGTCATCCTGAGCGCAGCGAAGGATCTCATGTCGGTTGCAAGCGGCGACGAGGTCCTTCGCTTCGCTCAGGACGACATGATCACAGAAGCTGCGGCTGCAGCGCCTCGACCTCTTCCTTGAGAGCGGAGAGGTACTTCTCGGCGAACGACCCCACCGCCGAATCCTCGACCCATGCCGCGACGCACACTGCGGCGATGGTGGCGCCGTCGTAGCGCCGGAGCGGTACCGCCACCGCGTGGTAGCCGCGGCGCATTTCCTGGGCGGTGATGGCGTAGCCCTGCTTGCGCACCTGCAGGATCTCGGCCCGCAGCGCTTTCTTGTCGGTGACGGTGAAGTCGGTCATCACCTTGGGCTCGAGCTTGTCCAGCCAGGCATCGAGCACCTTGTCGGGAACCTGGCTCAGGATGGCGCGGCCGGCTGCGGTGTTGAAGGCGGGACGCCGCAAGCCGATGGTCGGCGCCAGCACGTCGGGCCGGCCATGCAGCGAGTGGGCGATCATGACGATATCGTAGCCGTCGAGCACGGCAGCGAAGCACGACTGCTCGGTGCGATCGGCGATGCTCTCGCAGGCTGGCTGGACGACGGTCGAGACCATGTTCGAGCCGAGATAGGCCGAGGCCAGCTCCATGATGCGCGGCGTCAGACGGAAGCTGCGGCCGTCATTCTCCGCCAGGCCGAGACAGGTGAGGGTGTAGAGGGCGCGCCGCACGCTGGGCTTGGGCAGGTCGGTGGCCCGCGCCACGTCGCTCAGGGTCATGTGCTTCTTCTCGCGGCCGAACGCCCCGATGACCCGCAGCCCGCGCGCAAAGGCTTCGAGGAAGTCGGGCCCATGGCCGCTCGCCGCCCGCTTCTCCGCATCCTCTGCCCGCAACCGCGCCATTCGCGCCCTCCGACTTGATCAGACGTCAGGCTTTTAACGCCCACGCATTGTCGGCGTCGACCAGCAGCGTGACGGTGTCACCCACCGCGGCGGCGCGCGTGGAAGCGCATTCGACGTTGAACTTGAGGCCTGCCGTCTCGACGGTGAGCGAGCGGCGCGGGCCGCGGAACACGCCGTCGACGACCTTGCCCGGCCAGGTGAGGTGGCCGTTGATCGCCGGCGTGGCCGCCGCAGCGAGCGTGACGTCCTCAGGCCGCACCATCACCGATATGGCCTCGCCCGCCTTGAAGTCCTGGCCGGCGCGGCAATGGCCGCCGTCGATGGTCACCAGCCAATCGCCGTCGCCGGCCGGACGGCAGGCCGCGACGGTCGCCTCGATGAAGTTCGGCGTGCCGAAGAAGGCCGCGACCTCGCGGCTGGCCGGCCGCCGATAGACGTCTTCAGGCGCACCCACCTGCAGGATGCGGCCGCGCTGCATGACCACGACACGGTCGGACAGCGCCATCGCCTCTTCCTGGTCATGCGTGACATAGAGCGTGGTGATCTTCAGCCGCCGCTGCAGGGCGCGGAACTCATCGCCCATCTGGGCGCGCAGGCGGGCGTCGAGGTTGCTGAGCGGTTCATCGAGCAGCAGCACCTCGGGCTCGAACACCAGGGCGCGGGCAATCGCCACGCGCTGCTGCTGGCCGCCCGACAGCGCCGGCGCCGGCCTGTCGGCGAAGCGATCCATCTCGACCAGCCGCAGCGCGGCCATCACGCGCTCCTTGATCTCGGGCTTGGCGACGTGCCGTACGCTCAGCGGATAGGCGACATTGTCGAACACCGTCATGTGCGGCCAGATCGCGTAGGACTGGAACACCATGCCGAGCTTGCGCAGGTCGGGCGGCACGAACAGGCCGGCCGGCGCGTCGCTCACCACACGGCCGCCGATCACGATCGAGCCGGTGTCGTTGCGCTCCAGCCCCGCCACCATGCGCAGGGTCGTGGTCTTGCCGCAGCCCGACGGCCCCAGCAGGGTCACGAACTCGCCGTGCTCGACCGCGAGGTCGATGCCGTCGACCGCCCTGACCTCGCCAAAGTGCCGGCCGACTTCGTGCAGGGAGACGCTGGGCATGCGGTCCTACTTGAAGATCTGCTTGGCGAGCTCGAGCATGGCGTCCTGGCGTTCGGGCACGGTGGTGCCCAGCGCCTTGGTCGCCAGCAGGACGCGGATCTCCTCGATGGTCTTTTCGACCACGCCTTTCACGACGGGATTGTAGCCGGCGTTGGCGTAGATGAGCTGCTGCTCCGGCTCGAGGTAGTGGTTCATGAACAGGCGCGCGGCGTTGGGACGCGGCGCGTTCTTCAGCATCGCGAGGTCGAAACGGACGTACGGCCGCCCCTCGACGGGTACGATCGGCTTCACCGGCAGGCCCTTCAGCGTGTTGTAGTCCTGCAGCGAGAAGGGCAGGTAGATCGGGTACTCGCCGCGCGCCACGCGCCGCTCGCTGTTGGCAATGTCGCGCGAGAAGACCGGCTTCTGGGTCGCCAGCTTCTCGAGGAATTCCTTGCCGAAGGTGTCGTGCATCACGACGAAGAAGACGGCGCCGCCGCCCAGGGCGCGGTAGTCGTCGGACAGGATCTTGCCCGTCCACTTGGGATCGAGGATGTCCTTCCAGCTCTTGGGTTCGTCGCCGGGCTTCACCAGGTTGCGGTTGATCATCAGGCAGTAGCTGATGACCTCGGCGGGGATTCGAATATCGTCCGCGTCGAAGGGCGCCATGATGTTCTTGATGTTGGGGATGGGGCCGTGCGGCTGGAAGTTGCCGTCGCGCGTCATCAGCCAAGTGGTCGTGCTGCCATTGTGATGGACGTCGCCCAGGAAGCGACCCGCTGACTGTTCGACCCGCACCCGCTCGCGCACTTCGCTGGCGCGCGCTTCCAGAAGCTCGACCGATATGCCGTATTTCTGCTCGAAGGCCTTGACGACTGCCTTCAGCGACGGCGAGCCGATCGAGGCGGTGTAGACGACCAGCTTGCCTTCCTTCTTGGCCGCCTCGACGGTCTTCGCCCAGTCGTCCTGTGCCCACGCGGGACCGATGGCGGTGCCGGCGGCCAGAAGACCGAGAACGCTTCTCCTCAACATGGACCCATCCCTCCCAATCACAACGTGCTGATGCGTCTCTTGATGACTTTCAGTTGGACCCAGCGGAACACCAGGACCAGCACCAGCATCACCAACCCGATGACACTCACTTCCTCGGGCTTGCCACTCACCCACATCTTCAGCATGACCACCGACAGCACCTCGGTGCCGGGCGCATAGAGCAGGATCGAGGCGCTGAGCTCGCGCATGATGCCGAAGAAGATCAGCACCCAGCCGACCGCGAAGGCGGGCCAGGCCAACGCGATCAGGATGCGGCCCAGAGTCTGCCACCAGCCGGCACCGTGCACGCGGCTGCACTCCTCGATGTCGTTGGCAATCTGCTGGTAGGCGGACGAGGTCACGCGCACGGCGACCGGCGTGCCGAGGGCGATATAGGCCAGCAGCAATGCCCACAGCGTGCCGTAGATCGGGATGGCGTGCGGCAGGATGGCGAAGCCCCACAGGAAGCCGATGCCCAGGACCATGCCGGGCATCATCCAGGGCAGCCAAGCCAGAAGGTCGATCAGGCGGCGGCCGCGCCAGCGCGTGCGGGTGGTGACGTAAGCGACGATGCCGCCCAGGGCCATGGTCGCCGTGGCGCCGGCCACGCCCAGCAGCATGGTGTTGCCGAAGGCGCGCCAGAAGCTCGAATTCTCCCAGACGCTGCGATAGTGGTCGAAGGTCAGCATGTCGGCTTCGTAGAAGCCGAAGAACTTGAAGAAGGAGCTGAGCAGCAGCTGGCCGATCGGCAATGCCACGGTGAGCGCAAAGAACAGGATGCAGGTGCCGAAGGTGACCCAGCGCAGCCGGCCGAGCCGCGTGATGTTGGGCGAATAGCCCTTGCCGGTCACCGTGGTGAAGCTGCGGCCGCGCAGCAGGCGGTTCTGCATCACCAGCAGCAGGAACATCAAAGCGAGGGCGGCGAAGGACAGCGCCGTTGCCGACTGGTAGTCGGGCTGGGCGCGCTGGGTGATCGAATTGTAGATCGTGGTGGTGATCACCTCGATGCCGACCGGCACGCCGAAGAACACCGCCGATTCGAAGGATTCGATTCCGCGGATGAAGCTCAGGATGAAGGCGCTGGTGGTGACCGGCAGCATCAGGGCGAAGGTGACGCGCCAGAAGGTCTGCCAGCGCGTGGCGCCCGACATGCGGCTCGATTCCTCGAGCGCTGGATCCATGGCGCGGAAGGCATCGACCACGAACAGGAAGATGAACGGCGTCGAATACTGCATCATGTGCCAGATGACGCCGCCGTAGGAGTAGACGTCGACCAGGGTGCCGTCGCTGCCCGTGAGCCAGCGCCAGGCGAGGTTGATGGTGCCGACCTGGGCGTTGCCCAGCATCGCCCAGGCGGTCGCCGTCAGGATCGGCGGGATGAAGAAGGGCAAGGTGATCAGCACTTCCAGCACGCCGCGGCCCGGCGTGTCGGTGCGCGCGATGATCCAGGCCAGCAGCACGGCGAGCGCCAGGGCCAACACGGTCTTGACCAGGGAGATGCCGACGGTATTGGCCAGCACCACCAGGTTCTCAGGTGTGGCGATGCTGATGTAGCCGTTGAGGTTGAATTCACCGGCGATGCCCGGCGGCGTCGAATGCAGGCTGCCGTAGAGCAGCATCAGCATGGGATAGAGCGACAGGAAACAGAGGATCGCGATCAGCGCGGCGATACCCGCCGGCCGGCCCCAGCGCCACAGGCCGCCGGCCAACGCACTGCGCTCGCCCAAGGGGGCGGCAACGGTCACCATCCTCGCGCCTCCTCCCTGAAGGCTGATTGCCCCTCTTATGCTCCCCTTCATGTTCCTCTCCCCCGCTAGGGGGAGAGGCTAGGAGAGGGGGCTTCGAAGATTGTCTGTAACCCCCCCCCCCCCCCCC
>NZ_BKAJ01000046.1 GCF_007992495.1 Reyranella soli
TGAGCCGGCGAGACGCCGGCGGTCCGAAAGAGCATGAGAAGACGCGCCACTGGAGTGGCGCGCCCCCAGCGAAAACTACAGCAGCCCGCCGGCGAGGTTGTCGAACCGTGTCCTGATCTCGTCGACTGACGGGACCTTGTCAGCCTCGAGCTCGGGGTATTCCTTGGCGAGGTCGTGGCGGTCGAACTCGTCGAGATGCAGGTCGGCCGTGCCGTGGTCGTGCGGCAGGGCGTTCAGCGCGTTGTGCAGGTGGAAGATCTGCCAGCGCGCCGGCATCTCGTGGCGCAGTGCCTCGAGCCGGGCCAGACGATCCTCGAAACGCTGCATCACTTTCTTGCGCTCTTCCGACATGGCGACCTCCCGGTGTTGTTATGCAGGCAGCAGGTTCAGGCGACGCAGCAGCTCCTTCTCCTCCTCGTAGGTCTTGGCCATCGCCATCTTGTAGGCGGGCCCATCGAGCAGGATCAGCGGCTGGTCCATGTTCTCAAGGAATTTCAGGTGCTCAGGTTCCTGCGCGGCGGCACGGAAGGCATCGGCCAGCACGGCGACCACGGCGAGATCCATGCCCTTGGGGCCGATCAGGCCACCCGGGCTGTCGACCACCACGTAGATGCCGAGCTCCTTCACTGTCGGCACATCCGGGAAGCGCTTGGCGCGCTCGGCCGTGAAGACCGCCAGCAGGCGCAGCTGCCCCGCCTGCACCATCGGCGCCCAGCCCGAAGACTCCGAGGCGAAGTCGATCTCGCCACCCAGCAGAGCGCGCAGCGTGTCGGTGGTGCCACGATAGGGTGCGTGCGTCCAGTTGAGCCCGCCTTGGGTGATGCCGACCCGCTCCATCGCCAGATGCTGGGTCGAGCCGATGCCGAGCGTGCCCCAGTTCATCTTGCCCGGATTGGCCTTGGCGTAGACCAGGAGCTCGGGCAGCGTCTTCCACGGCGCATCGGCCTTCACCACCACACCCATGACGAAGCCGGTGATCTGCAGGATGTAGGTGAGGTCGTTGATCGGATTGTAGGTGAGCTGCTTGTTGAGCAGTGGCTGGCGCAGCACGCTCATGTGCATCTGCGAGATCGTGTAGCCGTCGGGCTTGGCCTCCTGTAGCGCCATCGCACCCATGATGCCCGAAGCGCCCGCCTTGTTGTCGACGATGACCTGCTGGCCGAGCTTCTTCGACACCGACTGCGCCAGGATACGGAACCCGGCATCGGCCGGTCCGCCCGCCGCCCACGGAATGATCAGCCGGATCGGCCGGTCCGGAAACTTCGCCTGCGCCCGCGCGGCGCCTGCCGCTGCAAATGGCAAGGCGGACGCGCCGGCGAGGACCGCCCGCCGCGTAAGACTGCTCATGCTTCCCCACTCCCTGTTTGCCGGACTCTGACCACGGGCGCGTGCAACGGGCAAGCCATCGCCCGCTCGAACAGCCTTGATCAGCGGAATTCCGTTGCCCGATCCCGGCCTTGCCCTTAACGTCGATGACGAGAGCACCAAGGAGGCAGCATAGCGTTCCTCGCACGTTGCGAGGCTTAAAATTGAAAGTCAGTCGCGTCCTTTCGATTCCGACATTGCAAAGGCAAGGCTCCACCAAAAGGGGTCGGCTGGGAGGCAACAATGGACGGGAAGGCAAGACCAGCTCCATACGGCCGAGCAGGCGGCATTAATTCGCTTGGCCGATCGACACAAGACTTCAGCCGCAGGAACCTGCTTGCGCTTTCGGCGCTTGGGCTTTTAGCCACCGGACAACGCACGGCAAACGCCAACAACGCACAGGGACAGCTCACCTGGGCGGTGCACATCTCGCTGGCGCCCACATGGTTCGATCCGGCCGAGACGCCGGGCATGATCACGCCCTTCCTGCTGATGTATGCCCTGCACGACGCCATGGTGAAGCCGATGCCCGGCAACGCCAACGAGCCGTGCCTGGCCGACGGCTGGAAGATGGCGCCCGACGGCCTCAGCTACGAATTCACCGTGCGCGCCGGAGCCAAGTTCCATAACGGCGAGCCGGTGACGGCCGAGGACGTGAAGTTCTCCTTCGAGCGCTATCGCGGCACATCGGCCGCGCTGATGAAAGAACGCGTGGCCACCGTCGAAACGCCGGACGAGCGGCGCGTGCGCTTCGTACTCAAGAAACCGTGGCCGGATTTCCTGACCTTCTACAGTTCGGCGACCGGCGCGGGCTGGATTGTCCCGAAGAAGTACGTCCAGCAGGTCGGCGAGGAGGGCTACAAGAAGGCGCCGATCGGCGCGGGGCCCTACCGCTTCGTCTCCTTCACGCCCGGCGTCGAGCTCGTCCTGGAAGCCTTCGACGCCTACTGGCGCAAGGTGCCGGCGGTGAAGCGCCTGGTCTTCAAGGTCGTGCCCGAGGAGGCGACGCGGCTCGCCGCCCTGAAGCGCGGCGAGGTCGATTTCGCCTACTCGATCCGCGGCGAGCTCGCCGAGGAGCTGCAGAAGACGCCCGGCCTCACGCTGAAGGCGGTGGTGCTCCAGGGCACCTTCTGGCTCTACTTCCCCGACCAATGGGATCCCAAGTCGCCATGGCATGACCAGCGCGTGCGCGAGGCGGCGCGGCTTGCGATCGATCACAAGTCGATTTCCGAGGCGCTGACGCTCGGCTATTCGCCGATCACCAACAGCATCATCCCTGACAGCTTCGACTTCTACTGGAAGCCGCCAGCGGCGAAATACGACCTCGCCGCCGCCAAGAAGCTTCTGGCCGAGGCCGGTTTCCGCAGCGGCTTCGATGCCGGCGACTATTACTGCGATTCGTCCTACGCCAATCTCGGCGAGGCGGTGCTGAACAACCTGCAGGAAGCGGGCATTCGCGTGAAGCTGCGGCCGCTCGAGCGCGCCGCCTTCTTCGCGGCCTACTCCGAGAAGAAGCTCAAGAACATCATCCAGGGCTCGTCCGGCGCCTTCGGCAACGCCGCGACGCGACTGGAAGCCTTCGCCGCCAAGGGCGGCGCCTATGCCTATGGCAATTATCCCGAAATCGACACGCTGTTCGCCGAGCAGGCGGCCGAGATGGATGTCGCCAAGCGCACGGCGATGCTCGCTCGCATCCAGCAGATCCTGCACGAAAAGTCGGTCTACGCGCCGATCTGGCAGCTCGCCCTGCTCAACGGCCAGGGCAAGCGCATGGGCGAATCCGCGCTCGGCCTGATCCGCGGCCATGCCTATTCCGCACCGTATGAGGACGTGACCATCAAGCCAAGCTGACAACAGGGAGTGACCACATGCGTTCGTCCCTACGTCACCTGCGCGTTCATGTACCCGGAGCAACCCGCTCGCGCGCCACGCGACGCGAGCTGCTCGGCCTCGCGGCTCTTGGCGTCCTGGCGACCGGCGCCAGACCCGCCAGGTCGGCGGACAGCCGGCTGGTCTACGCCGCCCATATCTCGCTGGCGCCGACCTGGTTCGATCCAGCCGAGACGCCCGGCATCGTCACGCCGTTCATGCTGCTCTATGCCCTGCATGACGGGCTGGTGAAGCCGATGCCGGGCAATCCGGCCGCGCCGTGCCTGGCCGAGTCCTACAGCGCTTCCGCCGATGGGTTGAGCCACAGCTTCGTGCTGCGCCCCGGCACCATCTTCCACAACGGTGCGCCGGTGACGGCGGAAGATGTCAAATTCTCCTTCGAGCGCTATCGCGGCAATGCCGCAGGCTTCATCAAGGAGCAGGTGGCGGCCGTGGAGACGCCCGATCCACGGCGCGTGGTCTTCCACCTGCACCGGCCCTGGCCGGATTTCCTCACCTACTATTCCAGCGTTACCGGCGCGGGCTGGATCGTCCCGAAAAAATACGTCGAGAGCGTGGGCGAGGATGGCTTCAAGAAAGAGCCCATCGGCGCGGGACCTTACAAGTTCGTCTCCTTCACTCCCGGCATCGAACTGGTGATGGAGGCATTCGACGGTTACTGGCGCAAGGTGCCGACCGTGAAGAAGCTGGTCTGGAAGGTGATCCAAGAGGAGACCACGCGGCTCGCGGCGCTGAAACGCGGCGAGGTCGACCTCGCCTACTCGATCCGCGGCGAGCTGGCCGAGGAATTGCAGCGCACGCCGGGCCTCGAGTTGAAGCCGGTGCTGATCAACTCGCCGTTCTGGATCTATTTTGCCGATCAGTGGGACCCGAAGTCGCCCTGGCATGATGCGCGGGTGCGCAAGGCCGCCACGCTGGCGCTGGATCGCGAGGGCATCAACCAGGCACTCACGCTCGGCCATTCGCTGCTGACCGGCAGCATCGTGCCGAAGGATTTCGATTACTACTGGCAACCGCCGACGATTCCGCACGATCCGGCGGCGGCGCGCCGTCTGCTCGCGGAAGCGGGCTTCCGCGGCGGCTTCGATGCCGGCGAGTACTTCTGCGATTCCTCCTACGCCAATCTCGGCGAAGCGGCCCTGGGCAGCCTTGCGGAGGTCGGCATCCGCATGAAGATGCGCGCCATCGAACGGGCCGCCTTCACCAAGGGATATTCCGAGAAGAAGTATCGCAACCTCATCCAGGGCGGCAGCGGCGCGTTCGGCAACGCGGCGACCCGGATGGAGACCTTCGTCGCCAAGGGCGGGGCCTATGTCTACGGCAGCTACCCCGACATCGACGAGCTGTTTGCCCAGCAGACGGCGGAGACCGACCGAGCCAAACGCACGGCGATCCTGCACCGCATGCAGCAGCTGGTGCACGAGCGCACGGTGTACGCGCCGCTGTGGCAGCTCGCCTTCCTCAACGGCCAGGGCCCGCGAGTCGACGAATCGGCATTCGGCCTGATCAGCGGGCATCCCTATTCCGCACCCTACGAAGACGTCCGCCTGAAGGGCGGCGCCTAGGGGAGGCAGCCATGGTTTCTCTCAGCACCACGCGGCGTGGCGTTCTTGGTCTTTCGACGGCCGCCCTGATCAGCGCCACGCTGCGCTCGGCCGGCGCCGCACCCGAAGGATTGCGCGTCGCCGCGCATGTCTCGCTGGCGCCAACCTGGTTCGACCCGGCGGAGACGCCCGGCATCATCACGCCCTTCATGCTGCTCTACGCCATGCATGACGCGGTCCTGAAGGCGATGCCCGGCAATCCGATGGCGCCGTGCCTTGCCGAATCCTGCACCATGTCGGCCGACGGGCTGAGCTATGCGCTGTCGCTGCGCAAAGGCGTGAAGTTCCACAATGGCGACGAGCTCACGGCCGAGGACGTCAAGTTCTCGCTCGAACGCTATCGCGGCGCCGCGAGCAAATCCCTGAAGGACCGCGTTGCCGGCGTCGACATCCGCGACCCGCACCGGCTGACCATCCGCCTGAAGGATCCGTGGCCGGACTTCCTCACCTTCTATGCCGGCGCCAGCGGCGCCGGCTGGATCGTGCCCAAGAAGTATGTCGAGCAGGTCGGCGACGAAGGCTTCAAGAAGGCGCCCGTCGGCGCGGGGCCGTACAAGTTCGTTTCCTTCACACCGGGCGTCGAGCTGGTATGCGAGGCCTTCGAGGGCTACTGGCGCAAGAAGCCCGCCATCAAGCGGCTGGTCTTCCAGGTGATCCCCGACGAGGCGACCAGGCTTGCCGCCCTCCAGCGCGTCGAAGTCGACATCGCCTACTCGATCCGCGGCGAGCTCGCCGACGAGCTGCTGCGCACACCTGGCCTCGCCATCAAGCCGGCGCTGGGCTCGGCGCCGTTCTGGCTCTATTTCCCGGAACAGTGGGACCCGCAGTCGCCGTGGCACGACATCCGCGTGCGGCAGGCCGTAGGCTTCGCCCTCGACCTCAAGACCATCAACGAGGCGCTGACGCTCGGCCATTCGCGGCTGACCGGCAGCATCTTCCCCGAGAACTTCGAGTTCTACTGGCAGCCGCCGGCGCCGGTGTACGACCCGGCCCGCGCCCGCAAGCTGCTGGCCGAGGCCGGCCACGGGCGCGGCTTCGATGCCGGCGATTACTACTGCGACACCTCGTACGCCAATATCGGCGAGGTCGCGCTGAACAACCTGCGCGAGGTCGGGATCCGCGTGAAGCTGCGGCCGCTCGAGCGCGCCGCCTTCTTCAAGGCCTACTCCGAGAAGAAGCTCAAGAACATCGTGCAGGGCGCTTCCGGTGCGTTCGGCAATTGCGCCACACGCGCCGAGGCCTTCGTCGCCAAGGGTGGCACTTATGCCTACGGCAGCTACCCCGACATCGACGCCCTGTTCGCCGAGCAAGCCACGCAGATGGACCAGGCCAAGCGCACGGCGATCCTGCAGCGCCTGCAGCAGGCGGTGCAGGAGAAGGCGATCTATGCGCCGATCTTCCAGCTCGCCTTCATCTCTGGCGTCGGGCCGCGCGTCGACCAGTCGGGCTTCGGCCTGATCAAGGGCTTCGTCTACACGGCCCCGTATGAAGACCTGACGCTGAAGGGGAAGGCATAGCCATGATCAGTCTCATG